>NZ_CP102383.1:4330000-4907247 GCF_024628845.1 Lysinibacillus sp. FN11 | reverse complement strand
CCCGTGGTAAGCGAATATCATGGATAATTTGATGTGTTGTTAATTCTGGTGAAAAATGGGTAACTGCTGTCCAAACAGTACCCAATGAAATATCTGCTGCACCAAAAGAAATTGATAAGCCAATGGCAAATAATAATCCAATTACTCCTATGATTAAAGCCACTACTCCACGGATCGGATGAGATCGCTTCTGTAGCTCTTCTAAATCGTGGAGCTCTCCTACTCCTGTCGACGTAGTCATTTTATTTCCTCCTCATAACTTCCAACTAGCTTTTATTTTTTCATATCGTACAGCTGATAAGATAGGCAGATTGGATTTTCACTATAGGGACATACTGCCATTTCTGCATCGATATTAAATACCCTTTGTAAATTTTCTTTTGTCATCACTTCTTTTGGACTGCCATTCACCATTAAATTGCCGTCTCTCATGGCCATCATAAAATGAGAGAAGCGTGATGCATGATTTAAATCATGTAAAACCATGATAATTGTTCGCCCTTCTTCTTTATTTAGCTTTTGTAGCAACAATAAAATATCGAGCTGATGTGCTAAATCTAAATAAGTTGTTGGTTCATCCAGTACTAAAATATCTGTGCCTTGCGCCAATGCCATAGCAATCCACACTCTCTGACGCTGACCACCTGATAATGCTTCGATTGGTCGATCACTAAATTCTCTTAGCCCCGTAACATCAATAGCCCAATGGATATATTCATAGTCTTCCTTTTGCAATGTACCAAACCCTACTTGATGAGGAAAACGACCATAGGATACCAGTTCAAAAACCGTTAATCCTCCTGGTGCAGTTGCTGTTTGAGGTAAAATAGCCATTCTTTTGGCCACTTCTTTTGTTTTTAATTGATGTATAGCTTTGCCATCTAAATAGACAGCTCCATTTTGTGTGCGTAATACACGTGCAACAGCCTTTAATAAAGTAGACTTGCCACAACCATTTGGACCAATAATCGTGGAGATCTCACCTTTCGGAATCTCCACACTTAAATCATTGACGATGAGCGCTGAGGAATAACCAATCGCAACATGATCTATTTCAAGTACTGACATTTTTAACTTCCTTTCACTTTTGAGAATGCTATTACTTTTACATTTGTAAACCAAATTGGGCTGTATACAAGCCATAGTAAGCATTTTGGCGTTCCATTAATTGCTCATGTGTGCCTTCTTCAATAATGCCCTTTTTCGATACCACAACAATTCTGTCTGCATCCTTAATCGTTGCTAAACGGTGGGCAATCACTAATGTAGTACGACCGATAGAAAGCTCGTTTAAGGCTTGCTGGATAGCTTGTTCTGTTTCTGTATCCAATGCAGATGTTGCTTCATCTAGTATTAAGATTTTTGGATTTTTCAAGAAAATACGTGCAATTGATAATCTTTGTTTTTGTCCGCCTGATAATTTGACACCACGTTCACCAATGAGTGTATCCATGCCCTCTGGTAAAGCATTGATTACATCTGTCAATTGTGCTCGTTGTGCGGCATACCAAATATCTTCTTCACTGGCATTTAAATCACCATAGGCTATGTTTTCACGAATGGTACCATCGAATAAAAAGACATCTTGCTGGACAATCCCGATATGCGAACGTAAAGATTGCAATTTAAAATCTCGTATATCAACACCATCAATCTTAATGGAACCCTCATTCACCTCATAAAAACGTGGCAATAGGCTACAGATCGTAGATTTCCCTGCACCAGAAGGTCCTACTAAGGCAACCGTTTCACCAGGACGTACCTTTAAATTAATTTGATGTAAGGCACGATTATTGGCAGTGTAGCCAAACGATACATTAGAAAAAATAATTTCACCATCAATTTCATCGATTGTTTTCGCTTCTGGACGGTCTGCAATTTCGGGCTCCGTTTCGAGGAATTCAATATAGCGCCTAAATCCTGCCATGCCCTTTGGATAGCTTTCTATAAACATATTGATTTTGTTAATTGGTCCTAAGAGAATACCTGAAAGTAAAATAAATGCGATAAAATCACCATTTGTTAAATGCCCATTTAATACAAAATAAGCCCCAACAAATAAAGTAAAGAGTGATAATACCTTCGTGAGTATGCCTGAAATTGCTTCATTCCAAGCCATTACTTTATAGGAAAAAAGCTTTGTCATACGGAATCTTTCATTATTTACTTTAAAGCGTTTAATTTCATGATCTTCATTTGTAAAAGCTTGTACAACACGAATACCACTTACATTGTTTTCAACACGTGCATTGAAATCTGCGATATCTCCAAACATTTGACGGAATGCCTTGGACATTAATTTTCCGAAAATAATAGTTAAGATTAAGATAATCGGTACAAGTAAGAAAATAAGAATCGTAAAGGTTGGATCAATATAGTACATGACACCAAATGTTCCAATAATCGTCATAGCTGCAATAAAGATATCCTCTGGACCATGGTGAGCAAGTTCACCAATATCCATCAAATCATTTGTTAAACGAGAAACAAGATGCCCTGTTTTGTTGTTATCAAAATATCTAAAGGATAACTTTTGCACATGACTAAAGGATTCTTTTCTCATATCTGTTTCAATATTAATGCCCAGCATATGTCCCCAATACGAAACGATAAAATGTAGAATGGAGTTAAAAATATATAATGCAAACAGCAATAAGCTTGCCATAATAATCCACTTTAATTCCCCATCTGGCAGAATATCATCAATTACTTTATTTAAAACAATCGGAAACGCAAGCTCTATTAATGCCACTAATATGGCACAGCTAAAATCTAAAATAAATAAACCTTTATAGGGCTTATAATATGAAAAAAAACGCCGTAATAACATGGTGTAGCCTCCTATTATGATCTCGTTTTACGTATCTATAAATGAGCTATCAACAATAGCTCTCCTGTTATCTCAGTTATTGTTGATGAGCCTTTGTAAATTCAACGATTTTGTCAGCTAGTTCTTCAGCTTGGTGTAAGCCAGAGAGTGGGTCAGAGGCAAAATAATATTCAGATGGAAGCTCTAATACTTGATTATTTTTAACGACATCTAAGTTTGTCCATGTTACTGGTAACTGGCCATCTTTGTTAAAGAAATTAATCATGAAGTTATAGTCACCTACATAGTCCTCTACTACCTCATAGGAAATCTCATAGCGTCCATTATTTCCTTCCTTTGTATCAAACAGCTCCCGCACCTTTTCTTGAGGCAACATGTCTAAAATTTGATAGAGTGCTCTACCGCCCGAAACACTAGATTTCCCTATAATCGTTGCATTTTTTTCAAACATTTCATAAATAGTAAATGTAGATCCTTTTGGAATCACATCCATGATTTTTTCTTTAGCTTTGGCGATCCGATCTTCAAATTCTTTTGTAAAAGCCTCAGCCTCTGCTTGTCTTCCTAAGTAATTTCCCATTGCCTTAATCTCCTCAGTCGCTGATCGATGGGCATCTTCAGCGAAAACAATTGTGGGAGCAATTTTTTCATACTTTGCTACATCTTCCACATTCCAAGTAATAATCAAATCTGGCTTTAACTCTAAAACTTTTTCTAATGACACCTTACCATCTGTACCAATATTCGTAATTTCTCCATCCTTATAGTGTCGCTTTAAGAAAGCAGCATAATCAAGGTTAGCCGTTACGCCTCCGACTGGTACAACATCTAACGCTAAAATTTGTCCCAGATACCAATCAGTTACGACTCTCTCTGCCTTCATTGGAATTTCTACTTCACGTCCACTATCATCTGTTACGGTTCTAGTCTCTGCCTTCTCGGGCGAAGTTGGTTCATCAACCTTAGATTGGCTTGTCTCTTCATTACACGCTGCTAGTAAAACGAACAGGCTTAATAAAAAAGGAAGCTTTATATGGTGAATCATCTTCTTCATCATGATTTCATTTTCTCCATTCTCAAATCGTTTTGCTTGCGCGAGCTGATTATTATTGTATTGAAAATGATTCTCATTTGTAATGGCAATTTCGGACATATTAGATGCATATTTCAGCCTAAAGCTACTTGGAGCCAGATTTGTTGCTTTTTTAAAAGCACGACTAAAATAATATTCATCTTCAAATCCAAGAGATATGGCAATTTCTTTTATGCCATATTGATTGGTTAATAAATACTGCTTAGCCTGCTCTATTCTCAATTGTTGTAAATATATTTGTGGGCCTATTTCATAGCGTGCTTTAAAGATGCGTAATAAATGCCGTGTACTAATCTGAAGCATATCTGCTAATGTCTGGATAGATAATGGTTGATGAATGTGTTGCTTTATAAATAATCGTGCGGCTTCCGCCTTATCAATTTCATGTGGTTTCCCTTGTCCTTCTACTAATTCTCGAAAGACATGATAGATAATTTCATAGAAGGACGCCCTTACAGATAAATGCTCCTGTATAGAGCCAGATTGCCATTTGCTATACATATCTTGAAGGATGCCGTGAATGACTATCGGATTTGCGGGTACACAAGAGAAATGTGTTTGAAATGGTTGATAGTGCATGTGCAAATGCTGTATAAAGGCATCTTTGTACATGACATCTCCCTTATAGCTAATGAGAAAATAGCTAACACTTTGCTGTACCCTAATGTGAAGACATTGAGATTTTCCTATATGAAAAATACTGAAGCGCTGCACATGATAAGATTGATCATCAATGACAATCTGTGCATCGCCTGCTGTGACAATAAGAAACGAACTATATGTTAAAACCTTTGACACATGAATGTCTGATTTATTTATGTAATCGATTTGCTTCAACTGGATAAATGCATTTTGCCAAAGAAGCATATAGGCATCATAATTCATCTTCGTCTCCTTCAGAACATATTTACTTACCATTATATTGATAATGATTATCAATTTCAATATACATATATAAAATAAACATATACAAAAAAAATCACCATTGACAATTTGTTTGTCAATGGTGATGCCATTTATAAAAGTCCCTTACCCTTTGTTGCTTTTTTCATATCTTCATTTAGCTTTTCAAAAAATTCTTCATTTGATTTTGTTGTACGTATTTTTTTCAGGAAGCGCTCTGCAAAATCTGGTGCATCAGAAAATGTTTTACGAATCGCCCATAGCTTTTCAAGTTGTTCTGGCTCCAGAAGAAGCTCTTCTTTACGTGTACCCGAACGACGAATGTCAAGTGCAGGGAATATACGGCGTTCTGCTAACTGACGATCAAGATGAAGCTCTAAGTTCCCTGTTCCCTTAAATTCTTCATAGATAACTTCATCCATACGAGATCCTGTATCTACTAAAGCCGTCGCTAAAATTGTTAAACTACCGCCTTCTTCAATATTACGAGCTGAACCAAAGAAACGTTTTGGTCTATGGAACGCAGCAGGATCAATACCACCAGAAAGTGTACGTCCACTCGGTGGAATCACTAAGTTATAAGCACGAGCTAAACGTGTAATGGAGTCCATTAAAATGATTACATCACGCTTATGTTCCACTAAACGTCGCGCACGTTCTAATACTATTTCAGCCACTTTGACGTGGTTCTCAGGTACTTCATCAAATGTTGAGCTGACAACATCTGCATTGACAGAACGTTCAATATCCGTCACTTCCTCAGGTCGTTCATCAATCAGTAGGACAATTAACTCTGCTTGTGGATGATTGGTTGTAATAGCGTTTGCAATCTCTTTTAGTAAAGACGTTTTCCCTGCCTTTGGAGGAGCTACAATTAATCCACGTTGTCCAAAGCCTACAGGTGCCACTAAATCCATTATACGTGTGGATAAATTGCGTTGTGTTGTTTCTAGTTTAATTTGTCTATTTGGATATAAAGGTGTTAGTGCTGGGAAATGAACTCGTTCTTTCGCTACTTCAGGATCTTCGCCATTGACAGCATCTACTTGTAATAGGCCATAATAGCGCTCATTTTCCTTCGGTGGACGCACCTTTCCTGAAACCTTGTCCCCATTACGCAAATCAAAGCGACGGATTTGGGATGCAGAAATATAAATATCTTCTTTACTCGGTGAGTAGTTGATTGGTCGAAGGAAGCCGAAGCCCTCTTGCGAAACAATTTCTAGTACGCCTTCCATAAAGAAATAGCCCTCTTGCTCTGAACGCGTTTTCAAAATAGCAAATATCAATTCTTTTTTCGTTAGCTTGCTATAATAAGAAATTTTATATTGGCGTGCAAGGGCGTAAAGCTCTTTTAACGTCATGTTTTCTAATTGAGCGATTGTCAATGCAGACATATGCACAACTCCAGTCTTTTTCAAAATATAATTCAATTTAATGGGGTTATCATTGAAGTTTACGCTTGGCTCTGCTAACGCTTATATGGTTGCCTTTAATAATATCTTTTGGAATACTTTCCACCATATAACTAAACATTGCCTTAAAAATATGGGATGGTTATTTAAAGAAGAAGGTACCTAGCACAATAGATGTACTAGGTATATTTTAGAAGAAAATAACATTAATATCTAGGTTTTTTCTCAAGAGCGTGACGGCCTTCAACAAAGCGAACCGTACCAGATTTAGCACGCATAACTACTGAATGAGTTAAGGCATAAGCACCTTTATATTGAACACCCTTTAAAAGCTCGCAATCTGTTACAGCTGTCGCTGCAAAAATAGCATCGTCACCTTTTACTAGGTCATCTAAATAAAGTACTTTTTCAACATCCACACCCATTTTTGTGCAGCGTTCTAATTGCTCTTCATCTTCTGGTACTAGTTTTGCTTGGAAGTCACCACCAAGACATTTTAAAGCTACTGCCGCAATAACACCCTCAGGTGCACCGCCTGTTCCAAACATAATATCAATGCCTGTTTCATCAAAGGCCGTATTGATTGCAGCACCAACATCGCCATCTTGGATAAATTTAATACGTGCACCAGCCTCACGAATTTCATCAACAATCGCTTGGTGACGTGGTCGATCTAAAAGAGTAGCTACAACATCCGAAATATCTTTATTTTTAGCTTTTGCTACTTGTAATAAGTTATAAGTGACCGAAGCATTGATATCCACTTTGCCCGCTGCTTCTGGTCCTACAGCAATTTTCTCCATGTACATATCTGGTGCATTTAACAGATTCCCTTTATCTGCAATAGCAAGAACTGTCATAGCACCATTTGTACCTTTTGCTACAATATTTGTACCTTCTAAAGGATCCACTGCAATATCTACTTTAGGACCACCATTTCGTAAACCAAGTTCTTCACCAATATAAAGCATTGGTGCTTCATCCATTTCGCCTTCACCAATTACTACTGTAGCATGCATTGGAATTGTATCGAACATTTTGCGCATCGCTGTTGTTGCTGCATCATCTGCCTCAATTTTCAAACCGCGCCCCATCCATTTCCCGGATGCGATTGCTGCTGCTTCTGTTACTCGTACTACTTCCATCGATAAACTACGTTCCATTGTTGCTTTGCCTCCCGTTATGGGCACCTTTTCGTGCCAAAACATTCAAATTACCTCTATTGTAACATAATTGGTTGAAAACTTTTAGCTCTCATTATTCCTTTGTCTCAGCTACACGTGCCACAATTGTTTCACGTCGAATATCCGCGCCTAAATCACGTAATTTCTCAATAAGTGAGCTATAACCACGTTCGATATGATAGATATCCTGAATCTCAGTTTCTCCTTCTGCTAAGAGTCCAGCTAACACTAAAGCTGCTCCAGCACGAAGATCTGTAGCTGTTACAGTTGAGCCATGTAATCTACTTGGCCCTTTAATAATTGCTGTGTTTCCTTCTACACGAGCATCTGCATTCATACGACGAAGCTCATCAATATGCTTGAAACGAGCTGTGTAAATAGTATCTGTTACTTTTGAGGAACCAAATGCTTGTGACATTAACACGGCAAGCGGTTGTTGAATATCCGTTGGGAATCCAGGGTATACCAATGTTTTAACATCCACTGCCTGTAATGTTGAGAGGTCTGTTTTTGGCACATAAATACTTTCTTCACCAATCTCAATTTTCACACCCATTTCACGAAGCTTGGCAATAATTGCTTCTAAATGCAGTGGAATAACGTTATCGATCGTTATACCATCACCAACTGCTGCAGCCATAATTAAAAATGTGGAGGCCTCAATGCGATCAGGTATAATCGTATGTTCAGTACCATGTAGCTCTTCTACGCCTTCGATACGAATGACACTTGTACCTGCACCTTTAATATTGGCACCCATATTTGTTAGAAGTGTCGCAACATCAATTATCTCAGGTTCTTTTGCAGCATTTTCAATGACAGTACGTCCCTTAGCAAGGACTGCAGCAAGCATGATATTAATAGTAGCCCCAACACTTGCTACATCTAAATAAATTTTTGCCCCAATTAACTCATCTGCACGTAAATAAATGGCTCCATGTTCATTCGTAATTTTAGCTCCTAAAGCCTCAAAGCCCTTTATATGTTGATCAATAGGTCGAGGTCCTAAAAAACAACCTCCAGGTAAACCAATAACTGCTTTTTTGAAACGTCCAAGCATAGCACCCATTAAATAATAAGAAGCACGTAACTTTTTAACGTTGCCGTTTGGTAAGGGCAATGCAATCATCTCTGTTGGATCGATTGTCATTTTCCCATTCTCAAATGAAACTTCCCCACCAATTTCCTCTAATAGAGCCTTTAACGTCCAAGCATCTGAAATTTCGGGTATCCCTCCAATAGTCACTGGAGAGTTCGCCAAAATTGATGCAGGAATTAAGGCGACTGCACTATTTTTTGCACCACTAACTTTAATTGTACCTTGTAGACGATTTTCGCCAGTAATTTTATAAACATCCATTTTGCGTTCTCCCTCATGATTGGAAAGTAGTATTTTTGCAATTTGCACACTTTATAATCTTATTATTCGCCTTTTCTCTTATTCCAATCCGCTAAAAATCCTTCAATTCCTTTTTCAGTTAATGGATGGTGGAAAAGCTGTTTTAATACTTTAAACGGAGTAGTTGAAATATGTGCACCTGCTAAAGCTGCTGCTGTAACGTGTTGAGGGTGACGGACAGAGGCAGCGATAATTTGTGTATCGATATTATGGATTGTAAAAATATCTGCAATTGTTTCAATTAACTCAACACCATTTTGACCAATGTCATCTAAACGGCCGATAAATGGTGATACGTATGTAGCACCTGCACGCGCAGCCATTAATGCTTGGTTAGCACTAAAAATTAATGTCACGTTAGTTTTAATACCTTTGTTTGCAAAGAAACGACATGCCTCTAATCCAGCTGGTGTCATAGGTAGCTTTACTGTGATGTTTGGCGCAATAGCAGCTAACTCCAAACCTTCTTTAATCATTCCTTCTGCATCAAGTGCAATAACTTCCCCACTTACAGAGCCATCAACAAGCTCAGCGATTTCGCGAAGACGATCATGGAAAGAAACATTCTCTTCTTTAGCCACTAACGATGGGTTTGTTGTCACTCCTGATAAAATACCCCATGCATGTGCCTCTTTAATCTCTTCAAAGTTTGCTGTATCAATGAAAAATTTCATATTATTATTTCCTCCTGATCATTTTTCTTATATTATTAAATATTTTCCAAAATTTCTTTATTTCAAAAACAAGAGAAGGTCGATTGAAAGCATCAACACTTCTCTTATTATGTGTATTTATCTATGCTTTTGTAACATATTAAATGCAAAAATTATGCTTTTTGTGCACTTCCAAATTCACGAATTTTACCAATAACCGTAGCTTTGATGGCTTCACGTGCTGGACCAAGGAATTTACGAGGGTCGTAAACAACTTTGTCGTTGTCAAGAATTTCACGAATTACTTTTGTTGCTTCAATTTGATTTTCAGTATTGACGTTGATTTTAGCCGTACCTAATGAAATAGAACGTTGGATATCTTTTGTTGGGATACCTGTACCACCATGTAAAACAAGTGGAAGGTCTGCCAATTTAGAGATTTCCTCCATTTCTTTAAAGCCTAAGTTTGGCTCTCCTTTGTAAGGACCGTGTACAGAGCCAAGTGCTGGCGCTAAGCAGTCAATGTCAGTTAGTTCAACCATTTTGCGACATTCTTCTGGATCAGCGTAAATAATACCACCGATTACGCCATCTTCATCTCCACCAACAGTTCCTAATTCTGCTTCCACAGAAACGCCTTTAGCATGTGCGTATTCTACTACTTCTGAAGTAATTTTCACATTTTCCTCAAATGGGTGATGTGATGCATCAATCATCACGGAAGTAAAGCCTGCATCAATTGCTTCTTTACATTTTGCAAAGCTAGAACCATGGTCAAGGTGAATTGCTACAGGAACTGTAGTACCGTAAGATTCCATTAAACCTTTTACCATATGAACAACAGATATAAATCCGCCCATATATTTACCTGCACCTTCAGAAACACCAAGAATCACTGGAGATTTTTCTTCTTCAGCTGCTTGTAAAATTGCTTGAGTCCATTCAAGGTTATTAATGTTGAATTGACCAACAGCATAACCTTCTGCTTTTGCTTTAATTAACATCTCTTTCATAGATACTAATGCCATACTAAAAATCCTCCTCATAGGACTATTCTTTCTACATAAACATGCTCCTCAATCATAGCAAAAATAATAGCCCCTGAAAAGCAGGGGCTATTATTTTCTACCCGAAAGCGGAGGGTAACGGAGCGGCAGGGTGACGAAGTGAAGGGTAACGCAACGAAGTCCTACTCCCCTGAAAAGCAGGGGCTATTATTTTCTACCCGAAAGCGGAGGGTAACGGAGCGGCAGGGTGACGAAGTGAAGAGTAACGCAACGAAGTCCTACTCCCCTGAAAAGCAGGGGCTATTATTTTCTACCCGAAAGCGGAGGGTAACGTAGCGGCAGGGTTGACGAAGTGAAGGGTAACGCAACGAAGTCCTACTCCCCTGAAAAGCAGGGGCTATTATTTTCTACCCGAAAGCGGAGCGTAACGTAGCGGCAGGGTTGACGAAGTGAAGAGTAACGCAACGAAGTCCTAGCCCCTGAAAAGCAGGGGCTATTATTTTCTACCCGAAAGCGGAGCGTAACGGAGCGGCAGGGTGACGAAGTGAAGAGTAACACAACGAAGTCCTACTCCCCTGAAAAGCAGGGGCTATTATTTTCTACCCGAAAGCGGAGCGTAACGGAGTGGCAGGGTGACGAAGTGAAGGGTAACGCAACGAAGTCCTACTCCCCTGAAAAGCAGGGGCTATTATTTTCTACCCGAAAGCGGAGGGTAACGGAGCGGCTGAAGGGTAACGCAACGAAGTCCTCTCACCTGAAATGCAGAGGCTATTAATCAACATAAAAAACAGGCCGTGTGTCCACTGCCTGCTTTTTAAACTTGTAAAGCTTTATTTACTTCATCACGCACTTCGAAAATATCAAACGGTTTTGTAAAGTAACGAATGGCTCCTAATTCTAACGCTTCTTGCACAACATCCAATTCTCCGTATGCTGTCATCATAAAAACAGGCAGCTTCGGAAATTTCTTTTTTAAACGTCTCAAAATTTCAATACCATCCATTCCTGGAATTTTCATGTCCAGTAAAACACAATCCATCTCTTGTTCGTCTGCATACTTTAATGCCTCTGAACCATTCGCTGCTAAATATGTAATATATCCTTCCTTTTTCAGCACTTCATTTAAAAGTAAACGAATTCCCTGCTGATCATCGACAATTAGTAATCGTTTCACATCGCATTCCGCCCTTTTTAGTTTTATTCTTACACAAAAACTTTCTTTATTATGTATAATTCTCCTTTTTCAGCTTAATACCTTCTAGTATTATAAATTATCTGCTTTTGCTTTCTACCTTTTACCCTCTATAATATGAATAGAGGTGGGAACATGTCAAAAATTCTAACAACACAATTAAGTGGATTATTACAAAGAATTACACAAAATGAAGAAGATGCTATCGAGGAGACAGCAAGGTTATTAGCACAAGCCGCAATCGGCGAAGGAAACGTCTATTTTGCTTGCTTTGGAGAAATGCAGGTTGTGGAATTAAATGCACTTCAAGCAGTCGAAACCTTTAGCAAGTTAGCACCTTGGACTACAGACACAAGCTTAACAGAAGCTGATCGGGTTTGCATTTTTACTCGTAGTGCATATGATGAAGAAGCACTCGTCTTAGCCCAAAAATTAAATACACAATTTATTCCCTTTGCTGCTATAGCTAGTGAAGCAGCTAGTGGAGATAACCCTCTTGCAGATTTAGCCTATACGTATGTTTCTACGCGCATTAAAGGCGGTTTAATACCAAATGATCTAGGTCAACGTATTGTTGTACCACATGCACTTGCAGGACTCTTTGTATATGAAGCTGTCAAAATTGCTTATGATGAAATGCTTGGGTTGGATGAAGAAGAATTGTAGTGATCAACTTAAAAAGAGTTGTCTCGTGTATAACGAGACAACTCTTTCTGATTATTTAAATGTTGAGCCGATAAAGTCGCGGAACAATGGTTGTGGACGATTAGGACGTGACACTAGCTCTGGGTGGAATTGACAGGCTACAAAGAAATTGTTTTCTGGTAGCTCAATAATTTCAACTAATTTGCCATCAGGGCTTGTACCTGAGAAGACAAGGCCAGCTGCTTCCATTGCCTCACGATATTCATTGTTAAATTCATAGCGGTGACGATGACGCTCATAAACAAGCTCTTTACCATAAGCTTTGCTTGCTTTTGAACCATCCTTTAATTTACATGGATATAAACCTAAACGTAAAGTACCACCGATATCTACAGTATCATTTTGATCTGGTAAGAAGTCGATAATTGGATACTCTGTATTTGCATCAAGTTCTGTAGAATGAGCACCTTTTAGGCCAAGAACATTACGTGCAAATTCTACTGTTGCTAATTGCATTCCTAAACAAATGCCAAGGAAAGGAACATTATTTTCACGTGCATATTGTGTTGCTAAAATTTTACCTTCAACACCACGATCACCAAAGCCACCTGGTACTAAAATAGCGTCAGCACCTTTTAATAGCGCGGCAACATTGTCAGCATCAACGTGTTCTGCATTAATCCAGTCAATTTCAATATCAGAATTATATGCATATCCAGCATGCTTTAATGCCTCAACTACAGAAATGTAAGCATCTTGTAGTTCTACGTATTTCCCGACTAATGCTACCTTTCTTTTATTTGGTAAGTTCTTCACTTTTTCTACAAGCTCACGCCATTCTTCCATATCTGCTTCTGGAGCTTCCATACCAAAATGATCCAAAACGATATCATCTATATCTTGCGCATGTAGGTTTAATGGTACTTCGTATAAATGCTCAGCATCACGAGATTCAATAATTTCATGTGGTTGAACATCACAGAATAACGCTAATTTCTCTTTCATTTCTTGTGGTACTTCTTGTTCAGTACGAACTACGATAATATTTGGCTGAATACCTAAAGAGCGTAATTCTTTAACAGAATGCTGTGTAGGTTTTGTTTTAAGTTCACCAGCTGCTTTAATATAGGGAATAAGTGTACAGTGAATATACATTACATTGTTATGCCCTAAATTTGTTTTCATTTGGCGAATGGCTTCTAGGAATGGCAATGATTCAATATCACCTACTGTTCCACCAACCTCTGTGATCACAACGTCTGCGTTTGTTTCACGACCAGCACGTTGAATACGATCTTTGATTTCGTTTGTAATATGAGGAATTACTTGGACAGTTCCACCGTTATAATCTCCACGACGTTCTTTCTGTAATACAGATTGGTAAACACGACCAGAAGTTACTGTAGAATGTTTCCCTAGGTTAATATCAATAAAACGTTCATAGTGTCCTAAGTCTAAATCTGCTTCAGCACCATCATCTGTTACAAAAACCTCACCATGTTGATAAGGACTCATCGTACCTGGGTCAATATTGATATACGGGTCAAATTTTTGAATCGTCACTTCTAACCCACGATTTTTTAATAAACGGCCTAAAGATGCTGCAACAATCCCTTTTCCAAGTGATGATACAACCCCACCTGTTACAAAAATATACTTCGTCATGAATAAATTCCTCCTTATGATGTTCTAAAATATTAGTGCGTTTAGGGGGGATCAGAACCATTTACATTCTAATACCCTAAAAAAAGAAAAGCCGAGAATGTCTACAAAATGTAGTCGATTCGAAGCTGTAATCGGTTCTATCTCTTTTCCACTTTCCTTTAAACCATAAAACTCTAATAGCTATTCAGTCACCGTTTACTATACATCATGAATAATTAAAAACATTTATATTCATATCGATATTAAAAGTATGGGAGAACTAAAATGATTAAAGTTAAAAACAAAAAAACGCTCCTCCTGCATAGGTTTGCAGGGGGAGCGTATTATATACACGGTCTTTCTCCTTCTTTTAAGGAGCCCAAGTAAAAGATTAAACGTAACCGTGATAGAAGTCAAGATTTTTTGCTTCTAGCTTAAAAGAAAGAAAATTCTAAGAGTACTGTATTAGATCTCTTCCTCTTCTTCTTCAAATTCTTCTTCCTCTTCATCGATAAACTCTTCATCAATTTCTTCATCAATTTCTTCTAGCTCTTCATCATCAAAGTCGATGTCTTCTTTATCGTCATCTTCTTCTTCAAGATCTTCTTCATCAATGAACTCTTCAAAATCTTCATCAAAGTCGATATCTTCTTCATCTAAGTCTACATCTTCATCAAGATCCTCTTCATCAAAGGCAGCTTTAGATTTTTTCTTTTGAGTCTTAACAGAAGGCGCTGTTTCTTCTTCGATTTGCTCTACTTTAAACCATTCACGTAAGCCCCAGCCTGCTTCTTGATTATATAAGAAGCGACCATCAATATTGATGTCTGTATAAAATTGTAACAGACGGGATTTCATTTCTGCATCACTATAGCCCACAAGCTCTTGAATTAATTTTAATAAATCATTAAAAGACACTGAGGCACGTTTTTCATTTAAAATTGCATAAGCTAAGTTAATTAACGATTCTTCTGTTAATTGTTCCTTTGTCATTTCACGAAAATTCAATTCGTGCACTTCCTTTCCCTCATCACAATGGACGTTTTAAAATTACATGGTGCTTTATTCTCCAAGCGCAGCAAAAAAGGCCACGCAAAAGGTACTTTCCATACAATAAGCATAATACCCATTATATACAAAGTTTTAGCCCCTTTGCTAGCTTCAATTACTGTTTTTTATATTACGCATTTTTTTTATTCCAAGATAAAACAAATAGACAGATAATAGTAGTAAAGGAATAGCGCCAATTTGCTTATTATACAGGAAAAAGGCTCCCAATACTAAAGCTAATATAATTATGTAGTGAATAGCTGATTTCATCCTCTACTGCGCCTCCCCTTTTTTTACATTTCTATTATAACGAAAATAAAAAGAAGTGCCTAATCTTAAGACTAGACACTAGAAATTAGAGAAGCATGATACTTGAAATAGAAAACAAGAAGTTTTGAACAACCTTGCTTACATATTACGACGATATTGTCCGCCAACTTCATATAAAGCTTTTGTAATTTGTCCTAAACTTGCTACTTTTACTGACTCCATCAGCTCCGCAAAAATATTGCCATTATTGACGGCCACTTCTTGTAGACGTGCAATCGCAGCTTCACTTTCCTCTTCATGTGCTTTCCAAAAAGCTTGTAAATTACGAATTTGCGTCTCTTTTTCTTCTGTCGATGCACGCGCAATTTCCATATTATCTATATCAGCATCTGAAGGTGGATTTGGGTTCAAGTAAGTATTAACACCAATGATTGGTAACTCCCCTGAATGTTTTAACATTTCGTAGTACATAGATTCTTCTTGAATTTTACCACGTTGGTATTGTGTTTCCATAGCACCTAACACACCGCCACGATCATTAATACGATCAAACTCTTCAAGAACTGCTTCTTCCACAAGATCTGTTAATTCTTCAACAATAAATGCGCCTTGTAGTGGGTTTTCATTTTTTGCTAGACCATGCTCTTTTGTAATAATCATTTGAATTGCCATAGCACGTCTTACAGATTCCTCCGTAGGTGTAGTAATGGCCTCATCGTAGGCGTTTGTATGCAATGAGTTACAGTTATCTTGTAATGCCATTAAAGCCTGTAATGTTGTACGAATATCATTAAAATCAATCTCTTGTGCGTGTAAACTGCGCCCTGACGTTTGAATATGATACTTTAGCTTTTGAGCGCGCTCATTAGCACCATATTTATCACGCATTACAATAGCCCAAATACGTCGTGCCACACGGCCGATTACTGTATACTCTGGATCTAGTCCATTTGAGAAGAAGAATGATAAATTTGGTGCAAAGTCATTGATATTCATGCCACGACTTAAATAATACTCTACATACGTAAAGCCATTAGCTAAGGTGAAGGCTAATTGGGAAATAGGGTTTGCTCCAGCTTCCGCAATATGATAACCCGAAATGGAAACAGAATAATAGTTACGTACTTTATGGTCTATAAAGTATTGCTGAATATCACCCATCATACGTAAGGCAAACTCTGTTGAGAAAATGCATGTATTCTGTCCTTGATCTTCCTTTAAAATATCAGCTTGTACTGTTCCACGTACAACTTGCAATGTTTTTTCACGTGTCTCGGTAAACTCTTCAACTGTCAAAGTTCGTCCTAGCTCTTGCTCACGTAATTGAACTTGTTGATCGATTGCTGTATTCATAAACATCGCTAAAATAATAGGTGCTGGTCCATTAATAGTCATTGATACAGATGTAGACGGTGCACATAAATCAAAGCCTGCGTAAAGCTTTTTCATATCTTCTAGTGTACAGATCGATACACCTGATTCTCCAACCTTACCGTAAATATCTGGACGGTAATCTGGGTCTTCCCCATACAATGTTACAGAGTCAAATGCTGTAGATAAACGTTTTGCATCATCATCCTTTGATAAATAGTGGAAGCGTTTATTTGTCCGTTCTGGTGTTCCCTCGCCAGCAAATTGACGCTTCGGATCTTCACCCTCACGTTTGAATTGGAAAACCCCCGCCGTATATGGGAATTCGCCAGGAACATTTTCTTTATAAACCCAACGCAAAATTTCCCCATAGTCTTCAAACTTCGGTAAGGCTACTTTTGGAATTTTCGTGCCAGAAAGACTAGTTGTTTTTAAGATGGTACGAATTTCTTTATCACGAACTTTAGTCACAAACTCATCACCAGCATAAGCTTCTTTTAATGCCTGCCAATTATCCAATATACGCTTAGATTCTGCTGTTAATTCGTCTCTAACACCTTCTGCTAAAGAAGTAAGCGATGCCACAAGCACATCATCTAGCGCTTTTTCTTGAACGGCTGCAATAGCACCTTCTAATTGGAACAGTCGACGAGCAAATGCCACCTGCTGCTCTGTTTTTTTATGATAGCCACGGACAGTGTCCGTAATCTCACGTAAATAATAACGGCGATCGTTTGGAATAATAACATCTTGCTTTTGCGTTTTCGCAAATTGCTCATAGCTTGTTTCCCAATTAAAACCTGTTTTTTCGTTAATTATTTTAACAAGGGCAGCGAATAATGCATTTGTTCCTTTGTCATTAAATTGGCTAGCTATTGTACCATAGACTGGCATGTTATCAAGTGATTCATCCCAAAGCTCGCGTGAACGTTGATATTGTTTTTGTACTTGTCGTAGGGCGTCCTCTGAGCCTTTTCGCTCAAATTTATTGATCGCAATAACATCTGCAAAGTCAATCATATCAATTTTCTCAAGTTGTGTAGGTGCACCGAATTCGCTTGTCATGACATACATGGATAGATCCGTGTATTTAGTAATTTCGGCATCACCTTGACCAATTCCACTTGTTTCTACGATGATTAAGTCATAACCCGCTACACGTACTACATCTAGCACATCACCAATTGATGCAGATAATTCAGTACGTGAGCCACGTGTTGCTAAACTACGCATATAAACACGATTATTAAAAATAGCGTTCATGCGAATACGATCCCCAAGCAAAGCTCCACCCGTTTTTTGCTTTGTTGGATCGACTGATAGAATGGCTACACGTTTATCTGGGAATTCTTTTAGGAAGCGGCGAATTAGTTCATCCGTTAAGGATGATTTCCCTGCACCACCTGTTCCCGTAATCCCCATTACAGGCGTACCTTTTGAAAGCTTTCTTGCCTCTGCTAGCATTTCTTTCGTAGCTTCATCGTCATTTGACTCAGCTGCTGTTATTAGATTGGCTAAAATTTCAGGCGTCTCTGTCGTTAAAGCCTTTAATTTCTCTAAATAATTACCTGTTGCAGTAGGAAAATCTGTTCCTTTAATTTGTTCATTAATCATTCCCTGTAGCCCTAAAACACGGCCATCCTCTGGTGAGAATATACCTGCAATGCCATACGTATGAAGCTCTTTAATTTCACGAGGTAAAATAACTCCTCCACCACCGCCATAAATTTTAATATGTGGTGCTCCTTTTTCACGCAGTAAATCATACATATATTTAAAGTATTCCATATGTCCGCCTTGATAAGAAGAAACAGCAATCCCTTGTGCATCTTCTTGTATCGCAGCATTCACGACTTCTTCAACAGAACGGTTATGACCTAAATGGATTACCTCTACACCGCTCGATTGTAAAATGCGTCGCATAATATTGACTGAAGCATCATGTCCATCAAAAAGACTCGATGCTGTCACAAAACGTACGTGATTTTTTGGACGATATACTTCTACCTTTGTCATATGAAATCCCCACTCTCTCCCATATTGAATAAAAAAAGCCGGCAATTGCAATATCGCTATATGCAATTGCCGACAAACCCCTTACAAAATATTAAAACCCCTTTATGCCTGAAATGAACAAGGTGATTTGCATGTCAATGAATTCGTCAATAGAATGCTGACGATGTAAAGCCCATTTGCGAAACGCCCAGCTTTGTCCTGAAACAACTAAGTTATTGGCTGCTAAATGGATTTGCTTATCTGTCATTGTTAGTTCGCCAGACTGCACACATCGCTGTAACAAGCGTTCAAATGTGGCAACCATTTCAAACTCTTTACTAAAAACATAGCGTTGTGCTTCTTTCGACAATGATTTTGTTTCTTGATACATGATTGTTAGCTCATCAACCATACTATCGATTTGCAGAAAGTATTCCCGAATCATTTCTTTTAACTCATCAATTGTTCCTGCTTTAATCTCATAACTTGAAAGACGCTCCATCGCATGGTGATAGATACTGTCACAAACAAGGTATAGAACGTCTTCTTTCGTTCGGATGTATTCATACAAAGTACCGATACTAAAGCCTGCAGCTTTTGCAATCTCTCTCGTCGTGGCACGGTGAAAGCCTTTTTCTTTAAATAGCTTAATAGCTCCTTGAATCATTTGTTCACGACGAATGGCGATTAGATTTTCATCTTTTACGGTTGACTGTACTTGGGGCCTTTTATCTTTATCAGTCATCAATTATTTCGTTAGCATACGCGAGATAACAAGACGTTGAATCTCCTGCGTACCTTCGTAAATTTGTGTAATTTTAGCATCACGCATAAAGCGCTCTACAGGGTAATCTTTTGTATAACCATAACCACCAAATACTTGAACCGCCTCTGTCGTTACACTCATCGCTGTATCGCCAGCCATTAATTTCGCCATTGCAGATGCCTTACCATATGGTAGGTTATTAGATTCTAACCATGCCGCTTGGTATGTAAGAAGTCGAGAAGCCTCTATTTGCGTTGCCATATCAGCTAATTTAAAGGAAATGCCTTGATTTGCAGTGAGCGGTTTACCAAATTGCACACGTTCTTTGGCATAGTCAACTGCTGCATCGAGTGCTCCTTGTGCAATTCCTACTGCTTGAGCTGCAATACCATTACGTCCACCATCTAGTGTCGTCATGGCAATCTTAAAGCCTTCCCCTTCAGCCCCTAATAGATTTTCCTTTGGAACACGACAGTTATCAAAAATAATCTCTGTTGTTGGAGATGAACGAATTCCTAATTTCTTTTCTTTCTTCCCTACAGAGAAACCTTCAAATCCAGCTTCCACGATAAATGCGGATGTGCCATGTTTTGCTTCTGGATCTGTTACTGCAAATACAATATATGTATCTGCTACTCCACCGTTCGTAATAAAGATTTTTGAGCCGTTTAAAATATAATCATCGCCATCACGTTTTGCATAAGTTTTCATGCCACCCGCATCAGAGCCAGAGCCAGGTTCTGTTAAACCATACGCACCAATATGTTTGCCTTCAGCCATGGGACGAAGGTATTTTTGTTTTTGTTCTTCTGTACCGAACTTGTAAAGTGGCCAACCTGCCAGTGAAGTATGTGCAGATAAAGTTACACCAGTCGAAGCACAAACACGTGAAAGTTCCTCAACAGCTATGACATATGCAAGGTAATCAAATCCTGCACCACCATATTCCTCAGGCCATGGAATACCAGTAAGCCCAAGCTCCGCCATTTTGTCGAAAATCGCACGGTCAAATTCTTCATTTTCGTCACGTTCAGCAGCTGTTGGCGCCACTTCATTTATAGCAAAATCACGAATCATTTCACGTAATTGTTCATGCTCTTCTGTTAACTGAAAGTTCATTGTCCATTTCCCCTTTTTAGTTAGACTCTGTTTTGTATTACCTGATTATGGTTAGTTTAGATTAGGAGCGTTTTTCCCTTACTCTGGAACGGTACACATCACTTTGTACCATTCGCAATATCAGGCTTTATTTCAGTAAATGTTTACTAATGACTAGTCGTTGAATCTCACTTGTACCTTCATAGATTTCTGTCACCTTTGCATCGCGGAAATAGCGCTCTACTGGATAATCTTCCGTATAGCCATAGCCGCCAAATATTTGAACAGCCTCTATTGCCGTTTGTACCGCTGTTCGTGATGAGAAAAGTTTAGCCATTGAAGCTTCTGCTCCACATGATAAACCTTTTGCTCGTAAATCGGCTGCACGATAGACTAACAGTTTTGCAGATTCAACTGCCGTTGCCATATCCGCAATCTTAAATCCAACACCTTGTTGCGTGGCAATCGGCTTGCCAAATTGAATGCGTTCTTTAGCATAGGCAGTAGACGCTTCTAGTGCCGCCTCAGCAATTCCTAACGCTTGTGCTGCAATGCCGATTCGTCCAACATCTAAATTGGCCATCGCAATTTTAAAGCCTTCTCCCTCTTCCCCAAGTAGGTTGTCAGCTGGAATGCGACAATTATCGAATGTCAGCTGAACTGTACGTGAGCCGTGTAAGCCCATCTTATGCTCATCTTTTCCGATGATTAAACCAGGCGTTCCCTTTTCAACAATAAATGCTGAGATACCCTTTGTTTTTTCAGCTGGGTTAGTTGAGGCGAATACAATATACACATCAGCTTCTCCACCATTTGTAATAAATACTTTGGAGCCGTTAATCACATAATCATCGCCATCACGCACTGCCTTAGACTGTAAAGAGCCAGCGTCTGAGCCTGCACTTGGTTCTGTTAAACAAAATGCGCCTAAATATTCGCCTGTTGCAAGCTTTGGTACATAACGTTTCTTTTGTTCGTCATTCCCAAAGTAAATAATTGGATTCGTTCCAACTGAAGTATGGACGGATAAAATAACACCCATTACAGCGCTTACTTTTGATAGTTCATTAATCGCAATAATATAAGATGTAAAATCCATGCCAGAGCCACCTAAGTCTTCTGGCGTCGTAATCCCCATTAAGCCAAGTTCACCCATTTGCTGTAGAAGTTCACGTGGAAATTCTCCCGCTTCCATTCGCGCCACCCATGGTTGAATTTTTTCCTGAGCAAATTGACGAACCATATCGCGCATCATAATTTGCTCATCTGTAAATTGCAAATGCATCTATAATGTCACCCCTCTAAGTTGTCCCGAAACATCTAAATAACCCCATCCCCATAGGATTACTCGTAAACGTAAAAACCTCTTCCTGATTTCTTACCTAGCCAGCCAGCTGCAACGTATTTACGTAGCAGTGGGCAAGGGCGATATTTACTGTCTCCAAGACCCTCATGTAAAATTTCCATGATGTAAAGACAAGTATCTAATCCAATGAAATCTGCCAATGTTAATGGCCCCATTGGATGATTCATACCAAGCTTCATCACATCATCAATTGCTTCTTTTGTCGCCACACCTTCGTAAAGTGCATAAATTGCTTCATTAATCATCGGTAGTAGGATTCGGTTTGAAATAAATCCTGGGAAATCATTCACTTCTACTGGTGTTTTCGATAATTTAACCGTCATCTCTTCAACAGCTTTGTACACTTCATCTGTTGTTGCTAAACCTCGAATGATTTCAACAAGTTTCATAACTGGTACAGGATTCATAAAGTGCATACCAATTACTTGCTCTGGACGTTTTGTTACTGCTGCAATTTCTGTAATAGGCAGTGAAGATGTATTCGTAGCTAAAATAGCATGGGCTGGCGCAATGCCATCAAGTTGCTTAAAAATGGATTGCTTAATTTCCATATTTTCCACAGCTGCTTCAATGATAATATCTACATCACTAGCATCCTGTAAATCTAGTGACATACTAATTCGACTTAGAACAGCAGCCTTCTCATCTTCTGTTTTACGCCCTTTTTCTACATCACGTGATAAATTTTTGGTAATAACCCCTAAACCACGCTCAAAAAATTCTTGTTTGATATCGTTCAATTTCACATCAAAGCCTGCTTGTGCACAAACTTGGGCAATACCAGAGCCCATTTGCCCTGCACCAATGACCATTACCTTTTGAATTCCCATTAGTTCAGTCCCCCTGTTTTTGGTACTTCAATCATAATTGCATCACCTTGGCCGCCGCCTGAACAAATTGCGGCAATGCCAATGCCACCGCCACGACGCTTCAATTCCTGTGCAAGTGTTAATATGATACGTGCTCCAGATGCCCCAATAGGATGACCTAAAGCAACTGCACCGCCATTAACATTCACTTTTTCTGCATCTAAATCTGCCAACTGCTTGCTGACTAAAGCTACCGCTGCAAAGGCTTCATTGATTTCAATTAAATCAATATCTGCTAATGATTTATTAGTCTTTTTCAGTAATTTATTAATAACAAGACCTGGTGTTTGTGGGAAGTTTTCTGGCTCAAGCGCAAGTTCTTCGTGACCAACGATTACTGCCAATGGTTCTCTACCTTCACGTTTTGCACGTTCCTCACTCATGACAACAAGTGCACATGCACCGTCGTTAACCCCAGGTGCATTACCTGCTGTAATCGTGCCATCTTTGTCAAAGGCTGGTTTTAGCTTCGCCAGTACCTCCAAAGATGTTCCTGCTCTTGGTGCCTCATCTGTATCAACAATAAGTGGATCACCTTTCCGTTGAGGAATCTCTACTGGTACGATTTCTTCAGCAAAGTAACCTTTTTCAATTGCGGCTAGCGCACGTTCATGACTGCGTACTGACCAAGTGTCCTGTTCTTCTCGACTTAGCGAGAACTCTTTAGCTGTTGCATTACCATAGCTACCCATATGCGGTCTTTCTTTATCGAAAGCACATGTTAAGCCGTCATATAGCATGCCATCTACCATTGTAGAATCTCCCATACGCAAACCATTTCGACCATTCAGAAGATAATATGGTGCATTGGACATAGATTCCATGCCACCCGCAATAATCACTTCTTCGTCCCCTAAACGAATCAATTGATCTGCTAATGTCACGGCACGCATCCCTGAAGCACAAACTTTATTGATTGTTTCTGTTTTTACTGCTGTTGGTAAATTTGCCTTCAGAGCAGCCTGTCGAGAAGGAATTTGCCCCTGTCCCCCTTGTAAAACAGAACCTAAAATTACCTCATCCACTTGCCCAGGTGCAAGATTTGCTTTCTCTAATGCCCCTTTAATTGCAATCGCACCTAAATCACTTGCATGTAATGCTGATAATGAACCTCCAAATTTACCAAATGCAGTTCTTGCCCCTGCTAAAATTACAGCTCTATTCAAGTAAAACACCCCTTTTGTTTTACGTTCTCGATGAAGCTGCAAAGCATTATTGACTGAACGCTCGCTCGACTTCTATCGAGGAAAAATGGGAGTTTATTATCTCAACTCCCATTCCCATTTAATCTTATTCTACAAAACAATTTTTTATTGTGCAATTTATATTTTTCAGATAACTAAAATATTTCTGCAATAGCAATCATTTTTCTGCGTTCGCTTCCGTATTCTCGTCTTGTCGAGCATTTTCTATAGACGCTACCACTTCTTCGTATGTTTCTTCTGTTTCTTCGGAAGAAGGATTAACTGCCTTTACTTTTTCACCAAACACTGAACGTTCTAGTAATTCTGCAACATCAAATGTTCCAATAGAGTCTTCAACCTCTTTTGCCTTTGTACCATCTTCTAGCATTGTTAGGCAGTAAGGACAGCCCGATGAAATAACTGATGCATTTGTTGCAAGAGCCTGTTCTGTTCGAGCTACGTTAATGCGATTTCCTACATCCTCTTCCATCCACATTAATCCACCACCAGCTCCACAGCACATCGCTGTTTCGCGGTTACGTTCCATTTCAACAAGCTTCACGCCAGGGATTCCTCGAAGGATCTCACGTGGGGCATCATATACATCATTGTAGCGGCCTAAATAACAAGAATCATGGAAAACAATCGTTTCATGAACCTCATAGTTTAGCGCTAGACGATTTTCCTCAATCAACTGATTTAATAACTCAGTGTGATGATACACTTCACCTTTCCAACCAAAGTCTTGATATTCATTTTTAAAGATATTGTAGGCGTGAGGATCGATTGTTACAATTTTCTTCACGTCATTTTTCTCAAACTCATCAATATTTGCTGTAGCTAGCTCTTGGAATAAGAATTCATTCCCTAAACGACGAGGTGTATCCCCAGAGTTTTTCTCTTTATTACCTAAGATTGCAAACTTCACACCAGCTTCGTTTAATAGACGGCAGAATGCTAAAGCGATTTTTTGAGAGCGATTGTCGAAAGCTCCCATCGAACCAACCCAGAATAAATACTCCATTTCCTCGCCAGATTTTTTCAGCTCTTTTACAGTTGGAATTTGGATTGTTGGATCTAGATCACGCCAATTTTCTTTTTCCTTGCGGTTCAAGCCCCAAGGATTACCTTGTCGTTCGATATTCGTCATTGCACGTTGAGCATCAGGATTTACTTTCCCTTCAGTCATTGTTAGATAACGACGTAGATCAATAATTTTATCAACATGCTCATTCATTACAGGGCATTGATCCTCACAGTTACGACATGTCGTACAAGCCCAAATTTCCTCTTCTGTAATGACATCGCCAATTAAAGATGGACTGTAGATATCCTCAATTACAGCACCTTCAGCACCAGCTGCCATTGCAAGCTGATTACCCTTTGTATTGGCAAAGAATTGATAAGGAACCCATGGTTTTTGCTTTGTTACGACTGCTCCCGTAAATGTTAAATGATCACGCAATTTTACGATTAAATCCATAGGAGACAGCATTTTTCCTGTTCCTGTTGCTGGACACATGTTTGTACAACGTCCGCATTCTACACAAGAATATAGATCGAGCATTTGCTTTTGTGTGAAGTCCTGTATGCGTCCTACCCCAATAGAAGGCATATCCTCTTCGCTTTCAGCATTTTCTAAGGCCTCAAAATCAATTGGTGTTAATGTCCCCGTACGATCTAAGCGATTCATGTAAACATTAAGCGGACTGACAATTAAATGGAAATGTTTAGACTGCGGTACATATACAAGGAATGTTAATAAAATTAAAAGGTGTGCCCACCACATTACATAAAACACACCTGCGGCAACTGATGTAGGTAAGAAGCCAAAAATAGCAGCAATACTTGAAGCAACTGGCTCCGTATAAGTTAATCCCTCACCATGCCAAATTAATCCCATACCATTAGCGATTAATGTAGAAACCATTAACCCCCCAATGAAAATTAATACAAGGCCGTTTTTCCATCCTCGTTTTAGACGCACTAGCTTTTCAACATAGCGGCGGTAAAATGCCCACACTACCGCGATTAAAATCATTAAAACTACTAGTTCCTGGAAGAATGTAAAGACACCATAGAAAATGCCTAGTGGCAAATGTGACTCTGGTGCTAGTCCTTTCCAAATTAAATCAATGGCCCCTAACTGTACCATCAAAAATCCATAGAAAAACATAACATGTATTAAACCACTCTTTGGATCCTTTAATAGCTTATTTTGACCAAATACATTGACCATAATATAACGAAGTCGTTCTTTAACACTTTCATCAAACTCAACCTTTTTCCCCAATTGCACATACTTATAGCGTGTTTTCAACAGGTAGAAGAACAATCCTACTGCATAAAGCACAACCACGACTGTTAAGACAATGTTAGCAATTAATAATGGACTCATGGTTGGTCCCCCCTTTAGTTTGTCGTAATTTTCTCTCTTTGTGACGAATTTGCTAGTTCATACAGAAATGTACTTCACTTTATCATTATATTCCTATTCTAATAAATGAGTGAGCATTCAGTCAACATAAAACGGAAATATTTCTGATAATTTTATATTCTTACATTTTACAAGAAAAAAAGCCACCCTGAATTTTTTCAAAGTAGCAATTTTTACTTTCCTTACCTTTTGTACTTAGTTGGATGTCGCATATTCAGTAGACATTTGAACATCTGCTAAAATTGCATACAAACCTATACCGCCCCGTAGCTTAATACCTGGCAATTCATTTTTTGTATAAAAACATTTACTAAATCAAACTTTATTTTTTAAAAACATTCCCACTGCGGATATACTCAACATCTGCAACGTTTAAGCGAGCATTTACAACACGTGCAGCTGCAAATAAATAATCCGATAAGCGATTTAAATATTTTTGTACAACCTTTGGTACATCTTCAACTTCTTTCATGAGTGTCACCATCTCACGCTCTGCTCGACGTGCAACCGTGCGTGCAATGTGTAAAGTTGCCGCTGCTGGCGCACCTCCTGGTAAAATAAAACGTTGTAAAGGTGGTGCTTCGTCTGATAAAACATCTATACGAGTTTCAAGTACTTCAATCGGTTGCTCTGTTAATTTATAATGACGTTCTTTCATCACATTAGCAAGGTCTCCACCAGCATCGAACAGCTCATGCTGAATTGTCTCTAGGTCTGTTAAAATATCCTTAAAAAGCGCTTGATCTAATTCACTTACAGCCTTCCCAATAAAGGAATTTAATTCATCAATTGCCCCATATGTTTCCACACGTAAACTATCTTTATCAACCCGTCCTCCAATAAGACTTGTTTTCCCCGTATCGCCTGTTTTCGTGTAAAGCTTCATTTCTCTCATCTCCTAAAACTGATTTTTGTAATTCCTAATCGCCTGAACTGTTGTTTCATAGACACCCTTTGCAATCATTTTACCAACTTCTGTAATTGGGCCACCATACAGCATTTCTTCCCCTTTTTGAGTTGCAGCAATTAACAGACTATCTGTAGCAGTACCTGTTGCAATGGTTCCACTCCGTTCATCACGAATATTTTCTGATTGCAACGCCTTTGTTTTTGCCTCAGTTGCTGTCATCAATGCCTGAAAAAATGCCTCTTCCGATAAACAGCCATTAATGATAACCCATGTATTAATAGTACCAATATATGGATCATCTTGTCTTTCATGGACTCGAGATACATCAACTGCATTGCCTACGCCAGCAGTTACAGCTACGATTATACTGCCAAAAGGTGCTGAAAATTCATTGATGGCCACTAGAGCTGTTGGTACTGCGGTTAGCATAACAACAGTATTGGTAGGTGAAAAATTTTCCTTTTTTAAAAATTCTTTAACTTCTCGTTTCACATCGCTGATGACATAATCCCCAGGAACTGAGCGATTTAATAAGCAATTATGCCAGCCTATACCCGGGTTATGAACTGCCGAAGATACGGTCTTCAAAGGAAGCTCTGATTGAAGTTGGATATATTGTTCAGTTATCATAAAATGCTCTTTTTTGATGACAGCTCGCTGCTGGTAGTCTGTAGCTGCGGGCATCATTGTAATTTGAGGTTTTGGTACTTCAGGATGAGCATATGTAGTCACCCGTGCTTGATAAACTTCTTCAATTTGGGAGGCAATTAATACTTCATGTGGTGCACCAAGTGCTCTCATTCGTCCGCTTTCCATCAGCAATAATTCATCACAATAAAGAGAGGCTAAATTCATATCGTGTAGTACCATAACAACCGTTAAACCACACTCCATCGCTTCCTTCCGAACCATATCTAAAATTTGACGTTGGTGGGCAATATCTAAATGATTAGTTGGTTCATCCAGTAATAGTATTTCTGCAGTTTGTGCTATGGCTTGTGCTACAAATACTCTTTGTTGTTCACCACCAGATAAAAATTCCATTGGTGTATGCTCATATCGCTTTACACCTGTTTGTAGCATAGCATGTTGTACAGCCTGTTCGTCCTGTTCAGACCAACTCGAGAAAAAGCCTGTTTGATGCGGGTAGCGCCCCAGTGAAACTGCCTCTCTTACACTGTTCGAGAAAGCATTTGCATGAAGCTGTGGTAATACAGCCATTTTTTTTGCCAAAGCACGAGCATTATAAGAAAGAATATTTTGTCCATCAATCGAAATGGTTCCAGCAGTAGCTGGTAAAATACCACTCATTACTTTTAATAATGTAGATTTCCCGCTACCATTCGGCCCTAGAATACCAAGAATTTTTCCTTTTTCAACAGTAAAACTAATGTCCTTGACGATTGGTACATCTTCATAGCCACCTGATAGCTGTTCAACAACAATCATGCCCGTACCCCCTTACTTCTTCGCTGCTTATAAAAAATATAGGAGAAAACAGGAGCTCCAATAAATGCCGTAATAACACCAATTGGTAGCTCTCTTGGCACAATAATTGTTCGTGCTACTAGGTCGCAAATAATGAGTAATGTTGCACCATTGAAAAAAGATAATGGTAATAAATGGCGATGATCAGAACCCCAAATCATCCTTGTCATATGCGGCACCACTAATCCTACAAAGCCAATTGTGCCAGAAACCGCTACAGCCGCTCCAGTGAGCATGGAGCCACCTGCTAATATCAAATATTTACTACGCTTCACATTAACACCTAAATGTTTTGCCCGTTCTTCACCATACAACAAAACATTTAGTTCTCTTCTTTGTGTCCATAGCATAATTGAACCTACAATCACAAATGGAATGATCATTTGGACATATGGCCAACCACGCATCGAAACAGAACCAAGTAGCCAGCCTATTACCTGACGTAATTCTTCACCAGATAAGGCAATCATTAATGAAATAAGGGAACCTAAAAATGAACTAAAAATAACACCTGTTAATATCAACGTTTCCATTTTCAATGAGCGGTCTACGAGTCTAGCAAAGCTCATAACAACTACCATCGTGATGATAGCACCAATCATACTGAAGGTTGGCAGCGCATACAAACCGACAACAGGTATAGAAATACTAAAAAAGATCGTTAAAACAGCACCAACAGATGCCCCTGATGAAACCCCTAGTGTATATGGATCTGCTAATGGATTTTTTAATAAACCTTGGAATGCTGCTCCAGCAATAGCTAGAGATGCGCCTACTAGTCCCGCTAATAACACGCGAGGCAAACGAATTTTCCAAAAAATATTGGCGGCTGTTTCATCAACCGCCTTATTCCATAATACTTCTAATGGAATGTGAACTGAGCCTATCGCTACGCCACACCAGATGCTAATAAAAAGAAGCGTACATGTTAGTGTATAGGCTAGTGCTATTTTTTTCACTTAAATACCTCAGGATAGATTGCTTTTGCTAATTCTTCTAGACCTTCTGCTAAACGTGGCCCTTGACGACTTGTTGTACTTTCATCTACCTGCACAATCGCATTATTTTTTACGGCATTAATCGTATCAAAGCCCGCCCGTTTTGGTATTTTCGTTAAAATATCTGGTACATAATGATATGTCACCACGATGACATCTGGATTTTTTGCGATAATTTGTTCTGCATCAATTTTATACCAATTATCGCCATCTACAGCTACATTCTCTGCATTGATCATTTCAAGCATCGCGTTCATAAACGTACCATTGCCAGCTGTATAAATATCTGGCTCATCTGATGCTTCAACTAACACTTTTTTGGGTTCAACATCCTTGACTTTAGACAAAACTTCTTCTACTTTCGCCTTCATATTAGCAACAATTTTTTCTGCCTCTGGTAATTTCCCTGTAGCACGTCCAAGTTGCTCAATTGTTGTATATGTTTCATTAAAGTCTTGTGCATTTCTTACTACAAAAACTTTCAAACCTGCTGATTCAAGCTGTGCAATAGCCTCTTCTGAAAGAGACATGCTAGATTCGTGTGAAAAAACGATATCTGGTTTTAAGGCAATAATTTTTTCAATATCGTACTCCATACCGCCAACCTTATCCTTCTCAGCTGCCTCTGGCGGATAATCGTCGTTGTCAGTAACACCAACTATTTCATCATTTAAACCTAGTCCAAAAAGGATTTCAGTATTACTCGGAATAAGTGAAACAATTTTCTCAGGAGGTGCTTCAAGTGTAATGTCCTTACCAAGGGCACCTGTTATCGTCATTGGGAATGTTGCTTCATCCACCTGTGCTGTTTCTTGCTGTGTTTGCTGCTCGTTAGATGACTTGTTATCTTTTGCTTCCTGCCCACAAGCAGCTAGCAAGCCTACTGCTAAAAATGCTGATAATCCTATTTTCCAAAATTTCTTCATGTGAATCCTCCTTCGTTGGTCCATGCGACATTTCGCTTTATTTTGCATCAAAATAAAACCCCTCATCTTTGAACGATGAGGGGGCAAAATCGCACCAAAAAACTGATACAAAATCCACCACCCTATCCTCGTAGGTTGTCATGTCGTTATAAAGGCAGGTCTCCTGGCTAGTGCTACTTGCGATTTTTCAAGCCTTCCCGAAATCTTCAGTGGCATCATTTGAAAAAACTCACACTTACAGTGGCGGGACCGCATCGGAATTACACCGATTTCCCTTTTCACTTTACTTAAGTAAAGAACCTTTATAATATTCAGTTGATTTCATTATACATGAAAATGAAAGAAGTCGCCTCCATTCAAGACGACTCCCCGGCCATTATACAATTTCAGAAAAGTATTGGACTGTTTTCATTTGAGCACCCATTTCTCTTAATGACCATGTCTGTTCTAAATAAACGTCCGCTAGTTTTTCATATTTTCCACCAAATTTATGTGCCCACTCAACCGCTATGACACTTTCATAAAGGTGAGCCATTTTTTCAGCCATACCTTTTGCTTCAAAAGTTTTCGTTGCCTCGTCTAAAGCGCTAAAAATTTGCAGTTTTATAGAAATATTCGCCAATTGTTCTTTAACGATTTGTACTAGTGAGCTGTCAGCTAATTTCTCTAATCGTTCCTCCATCTCACAGACAAACAGTTCATGTGCATGAAACTTATCCACTAAACGAATGAGTTCTAAGGCCAAAATATTAGCCGTCCCCTCCCACACCGTCAACACTTGCGCGTCTCTTAATAAGCGGGGCGTTACAAAGTCTTCTATATAGCCATTACCCCCGTGTAATTCAATTGCCTCACTAGCATAGTGAACAGCTTGCTCTGCCGTTTCCTTTTTCATAATGGCAATATATAAACGATTCATAATAAGGTCTTGCTGTGTTCCCTGTCCACTTGTCACTTTATCGTATAATTGAATAAGATCAAAAACTGTCGCTACTTCCACGTGCAACTTAGCTGCAAATTTCCCTAAAGTATCCTGAATCATAGGGTATAGTGTTAAGGGCTTGCCAAATGCATGTCGATTGCTTACATAATGTTTTGCCTCTAAGAAGCCACGACGCATAATACCAATAGAAGCGACTGCATTACAAATTCTTGAGAGATTTAGTGCTTCTAGCATATAATAAATCCCTTTATTTTGCTCCCCTACAACATAGGCAAGTGCACCATCAAATTCTACCTCACCAGAGGGAACTGCCCGAACGCCTAATTTATCTTTCAATCGACGAATACGTAGATGATTTGTTGTACCATCTTCTTTACGCCAAGGAACTGCAAACAACGTTAAGCCTTTGGAACCTGCTGGCGCCCCTTCTATTCGTGCCAATACCATCGCTACACCACACATGCCCGCATTGGATGCAAAGTATTTTTCACCATATAGACGATACGCAGTGCCATCCTTTCTCGCCTCCACCACATTTGCACCGACGTCAGAGCCTCCTTGACGTTCTGTTAAAAAGGTCGCACCTTCATATAAATCTGTGTCACCTGTTGCACAAACATGTGGTAAAAAACGTTGCTTTACCTCTTCATCTGCATAATGATCTAATAGATAGGCAGTAGCCATCGTCAATGTTACAGGACAATAAAATCCTGGCTCTGCATGTGATAGCAAATAACCTTGTGCAAAGCTATAAACATAATTCCCCTTGTGACCTAGCTGCGGAATATGCTTGTGTACATAACCTACAATCCCAGTATTATATGTCTCTTCAATCGTTTTTTTATAGCCATCATTAACCCAAACCTCTGATATCTCTTCACCATAGGCATCATATCTTTGAAGGCGAGGTTCACTCTGTCGATCTGTATGCTTTGCCCTCGTATCAATATCACCTGCACATAGCTCACCAAAATCTGTTAACTCTCGTTGGGCATATGATAGAAACTCTTTATCTAACATCATTCCTACTATTTTTTGAAGCGTGTCATCTTCCGTAAAAAAGTTCGTAGTACGCATTGCTTCTTTTTGTAATACTTTCATGCTATCTCACCTCTTGCCCCTTCAAATTTTGTTTTAATATTTTGCCTGATGCATTGCGTGGTAGCGCTTCCACTTTTTCAAAAATACGTGGTATTTTAAATTTTGCAAGATGTTCCTCTAAATAAGCTTTCAAAGCTTCCTCATCGATGTCTTGTTTAGCAGAATACACCGCCTTTACCGTTTCGCCCCATTGCGGATGTGGCACACCAATTACCGCAACCTCGAATATTCCTTCAAAGCTCAATAAACAATCTTCAATTTCTTTCGGATAAATGTTGACACCACCCGAAATAATGACATCCTTTTTACGATCTACAATCCAAATAAAACCATCTTCGTCCTTACGAGCTAGATCTCCTGTTTTTAACCAACCGTCAATAAAGGCTTCATTAGTTGCTACTTCATCCTTATAGTAGCCAAGCATGTTACCCTCACCCAACAAGACAATTTCCCCCACTTCGCCTACATTTACATCTTCTCCACTGTTATTCACAATACGCAATTCTGTACCAAGTGGCGCCCGCTGACCAATACTTCCTGCCTTTGCTTCATGCTCCTTGCCAAATAATAATGAACCACTTGGACCTGCCTCTGTTAATCCATATACACAAGTTAAGTTATTTGTGCGGAATGCCTGCTGAATGAATCGAACCTCACTTTGAGATAACGGTGCCCCACCATAGACCCACCATTTCATAGAAGACAAATCTGCCGAATGTAGCCTTGGCATCTGTGCCGTTAATAAATAAGCAACAGGTGCACCAAAGAAATGTGTTGTTTTCTCCTTTTCAATGGAATCAATGAATAAATCGGGTGTAAAAGTTGGTGTTAATACATTTGTTGAGCCTACCAATACACCCGCCATTAAAAATAAATGTAATGGTGCAGAGTGTGTTAATGGCATCATGAGCAAAATACGGCTCTCGGGCTTTACCTCCATTTCAACAGCTATCATTTGCGCCACTGTTAAAATATTACGGTAGCTAAATAACACACCCTTTGGTTTTCCTGTCGTACCAGATGTATATAAAATCGTGGAAGGGTCATCCTCTTGTAACTGACAATCAATTGTTTGTGTACTAGCATTTTGAAGCATTATTTCATATTGATGCCATCCCACTTTTTCTTGACCTGTTTTAATTTTTAACGGAATTCCAGCTAGCTGTTCAACTGCTGCAAAAATAGTCTCATGTACGACAATTGCCTTCGCTTCGGCATGTTGCGCCACGTACTCTACTTCTTGCAATGTAAATTTCGCATTGACTGGCACAACGATCGCTCCGATACGCTGAATAGCAAAGTAACTGACTACAAACTCTAAAACGTTTGGCATAAAAATTAAAACCTTATCCCTCTGCTTTACTCCCTGCTCTAGTAAAGCATGACTAAAACGTGTCACCTGCTTATCTAAATCTTGGTAGGTTACTCTTCTGCCATGACAAATAACGGCTTCATTTTTCGGATACTTACGGGCATTACGTGCTAACAAATTGGAACTATTCATCTTGCATCTCTCCCTTTAAAGTCGCTAATTTTTTACTAAACATGCCATGCATTTGTTGTAACTCATGCTTCATCTGCGTCAGCTCAGCTATTTTACTCTCAATCTCTTGAATTTTTTGATCTCCGTATTCAACCGTTCGCTCTAATTGCTGAATTCCTGAGCGATCAAAATCAAATAGTAAAACCATCTCTTTGATTTCCTCCAACGAAAATCCGTAACGCTTGCCTCTGAAAATAAGCTTGAGCTTCGCCAATTCTTTTTTGGAAAAGGTTCGTTGGTTGGTAGATGAACGATGGGGGCAAAGAAGCCCAAGTTCCTCATAATAACGAATTGTCCGCGTAGACACATTAAACTCCTTTGCTACCTCCTGAATCGTCTTCAAAACCATCTCCCCTTTCCTAATTGGCAACAGTATACCATTGACGTTAACGTAAACTACAACAGAATTTTCGGAATTAACAGAAAAACAAAGTTTGAAACAGCTAATTTCCCACGGTTTATCCATGTCTTTTGTCTTTCTATCCGTCACATTTGGAACTTTATCTCTCATATTCAGCCTTCTATCCATAAAAAAAGCTCCTAACCCTTTTCAGGTTAGGAGCTTAAAGTTTAATTACATTTTTTCAGGTGCAGATACGCCGATTAAGCGTAGTGCATTTGCAATTGTTGTGCGGACAGCCGTAATTAATGCTAAACGAGCCTCTGTTAACTCTTTGTTTGAAGCATCTAATACTTTTTCTGCATTATAGAAGCTGTGGAATGCAGCTGCTGTTTCTTGAATATAGTTTGCGATACGGTGCGGTGTGCGGTGTTTCGCTGCTTCCGCTACCACTTTCGGGAAATCACCAATCTTTTTCAGTAAATCGATTTCCTTTTCTGCTGTTAACAAATTGAGATGTTCTGTTGTAGTAGCAAAGTCTTGTTCATTTGCTGAACGTAAAATAGATGAAATACGTGCATGCGCATATTGTGCATAGTACACAGGGTTTTCATTAGATTGTGATACTGCAAGGTCAAGATCAAAGTCCATATGAGAATCGCCAGCTGTTTTTACAAAGAAGTAACGAACTGCGTCAAGGCCAACCTCTTCTACAAGCTCACGCATAGTTACTGCATTTCCTGTACGCTTAGACATCTTGAATTTTTCACCGTTTTTATAAAGCTGAACCATTTGAATAACTTCCACTTCTAACGTATCACGATCATAACCAAGTGCTTGAATCGCTGCTTTCATACGTGGAATATATCCGTGATGATCAGCTCCCCAAATATTGATTAATTTATCGAAGCCACGGACAATTTTGTCTTCGTGGTAAGCAATATCTGGTGTTAAATATGTGAATGACCCATCATTTTTAATTAGCACACGATCTTTATCATCACCAAATGTTGTAGAGCGGAACCAAGTAGCACCATCCTCTTCAAACACATGTCCATTGGCTTTTAATTTATCTAAAGCTACTTCGATTTTTCCGTTTTCATATAGAGACGTTTCAGAATACCAGACATCAAAATTTACACGGAAGTTTGCTAGGTCTGTTTTTAATTTATCTAATTCTAAAGCTAAACCGTGCTGACGGAAGAAGGCAAAACGCTCATCATCTGATTTTGCTAAAATTGCATCACCATGCTCTTTTGCTAATTTACCTGCAATATCAATAATATCTTGCCCATGATAGCCGTCTTCTGGCATTTCAGCTTCCATTCCTAATGCTTGTTTATAACGCGCTTCTAATGAATAAGCTAAGTTATTAATTTGATTACCTGCATCATTAATATAATATTCACGAGAAACACTGTAACCAGCCATATCCAACACATTACATAAAGAATCACCAACAGAAGCGCCACGAGCATGTCCTAGGTGAAGATCTCCCGTAGGGTTTGCTGAAACGAACTCCACTTGAACCTTTTCCCCAGCGCCAGCATTTGAGCGGCCATAGTCCGTACCTTGCTCAAGTACCTGTGTCACTACCTCTGTTAGGAAATCTTTACGCACTGTGATATTCATGAAGCCTGGGCCAGCAATATCGATCTTTTCAATATCTGTGCCTGTTGTATCAAGATTTTCTAAAATAGCTTCGGCGATAGCACGAGGTGGCTTTTTAGCTAACTTTGTTAATTGCATCGCAATGTTTGTTGCATAGTCACCATTTGCTTTATCCTTTGGTGTTTCTAGGTGAATCGATAATTCTGTGCCAGCCTCAACTAGATCAGCTTTTTCAACAGCCTGCACGATCGCTGCTTTAATAGCCTGTTGTACTTGTTCTACTGCGTTCATCATTGTACCTCCGTAAATGTAATATCTAATGTATAGTTGCCAACGGATTGCCCACCCATTAGTAAATCGTACTGTACATGGAAATCTCCGCTTGTTGCCAGTTTTGTAAACGTCATATTTTTCGTATCAATCACGAGTGGCATAGCACCGAACTCACTTTCATAATGCCCTTTTTGTTGTTCAATTATGTTCAGCGGTAATCGCATATTAACCGCTCCAGCACGCATAATTAGTGCCTTCTCATGACCTAACTTCATCGTTGTGCGGATGGTTTTATCCTCCTGCACCTCATCATATTTCAAATACAAGCTTCCTGCTTTTTCAAGTAGCTGCCCTTTGAGCCACATTTCATAACTTTCGGACTCCCCATCACTTGGACGAATGGTAGAAATGAGCTTTATGTTCACTTGCGATCTTACATCGTTCGCCATAACGGATGCCCCTTTTTAGTCTTTTACTATAACCTTTTTATTATAGGATGAATACTTATGATTTTTCAAGATAGAAGTGAAGTAAAGCTCCTCAACAAGTTTATTCGAGAAAATATAAACCCTCTCCTTCCATTAACGGAAAGAGAGGGTTTCATTTTATCTATACCATTTTTTTATAATCAACTGTTGAACTATTAACATTAAAGCACTAACAGCCCAATAGATCGGGATAATCGCTGGATTGAACAGACTAAAAATGAGGATCATGATTGGATTAATAAATACCATTATCTTCATATTTAATGGTTGACCTTTCTCTAGGGCTATACAACTTTGAATGAAATAAATCAAACAAGCAATCATCGAAACCCCAATATCAATCGTTCCTAAATTCATCCAAAGGAAATTTTCACTGGCAATCACTAAATCTAGTTTAATCGCGTAGTACAGTGAAAATAATATCGGTAGTTGAATAAGGATTGGTAAACAACCTAGTAAAGAGCTTTTCAATGAAGCTGAAGTTAGCTCTTGGATTTGTTGCTGTACCATTCTTTTTTCAGATTCGCTTTGACTATTCTTATATTTGTCTGTAAGCGCATCTAACTCAGGCTTAATGGTAGTCATTAATTCTTTTGAGCGCTTTTGGTGTTTTGCCGATCGAATAAATAACGGCATAAGAATTAATCTGACTGCAATCGTAATAGCAATGACACTAAGTGCGTAGCTACCTGTAAAAGAATGGATGAAATGAATGAGGTTAATAATAGGTTGTGCTAAAAATGTTAACAATGGTTGTCCTCCTAGTTTTAAAGTTTAAATCAAACTAGGAGATACACTTTCTTCCTCATTGTCTTCGGACATTCTAATACACAGAACAAACCACGTTAGCATAGGTGGAGTCCAAGTATTCGTGATAGTATAGTCAACTTCAAACTCCTCGTCCTTCACATCTTGAACGGTTATTTTATTGACGAGATACAGATGCAAATGAACACTTAGTACAGTTAAAACCAAAGATGCTAATAGCCAAAAGTATTCCATTGTACTGACAAAAATGAATAAATCATTAATGAGAAGTGACCAAATCATAATACTCCTCCTTCCTTTATTAAAATTGAAGAAACATACATTTTACTAACCAAAAGATGACATTGTTTTCATCAATCTTTCTCTCTTTGTAATATAAACTATTACCTAACTTATCTACGCTATAAAGTAAAATAAGTTTCAATTTTATGCTAAGGCTCATTCTTCATTTCAGAAATATAAAATGGGGCTAGCTCATAGCTCACCCCATTCAACCAATCTTATTTATTTTACCCAGCCTAAGATCATTTCTCGTAATAATTTTGAGGCTGTGTTTGCTGTCATTTCTGAAGAATCGTAGATCGGTGCTACTTCAACTAAGTCGAAACCTACTACATTTACACCACTTGCTGCAATAGCATGGATGGAAGCGAGTAATTCTTTCGAAGTAATACCACCACAGTCTACTGTACCAGTGCCTGGTGCGTGTGCTGGATCTAAAACATCAATATCAATTGTTACATACACATTGCGTCCATCTAGTGTTGGTAGGACCTCTTTTAACGGTTCAAGCACTTCAAATTTTGATATGTGCATGCCGTTCTCCTTTGCCCATTCAAATTCCTCTTTCATACCTGAACGAATACCAAATGAATAGACATTTTTTGGTCCTATATGTTCCGCAATTTTACGAATTGGTGTAGAGTGCGAAAGTGGCTCTCCCTCATATTCTACTCGTAAATCTGTGTGAGCATCAAAGTGAATGATAGCTAGGTCATCATATTTAGCTGATACTGCTTTCATGACAGGCCAAGACACTAAATGTTCTCCCCCCATACCAACAGGGATTTTGCCATCCTCTAATAATTTTTCTATAAATTTCTCAATTTCATCTAATGAACGCTGTGCATTACCGAATGGTAGTGGAATATCCCCTGCATCAAAGTACTTCACTTCCTCAAGCTCACGATCTAGATATGGACTGTACTCTTCAAGACCAATGGATACCTCGCGGATACGCTGTGGACCGAAACGTGATCCTGGACGATAACTCACTGTCCAATCCATTGGCATGCCATAAATTACTGCCTGTGCATCGTCATATGTAGGATGACTTTTTATAAAAACATTTCCTGAATAAGCTTCATCAAATCTCATTGCTAGCCCTCCATATAATTAATCATCATTTTTCGTCTTCTTCTATTATGGCTTACAGGATTGTAATGAAACCTGTATCCTTTTATCCTCGTATACATTATTGGAACGTCTAGCAAATTTCGATTAAAATCTACAAGGTGCGATTTTTTTGTCGAATGCCAGCATTTCAAGTAGTACAAAAAAAGTATAGATGTTTTTGAATAAAGTGCAATAGTTTTTAGTTAGAATTTAGATTAAAGATGAATGTTCGAACACATACTAAAGCTAAGTTCGAAGTTGTGAGAAAACGAGGTGAAGTCGGATGAAACGAAAAAGCTATCATCGAAAGCAGCAACGTGTAAAGCGCACACGCAAAAGCCTTACGTTATTTGTGGCCTTTACATCTGCAATTGTCGTAGCGTTTGTCGCACTCCGCATCTATGTTCAAGTGGCTGGTGCACCGCCTTTAACCGTACCAAAGGCTTCTATTTTCTTAGATGAAAATGAGAACCAAATTGGGGATCACTTTACAAATCAACGACGATATTGGGTCGGCCTCGATGAGATGTCACCTTATTTAAAGGAAGCAGTTGTTGCTGTTGAAGATAAAGATTTTTATCAACATGGCGGTTTCGACTATTCACGTATTGCTGGTGCCATTTTAGTGGACATTAAAGCTGGCGGTAAGGTTCAAGGAGCTAGTACTATTACGCAACAATATGCTCGTAATCTTTATCTTTCCCACGAAAAGTCTTGGACACGTAAATTAAACGAAGCCCTGTATGCTTATAGATTAGAAGTTTTTTATGACAAGGACGAAATACTAGAGGGCTATTTGAATACGGTATATTACGGTCATGGCATGTATGGAGTAGAAGCTGCCAGTCGTTTTTATTTCGGAAAATCTGCCAGTGATTTAACACTTGCTGAAGCAGCAATGCTAACAGGCGTACCAAAAGGACCTAGTATCTACTCACCAATTGCCAATTTAGATAAGGCTACCAATCGTCAACACGTTATTTTAAAACTTATGGCAGACCAAGGTGCCATTACACAAGAGGAAAAAACGCGTGCGGAAAATGAACAGCTCGTCTTAAAAAATGATAGCTGGGTTGCAACCAAATCTGTTGCCCCTTATTTCCTGGATGTGGCTTGGCAAGAAGCCAGTGAAATCTTAAAATCAAAAAACCTTGATATTAGTGAAGGTGGCTGGACGATTCAAACAACGCTGAATCTGGAACATCAAAAAGCGGCTGAAGAAGCAGTAGCCAAAAATATGCCTGCCAATGATTTGCAATCTGCGTTTGTAAGTATGGAATCTAAAACAGGAGCTGTCACTGCACTAGTTGGTGGTCGTGATTATTCAGTAAGCTCATTTAACCGAGTTACACAAGCCAAACGTCAACCAGGCTCTACTATCAAGCCGATCTTATATGCAGCGGCACTAGAAAATGGTTACACTCCACTAACTTTTTTAGATGTTGGGGAAACAACTTTTACGTATGATAATGGGCGTGGCACCTATGCACCTAAAAACGTCAACGGTCAATTTGCAGATCATGATATGACGATGGCACAAGCAATTGCTATCTCAGACAATATTTACGCAGTAAAAACCTTAGAGGACATTGGCTTCAAAGAGTTTCATGATATGGCAAACCGTTTTAATGTAGGAATTGGCGCGAAGGATAATTTATCAATTGCACTGGGAACGATTGAAACGACATTATACGAAATGACAAATGCATATAATATTTTGGCATCGCAAGGACAGCAAACAACACCAACAACCATTGTATCCATTAAAAATGCACATGGAGATGTTATTTATGAAAACAAAGATGTAGCAAGCAAAGCTGAAACAGCCATTTCTAAAGAAAATGCATACATCTTAACAGAAATGATGACAGGTATTTTTGATCCGGTTTTCAGTGACTATTCACCCGCTACAGGAATCAGTATTCGTTCACGTATGACACACACATATGCTGCTAAATCAGGTTCTACGAATAGTGATCAATGGTTAATTGGTTTTACACCAAGACTAACTGCTGGTGTATGGAATGGCTATGATCAGGGTAAAAACCTTACCACGAAGGAAGATACTGCTGCAACAAAGCAAATCTGGATTGACTTTATGGAAACGGTCAACAAAGGTACAAAAAATGAGGATTTCAAAAAACCTAAAGGTGTAGAGGGCGTTGTCATTGATATTGAAACAGGTAAATTAGCGACTGACGCTTGTCCTAAACAACGTCTAGTCTATGTAGAGTCGAAGGATGTACCAACTGAAAAATGTACAAACTTCGATATTCTCGACAGTAATACATGGGGAGAATTTTGGAATATGCTACCATTCTCTATATTTAAGGACTAAAAAGAGGTAATTTCGGAAACCTTTTTAATCCTAATACGTTTTAAGCTACGAAGGCTCTCGACAAAGTAACTGATATACGAAAAATAAGAAAAGCTTTCTCTTCCCCGGAGACGTGTCCGTGGGAACAGAAAGCTTTTCTTTTTTATGGTCCGCGAAGTATGAGCATCATGGGGCATTTGGCTTGGGTTTGGGTTGTTCAAATGCCGCATAGCGCTCATCACATTCGCGATACCAAGTGTCCTAGCTTACTAAAATGTAAGCTCTGCCTCAAGTGTACTTTGTTTCAAACACACTTTCAACCTAATATCGAAAGCGATTGCAAAATGTCACAGATTGTTCAATCATTACGAGTCTATTCGACAAATAAGTCTTGACGCAATTGCTCCTCACTACGTTCCCACAATTCTGGATTAAGTTGCTTAAGGAAAGAAGCTAACACTTTTTTAGACGGTGCATCCATATGCTCTACAATAATATGACGTTTCATGGACTTATCCATTTTATTTACATGATCAGCTAGAATTTTATAGCCACGTCGTTTTTCACGATTTACAACCATCTCACAGGCTGTAACCCCTGCATAATATGGCCCATTTTCTTTATGGTCTATCGTCACCCACACGAGCCAATACGGTTTCCCGCCCTCTGAATCAGCACGGTCCATTGTAAATTTAATTCCACGCTCTACGTCACTTCTTGCATGCATGGCACCAATTTCAACCGAAGCCGTCCCCTCTTCTACATCAACTATTACGGGCGATACATTCTCTAATGAAAGTGAACCGATACCAAACCCTTTATGTCCATCTGTTGGATCATTTTTTATAATGGTAAAACCCATTTTTTGTTTTGGTTTTTCTTCATTTGTCATACTTAAATATCCTCCATTCTGCTATTATAAAGGAAAGCATATCAACGCATGTTTTATCGAAACAATCACTATTTTCGCCATTGCGTATATGCCTCAAATGCAAGTAAGAAGTTTATACTTTCTTATAAACTAACTATACAACATTATTCTATAAAGGAGGCAATATTATGCCATATGTAACAGTGAAAATGCTTGAAGGTCGTACAGAGGAACAAAAACGTGCTCTTGTAAAAGAAGTAACAGAAGCAGTATCTCGCACAGTTAATGCACCTGCAGAAAATGTAACAGTTTTTATTGAAGAAATGTCTAAAAACCATTACGGCGTTGCAGGCGTTCGTTTTAGCGACAAATAATAGTAAGTTGGATAGAGCAAGCATCTTAACGCTCTATCCATTTTTTTGAAATGGTCATAAGTTAACCATCTTTTGCTGGAATAAAACCTTCTATTTCAAAAACAAGGATGTGATCTACGACATGAATAAACTGAAGATAATATTGCTCATCACTATGCTCGTCCTTGGCCTAATACTTGTATTTATCAGCCCCATTCAAAATGCGATCATTGCCCATTTAAGCCATCAATTAAATACTACTGAAATCACTGTAGAAGAGATTGAAAAGAATAATCAGGTTAATGCAGATTATGTATTTGAGGATGTACAATCGCTGTCCATAGCGGAGGTCTTAAAGGCTCAAACAAAGGCGAATAAAATGCCCATAATTGGTAGTATCGCCATACCAAGTGTTGACATGCAACTTCCGATTGTCAAAGGTGTTGGAAATGCTGCACTGGCCGTAGGGGCAGGTACCATGAAGCCAAATCAAAGCCTCGGGCAGGGAAACTATGCCTTAGCAGGACATTATTTTGAAGAAAAGGATATCTTATTTAGTCCTCTATATAAAGCAAGTATAGGAGATACAGTCTATATAACGGATTTAACGAATATTTATGAATATCAATTAGCTTCTAAGAAAGTCATTGCGGCAACAGATATTTATGTAATCGATGATATTCCAAATAAAACTGTTTTAACACTCATTACTTGTGCTGATAATGGATCAAAGCGTCTTGCCATACAAGCTGATTTTGTTCAACAATATCCATTTGATGAAGCACCTGAAGAGCTATCAGAAGCATTTTAAAAATAGGTGAAGCCCCTAAGATTTAAGAGTCTTAGGGGCTTCTTTTTAATAATTATTTAACTTCAGCGTTGCGGCGACGTAAGAAGAATAATGCACCAAGAATAAGTGCTACTCCAATCAGAGTTAGTGCTGTTTGATCGGCACCATCTGTCTGAGGTAATTTACCTTGTGCTTTTAATTGAGCTTCTAACCGTTTTGCATCCGATTTAATTTTGTTAATATCAAGTGATTCTGCAACAGCTTCCTGTTCCTCTTTAGTTAATTGACTATACTTATTCAAGAAATCCTTATAAGCATCTAGTGTATCTTTTGTAGCTTTAGTTGGATTATAAGGCGGTAAGTTTTTCCCTTGATCAATGACACCTTGAACAGAAGGTTTAGATCCCTCAGTTTTTCCAGGATTGGCCGAATTGTTTGAATCTGGATTTGGTTTGTTTGGTTCTACTGGATTCTCAGGATCTGGGTTGTTCGGATCCTCCGGTTTCTCTGGATCTGGATTTGGTTTGTTCGGATCCACTGGTTTCTCTGGATCTGGATTTGGTTTGTTCGGATCTACTGGTTTTTCTGGGTCTGGATCTGGATTTCCAGGATTAGGTGTAGGAGGTGTTACTGGTAGATTTGGCTGAATTTTAGCCTCGCATGTATTACCCACGATAACTGTACCAATAATTGTCTTACCATTCTCTCTTACAATATACTTACCTGGTTTGATAATTGAATTACTGATTGTAATTTGACCCTTACTATCTGTTATAAACTCTGTTGAACCATTATCTTCAACCTCTATACCATCTTCACCTGTAATTGTTACTTTTACGCCTACACGTGGTTGACCAAACATATTGTTAATTGTCAATGTAAAGGCTGGACAAACTGGTGCAATTGATAATGTAATTTCACAAGGAACACTCGCATAAGAAACTTCAATCTCACCTAAGTAAAGATTTTTATCATATACTTCATATTTACCCGCAGGTGTTGTTTTAGATACAAATGTTAAATTTCCATCTTTATCTTTATTCGTTGTGATTACTTTTCCAGATTTATCTTTAATAATGACATCGTTACCTGGCTTGATGATACCATTATTATCTTTGATCATTACTGTGAAGTTTTCACATTTTGGTGTTGGTTGAACGCTCTCTTTACAATCGATATTGCTTTCAAACTCATCAATTTCTTCACCATCAACTACAACTGTGTAAACCCCTGGCTCTAAATCGCTTAATTCAATTACACCGTCTTTTGTAGTTTTTGTCGCTATAATGTTACCTGTATCTTTATTTTTAACCGTTACTGAAGTACCATCAGCAACTAAATTACCATCAACATCATAGACAGTTAATTCAAACGTTTCACATTTTGGTGCTAACTGTACTTCACTCTGACAATTATCATTGTGATACGTAACATTTACTTCCCCTAAATATTGGATACCCTCATATAGCTTATATTTTCCTGCTGGAGTTGTTTGATCAATGATGAATTGACCATCACTATTTGTTGTGCCAGTAGCTATAACAGTATTACTTAGATCTTTAAGTGTAACTGTTACATTTGGACGTGGATTTCCATTCTCATTTTTCACGGTAATTGTAAAGTTAGGACAAGAATTTGTAGGTTGGATAGTATCTTGACATTCTCCCGTACCATACTTCACGGTAACAGTACCTAATGGGATATCATTTTCATCCACTACTGTATACACGCCTGCTTGGACTTCTTTACCACCTGTACCAGGTCGCTTAATATCTGATACTTGCCCCGCAGCATTTGTTGTACCCGTGTATTTTGCATTGCCGTTGCTATCAATTAATTTAATATTTTTATTAGCAATAGCTTTACCATCAATATCTTTCACAGTTAATGTGAATGCTGGACAGGCATTTGTAGCATCAAATTGCTCATTATTTACTAATTCAATAACTTTTGTAGCATTTTTAGCCAATGCAGTGTCAGTATCTTCATTTAATTTAATTGGATAGTCTGACATAAGATCATAGCCTAATTTTGCTTCTTTTTCTTTAAGAATATAGTTTGCGTAGTTAACATTTTCAAATACTACATTACCATCTTGATCTGAAATCGCTGTTGCTACAACATAAGGTGATCCCTTCACCATTTTAACTAATTCAAATTCTATATCTGATAATGGTTTTTTAACACCCGTCAAAGTGTTTAAGCCTACCTTATTAAATTTCAAATTTCCTTTTGTTAACGAGAAGTCTGCATCTGATGCACTAAAGCTAAAGCTACCACTGTATTTCGCTTCTTGCTCTTGGTTGTCAGCAGTTGCAAAACCAAAATTTATTTTTGCGTCATTGCTAAAAGCGTCATTTTTTTTACCAAGTACAAGAGTTTGATATTGAATTTGATAGCTTTCTTTATTTAATACTCCAAAATCAATTTCAAATCCGCCACTTGCTGTAAATGTAACAGTAAATCCTAAAGAAGCAGGTGTTGACCAACTTCCACCAGAAGAGATGCCTGTATCCTTATTCACAGCATTTTTTCTTACTTGAATTGACTCTTTTAACAGCATTTGATTCCCTGATGGTACATCCTCAACTTTGACTTCGCCTAATGTAGATAATGAACGATTGACATTTAGCATCCACGTTAAACGCTCAGTAGTAGAGTTACTACCAGGAGCTGTTGTAGTCTGATTGCTGTTAAAACTTGGATTACCTTTTTCAATTAATTTATTCGCATAGTTTACAGGAACAGGTGTTGCAGGTAGATTGTAAACTTTCGGACTTCCACTTACATTTGTCGTAAAGGTTGCCGTGTTTGTATATAATTTGTTCTTGTCTGCTTTGTTACTAGACTCAATACCAATGATATTGTCAGAGTCCCTAGTTTGGTATTTAACAATATATACTTTGTTATTCGCAACCCCTAAATTATTAGCTAAAGTAAGTGTAAAGCTTTTATTATCAGTCGGAATATCTAATGAATATAAGCTATCTGGTAAATCTGCTCCTTCAGTACCATTTTCATCATTATCTGTAGTATTCAATGTAAATTCTTTTACCTTAAATGTACCTGGTACAATTACATGCCCTTCACCAATTATATCTTGAAGCACTGCATTGTTAATGTTTTGCTTATTAATATTGACTTTAATATCCCAGTTAAACACTTGATCAACATAGTCATACTTACCTTGTTTACGGCCGTTGTTAACTGAGTTTGATTCAGGTTTGTAGTGAGCTAATTTCTCAACACTATACGGTTTATCTGTTGTCCAGCTAGCATTTGCTTTATTGCCATAGCCTTGCTCATGAACAGAACCATCTGGCAAAATTTCATAGGCCGTTTTATAAGTGATTGTTGCTGTTTGTCCCTTCGCCACTGTACCATCAGTTAATGTAAAGCCATTGGCATCAATAGAAATAGTCTGCCCTGTCATATTCGATACAGTAATATCAGAGTCATTTATTACACTGTCATTATTCGCATCCACTAGTGTATGCGGTGCATTGTGAGATCCCTCTGTAAATGTATCGGCAATTGTTAAACCTGTAATATCTTTTCCTTCAGCAGTATCATTATCTGCCTTTACAGTAATTGTCCATGTGATTTCTTTTTTATTTGTATCTACTGTACGGGATTTTGTTAAGATTCCTTCTGTCAAGGTATGTGTAGCAGTTTTCGCTTGTGCTCCAGAACCGCTAATGACCGAGTTTGTCATCATTATTGTTTTATTATTACTATAGAAATCATTTGGCAATTTTGCATCATATGTGATGCGATATGCTTTTGTAATAGGATCGTTAAATTCTAATCTAAAGCCATCTGTACGCCCATTATTTATAATAGGATTTACTTGATATTCTGTCGCATCAATTTCTGTACCTGCTCCAGTAGCCGTACCTGTATCATTCACTGTCATTGCATATACTTTAATCGTATTTGTATCAATGACATGACCTGTTGGTAGCGTATCTTCTATCCAAGCATCTGCTTGGTCAATCGCTGCTTGATTATAGTTGTAACGAACTTCCCATGAAGATATATAGTTATTGCTTGTTTTTGTGCCATCTAAACTTTTTTCTAATGCCTTGCCATACGTAGTTGATGCTTTTTTAGTATCTGAATCTTCGTAGGTAGGATCAGTTAATTTAATTGAATTTGAAAATTCTTTTGTTCCCTCTTGCTGAGCAATTGGTAAATTCACTTTCGTTTGATATTTAATTTTATATGCATTTCTACCATCTAGTACAATATTCTCGAAATTTTGGTTTAATTGTGTTCCTGTAGCTGTTGCTGCTACACCATTTAATCCCACTTCATATGTCTCGACTGTAACAGAATTTGGCACGAGTATATGACCTGGACCCGGTGTATCCATAATTGTTGCATTAGTTAAATTTTTACCTGCTTTATTAACCCATACTTCCCAATCAATCATACGTTCACCGTTTATAACGGTTACTTCTCCAGATTTTTTGGTTACCATTTTTTCATTGCTAGTAGATGGAAGAAATGTCAGTTTAACAATATCTGTTCCACCACCAGCTAAAGGTATTTCTAAGTCCTGTTCTACATTATTGCTAAGCAGATTAAAACCAGAAGTAAAGTTCATTTCAAATCCAACATTATTAGAGCCTGCAATATCCGCAGATGGATCTTCAGTTATTGTGACTGTTACCTGATTTCCACTAGTATGCCAATCAAATGCGGGTGAAATAGGGGTTGCAGATTTTTGTCCATTAAATGCACCATTAAAATCTATTAATGAGGCTGGTAATGAGTAGGTGAAAAAGTCTCCAGCCTTCACATCACCTGGCAAATCAACCTTGAAAATAAATTTACCATTTGCTTGTTGATTTTGCGCTAACTCCATTGTAAATGCTGGTGGTACTACATCAGTACCATTAATTTTTAATTCAAAAACATCTAATTTTACTGAGCTAGTTAAATCTGTAGGAGGCAATGCAGATGCCTCTAATGGCTCTATTAATGGCTTAGTTTGATTACCTGGAACCATTCCATTATCTTTATCACCAATTGAGATACCTGTATCTTCTCCACCATCACCAATATCATTTCCAGTTTCTTCTTCAGGAGTAGCTGGTGATGTTCCTGATGATTCACCTCCAGAACTAGTTCCTGCATCTTCATCAGATGTAGCTGGTGGTGTTACTGGAAGCTCGCCCTCTAAATTAGTTCCAACATCTTGGCTAGACTCATTTGAAGGAGTAACAGGAGGTTGACTCTCGTCGGCAAACACTGAAATTGGTGAAAGTACTGTTTGAAATACAAGTAGCAATATAATAATCGCTATGTTTAATTTTTTCATGTTTCTCTCCTTTTTTAGTTAGAGAGCTAACTGATACTGTTTGCTACAAAGATTGATCCTTTCGTGTTTAGGAAAGGAATGAACAAACAATAGGTCACTCTCTCTTTCCTTTAATTTTTATGGAAACATCGCAAATAAAATTCAATCATTATCTTAATATAGGTCATTAGAATTATTCACGAATTTCCCAACACTTCTTCAAGGTACTTTTGTATGAAAGCAATCAATGTGCACCACCTCCATTTCAAAATTATTGATTAATTATATCTAATTCAACTTAACAGTTTCTAAACAATTATCTAAAAATAATAAAGCAGTAAACAACATCCTACTGGAATGTGTTTACTGCTTTATTATTTTTAAAATTTATATTTTATTTATTGTCTTTCCTTAATAGCATTAATATTTGTTTTTTTACAGTTGAGTTTGTTGAATCGTCCTCTAAGAAATCTAATGGGAAATAGATTTTATGATCTCGTTTCATACGCCCTGAGATGGCATCCACAATAATGGACTCACGTGAAAGCTCCCGTAGCTCACCATTTTTCATTTCTAAAAAAATTGGGACACGCACTTCTTCCTCTCCTGGTCTGTAAAAATCATATGGTAGATCTGCCGTTGTATCATGTACAAGATAATATTCGGGGTCTAATCCAGCCTTTTTGAAAAGCTCTTGAAGTTTTTGATATTTATTGAGCTCTACTCCAGGGTCTAAATCAATGTATTGAAATAGCTTACGATTCACAAAGCGGCGGCTTAAATCACTTAGAATTGCATCCTCCTCTTGCATCCATAACTGAAAATATGTAAAAAGTATACTCTCGTCTAACGCAAGATAATCCTCTAATGTAATAACATTTCGGAAAAATGCTAGGAAATGAGTAGGCTCATGCTTAAATGTATAGCCCTCTAAGCTTAATTGTTTTACTCTTTTTAATATATTATTTAAAATTACCTCTGCACTTCGTGAAACAGGATGGAAATAAATTTGTAAGTACATTTGATAGCGACTCATTATATAGTCTTCCACCGCATGCATGCCTGTTGCTTTAATTACTACTTGGTTTTTTCTTGGACGCATTACTCTTAAAATCCGCTCCATATCAAAATGACCGTAGCTTACACCTGTAAAATAAGCATCACGTTGTAAGTAATCCATACGATCTGCATCAATTTGGCTCGAAATTAAACTAATTACTTGCTTATTTGGATATGTCTTTTCAATTACTTGGGATACCTTTTCAGGAAAATCAGCTGCCACTTTTTTTAAGATCGCATTTACTTCCGTATCTCCCAACAAAATTTGCCTTGTAAAATATTCATGATCAAGCTCAAATACATTTTCAAAGGCATGGGAAAATGGGCCATGACCTAAATCATGTAAAAGGGCTGCACATAACACTAATAATCTTTCACTTTCATCCCAATCTGGACGCCCTACAAAGATATCATCTACTATGCGGCGTACAATTTCGTAAACCCCCAGAGAATGACTAAAGCGACTATGTTCTGCTCCATGAAATACTAAAAATGTGGTACCTAGTTGACGAATTCTACGTAAACGCTGAAATTCCCTTGTACCCACTAAATCCCATATCACTTGATCTCGAACATGTACATAACGGTGTACTGGATCTTTAAATACCTTTTCTTCTTCTAATTTAGCGTTTGCATATGTCATTTGGATAGCACCCCCATTTTGTTATAGCTCTATTATATGCGATAAATCTAGGACTAGCATACTTATTGCCATTTTTCTATAGATATTAACAACCTATTTTAATTACCTTTAACATTATTTTTATATTTATATTGGTCTAATTTCTCAACATATAAAAAAGCAAAACAAAAACTATCCCCCAAGTAGAGATAGCTTTCAGTTTTACTTTTTTAATTTTGCTAAAACCTTTTCCATTAGTTCATCTTCTGTTAATGCAGCAACAGGTCGGCTATTTACAAAGGTAAATGTCTTTTTGCGTCCTGGACCACAGTAAGAATGACAGCCAATTTCGATGGTTGCATCAGGATCGATTTCCTTTAATTTTGGAATTAACGTCTTTAAGTTAACGGCCTGACATTCATCGCAAACTTTAAATTCGTTTGCCATTTTGTCAACAACCCTTTCTATATAGTATTTTTCAAACATAATTTCGCTCTATTGCACACATGACCTTCACATATTTAAGTATGCAGCATGTGCACAAACCTACATCGGGTATTGTATCGTACTTTTCCCCTTCTATTCAAGCATAATTCCTTCTACATAGATGAATAAAAGGTTAAAAGATTGGTCATGCTAGTCTTAAATAACAAGTTCCAGATAAAGGTGGGAGGATTTTAATATGAGTAAAGTAAGACAAGATGCTTGGTTAAAAGAAAACGATGAATTACTAGCAGAGGCTGTAATCCGTCATGTAACAGAAGGAAGCACACAGCTTAATGCCTTTGAAGAAGCGGGCGATGCATTAAATCGTACTGCGGCAGCTTGTGGTTTTCGTTGGAATGCCGTTGTTCGTAAAGAATACGAGGAACAATTAGCAGAAGCTAAAAAGGAAAGAAAAGAGAGAATGCGAGTGTTGGGAGCGCCAGCAAGACGCCGTGCTTCTAGTATGTTTACCGTAAATAATAGTGCTGCAGAAGGAAAATCAATTCCGCTATCTGCCCTTTCTCTTGATATTGTCATAGCTTATTTACTACGTTTACAGCATTCTGGTGAAGTAGGAAATGAATCTTCAAAATGGCGACAACTTGTACATGTAACATCTGAGAAAAATAAAAAACTAGAGAAAACCATTACAAAACTAGAAGAGGAAAATCGAGCGATTCGCAAAGATTACGAGCAATTTGTTCAAATTATGAATCGTGCTAGACGTCTTGTTACGCTTGATGAAGAGGAAGAGCGAATTGCACCTGTTTTTAAAATGGAGAAGAACGGAAATCTTGTAACTAGCAGTTCTATTTATCAACCAGAAAATGGCGATGCGCTAAATTAGCCGCATCGCTTTTTCTGTTTCATATAATCAACCAACTTACTTACGTTCAAGCATTTTGGTGTTGCGCTCAAAAACACGCTGTAAATAAAAACCATACAACGTTAATTCTTCATCGTAAAAGGACTGTGGACGTACTTCCTCGGCCAACTGATTAAGTAGTTGCTGTAGACGAATAACGACCGCTTCTACCGTTAAATTGGGGTCTACAAGCTCCGCTAGCGAAGCCATGACTTCAGGCACGATTTGAGGGTAAGCGAATTTTGTTTCCTCTTGTTGCAAGCTTTCTTCATAAAAGTCACGGATAAGTGCCGCGCGTTGCGAGCCACTTCCCTCAATACATAAATAAATTTGCACTGCCACCCCTTGACGCAGGCGTCTTTGTGAAATACCAGCAAATTTTTTCCCATCAATACTTAAATCATAAGAACCTGGGCAATAAGAGCCCACTATTTCATAAGCCTCAATTTTTTCAGCTATTTCTGGGAACAACCCCTTCACAAGTTCCACCATCACATCATAGCCATCATTTATACTGAGCGACTCTTTTTGTTCAGACAATACAATGGATATATTAAGAACCCCTTCATCTAGCACAACCGCTAGTCCACCAGAATTACGAACAATAGGATGATAGCCTCTAGATTCTAGTAATTCCATACCTTGCTGAACATAAGGTAAACGATGGTCTTGAATACCTAGCACAACAGATGCCTCATGAACCCATGTACGAATTGTTGGCGGAGACATCAATTGGCCAACTAATTGGCACAATGTATCGTCTGTCGCAAAAGATTCAAGCGGTGATCTTTGCTTCGCACTAATGGATTGATCATAATAACGCCAAATTGGCTGTTGTAAAATATGTTTCATATTGGTACTCCTCTTATTACATCTCTACTCTTTAGAATACCTTATCTTTAGATGGTGTCAAATTCGTGAATTACTATCATGAACTTAGGGATTTTGTGCAAACTATGATAAACTAATTTTTGAATGGTATTCACTTATAAAGGAGTGTTTTCAATAATGAATGAAGCAGCAATTACGTTAGATGGTTGGTACGCTTTACATGATTTCCGCTCAATTGATTGGGCATCTTGGAAGCTTGTTTCTGCTGAGGAACGTCAAGCAGCAGTAGAGGAATTTATTGCTTATTTAGAAAAACTAAACGAAGCAGACGTAGCTAAAACAGGTGCTCATGCTTTCTATGCAATCGTTGGTCAAAAAGCTGACTTTATGATTATGACATTGCGTGAAACAATGGATGAGTTACAAGAGCTTGAAGCAGAATTCAATAAATTAGCTATTGCAGATTTTACAATTCCTACATATTCTTATGTATCTGTTGTAGAGCTTTCAAACTATTTAGCTGGCGAGTCAAATGAAGACCCTTACCAAAATCCACATGTACGTGCACGTCTATATCCTGAACTTCCACGTGCTAAATATGTATGCTTCTATCCAATGGACAAACGCCGTCAAGGGAATGACAACTGGTACATGCTATCAATGGACGAGCGTAAATCATTAATGCGTTCACATGGAATGATTGGTCGCGGCTATGCTGGTAAAGTAAAACAAATTATCACTGGCTCTGTAGGCTTCGATGATCACGAATGGGGCGTAACTTTATTTGCTGATGACGTACTGCAATTCAAAAAATTAGTATATGAAATGCGCTTTGACGAAGTGTCAGCACGCTATGGCGAATTCGGGGAATTTTTCGTCGGAAACCTTCTTGATCAAGATAAATTGGTTAAATTCTTAACTGTTTAATATCTAATTAAAAATGCGAGTCCGTCAATATGGACTCGCATTTTTAAATTTCGTTTTCTTCTGCATTCTCGGATTCGAATATTAAAATTATAATATGGATAAAAATCCCGGTTAGAATCATAAGAAAAACTAAATACCAATTATATGGTTGATGATAATATTCTGCTATTCCAACTGCCAGAAAAGCGCTGATGATAATCGCTACAAACATACTAAAAACACGCATGGAAACGCTCCTTCATAAAAGCAAAAATAAAGTCATTTTTAGTATGTCACGCTATATTTTTAATATACTTACTAGGCAACATTAATTATGTCTTATTGAAATAGCAGCTAAAACAAGTATTCATCGCCTATTAAGGTAAAGGCATTTTTCCTGATGCTCTGCTTTCCACACTAGCAAATTTAGAGTCACAATATAAAAAAGTGCCATCTTTTAGCGATGACACTTTCTTAACCCCAACACGTTTCTTCTACATCCTTCATTAAGAGCTCTCGTTCTTTACTTTTAAAATTAAGATAACCGTTTGAATAAAAAAACCAATCACTATAATGACAATAAAGAGATACCAATGGAGCGGCTGTCCATAAAACTCCCCTAATAGAAAAGCCAGTACTGCACTTAATAAGATCCCAAACCAAACGCCAATTTCCATAAGCCATCACCTCACATGTATTAGATACACATGCAATTCATTGATCTCACGTTCCCCTAAATCTATTTTTTTCTATTTACCCTTTTTGCTATAAAAACTATCGGGCCTTGCAGGATTCGATGTATTTTCTACGTACTTGTCGTTATTACTACTATATGCATAGTAACTTTAATATGTGATTGTCTTTCTTAACAAAATTGAACATGACTACTATACCTTCATGCATATACTGTCTGCGAGGAGGTATGAAAATCGCTGTTATTAAGACGAATGATGCGCAGACAGCCCTACTCGCAAGACTAATGCGTGCCGAAGCAGAAGGCGAAGGAGAGTTAGGCATGCTGATGGTTGGGAATGTTGGCGTTAATCGTGTAAGAGGTGATTGTTTAGATTTTGGTGATATTCGAACGATTGAACAAATGGTTTATCAGCGTCCGGGAGGCTTTGAGGCAACACAAAAGGGTTATTTTTATCAACGAGCACGTGATCAAGATATTCGGTTAGCTAAAAGGGTGATTCAGGGTGAAAGATTTCATCCAGCTACCCGCTCTTTGTGGTTTTTCATGCCAGCAGGTGATTGTCCTGCACAATGGTATGGTCAATGGAATACTGGCAGGTTCAAATCCCATTGTTTTTTCTCGCCAACTGAACAAGATTGTCCTCAAATTTAAAAAGAAAGTAGGTTGATAATTGATGATGCCTTATTATTGGACACCAACAACGCAACAACAAATGACTCCTCCTCCAGTCACACTTCCGAGCGGACGACCACCTGGCCGTGAGGAGTCCTATATAGAAAATATTTTACGTTTGAACCGTGGAAAACCAGCTACCTTCCATTTTTCTTTTGAGCACGCAGTAGAGCAGGGAAAAAACACAAAAACTGTTCGTGGTGTGGTAGAAGCAGCTGGTCGAGATCATGTCATTATTCGTGAACTCAAGTCTAATCATCGTTTCCTTTTCCCTATGATTTATTTCGATTTTGCAGAGTATGATGAGGAAATGGCTTACTTTAATCAAAATCCATAATTCTATCTCTAAGTAAAAATCCGCAATACACTCACTGACCAAAAGTCGTTGGGCGTATGCGGATTTTTATCATTCGCTATGTTCAATTTTCTTTTAAATACGTTAAGGTTGCTTTACCTAAGGTTTTTGCTGCAATTAGCATGGCACGTTCATCAAAATCAAAGCGTGCATGATGATGCGGATAGGCCGTTTCCCATTCTGGCTTTTTAGCTCCTGTGAAGAAAAATGTGCCTGGTACTTTTTCTAAATAATACGCAAAATCTTCCCCAATCATAAATGGCGGACATGTTATTACTTGATCTACCCCTGGTACAGTCGACGCCAATTGTGCCAAAAACTCAGTTTCTCTCTGATGGTTATACACAGGTGGATAATCCCTTGTGTAACGATATTCGTAACTTGCCCCAAATGCCAGACAAGTCGCATTTAATATTGCTTCTAGCTCTTGTTCCATTTGTATGCGTACTTCTTCTTCAAATGTACGAATTGTCCCCGCTAAAACTACCCGATCAGCTATAACGTTAAACGGATTAATTGCCTCAAAATGACCGATTGTTAAAACAGCTGATTTCAATGGGTCAATCCTTCTTGAAACAAGCTGTTGAGCATTGACGACAAATTGAGAGGCTAGGGTAACAGCATCAATAGAATGATGAGGCTCTGCGCCATGACCACCCTTTCCTTGAACCGTTATTTCTACTTTATCCGCGGCAGCCATGATGGCTCCATCTTTCACTAATATTTCTCCTAATGGTGTAGGTGCCCATAAATGTGTACCAAAAATAACATCTACACCTTCTAAACAACCATCCTCAATCATCGGCTTAGCTCCACCTGGCGCCACTTCCTCTGCATGCTGATGAATGAATACGACATTGCCCTCAATTTGGTCCCTCATTGCATTCAATGCCTTAGCTAGCCCAAGCAATGTAGCTGTATGTCCATCATGTCCACATGCATGCATTTTTCCAGCTATTTTAGATTTGTAAGGTACATCATTTTCTTCTTGTATCGCTAATGCATCAAAGTCAGCTCGTAATGCCACCGTTTTGCCCGGCTTACCGCCACGTAGTATCGCTACGACGCCACGTCCTCCCACTCCTTCTCGAACCACATGCCCCAATTCTCTATGAAAAGTAGCTATATAGGATGGCGTTTCGACTTCTTCAAAGGATAATTCAGGGTATTCATGTAAATAGCGACGAATCCCTACCATCTCATTATAGTTAGCATCCAGTAATGTAAATAGTTTTTCCATACTATGTAACCTCACTTTTGGTATTTTCGAAATATTGCAAGTAATATTAGTAGTGTACTATAAATTCTTACAAAATGGATAGGGATTTAAATCCCTATCTTTGAAAGATGACTGATAACAAAGAAAAACCCTCCTACAAATAATGTAAGAGAGTCAACTTAAAATTAACGAGCATGCTTGAGAGCAGTTAAAATAATAAGTAGCCATCCAGCTAAAAATAGTACGCCACCAATTGGTGTAATAGCCCCTAATACTTTAATACCACTTATTGCAAGAACATATAAGCTCCCAGAAAAGAAAACAATACCAAGGTTAAAGAAAATACCTGCTAGATTTAATTGTTTCACTTCACCTAATAGTTTAGAGCTCATTAACAGACCAATGAATAGTAATCCTGTAGCGTGGAACATTTGATATTGAACAGCCGTTTCCCAAATACCTCGACTGTATTCATCTAAAATTTCCTTTAAAGCATGTGCACCAAATGCACCCAATGCTACTGCTAATAGGCCATGAAGAGCACCAGTCACGATAAATCTTTTCATTTTCATTACCCTACCTTTAAAATGGATTAAAAATCAAAAATGGAATCTCCATTTGCCCCATCTTCTTCAATCTTTGCTGTATATAAAGTGGATGGTTTTGACTCTGACACAAGCATTTGCGGTACATGCTTATGAGGAGTGATTGATGGTGCATCACTTGAAGAATCTAAAACCACATCACATAATGCTCGAATGGCTGTAAGCGTCTCACGAATTTGCTGATCATTCCCCGCATTTTTTGCGTTAGATAATTGTTTTTCAAGTTGCTGTATAACGGCTTGATAAGAAATCATTACATTCTCCCACTTTCTACTTTTGGTACGAATTTTAAACAATCCACACCCGAGGATTGCTTCACAACAACGGATGGTATTTGCTTTGTTTTAAAGCCATAAGCTGCACATGCTCGTGGGTTTTGAGGGTCCCAGGTTACTTTAAAAAATTGACACTTAAAACAATTCACCTTCATCAATGTCCCTCACTTTCTTCTATATTAAATGTAACATGATTGCTAAAGCGTATAAAGCAAACGATTTGTGCCAATCTATTCTAAACACCAATCAATCGGCTGCTTGCCCCACTCCACTAATTGTTGATTAATCTTTGAATAAGGTTTACTGCCAAAGAATCCTCGATAAGCACTTAAGGGACTTGGGTGTGGCGCTTCCAGTATGACATGAGGTGTTTTATATTTTCGGATTAATTGCTTTTTGCGTTGCGCTGGTTTACCCCACAATACAAAAATTAGTGGTTCTTCCCTTGCAGCTAATAGATCGATAACAGCATCGGTAAATTGCTCCCATCCTTGTTCTTTATGGGAGTTCGCTTGTCCTGCTCGAACCGTAAGCACCGTATTTAATAGCATAACACCCTGTTCAGCCCACTTTGTTAGCGTTCCATTTTGAGGAATTGGACAGCCTAAATCATCCTGTAGCTCTTGAAACATATTCCGTAAGCTAGGAGGATGTGGAATACCTGGTTTAACAGAAAAGCTTAGCCCATGCGCTTGATTAGGCCCATGATAAGGGTCTTGTCCCAAAATAACAACCTTCACATCATGATATGCTGTTGTATAGAATGCGTTCATCACATCATTCATTGGTGGATAAATAGTTTGTGTCGAATATTCATTTGCGACAAATTGACGTAGGTGTTGATAATATGGTTTTTCTAATTCTTCTTTGAGTACTGCTTGCCAATCATTCGGGAATACTTGTTTCATCGTTCTTTAAGCCCCTTTCTCTTCTTACAACGGTACAAAAAATTAAAGATGAATTCAAGCTTCAGTTGAAACTGACCATATAAAAATATAGTATTCTGGCTATTTTTATAGAATCAGAATCGGACTATACTAGATGTTAATTTTATAACTCTTAACGATAAAGGAGATCCTTTACATGACTCTAAAAAAAACATTAACAATTGCTGGTTCAGATACATCAGGCGGTGCAGGAATGCAAGCTGACCTTAAAACATTCCAAGAGCACGGTACATATGGTATGGTGGCATTAACAGTTGTCGTAACAATGGACCCTAATGGCTGGACACATAACGTCACGCCTTTGCCAACTGATTTACTACAAAAACAAATTGACACAGCACTTTCCACAGGAATTGATGCCATTAAGACAGGAATGCTCTCAACAGAAGAAATTATTCGTATTGCTGGAAAGGCTATAGCAAATTCAGGGACTTCAAATGTTGTCATCGACCCTGTTATGGTATGTAAAGGGGACGATGAAGTACTGAATCCCGGTAACACAGATGCCATGATTCAGCATCTTTTACCACTAGCAGCGGTAACAACACCAAACCTTTTTGAAGCTGGACAATTAGCTGGCACAGGTACACCAAAAAACATTGACGACATGAAGATTGCCGCTCGTAAAATCCATGAACTAGGAGCTAAAGCTGTTGTCATTAAAGGTGGAAAAGCACTGGCTACTGAAAAAGCAACAGACTTATTCTTTGATGGTGAAACATTCTACTTATTAGAATCTGAAAAAGTCGCATCTACAAATAACCACGGTGCAGGCTGTACATTTGCTGCTTCTGTGACAGCCAATCTTGCAAATGGTCTTACTATTAAAGATTCTGTCATTGAAGCAAAAGAGTTTGTATCCGCAGCTATTGCACATGGCTGGGCGTTAAATGAATATGTAGGTCCTGTCATGCATGGAGCGAAATCTCGCTTTGGTGCTCCACACGTAACAGTAACAGAGATATAAGGATGAAAGGGATGTCTCAAAGTCATTTGAGACATCCCTCTTTTTTTACATATAATTCTCCATCATTTCTAGCCGATAATCCCATGGATCATTCATAGATATAAATTGTGCTAATGCTTTACTTTCCTTTTTACGTTCAGCACGCGCCTTCGCTCGTTCTGAAGCTGTTTCATGCAATTTTGTCTCTTCTACTGTTTCAGGAATTACTCGTGGGACCAGTGCTGGTTTGTTATTTTCATCCAATGCCACGAAAGTTAATAATGCAGTCGCTGCCACCTTCCTCTCCCCAGTTTTCAAGTTTTCAGAAATAACTTTGACAAAAACCTCCATAGAGGATCTTCCCGTCCAAGTTACATAGGATTCGAAATAAACCGAATCTGTTGGGCGAATGGGATGTAGGAAATCGACTGAATCAGTTGAGGCTGTAACACAATCTCTTCTGCTATGCTTTGCAGCTGAAATGGAAGCAACTTGATCAATATCGCTCATCAACCGTCCGCCAAATAATGTATTATGATTATTCACATCGTTTGGAAATACACGACTTGTACGCATCACTCTTGATTCCTTACAATATTTAAAGTCCTTATTCACACCTATTCCCCCTCTAAACGTCTTGTTTATTCCTACTATAATGCTATATTTAAATGGAAAAATCAATATAATTATTAGAAAATTACAAACATTAAACAATTCGTTAATGATGAGTATTTATCCAATAAAGATTAAAATAGGACAAGATACCTTAATGCCTCATACCCCATATATTAGCTGTATGGGAGGGGAAAAAATGAAAAAAAACAAGGTAGAAGACTTAACGGAAGAATCAGGTTTACTAGCTGGAGAAATCACCTCTTCAAAAGTTGAAGTAATTGCCTCCATCATATTAACACTTGGTTATTCATTATCCACCCTTGCCACAATATTAGCTCTGCAGGAGGAGGAAGAATTGGCACAAGCCAAAACCACTGAAACCCAAGATCAAAACCTTTATTTGAAGCAAATGTTTAAACAATTACAAAATGTTAATAATCGTTTAGATACAATTGAACGAAAACTTAATCGATACTAACAAATACATAGCCTACACGAATGTACAAAAAAACCGCGACTCCCTGTCATAAAAGAGAGTCGCGGTTTTTATTATACTATGATAATGAGCTTCATTTTTCTTCCCTTTTTCACAGCTACCTTGCATAACCTGTTCAAGGAACGTCATCTATTGTACCAAGATAGAATTCATTATTTCTGAAATAATACTACCTTTAACAGGTGGAGCTGTCTAACACACACGAAATTAGGAAGAAGTCATGGTTGCAATATCTTTTCAGATGTGAAAACGGATACAATGTGAAACGACACAGTTTGTACATATTTATTTTCACACTCCCTATATTGATACATTACAATAATTTTTTCAAGAATATTGCTTAAGAACTTGTCATAGATTTAGAGATGGTGATTTATTTCCTTGGATGCTAGGATTCATTTTCACACTCTCAAATAAATTTGGACCAAAATGCGGTAAGGTTTATAAATATAAATCATCACTTTTTTTATCAAAGCAATCAATTTCCCTTTGCGAATTTTTTTTACTATACTTAAAGGAGAAATGATCGAGAGGAGTGTTAAGATGCAAGAAGTACAAGTAGAGACGTTGCAAAAATTGCTGAATTCTTTCGCCAACAAAGACGTTTATATTCATCTTGAGACGACAAACGGATCTTATGCAGCACACTATGATGAACAGTTTTTTAATGCAGGTGCTTTTATTCGCAATGCTAAAATTAACTATGAGCTTGCTAAGGTTGTAGATAATGCACCTCATCGTGTGGGTTTAAAATTACCTCATGGCTGGGTTTATGCTCAAGGCATTACACATTTTGAATTAGATGATTTAGGCCGTTTATTAATGGCTGGACTAGACTACTCTGGAAAATTGGCGATTGCGCTTGAAATTAGTGAAACGCCATTTACTTACTAAGGGGGACGACTATTTGAATTTACAACCACAACGTCATATTTTAATTGTGTACCCTCACCCAGATGACGAGGCTTTCTCAGTTGCGGGGACCATTGCCTACTATACGAAGAAAATGAATACACCTGTTACATATGCCTGTTTAACATTAGGCGAAATGGGACGTAATTTAGGTAATCCACCCTTTGCTACACGCGAGTCTTTACCTGAAATCCGTCGTAAGGAATTGGTTGCAGCAGCAGAGGCAATGGGTATTCAAGATTTACGTATGCTTGGTCTACGGGATAAAACAATTGAATTTGAAGATGATGAGAAAATGGTAAAACTAGTGGAAGGGCTAATTGAAGAACTAATGCCTTCTTTAATTTTCACATTCTTACCTGGCTTTGCTGTCCACCCAGACCATGAAGCAACAGCACGTGCTGTTGTTGAAGCTGTACGTCGTATGCCAAAGGCTGCTCGTCCACAAATATTCGGTTGTGCCTTCGCCAATGATACGATTGAAAAAAATGGTGAACCACATGTGGTCCATGATATTCATGAAATGCGAATGGACAAATTAAAAGCATTACAAGCCCATGCATCTCAGACTGGTTGGATGATGCAGGAGACTGAAAAACGTATTGATGACGGGGAACCAATGAGCGAGAGTTGGCTTAATGTTGAAAAATTCTATATTGTTGATCCAGATAAATATGTAAAATAAATAAAAGTACTGTTCTCATTTTTGGAGAACAGTACTTTTTAATTAAGCAGCTCTTACTCTCTTCATCATATGCACAATAATTGTAATAGAAAAAGCAATCACTAAGAAAAGGAAGAATAAATAATGAGGGATGTGGATATTGAAAACACTCACTAACATTTTTAAGCCGATGACGCCTATAATAATGAAGGCTGTTGCTTCAAGCTCTGGTATTTTTTCAATGATGATTAAAAAAACACCTGCAATCGTCCTCATCATTAATATTCCTAACATCCCTCCGATTAAAAGCACCCAGACTTGATCTGATATCGCAAAGGCGGCAAAGATTGAGTCAATTGAAAAAGCAATATCCATTAGCTCAACAGAAATGACAGTTGCCCAAAACGTGCCGAAAAGACGCACCATCCATCCTGACCTTTTTACCTCTTTTACACTATCCTCATTCCCTATGTGAAGGAAATGAGCAACACAAAGCCAACCTAAATACAAAGCACCTAATACTTTAATAAACCAAAATTCTACTAGATAAACACCTATGCCAATAAATAAAAATCTAAAAAAATAGGCACCTAGCATACCATACATTAATGCCCGCTTGCGCTGTTTATCTGGTAAATGTTTCACTAGTACTGCTAATACCAATGCATTATCTGCCGACAGCAAACCTTCTATAATAATTAATGAGGATATTAGTCCCCAGGAGACAGGGTCCATTAGTACTTCTTGCCACATCGCCAAATCAAAAAACTTCCAATATGTTGATAAAATCCCTTGAATGATTTCCACTACATACCCTCCTACTTGTCCTAAGCTAATCTAGTATATGCTTGACCATTTTTGTTATGAGAGTAGTATTTTTTAGATTTGAGACAACAGATTTTCTCCACTTAAATTGAGGTAATTCTAGGTCTGACACATTGCTTTTTTATAAAAGAATTAGCTATATCAAGATAAAACGCTTACATCTCAAAATAGACACGGAAAATTTAGAATTTACTAAAAATTAATCACAAAAAGCAAATAAAGTGTGCTATCATAGATAAATGTTTTAAACGTATAACGGAGGATGAATACTATGGAAGTTGCTGATACTAGAACCGTGCAAGTGGAGAATGTCCTGATTGCACATCATTTTTTAAAAGATGTAGTTGTGCACACACCACTACAAAAAAACGACTATTTATCCGAGAAATACGGAGCTAATATTTATATTAAACGCGAAGATTTACAGCATGTACGCTCATTCAAGCTTCGTGGTGCCTATTATAAAATTAAAAAAATCGAGGATGAAGCGCGCAATGCTGGGGTTGTCTGTGCAAGTGCAGGCAATCATGCCCAAGGTGTAGCATATGCCTGTGCCCAATTAAAAATTCAAGCAAGCATTTTTATGCCACAAACAACGCCGAAGCAAAAAATAGACCAAGTACGTATGTTTGGACGTGAATATGTGGAAATTATTTTAGCAGGAGATACATTCGATGACTCTGCTGAAAGCGCGTTGAGCTATTGTGAAGAGCATGATAAAATCTTCATTCATCCATTTGATGATTTCGATGTCATTGCTGGCCAAGGTACAGTAGCGGTAGAAATTATGAATGATATGGAGGAACCAATCGACTACGTATTCGGTAGTATTGGTGGTGGTGGCTTAATGTCAGGCGTGTCTGCCTACATTAAAAATCTCTCTCCTACTAGCAAAATTATTGGTGTGGAGCCAGCAGGTGCTGGTAGTATGAAGGTTGCCTTTGCTGAAGGTGGCGCAGTTGCCCTTGATTGGATTGATAAATTCGTTGATGGTGCTGCAGTAAAATGCGTTGGTCACCACACTTATGATGTTTGTCGTCGCTATTTAGACGATATTGTTCTGGTACCTGAAGGCAAGGTATGTACGACCATTCTAGATCTATATAATAAACATGCGATTATTGCTGAGCCTGCTGGAGCATTATCAGTAGCAGCCCTTGATTTTTATAAAGAAGAAATTAAAGGTAAGTCAGTCGTTGTCATCATCAGTGGTGGGAATAATGACATTGGAAGGATGCAGGAGATTAAAGAAAAGTCACTTATTCATGAAGGCTTACTTTACTATTTCATCGTCAGCTTCCCTCAGCGTGCCGGAGCATTACGTCAATTCCTTACTAGTGTACTTGGACCAAACGATGATATTACTACCTTTGAATATACTAAGAAAAACAATAAAGAAAGTGGCCCTGCACTAGTCGGCATTGAGCTAGGTGATCGTGCTGAATATGAAGGACTACTTGCCCGAATGGATGAATTCGGCTTCAAATACAAAGAAGTAAACAACGATATTCAACTATTTGGCTTACTCGTTTAAAATGAAGAGTCTCACTTCTCTGAAAGTGAGGCTTTTTTTATGTAATAAAGTTTATCGATCCTTTAATATCCCCAAATAAAAATTATTCAAACTAGTGCATAAGCGTTTTATATGAAGTTGAAAAAATAATATCGTCTGCGGAAAGAAACATTCTGGCAAGACGAGGGTTGACCTCCGTTCCGCCAGCGTTCAGGGGGCGTCTGATGAGCCGCTAAATCCCCTAGGAGTGAGGCTGGCTCCTCTTCAATCAACCATTTTGAAAATATGTCTTTTCATTTTCTTTCATACTAGCAGTAGAGAACAATGTGGAAAAACGATGTGTGACAACGCCTCTCCCATAGGATAGATCGGCACCCCCTACACATGGATTTAGGGAACCTGCAACAGACATTCATTTTCACCATTCATAAAAAACACTATTGAAGAAATTTTTTAGCACTATAAAAAACGCCCATACAAGTGTATGAGCGTTTCGATATTAACCTAATAGAGCACGGTCTGAATTCATTTTTTCCCCACGAATACGTTCAAACTCAGACATTAAATCAGGGATTGTTAATTCATGTTTTCGATCTTCACCAACTTCTAAAATGATTTGGCCTTTATCCATCATAATCAGACGATTCCCTAAATCTAATGCTTGCTGCATATTGTGCGTTACCATTAATGTGGTTAAATTATCTTTTTCCACTAAGTACTTCGTAATACGAGTAATTAATTCTGCACGTGATGGATCTAGTGCAGCTGTATGCTCATCCAGCAATAAAATAGATGGCTTTGTGAAGGTAGCCATTAAGAGCGACAAAGCTTGACGTTCCCCACCTGAAAGTAAACCTACCTTAGCAGAAAGACGATTCTCAAGATTTAAACCAAGCATCTCTAGCGATTCTTTAAAAAATTCACGACGCTTTTTGTCCACACCATTGCGTAGCCCTCTATGCTTATTTCGAGAGTATGCTAATGCTAGATTTTCTTCAATTGTCATCGTAGGTGCCGTTCCTGCCATTGGGTCCTGGAAGACACGACCAATGTATTGAGAGCGTTTATATTCAGGCAAACTTGTCACATCATTACCATCAATCAATACTGTACCGAAATCGGGTGTTAAAGCACCTGAAATCATATTCATCATCGTTGATTTACCTGCACCATTACTACCTATAATTGTCACAAAATCACCTGGCTTTAAATGTAGGTTTATCTCCGCAAGTGCAATCTTCTCATCAGGTGTTCCTTCATTAAATACCTTATTAATACCATGTAATTTAAGCAAGGCCATTTCCTCCCTGCTCTACTTTTTTTACTTGTGAAAGTTCTGCAGCTCGTTTAGCTTTACGTTTACGTTCTTTACTCTTATTGATAAATTGAGGTAAGATCAGTGCCAAAATAACGATGATCGCCGTAATTAATTTCATGTCCCCTGAATCAAGGAAATCTACACGTAATGCTAAAGCTAATATAATTCGATAAATGATGGCTCCTGCAATGACTGCAAACGTTGTACGGATAATGGTTTTAGTCCCAAAAATAGCTTCACCAATAATAACGGATGCGAGACCGATCACAATCATACCAATCCCCATACTAACATCAGAGAACTTCGAGTATTGTGCGATTAAAGCTCCAGAAAATGCGACAAGCGCATTGGAAAGTCCTAGCCCCAAAATGATAAGTGTATCTGTATTTGCAGAGAAGCTGCGAATCATTCGTTTATTATCACCAGTTGCTCGGATAGCTAGCCCAACCTCTGTCTTTAAGAACCAGTCTGCTATTAACTTAATTAAAATCGTGATGATTAATACAACAATCAGCACACTCCATGTACCTGGTACATGCTGAAAGCCTATGCTTTTTAATAGGTTATTGATAGCATCATCGATCCCTAAATTACTCCAGAAAGATTGAAACTTTGAAAAGATTGTTTCAGAGTTTAGTAGTGGAATATTCGGGCGACCTATCGTATTTTCTGCAGTTAACCCCATGATACGTAGATTAATCGAGTATAAAGCAATCATCATTAAAATTCCTGATAAAAGCGGATTAATCTTTCCTTTCGTGTGAAGAATTCCTGTCATACATCCAGCAATAAATCCAGCAACAATTGCCACTAAAGTCGCTAAGATTGGGTGGTAGCCAAGCAAAACCATTGTTGCTGCAGTTGCCGCCCCTGTTACAAAGCTTCCATCAACCGTTAAATCCGGAAAATCTAACACCCGAAATGTTAAATATACACCAAGTGCCATAATTGCATAGATGATTCCTTGCTCCACTGCGCCAAATAATGCTAAAAACATCGTTGAATCATCTCCTAAATCTCTTTATTATTTATATCGCTTGTAAAATGAAGATAAAGCGGGGATAGTTCACCCCGCTTCGTTTTACTGTTCTAGAATTTCGGCACCCCAAGAATCTTTAATTTCGATTCCTAAATCATCTGCAACTTTTTTATTGATTAATAATTTCAGATTTTGTGGGTATTGTGCAGGTGTATCGGCAGGTGTCGCTTCACCTTTTAAAATTTTCACAGCCATTTGACCTGCTTCATAACCGATATCGAAATATTCAAACCCATAAGCAGCTAAACCGCCACGTGCTACAGAATCTAGTTCTCCTACGATTAATGGTAATTTATTCGTATTGGCAACATCAATTACCGACTCTAATGCAGAAACTACTGTGTTATCAGTAATAATATAGAAAGCGTCTACTTTACCAATTAGAGATTCTGTCGCTTGTTTTACATCTGCTGAAGTAGATGCTGATGCTTCTACCACCACTAAACCTTGTTCGTCCATAACCTTTTTCACTTCTGAAACTTGTGCAACTGAGTTTTGCTCACCGGCATTGTAGACCATCCCTACTTTTTTCGCGCCAAGTTCTTTTAGGAATGCTACAGTTTTAGAAATCGTTTCAGGATGTAAATCGATTGTGCCTGTAATATTTTTCCCTGGCTTCTCCATTGAGTCAATTAACTGTGCACCAACAGCATCTGTAACAGATGTAAAAATAATTGGAATATCACTTGTTGCTGTTGCAGCGGCTTGAGCAGAAGGTGTAGAGTTTGCAAAAATCAAATCTACGTTTGCACTTACTAGATTGTTAGCAATTGTTGTGTTAAGGCTATTATCTCCCTGTGCAATTTGTGAATCGTATTCAACTTTTAAGTCAGCATCTTCAATTGCTTTTTTAAAGCCTTCCGTTGCTGCGTTTAACGATGGATGCTCAACAATTTGAGTAATCCCGATTTTATATGTTTTATCGTCTGCATTTCCGCTCTCACTAGCATTGTTTGTTTCATTTCCTTTTGAATCTGTTGTACCAGAGCCACCGCTACCACAAGCAGCAAGAAGCAACACTAATCCAAAAAGAAGGAATGACAACTTCTTTACATTGCTTTTCACAAATAATCCCCCCGATTATATTCTCGAATATCTATCGCACTTTATCCAAACAAAGTGTGAATGTATCGCTATATTATCGTTATTATCGAGCTCCGTCAACAACATTATGAATGTTCTGACTTTTAAAATTGGCAAAATATTTTAGTTTTTCATTTAATTTGGCGCTTTAAACCGCTAAACTACGCTGTTTTAGTTATTCTATTTCCTTTTTCACCATAGTAAAAAATATTTATGACAATTTTGCGGCGATAGGACATTATAGACAAAGTCTGACATTTGACTTCTACTAGATATCTATAATAGAATATTTACTTGTGTGAAAGCACCGTGGTTCGTAACCATCCCACGAAAAAAAACTAAGGAGAAATGAATATGAAGATAAAATTTTTAGCAGCAAGTGGTATCATTGCGGCTCTCTATATAGCTGTAACCATGCTTGTTGCACCATTTGGTTTTACAGAGGTTCAGTTCCGAGTATCTGAGATGTTTAACCATTTAGTGGCCTTTAATCCACGCTTTGCCGTAGGGATTATTATTGGAGTATTGATCTCTAATCTCTTTTCACCACTTGGCATTTACGATTTAGTGTTTGGTGTAGGTCATTCAATGATTACACTCGGCCTGTTTATTTTAATCTGTAAATTTGTCAAAAATATTTGGGCACGTTTAATTATTAATACATTGCTCTTTACATGTACTATGTTTATCATTGCCTTTGAGCTGAACTTGGCTTTAGAGTTGCCATTTTTCTGGACTTGGCTAACAGTCGCGGCGGGTGAATTTGTTGTATTAGCTGTAGGTGCACCGATTATGTATGTATTAAACAAACGCCTTCACTTTAAAAATTTGATTTAACTGACGGATCTTTTTAGATTCGTCTTTTTTCTTGACACTATTTTGAAAATACTCTACAATTCTTTCTAATAAATGCAAGGAAGAAGAGTAGTAGCAAGCATTGTTACTTTAAGAGAGCTGGTGGTTGGTGCAAACCAGTAGTACAGACTTGTGAATGGACTTCAGAGCAGCCTTATCAAATGTAAGGCCGATTCGCTCCCCGTTACCGGAGCAGGAAAGCGCGCAAAAATTGCGAATGAAGGTGGCACCACGGTTACTCGTCCTTTTTATGAGGGATTGGAGTGGCTTTTTTTTTGGAAAAATTAGCATAGAGGAGTCGAGTTAAGATGAGTACAGTAGTAGAAAAAAAGGGATATTTCGGTGAATTTGGTGGAAGCTTTGTTCCAAAGGAGCTTCAAAATGTTTTAAATAGACTAGATGAGAATTTTCAAAAGTATAAAGAGGATGATGATTTTAAGCAAGAATTAGATTACTATTTCCGTGAATATGTCGGGCGTAAATCCCCTCTTTATTTTGCAGAAAATTTAACACAGCAATTAGGTGGCGCAAAAATCTATTTAAAACGTGAAGACCTTAACCATACAGGCTCACATAAAATCAATAATGTATTAGGACAAATTTTACTAGCTAAACGTATGGGAGCAAATCGCGTAATTGCCGAAACAGGTGCAGGACAACATGGAGTAGCAACAGCTACAGCGTGTGCCATGTTTGGAATGGATTGCACGATTTATATGGGCTTGGAAGATACAAAACGTCAGGCATTGAACGTATTTCGCATGGAACTTCTCGGAGCGAAAGTTGTTGCTGTCGATAAAGGGCAAGGCCGCTTAAAGGATGCTGTAGATGAAGCATTCGCTGACTTAGTAGAAAACTATGAAACAACCTTCTATTTATTAGGCTCAGCAGTTGGACCACACCCCTTCCCATCAATGGTTAAACATTTTCAATCAGTGATTAGCCGTGAAAGTCGTGAACAGATTTTAAAAAAGGAAGGAAAGCTGCCAACAGCTGTTCTTGCCTGCGTAGGAGGCGGTAGTAATGCTATTGGGGCATTTGCTGACTATATTGCAGACGAGGATGTTCGTCTTATTGGAATAGAGCCAGACAAAGCTGCTACCTTAAACGAAGGAACACCAGGAGAGCTACACGGCTTCAAATGTTTAGTACTTCAGGACGCAGAAGGTAACCCACTCCCTACCTATTCAATAGCAGCTGGTTTAGATTATCCAGGTGCAGGGCCTGAGCATAGCCATTTGAAAACAATCGGTCGTGCTGAGTATGTGACCGTGACAAATGAAGAAGTTTTAGATGCCTTCCAAGTACTTTCTAAGGTCGAAGGTATTATTCCTGCTCTTGAAAGCTCACATGCAGTCGCACATGCTCTAAAATTAGCACCAACTTTATCACCTGAGGAAAGCATTATTATTAATATATCAGGTCGTGGCGATAAAGACGTTGAACAAGTCTTCCACATGTTAACTAAATAACTCAAAAAAGAGCGACTTCCGTTTATAGAAGTCGCTCTTTTACCTATACCAATGATTTAGGATAAATTTCTGCTACATTATCTCGCAGCTTCGCTTTCAGGAATTTTCCGACAGATGTCTTTGGAATTTCTTCTAGAAAGACGACTGCATCTGGTACCCACCACTTGGCAAATTGATTTTCTAAAAAAGCAAGAAGCTCTGGTTCAGTTACTGATTGTCCCTCTTTCAATACAACACAAGCTAATGGACGCTCCTGCCATTTTGCATGGGGCATGGCAATGACAGCCGCTTCTAAAACGGCATCATGCGTCATCAGTGCATTTTCCAAATCAACAGAGGAAATCCACTCCCCACCTGATTTAATAAGATCCTTCGTACGGTCTGTTATTTTAATAAAGCCATCTGCTGTTCGTACAGCAATATCACCAGTATATAACCAACCATCTCGATAGGCATCTGCTGTTCGCTCATCACGATAGTATTCGTTGGAAATCCATGGGCCTTTTAAACGTAATTCCCCCATTGTTTCGCCATCCCAAGGTACCTCACCCGCCTCATTAATAATACTAGATTCGATACCTGCCATTGTCATCCCTTGCATCGCTCGAGCTTCAATACGTTTTTCAATCGGCCAATCTTCCATCCATGACATATAGTTGGACAATGCCACGATTGGTGTAGTTTCCGTCATGCCGTAGACAACAATATAAGGAATACCATACTTTTCTTCAAATGTCCGAATGAGTCGAGTTGGTGAAGCCGATCCACCACAGCATATCGCTCTTAAAGAGCTAATATCTCGCTCTTTCTTTTCCTGCTCCTGTAAGGCGCCTATCCAAATGGTTGGTACACCAGCAGTTAATGTAACTTTTTCTTGCTCGATTAAATCCATTATTAATGCTGAAGTAAATTGCGGACCTGGTAGAACTTGTGTAGCACCCACATTGACACTAGCAAAAGGTAAGCCCCATGCATTTGCATGAAACATGGGTACAATCGGCATCACCACATCCCTTTCCGCAATCCCCATAGAGTCAGACATACTCAGCATGATACTGTGTAAAACTAAACCCCGATGGGAATAGACAACCCCCTTTGGATTCCCTGTCGTAGCACTTGTATAGCACATACCAGCAGGTGCTTCTTCGTCAATATCCTCTGGAAATTGAAAATTTTCATCAGCCGAAGCTAATATGTCCTCATAGGATAAAACATTTTGTAGTGTAGTCTTCGGCAAAGCTGGTTCATCCGTCATAATGATATAGTGTTTCACTGTCTTAAGTTTTGGCGCAATATTTTCAATGATCGGCAATAAATCTACATCGACCATTAAAATCTCATCTTCTGCATGATTAATAATATAGATTAAGTGTTCTTCTGATAACCGAATATTTACCATGTGCAAGATTGCTCCTGAGCAAGGCACAGCAAAATAAGCTTCTAAATGCCGATGCTGATTCCACGCAAAGGAGCCGACTTTTGTTCCTCTTGTCATCCCTAGCTTTGTAAGGGCATCTGCTAAACGACGCGTTCTTTTTGCCCACTCCCCATATGTTAAACGATGTATTTTGTGTGGGCTTGTCCGTGAAATAATTGATTTTCTTGCAAAATAGCTCTCTGCTCGCTTGAAAAAACTAGTTAAAACTAATGGTGCTTGCATCATAAAACCCATCATCCCTTCATTTGTGAATTTCCCCTTGTGAAATTGTTATAGCATTAATTAAACTGAATACTATTAATATTCCGAATATTATTATATTTTAATTTCATAATTTAATCTATATATTCCAATAATTTTCTTTTATATATAAAAAAAACGGATGAAGTTTAGATCTTCACCCGTTGCCCATCTTTTATGAAATGGCTTTTTTATGCAGTTTGATTTTCAATTTTTCTAACATATCTACTGTCATTTTAGCTAAATCATATTCTGCTTTGAAGCCCCACTCTTTTTGAGCCGCTTCAATATTTAAAGAGTTTGGCCAGCTATCTGCAATGGCCTGACGAACTGGATCTACCTGATAGCTCATTGTGAAATTTGGTAAGTGTTTCTTGATTTCAGCCGCGATTTGCGAAGGTTCGAAGCTCATGGCTGTAATATTAAAAGCATTGCGATGAACAAGCTTACTACCGTCTGCTTCCATTAAATCCACAATAGCTTGTAAGGCATCTGGCATGTACATCATATCCATAAATGTACCTTCCTGAATATACGATGTATATTTGCCTTGTTCGATGGCTTCATAGAAAATTTCTACTGCATAATCTGTTGTACCACCACCTGGAGGTGTTACATAAGAAATTAGTCCTGGGAAGCGTACGCCACGTGTATCAACACCAAAACGATTGAAGTAATAATCGCATAATAACTCACCCGCTACCTTATTTACCCCATACATAGTTGTTGGTCTTTGCAAAGTATCCTGTGGTGTATCTTCCTTAGGTGTAGACGGACCAAACGCACCAATTGAGCTTGGCGTGAAAAATTGCATATTTAACTCACGTGAAACCTCCAACGCATTCATTAATCCACCCATATTTAAATTCCAAGCTAACAATGGATTTCTTTCTGCTGTAGCTGATAATAATGCTGCTAAATGCATCATTGTATCTGCACCGAAGTCCTTTGCTAAATCATGCATTCTTTGTCCATCTGTCACGTCCAATATTTCAAATGGGCCCTTAGTATGTTCAAGCTTTCTAATGTCTGTAGCAAGTATATTGTCCTCTCCATAAATACCACGAAGTTTTTCTACAAGCTCAGAACCAATTTGACCAAGTGCTCCAGTAACAATAATCTTTTTCATTTCCCAAAACCTCCACATGTGAACAATTGTACTTTCTGAAAGTACAAAAATACATTAATAAACATTGATTTAATAACACTTTCAATGGAATTCATTATAATGTGTTCGTTTTGAAAATACAACAATTATATTAATAATATTCCTTACAAAGAACATACAATCCCTTATTAACAGTATATGAGAACATGAAAAATATTGTGCTACAAAAATATATAAAACACATTTGTACATCTCAAAAACACAAAAAATTTATACTTTCATAAGCTAGTTTTGTAACCATGCAAAAAAAGAATCTTCTTTGCTATTTTTTGCAAAGAAGACCCTTTTCGAATATTATTCTTTAATATTAAATTATATCGAAAAACGTTTGACAGCTATTTGCAAAACTTTTGATACTTTGCGCAATTCCTTTATATAATTATGGAACTGTTGCTGAGCTGTTAATTGATCAGCTGTTAACGTAGCAACATGCTTAGTAGACACGGCATTCGTATCGGATAAGGCTGTCAGCATACCTGCATCCTCACTTACCTTCTTCGTGTGATTGGCAATCTCTTGAATCGTAGCAGATACTTCCATCATATAAGGCTTAATAGTATGTACTTTTTCTAAAATTTGATCAAAACTTGATGCAGTTTGTCCTGTAACAGCTACACCTTTTTCAGTCGCCACTAAAACGCCTTCCATCATTTGTACCGCATAACTCGAATCTAAATGGATGTTCTGTACAATGGATGTAATCGTTTGTGTCGATTGAACAGTTTGCTCTGCAAGCTTACGAACCTCATTAGCCACTACTGCAAAACCTTTACCATGCTCTCCTGCTCTTGCGGCTTCAATTGACGCATTTAAAGCCAGTAAATTAGTTTGTGCTGTTATTCTTTCTATTACTTCAATCATTTGATCGATCGATGCAGCCCGCTCTACTAAATTAAAGATAGCTGTATTAGATTTTTCAACCGCCTGCTTAATAGCTTGCATTTGCGTTAAATTAGCCTGCACAATTTCAGTTCCACTTTCTGCATCTCTGGCCGTTTTTTGCGCAAAACTTTCTACAACCTGAACCTTTTCTAAAATAACCTGTACATCATTTAAAACCTCCTCTAAGGAAGCCGTATTCGAAGCTAATTTACTAGAAGAAGCAGACGTTGACTCTGAGATAGATTGTACATCCTTCGCTATTTTTAATGTCGTTGTTGATGATTGCTCAGAGGAGTTCTGCAATTTCCCTGTCATTTCTTCTACTTCATAGGCACTGTCTGTCACAGTATGGAGTAGTCGTTTCACCTCTGTTACCATTTGATTGTATGACAGTACTACTTCACCAAGCTCATCATGAGCTACATAACTTGCATTGGCAGTGAAATCACCTTGTTCTGCACGTTTTAATAATGACTTTAGTTGACGGGTTGGTATATTGACTGCCTTCGTTGCGATAAAGCCGATAAGGATAACAAGCAAGACAACCGCTAAGCATACACCACCTAGTAACCAGTAGCCGAATTGTACATCTTTCAGATAAGCATGCTGTTGGTCTTTTGCTCGTTGAACCAAATAATTTTGCGTGTCTTCTAATAATGCATGACTCTCCTGACTAATTGGTAAAAATGTTTGCACATAAAACTGATCTAGCTCACCATGGTTCAATTGCTTAAAGTTCTCGATGGCTTCTTCCTGCTTCTTAAGCAATGACTTATACTTCTTAATTTGATGACTCATCTTTTTATCAATTTCTTGGCTATCTAGATGCTCTAAAGGCTGTGCCATATTTTGTAAAATGGCTGTCATTTCTTTATCGTTGCCTTTCGAATCTACTATTAAATCTAATCGACGCTGTGATTCTTCTAGCTCATTTAGCCATCCAATTGGGACAAGTCCCTGTGTATAACTCTCACTTGCATGCCACGACATTTTCCTTAAGTAATCTACACTGAATATACCTAGCAATACATTCGATAATACACAAACAATCATGAGTACAAGTAACTTGTCCTTCACCTTAATGAAACGGAAAAAATGCATGATCCCTGGCTCCTCCTCCAACTCTTACCAATAATGATAGTATAGAGATATAAAGCCAGTGTTATATTTTTGTAAATTTTAATCGAAACATTAAGAATTTATACCCATCATTTAGTTTTATCTAGGTAATTTAACTCGCTAAATTAGCCGGATGATTGCTTCTTATTCATACTATTTTCAGAAAAACATCCGCAACCTTCCATACATTGTCAGCGTTCATAATAGAGAATGGAGGTGTTACATTTGACGCAATTCAAGAAGTTAGATTGGAGTTTAGTAATAAGTCTTCTTTTACTCGGCGCTATTAGTTGCCTTTTTGTCCATTCTAGTAGTGTAAATTTTGAACAGTATTCAAGCTCCTTTATTATCAAACAGTTTTTATTTTATATCATCGGATTAACCATCATGTTTGGAATATCTTTGCTTGATATTGAACAGTTGAAGAAGATTGGATGGCCATTTTACTTCCTAATAGTTGCTTTAACGGCTGGTCTTATTGTTGCACCTGAAAGCATTGCTCGAACGATCAATCAGGCAAAATCATGGTATCAAATCCCGTTTTTAGGCTCCCTCCAACCATCGGAATTTTTAAAATTCGCTTTTTTAATAGTTGTGAGTAAGGTCATTATTGCTCATCAAGAGAAAAATGCCCGCCCCTCTTATCTAGCAGATTTTTGGTTACTTATAAAAATCGGGCTAATTGTCATTCCTCCTACGCTACTTGTTTATAGACAACCCGATACAGGTATGGTCATGTTGTATATGGCAATGATTTTACCGATGATTTTCTTTTCAGGTATTCATAGAAAGCTTCTTGTTGTATTTACGGCCGTTCCTCTAGTTATCGTCAGTACGATGGTAGTGCTCTATGTCAGATTTAATGAATTTTTTACAGAGAAGGTTTTGGGCGCTCTATCAGGACATCAGATTTCTAGAATTTATGGATGGCTTCAGCCTTATGAATATACAGATTCTTCTTTTCAAGTACGCCAGGGCTTTATGGCTATCGGATCAGGAGAATTTGTGGGCAAGGGCTATCTACATAATAATGTCTATGTACCAGAAAAACATACCGACTTTATATTCTCTGCTATTGCAGAAGAGTTAGGTTTTATTGGAGGAGCATTTGTAATAGCGCTACTATTTTTTGTTATCTATCGTATTGTCGTTATCACGGTAGTAGCGCGAGACCCCTTTATGACTTTAATGGGGGCAGGTATTTCAAGCTTACTAGCCTTTCAAATTACTCAAAATATCGGTATGACCATTGGGCTTTTACCTGTCACAGGTGTCACCCTACCCTTTTTAAGCTATGGCGGAAGTTCATTATTATCCAATTTTATGCTTATCGGAATCGTCATGATTATTCATAATTCATATAAGGGGTATATGTTTAAAGTAGGAGACTAACAAAATACAAGTAGAGATACAGTACATACTATTCTCTACTTGCTAAGTTAAGGGGGGATTAATTCGTTAAAAACTTCTTCATACTTGCATCATATTGATCGATAAATAACTTTGCTTCATTATATGGTAAATTTAAAGCAGCTAAAGCGGCACCACCTACTGGTAAGCTATAAGCACCCACGAAGTCATACTGATTACTATTCTTTTTATCAATAGCGATTAATTTTTTAGTAAATAGCTCCAATTCATTAAAAACTCCACCAGCCAGCACTACTTTGACTTGCTTATCTGCAAACGGGTTTTTTTTGTAACAAGCATCTATACTTTGATAAAAAACATGACACACTTGATCAATAATTGTATTGGCTTCTCCATCACCACGTTTAGCGCATTCAATTGCAACCTTACTTAAAGGAGATATGGTATCCCGCGGATGTCCTTCACCATATACCACTTCAATTATCTCTGGAACGGAATGTAATCGAAAATATTCTAATACCGCTGTTGTTAGAAGCGTTTCAGGACCTCTTTTATCGAATGCTTTAAATACCGCTTTTAATGTGCGTATGCCAATATCATAGCCACTGCCCTCATCATCAAAAATATAACCCCATCCTGCTGTGCGCTCAATTCTTCCAGATGCATCTATACTGAGTGTAATCGCACCCGTACCAGAAATTTGTACAATGCCTGGCTGCCCCAAGGTCCCCGCATACAGCGCGTTCATTCCATCATTCGATAGTGATAGTTGACAGTCTTTCGGTAAAAGCGAGGTTAATAATGCATAGGTAATTTTCTCATTATTATTTTCTGTTACACCAGACAGGCCCGCATGGCACTTTGTAATGTGTTGAAATTCCTGAGGCTGTTGTCTTTTTAAATCATTTATTAATTCTGTTATCGTCTCTGTAAAATGCTCAAAGCTCATGGACGTGGGATTACTTTTGCCTGTTTCTGCTAGCGCCATAATTTGCCCATGACATGTTGAGATTGTTGCAATCGTTTTCGTTCCACCACCGTCTATTGCCAAAACATGCAAGTGCCTTCACCTCTAGACAATTTTAATTGTAGATACAATTTCTCCTACCTCTACCCCTGCATCATTACGCACAAATGTAGGAGACAATGCTTTAATACGCTCAATTGTTTCTTGATTTTTATACTGAATTTGTTCCAATACAGAAGCAATTACATTCGGCCATGGACTTTCTGAGCCATTCATTATTTTCAAGGCAAAACTTACTCCTTCATCTCTAAGAGCAAAACAGTATACACCCTGTGCTCCGCCCTTTGCCACAATATTAGGGTCCTTTAATAATGCCGTACAAATAAAGTTTTGTGCTGCAATGATATGATTCTCATGATTCATCACTGACGTAAGCTTGATTACTGCTTCACGAATTAGTTGATCATCAATTAATTCTGGTCGTGCTAACTTTAAATAGGCAATGGCCATGTTTTTTAACGGAATCGCAAAGACGGGCGCACCACAGCCATCAATCCCTGTACGAATTCTCTCTATCTCATATTCACTTAAATAAGCAATATATTTTTTTATCATCTGTTGCAGTGGATGTTCGGGATGACAATATTGCTTGACATCATAGCCATTTGCTAGACATGCAGTTAAAAATCCTAAATGCTTACCAGCGCAATTATGAAAGAGTTTCCTCTTTTCAAATCCCTGTTGAATATACTGTGTTTTAGGTTCCTCATTTAATGGATAGGATGCTGCACAAATTAATTCATTTTCATGAATTGGGAGTTTTTCCAGCAGAGAAACTAATGCCTCTTGATGGTAAACTTCGCCTCTTTGTGAAGCCAGAAATAGTGCGCTTTCTTTTGAAGTAATTTCGTACTTTTCTATAAAATCAGTCAGAAAAATAGGAATGGCTTGAAATGGTTTTGCTGCAGAACGAAAATATACAGGCTTATAATCTTGACCTACTGAGACGAATTCTTCCTTCGCTAGATTCACAGCACTCATTTGACCATAATGCACATTTTCCATTAATCCTGAACGATACTCCTTTAAAAATTCTGAGTAAGCCACGAATCAACCAACCTTTCTTTAAACAGACAGCAACTGCTTTTGTGCTTGTAATGCCGCTCCTTTAACAACCCCTTCTTTTAATTGATTGGAAAACTGCAAATCAAAGTAGGGTTGTAATTCCTTCCATATATACTGTTTACACTTATCACTAAGCAGTTTTTGAAATGTCACATTGTGCTCAATAATTTCTCCACTGACAATGACAGCCTCTGGCTCGTATAAGCAAACTAGATTATTGATGGCAATAGCTAGAAAAGTAGCTACATCGTGCTGAATATCGATCGCCCATTGCTCGCCTTGATCAACACAATGCAAAATCTCTTCTATTGATTGAATATTAAGATTTTTTGGTGTTCTTTTTAACAGCGTAACTTCAGAAACATACATGGATAGGCACCCTCTTTTACCACAGTGACACATCTCACCAAATGGATTAATTGTTATATGGCTTATCTCTCCAGCTTTATTTTGAATGCCACGATACACTTCTCCATTTAATAATATAGATGCTCCTATTCCTGTTCCAATACCGACTAAAATACAATTTGAATACAGTGGTGTGTAGATATCTCCAATTTCAGCAATGATTTGCATTTTTAATTCATTATCTACGATGACTTCACAACCAAAAATACCATTTAAATCTTCTCTTATATGGCAGTTTTCCCACTTCAATTGCTCAGAGGAAACGATTATCCCTTCCTCGTTATTGATTACTCCTGGAACGCCTATCCCAATGCCTAGTAATTTATCCGAAGCAATCTGATATTCTGTCATGATATTATCTATAGACTGTTTCAGTAGGTGTAGAGCTTCCTCATATTGGTGTCTAATGCTACATTTGACTTCCTGAAAGGCAATAAGCTTCCCTAAGAAATCTAATATACCTATTCGAATAGTAAAACAGTCAATTTCTATCCCAATCGTATATAAAGCATCTTCTCGCATATGAATTAACGTAGGACGTCTACCAATGGCTGTTTCTTCCGATACCCCTTCAAGAATAAAGCCTTCCGCTTCTAGCTCCTGCACAATACGAGTAATGGTCGTAGGGCTCATTTTTGTATATTTTGATAATTGAATTCTTGAAATTGGCGCCATCTGCCTTATTGCGTCAAGCACAATATATTTATTTTGTCTTCGCATTTGTACTTGATCTTGCTTTTTCAAATTAGATTCAACCCCTATTTAAACTTTTCTATGAATTGTACAGCTTCTTTGATGTCTTTTTCGGGATTTGATCTCACTTCTCGTTCAATAGTTAAATAGCCATTGTATCCGATTTCTTGTAAAGCTGAAAAATAAAGCTCGAAATTGACATCTCCATGACCTAATGGAAGTTCTCTGAAAAACTCTCCATTTTCCACCATTTCTTCTATTTTATCATGAGACGTTCCAGAATCGTATCCTAAGTACCCGTACACATCTTTAGGATTCGTTGACTGTAGTTGAATACCATCCTTTACATGTGTATGTACAATATACTTCTTTAATAGTTTGACTCCAGCTACAGGATCATCTTTTGTTACCATCACCATATTGGCAGGATCAAAATTAACCGATACACCATTCGTTGATAGCTTATCTAAAAACCCTTTTAATGTTTTACTCGTTTCTGGTCCTGTTTCAATCGCAAAGTAAGCGTCTAATGATGTAGCATATTGTCCTAATTCTTCACAAGCTTCCAGCATTGTTTGATAGATTGGGTCATTTTCATCTTCAGGAATAATGCCAATATGGGTTGTAACAATGGATGTTCCTAGGTCCTTGGCTAATTGCAGTATGTCTTTCGATTTCTTTATTTTCCAGGCATTTTCTGCTTTATCTTGGAAGCCATGTCCTCCTAAATCTCCACATAATGCAGAGATTTCTAGACCTAACCCTAAGATATACGCCTTCAATTCTGCTCTCTGTTCAGCACTTAGGTTATCGGGGTCCAATTCTCCTGAAACGGCATACATTTGTACCCCCTGTGCACCAACTTCTTTCGCCTTTAACAAACCTTCAACAATAGGTAAACGAAAGCTGTCTACTATCACACCGATTTTATTATCCAATTTCACCATTTTAATAAACAACCTCCTTTCCTTCAGTTGCAGAAATATAAATACCTTCTAAGATTTTCATAATTTCTACCCCATCTTCCACAGGTGCAACTGATTCATAATGATGAAGGCAACAATCAACAAATGAATTGATTTCATTTTGAAAGGCAGTCGCAAAATCAAATGTTAGATCGTTAATTTGAGGATGAATATTTAAAATCGTATTATGCTCTTCACTTACAATTTTTAATTCAGGCTCTAGCTCTGCTCCACCGTTCGTGCCATATAGCTTAATACTTATTTCTTCTTTTATAGCATGTAGTGTATAGGAAACGTCTACCATTAGCGAAGCCCCATTCTCAAATGTAATGAGGGCATTTGCTAAGTCTTCTACTGTGTTTTTAGTAGCATCATAGTCTGCAGCCTTGTAAAAGGATAAATTTTCAATATGATTTCGATTTCCTAATTGATTGTAAGTATGACCTGTTATACGCTTCACCTTTGGTCTACCCATTAAATACCAACATATATCAATTACATGTACCCCTAGATCAATTAAAGGTCCGCCACCAGACTTATCAATTTCTGCAAACCAGCCTCCTGGATTCCCTAATCTTCTTAGGCAGGAAGCTTTGGCATAATAAATATCGCCCAATTTGTTATCGTCAATGAAGCTTTTCAGTACTTTGGTATTTGTTGCAAACCGTCTTACATAGCCCACTTGAAATACTTTCTGATGCTTTTCTGCAACCTTTTGGATATTTAGAGCCTCTGCATAAGTCATAGATAGCGGCTTTTCTATTAGAACATGTAAGTCATTTTCCAAAGCAAGAATCGCCAATTCTGCATGCGTATTATTCCATGTACAAATACTGACAGCATCCACATTTTTATCTGCGAATAGCTCTTCTTTCGTAGAAAAAACATGCGTTGCTCCAAATTGGGCTGCTTTCGCTTTGCCTCGTTCAATAGAAGCATCATACACGCCATATAATTCAACGAATGGATTATTCGTATAGGAACCTAAGTGAAAATCTGAAATAGAACCTGTGCCAATGACACAAACTTTTAATTTGTTCATGTACTTTCCCCCTTTAGAGCTTGCATTCGTCCCATAAACGACGTACATTATCCATTCCTATTTTTGAACCAACTTGACAATCTTCCATTCCTTCAAACTCAATAGTAAGATAACCATCATATCCACTGCCTTTTACGAGCTTAATAATTTCTCGAATATTTATATCGCCATGTCCGACAATAGCACCTCTGATGTAGTTGTTATGAACTGTACGGAACCACTCGCCCTCACCTGGATTTTCATAATAAGGACGAATATAAAAATCTTTAAAATGTACCGTAGCAGCATAAGGAATGTTTTTCATAACACCAATGAGAGGTTCTTCATCAATACATAAAAAATTACCGATATCTAAAGTTGTTTTAAAGTTGTCTCTGTTTACCGCATGAATTAATTGTTGTACACGATCACTTGTTTGAACATTAAAGCCATGATTTTCAATCGTTGTCGTAATATTAAATTGTTTCGCGTAATCTGCAATTAGCTGACAGCCTCTAACCATTTCTTCAAAGTGCTCGTTGTAATAATGAATGGATGTTTGCTCCTTTGGTAAGGTAAAAAGAGTAACGTCATGGCGCATAATCTGAATACCCATATGATGTACTACATCAATATGTTTCTTTAAACGTTCAACTTCTTCTAAAAAAGCTTCTTCTGTATCCTGAATAAAGTTAGCTGGTAAAGAATAGGCGGATAACTTTAATCCTAGCTCTGCTGCTTTATCTTTAATTTCAGTTGCAAGTTCATAGTTATCTACAACCGTAAATTCGTAGGGCACTAATTCTACATGCTGACCACCGTTGTCTGCTACCCATTGTAAAACATCCAGAACATCCATCTCTCCCTGTCTCATTTTTTTAACCATGCTGTATGTGCTTAACCCTATTTTCATTTATAAACATCCTCTCCATTAGTTAACAAAGTGACATGCAACACTTTGCTCTTCGTTAATTTTCTTCATTTCTGGTATAGCTTGCTTACATATATCTGATGCAAAGGGGCACCTTGTGTGGAAGGTACAACCACTTGGCGGATTTTTAGGATTTGGAATATCACCAGTTAAAACGATCTTCTTTTTTCGTAATGTTGGGTCTGCAATTGGTACGGAAGCAATAAGCGCTTGTGTATATGGATGCTTTGGTTCATTAAATATGGTTTCTTTACGCCCAATTTCTACAATGGATCCTAAATACATAACCCCAATATAATGGCTAATATGCTCTACAACACTTAAATCGTGAGAAATAAAGAGATACGATATTTTATATTCTTGCTGTAATTGCTTTAATAGATTCAATATTTGCGATTGTATAGATACATCCAACGCAGACACAGGCTCATCAGCAATAATTAATTTTGGCTTTGTTATTAAAGCACGTGCAATACCTAAACGCTGTCTTTGTCCACCACTGAACTCATGTGCATAGCGATCGGCATGTTCAGCATTTAATCCAACGACTTCCAGCATTTCAAGCACTAGTTTTTCACGCTCTGCTTTCGAAAGTTTTGTATGAATTTCTAAAGGTTCCCCAACAAGCTCCTTGACCTTCATTCTTGGATTCAATGAGGCATAGGGGTCCTGAAAAATCATTTGAACAGTTTGCCTTAAGTGCCTTAATTCAGATGGCTTTGCAGTAGTTACTTCTTTCCCATCCACAACGATACTTCCATTCGTTGGTGCTATTAATCTAGTAATTAATCTGCCTGTAGTAGATTTCCCACAACCACTTTCTCCAACTAGACTGAATGTCGTACCTTCCTCTATTTCAAAGGAAACATCTATAACCGCGTTAACATATTGCTTTTTTTGAAATAACCCTCCGGCTATTTGAAAGCTCTTTTTTAAATTCTCCACTTTTAATATACTGTTAGGCATTTACTTCCACATCCTTTTTCACATATAGCCAGCAGCTACATTGGCGTGTAGCTGAAATTTTTACTGTCGGTGGACTCTCCTGATGGCATATAGACATCGCTTGATTACAACGTGGAGCAAATTTACAACCATTCGGCATATTTTGTGGGGATGGTACTTGACCATTGATAGAATCTAATACTTCTTTGTTATCACCAATTTTCGGTACAGATGCAATTAAACCTTTTGTATAGGGATGCTTGGGGCTAGCAAATAATTCAAAGACATCTGCTTCCTCTACAACCTGCCCTGCATACATTACCACTACCCTATCGCACATTTCCGCAACAACACCTAAATCATGTGTAATTAATAAAATAGCTGTCTCATTTTCTTCTTTTAGCTTTTTCATTAATTCTAAAATTTGAGCTTGTATCGTGACATCAAGCGCAGTGGTTGGTTCGTCAGCAATAAGTAAATTAGGGTGGCAGGCCATAGCCATTGCAATCATTACACGCTGGCGCATTCCTCCTGAGAGCTGATGTGGATATTCATAAATGATTTCCTCGGCCCTTCCTATGCCCACGCTTTTTAACATTTGGATTGCATGATGCTTACTTTCGTTCTTCGGCAGTTTCAAATGCATCTCAATTGCTTCCATTAACTGCTTGCCTATTTTTAAGACAGGATTTAAAGAAGTCATGGGCTCTTGAAAAATCATGGCCATTTGCTTGCCACGAATCTTCCGAATTTCTGATTCGGACATTTTCGTCAAGTCATGCCCATTAAAATGTATAGAGCCATTGACGATTTTGCCTGTAGTACCGTGAAATAATTGCATGATGGATAACGATGTTAAGCTTTTTCCACTGCCCGATTCTCCCACTAAGCCTAATATCTCTCCTTTACCGATGGAAAAATTGACACCTCTTAAAATCTTGATTTCCTTATTATCACGCGTAAAGGACGTTTCTAAGTCACTTACTCGCAATACATGTTCTGGCATAGGCATTCTCCTTAATTATTCTTTATTTTTGGATCTAACACATCTCGTAATCCATCACCTATTAAGTTAAATGCTAGTACGGTTAAAAATATGGCAATGCCTGGCATGATGACTACGTGCGAAGATGTTCCTAAATAGTCACGCCCACTACTTAGCATTACTCCCCACTCAGGCATTTCAGGGCTTGCACCTAAGCCTAAAAAGCTTAAACCAGAAGCTGCTAAAATGGCTGTCCCTATACGCATTGTGACAAAAATGATTAACTCACTAATCGTTTCAGGGAAAATATGTTTCCACAGCACTCTAACATGCGAAGCCCCCATTGATTGTGCTGCCTCTACGTAGACATTCTCCTTCGCATTCAATGTAGCACCTCTGACTAAACGGGCAAAAGATGGCACACTAAAGATCATCACAGCAATGATGACATTATTAATACCAGGGCCCAATAAGGCTACAATGGCAATCGCTAATAATAAATCAGGGAATGAAAACAACACATCACAGCTGCGCATGATGATTTTGTCAATCCACCCACCAAAGTAACCGCTAATTAAACCTAAAATAGTTCCTAGTATTAAGCCTAAAAATACGGCACTAAAACTCACCATTAAGGATATCTTTGCGCCTACTATTAAACGACTAAATATATCTCGACCATACTCGTCCGTTCCTGCCAAATGACTTGCACTTGGTCCCTCTAATAAAGCATCATAATTCGGTTCAAAAGGATCGTAAGGTGCGATATAAGGACCAATAATGGCGACTACAATTAACAATCCTATAAAGATACTTGCTACCAAAGCAGCCTTTTGTTTTTTAAAAGACTTCCAAAATTCTTTAAGAGGAGAGTATTTTCTTTGTGTATTTTGCACTTGGCTATTTTGCATAGTAGTTGGTGAAGTCATTTTGTTCCCTCCCTTAAGAATTTAATTGGATTTTTGGATTTAACACGGTATAAAGCACATCAACAATTAAATTGACTAAAATAAATTCAAATGCAAATAACAGCAAGGCAGACTGAATGACTGGATAATCTCGAAAGGCAATCGAATCAATTAAAAGTCGTCCCATTCCTGGAAAACTAAAGACTGTCTCCACTACCACCGATCCTCCTAAGAGAAATCCGAATTGCAGACCTGCTACTGTTACCACAGAAATCAAGGAATTTCTTAAAGCATGGGTCACAATAACGGAGTGTTCTTTCAATCCTTTTGCTCTCCCTGTTCTTATAAAATCTGCTTGTAACGTTTCTAGCATGGAAGAACGAGTAAATCGAGCAATCATTGACATAATGCCAGCCCCTAAGGTCAAGGAGGGCAAAATATAACTAGTAAAGCCATCTAATCCACCTGTCGGAAATAGCCCTAGCTGCACTGAAAATAATTGAATCAATAATAAGCCCAACCAAAATCCTGGAATTGAGATGCCAGAAACAGCCGTTACCATACCAAAATAATCAGGCCATTTGTTTTTATTGATGGCAGAAAGAACACCAATCACCAAACCCATTAATGTAGCCCAAAACATGGAAAGGAAAGTAAGATGAAGAGAAGGCATAAACCTTGTTTTAAACATATCTATGACAGGTAGTCCGGTTGTTAAGGATGTTCCAAGCTCACCCGTCACAAGATTTTTCATATAATCCATGTATTGTTTAAGAATGGGTTTATCTAAACCTAACTCATGGCGTACATTTTCAACATCTTCTAGCGTGGCATCCTTACCAGCTACTAATCGTGCAGGGTCACCTGGTATGAAATGAATAAATAAGAATGTTAATATGGAAATGACAATTAATATCGGTATCATTTCAACAGTTCTTCTTGCTATATACTTCCACATGTTGCCTTCCTCCTTTCTATTTTTGTAGAAAAGGAATTGACGAGTATCAATTCCTTTTACTGTTCATTACTCCACTTTGGCATTCTTCACATCAAGTCCACCTGTAGGGTTTACTAGCACACCGCTTACATTTGAACGTACACCATATACAACCTCATCTACCCCTAAGAAAATCCAAGGTGTATCTTGATAAACGATTTCCTGTAATTTTTCATATAGTTCAGCTTGGCGATCTACATCTGAAATGGAATTAGCTTCATCCATTAATTGATCTGCCTCCGTATTATGATAATAAGCTGTATTTGCACCATTCGGTGGGAATGATACGCTATGGAAAAGAGGCTTTGTTGCATTCGTTATATCCGAAGCATACGCTGACCAACTCACATACCACATTTGTAATTTCGCATCATCTGGTGTTTGTGCACCATAGATTTCGTCTGATAAAGTTCCTTCTTCCATTGATTTAATTTCTACTTTTACACCGATTTGACCTAACTGTTGTTGAATAAACTGCATACCCTTCATCGTATCTGAGTTTGTGTTCCCCCAGATTTCAATATCGAAGCCATCTGGATAGCCTGCCTCAGCCAATAATTCTTTTGCCTTTTCAATATTGTGTTCATACATTTTTTGCTGCTTATAATAAACGGTTTTAGAAGGAATAATGGAGTCTAATGGTAAACCCAGCCCTGCATTCACCACTTTTAAATAAGCATCCTTGTCCACCGCATAGTTAAAGGCTTGTCGAACTTTAATATCATCCAAAGGCTTTTTATAGGTATTTAATGAAACATAATGTGCAATTGTAGAAGGAACCTTATTCACCTCTACATCTTTACTATTAGAAAGCTCATCAATATTTTGTGCTGGCACTGGATAGATAACCTGAGCATCACCTGCTTTTAGCATCGCTACGCGCGACCCATTTTCTGGCACTGGTTTATAGGTGATTTTAGCAACACGTTCTCCACCATCCCAATAGCCATCAAAGTTTTCAATTGTTAAATGGTCTCCTTGTACCCATTCAACAAATTTATATGGTCCTGTACCAACAGGTTTTTTAGGTATATCTGCTGAATTTTCTTTAATCATTTTTGGACTAATCATTTTGGCAACGCCGAATCGCGTAATCATTGGTCCATAAGGTTCTTTTAAAGTAACTTTAATTTCATAGTCACCTAGAATTTCAACATTGCTGATTAAGCTAAAACCACGAGAATATAAACGTAAGCTTTCATCATTCATGATCCGTTCAATGTTGACCTTTACAGCTTCAGCATTAAACTGTTCCCCGTCATGGAAAGTAACCCCTTCTTTAAGTTTGAACGTATAGACTAGAGCGTCTTCACTAATTGAATAGTCATCTGCTAGAACCTTAATAATTTGACCATCTGCATTAAAGCCTAACAATCCTTCTAGCATTGTCTCCTGAACAGAACTCGAATTCGTATCCCCTGTGTTATGCGGATCCATTGAAATAAAGTTTTCATTTACAGCGATAACAAGTTCATTTTTTGAACTAGCTGTACTTGAATCTGTAGTAGACTTGTCCCCAATATTTGATGCGTTAGAATTGTCTTTCTCTGCGCATGCCGCTAAAAGCAACGTACATAGAATTACAAAAACCAATTTTTTAACATAATTCATCTCATCTACTCCCTTTGTAAAAATATATAAAAATATTTCTTATAACTTAAATTAAGAAATATAATTACCAAAAAGCATTTATTTTCTCCACTGATGAAAATAATTAAGCAAAAAATAAACTATATTTTCTTACGATTAGACAATTCAATTCAGGAAAAATTTATCCCTCAACTATCACAATTGCTTTTAATCAGAAAGTATAGTTCAACATACAAGATGTATTTATTCCACTGCTGAAAATAAGTGATTAAAAAAATATTCCCTCTTAGGACATTTTTATTATCAGAAAATTAATTATTTTTTAACAACTATAAACTATGAAATCTAATATTTCCACTATTTTTTTGATAAATTTCAGAATTTTATAATTATTTTTATTGAACTATAATAATTATTCCTAGAATTTTTGTTGCCCCAAAGGCCAATAATAAAAGTTCTAAAAGCCCTTATTACGCGGCTTTTAGAACCTACATGAATAGTTGCTATAGCGTATTTATACTATTCACAACCACATTTAGTATGCGGTCAAGATCTTCTTGTGCAATATTAAGTGGTGGTGATAACGTTAAGACGTTATTAAACCCTGCTACAGTGGCTCCATTTTTCCCAATGATGACCCCTTGCCCTTTACATGCTGCAATGACAGCATTCACTTTCTCCACAGGTAAAGGTTCTTTCGAAACTTTATCTACCACTAATTCAATTCCAATCAATAAGCCTTTGCCTCGTACATCTCCTACATTTGGGTGATGCTGTAATTCTTGTTGCAGTGTTTTTAGTGTTGCTGGACCAATTTCCTTGGAACGGTCAAATAATGCCTCTTGTTCAAGAATCTCAATATTTTTTAATGCGACTGCACATGCCACCGGCGAGCCACCGAATGTATTAACATGGCGGAAATAGCCGTATGCATCTGATCCAGTAAACGCCTCATATATTTCACGCTTTACCGCTGTAGCTGATAATGGTAAATAGGCACTTGTAATTCCTTTAGCCATTGTAATAATATCAGGCTTTACACCATAATTCATAAATCCAAATGGCTTCCCTGTACGACCAAAGCCACAAATAACCTCATCTACAATCATTAAAGCGCCGTGTTTTTTACATACTTCTTCAATACCTTTTAAATAGTTTTCTGGAGGCATAATGACACCTCCACCTGTAATAATAGGCTCTAAGATCATCGCTGCAATGGTGTCGCTCAGCTCCCATGTCATCGTTTTGTCTACAGCCTTTACACTCGCTAAATCTAATGACGCAATTGTATCACTTTCATGCTCGCGATATTGATCAGGTGGTGCAACATGGATAAAGCCAGGTGATAGAGGCTCATATTTATATTTACGCTCCGCCTGCCCTGTTGCCGCTAATGCACCGAATGAATTCCCATGATAAGCACGGTAGCGAGAGACAATTTTATAGCGCGAGCTTTGTCCTTTTTGCTGGTGGTATTGTCGCGCTATTTTAAAAGCTGTTTCATTCGCCTCTGAACCACTGTTAGAGAAGAAAATAACATAATCTCCACCAAGCATTTCATTAAGTTTTTCGGCTAGTTCGACTGCTGGCAAATGTCCCTGAGATAAAGGTGCATAAGCATTTTTCATCATTTGTTCATGTGCTGCATCCGCTAATTCTTTACGACCATAGCCAACATTGACACACCATAGCCCAGCCATCGCATCAATATATTCCGCACCATCTGTATCAGTAATTCTTGCGCCATCAGATTTCTCTACTACATACGTGGCTTGTGGATTATAGGGTTTCATCGAATGCCATACATATTGCTCATCCTTTGCTAATACATCACTTTTAAGATTGATCTGCGTCATCGCCAAACACCCCTCATTATTATTTTAGTTTTTCGCATCGTTATTACTTGGAAACGCAAAGGAGCTTGCTGTATCCTCTGTCTCATCGGGCCAACGTTCAGAAATCGTTTTTGCCTTTGTAAAGAACCTCGCCTGATCTGGGCCAAACATATGCCCTTCACCAAACTTAGAGCGTTTCCACCCACCAAAGTTATGATAGCCAACTGGGATTGGGATGGGCACATTTACCCCTACCATGCCCACCTCTATTTCTTCTTGGAATTTACGCGCCGCCGCGCCACTGCTTGTAAACATTGTGACACCATTGCCAAGCTCATGACCATTTATTAAATCAATAGCCTCTTGTAGTGAATCAACCCCTACTACAATACGTGCTGGACCAAAGACCTCCTCTTTGAAGATCGTCATTTCTGGTGTGACATGATTAAGTAAAGTGGGACCAAGATAAAAACCATTTGACGTTTCACATACTTTTGGATTTCTTCCGTCGATGACAATATTGGCTCCTTCACTTATGGCCCCATCGATATAACGTATAATCGTTTCCTTTGATTGTTTAGTGATGACAGGACCAAAATCGACGCCTTGCTCTGTATAAGGCCCTACTTTTAGTTGGGAAATTTTATTTTTCAATATTTCTGTAAATCGTTGCTCTGTATCCTTCCCTACAACGAGTGCACCAGAAATAGCCATGCAACGCTGAGATGCTGCGCCATATGCTGCTCCTAAAAAGGCATTTGCTGTCTGTTCTAAATTGGCATCTGGCATAACAATCATGAAATTCTTCCCACCACCAAATGCAGCGACACGTTTATTGTGCTTTGTCCCAGTTTGATAGATATATTCAGCAACAGGCGTTGAGCCAACAAATGAAATTGCTTGAATCTCTTTGTTTTCTAATAGTTCATCGACTGCCTCTTTATCTCCATTCACCACTGTCCAAATACCGTCTGGTAGTCCTGCCTCTTTCCATAATTGGCTCAAATATAATGCTGAAATAGGTACACGTTCAGATGGCTTTAGAATAACAGTATTTCCTACCGCAACAGCCATACTTGTAATAGCCAGTGGTACCATAACAGGAAAATTAAATGGTGCAATGGTTGCTACTACACCAAGTGGCGATTTGGCAGAAAAAGCATTAATATTTCCACCTACATTGACGGAATACTCTCCTTTTAGCATTTGTGGGGCACTGATCGCCATATCCACAGATTCAATCCCACGAACAATTTCACCTTTTGCATCTTCCTTAGTTTTTCCACTTTCTTGGCAAATCAAATTGATAAGTTCTTCCTGTCTTTCTACTAACAGCTGACGGAAACGATGTAGCACTTCTACCCGCTTCCCAATTGATGTTTTTTTCCATGCTGGAAAGGCTTCCTTAGCAAGCTGAATAGCATGCTTTACCTCGGCTCTTGAAGCAAGGGGCACTCTTGCAATAACCTCACCTGTTGATGGATTATATACTTCAGAGAATCTGTTACTTGTACCTGCTACCTCTTCTCCTTTGATAAAATGTGTTAGCGTTTTCATTTCTTGTTGAACTGTCATACTGGACCACTCCTTTTTCGTCTTATTGTTCAAAATCAAACTCGTCTTTTGTGAAAAGGGAACTTGATTCATCGGCTTGTTTGATCACCTTTTTCTTTTGAGTCAGCATATAGAAAATCATCACAATGGCCACAATAACGCATGTAAATAATATTTGTGAGCGCATAGACTCTATAAAGAACATCGCAATGAGTAATGCTGTTGTTGCTACTATTGTTAAATATGTTAAATATGGAAATAGCCACATTTTCACCTTTAATAGCTCTGGATTTTCTTGCTCAATCTTCCGGCGCATTCTTAACTGTGAAAAGGCAATGATTAAATAAAGGATCAACGTAATAGCACTACAAGAACTTAATAAAAACATAAATACTTTATCTGGGGACACATAGTTCATAATGACCGCAATATATGAGAAAAATGTTGCGGCAAGTATGGCATTGACAGGTGCACCATTTTTGTTTAATTTTAAAAATGCCCTTGGTGCTTCTCCTTTTTCTGCTAAAGAAAATACCATTCTTGATGTAGCATAAAGTGCTGAATTTAGGCATGATAATACAGCAGTTAAAACAACAAAATTCATAATTTGTGCGGCTGCAGGAATACCAATATAATCAAGTACAGCTACATAAGGACTTGTTAAAATATCTGAGGAATGCCAAGGCAATAGCGTCACTACAACTGCAATAGAGCCTACATAGAAAATTAAAATACGCCAAGTAATAGAATTGGTAGCTTTTGTGACAGCGGCTAACGGTTCATCCGATTCACCAGCAGCAATCGCAACGATTTCTGTCCCCATAAATGAAAAAATAACTATAACGACACCCATTAGAACAGCGCCAAAACCATTTGGTAAAAAACCACCCTGCTCAACTAAGTTGGTCATACCAACAGCATTAAAGTTTGGAGCAATACCAAAGATAATAAAGGCACCAAGACCTAGAAAAACGACTATACTTGCAACCTTAATAAGAGAGAACCAATACTCAAACTCACCAAAAGCTTTGACAGAAAGAACATTTGTTAATGTAAGTGCTACAGTTAATAACAGACTTAATAGCCATAAAGGAATCCCATCATACCAATATTGAATAATGGCAGCTGCTGCTGTTGCCTCTAAAGCAATGGCAATCACCCAGAAAAACCAGTACAACCATCCAATCATAAAACCTGCCCACGGACCAATGGCTTCATGTGCATAGTGAGCAAACGATCCACTCGTTGGATTGACTGCCGCCATCTCACCTAGCATACGCATAACTAATACAACGATAATTCCTGCAAATATATACGATAAAATTGCCCCTGGACCAGCTAGGTTAATGACCGAGCCACTCCCCATAAATAGTCCAGCACCGATTACACCGGCAATCGCAATCATCGTCATATGCCGCTTCTTTAATCCTCTTTGTAAATGCGTTTGTTGCCCCATATCTGTCACCTCTTTTAGTAGATTGCTTGATCGCTTACAAAAATCTTACATCTTTCATAACGTTGAAGTAATAGACAAACTGTAAAATTCTATACTTTTGTTTTATACATAATGTAAAATAGACTAAATATTCTTAAAATAATTTTTAAACGATTTTATGAGTAAATTTATAGCACTAAGCAGAAATTATTGAATATCAATCACAGAGATGCATGTCAAAAGGAGGGGCAAAAATGAGCTCATTTCAACTAAAAGTACTAGACGTTTTACAGAATAAATATTTTCAAAATGCAGAGGTAGTTGCAGGTCATGAGGGACTAACAAGGAGCGTTAAATGGGTACATGTACTAGAAATCATACATGTTGATAATTTTTTAGTTGGTGAAGAGTTAGTATTAACTACAGGGCTTAGTCTTCAACATAGTATTGAGGACTTTGTATCCTTTATAGAAGCCATCATTCAAAAAAATTGTGCTGCACTTTGTATTGAATATGGCACCTCTATTCAAACAGTACCTGAAGCGATTTTAACGCTTGCCAACCGCCACCAGTTTCCTATTATTGTTTTCCATGAAGCAGTTCCTTTCGTTCGTATTACACAGGATTTACATAGCCAAATTATCAATCAGCAATATCTATTGATTTCTTCACTAGAAGCTTACTCACAAACATTGAACAAAAATGCACTATTGGGACAAAACACGGATGATATTTTACAAAATATGTATAATGAATTGAAAATACAAATTATGTTTTCCATTAAGGGAAGAGAGCCTATCTTTTTCCCCAATATGGCTCATAAAAAGCGGCAGCAATTCCTAACATTGAATATATCGACTCAGCAATTTAAACATGAGCCTATTTTTCTATTTGATCAACATTATGCTGATTTATCAATTTATCGAGAAGATGGGCTTTTCTCCGAATTTGAATTATTAATATTAGATCGCACGGCAACAGCGTTGGCACAGCTTTTAATGCGAGAGTTTTATATTGAGGAAAAAAAGAATATTGAGGATGCTTCGATTTTAGCTGATTGGATTGATCAAAAACTGTCTAAGGAGGAAATTTATAAATTTATCGTTACACATTATGCTAACTATACACAATCTAGTGGCACTGTCTTTATTTTGGCTTCTCCTAATACATTGACAAAGGCACAGGAGGATGTTGTCTATAGTAAGCTTTATTACCGTAATCTGTTTGAGCAACATGGCTTTATTCCATTTTTATTTGAAAGAAAAAGCTATGTTATTTTTATTTTACTGCATACAAAAGATAGTAAAGCCATTCGTGATATGTTGAACAACATGTTTTCCTCCTTGGCCAAAACTGAATTTTATAAAAAGCAGCAAGCACAAGGTTATCAGATAGCTATTGGGAAGGTTGTTTGTGATGTAGATGAAATTCCTAAAAGCTATCAAACTGCACTAGAAACCTTATATATTTGTCGAAAAGTACAAACGTCCTCGTTCTTTTACGATGATCTGCATTTATATCATTTAATCTATAAATTACAAATGCAAGTGGATTTACAGGAAGTGATTTACGACTATTTACAGCCAGTTATTGAATACGATAAAAAATATAATAGTAAGCTTCTCGAAACATTGCAGGTGTATTTACAAACAAATGGCTCTAAACAGCAAACAGCGAATCAATTGTTTATTGTTCGTCAAACACTCTATCACCGCTTAAAAAAGCTTGAAAGTTTACTAGGTAAAAATTTTATGAATGGGCATAACCGCATTACACTTGAATTTATGCTACTAGCCAATTCATTGATCGAGGATAAGAGCTAGAAAAAAGTTGGCACGCTCAAAAGGCTATCTACCTTCCTAAGCGTGCCCCTTAATTACCCTTTCACAACTACATCCTGATACAGTTCAGGTCTGCGATCATCGTAAACAGGGATTCTTCCACGTACTTCATCGACAATAGAAAAGTCTACATCGATCACCGCTATTTCCTCGTCCTCAGCACCAACCCAAAGTACTTCTCCCCAAGGCTGAATAATCATGGATTGCCCATTAAAATTTTCTACCTTTTTTGAAATACGATTAACGGCTATGACAAAGCATTGATTTTCAATTGCCCGAGCCTGTAGCAATGTTTTCCAATGGTCAATCCTTGGAGTTGGCCACTGCGCTGGTACAAATAATACCTTTGCTCCTTGTAATGCATGGGCTCGTAACCATTCTGGGAAGCGAATATCATAGCAAATAACACCAGCAGCTTCAATGTCACCTAGAGCAAAACGATTCATTTCATTCCCTGCCTCTAAGTAAAGATGCTCGTCCATTAAACGGAAAAGATGTGCCTTGCTATATTCCCCAACAAGTTCTCCATTACGATCAAAGGTATACATTGTATTATAAAATTTGTCGCCTTTCTTTGTTGAAACAGAGCCCCCTACAATATGTACATCAAGTTCCTTAGCAAGTTTAGCCAAAAAGGCCTTTGTCCGCTCACCATTGATATCTGCTAGCTCAGACAGTTTTTCCAAAGCATATCCTGTATTCCACATTTCAGGTAACACAATAATTTCTGCCCCTTGTTTTGCAGCTTCACGAATCTTCTCCTCAGCACGCGCAAAATTTTCTTCAACTTTGCCAAAGCCAACATTTAATTGAATACATCCGATTTTCATATCCATTCCTCCTCTAGACAATTAACAGAAAAAGTAATACCTTTTAAATCACATGTGCCGCAATGTCTTTAATACTCTTGAAGTGTATGATTTACTACATTTTCGCCTTATTATTTTCCATTATACTATAATTTAGAATAGTAATATTTATATTTATCCAGTCGCTTAGTCGCTTTTTGGTCGCCTTTTTTATTTTACTTATGCACAATATACACTCTCATACGCGGCTTTTCACTTAAATATTGTTATATCAAGGTTTATACAGCATCTTAGCCAAATCGGTTAAGATGCTTTTTTCATCCCAGAATAGCCAATGGGGTTAAATTTTTTTTTGCAATTAATGATAAATAATAATAAACCGTTTTTAGGGAGAAGTTCTAGTAATTATTTGCTAGATGTTTTAAACGAATGGATTTTTTGTATTTTTGTTTCCTAACATTCCATGATTTGCATGGTATAATCAAATATTATAAATATTCGAGCGAACATGGAGGTTAATATATATACTATGAATTTTATTCCGACGGCAGTGCAATACCAAAAACAATCAGAATATGTTCAAGAAAGAAAGGTACTTCACTCCTTAATAATTGATAGAAACACAATCAATCGAATATCCAAAACTCCTGCATCTGCAGTATTAACAGCTGGAGGGTCAGGATCAGGAAAGTCTTTTTTTGTAAATGAGTTTTTCTTGAATTCAACCGAAGAAAACTATGTATTAATTGATTCAGATAATATTAAAGAAGAGTTACCCGAATATGTTGAGGCTGTTAAGAATAAGAATTTGGATGCTGCTGATATTGTTCATAAAGAAAGTGGACATATTGCTGATTCACTTCTACAATTTTGCATCTCAAATAGCTATTCTTTTATATATGATGGCACAATGTCAAACTATGAGAAATATGACACACTAATTACCAACTTAAAGAAGTCACAATTTAACATCAGTGCTTTGTATGTTGATATAGATGTTGATGTTGCTTTAGGAAGGGCATTAACCCGCGCTCAGGTTACTGGACGAGCTGTTCCAGAGCATGTAATCAAAGAAACAAACTTAATGTCAGCAAAAACTTTCCATAAATTATTCTCACGTTTTGATGAAGCCATTTTATTCAACAATTCAAAAACTATTGGTTCAAATGATTCCATGAGTCCATTTGCAATAAAAGAGCATAGAAAAATAAAACCTGTTAATTTCGAAGAATATCAATTATTTTTACAAAAAGTAAATTCTTAGATTCTTAACATACCCAAACCATTTTTTGTTAATAATCCGTGAAAAGATGTCTTTTTTCTAAAAATGATGTCTTTTTTTTGATTTTATGGGTATATTAATATTAACTATATCCAAGGGGGAGATTATATGGTCAATGTATTCGGTAATATGGTTAAGAAACTGAAAGATGAACGATTCATCAAAAACGTTTCTGAGAGTATGCCACCTAAACCTGAGATCAATCCTGAATTTATGGAGTCATACAATCAATATCAACAAAGAGCGGCTGAACGTAAAAAAAAAGATAAAGAATTGCAACTCACATAAAATTAAGATACAAGTATTGGCATACTAATAAAATACACACGATTAGAAGCGAGGATGTTGATTAACAGCATTCTTGTTTTTTTGTATGAAGTTAACGATACTATTATTTCTTATGCACCATTACGCATTTGTCCCTTCGATTAGCATTTTCTTCAACTGTATACGATACACCCTCTTATACGAGGCTCTTTAAGTTTCTTCTCAGCAAGTTTATCAACAACCTTATTAACATCTGTGGGAAGCTTTTAATCGGTTGTTCTAAAAAATCATATATGGTCATTTGTTTTTTGTTTCACTTCTTATAATCCCCTTTCACCATTCAAGCCAGTTTTCTAAGTTTGGTCTATTACATATTTCTGTTCGACTATCTCTATCCTCTAGCCAGTTATAGAAAGGTACTGGACGCTCTCTATCAACCGTTTCTTCTATAGATGATAATTTATGTTGCTTCATACTAGAACGCTCTACAGCCTTATTAAACGCTCCTACAAATACGGATCTTAATGTGCTTGTAACTGTTAAAATACCTTCTTTAATATCCATAGCAATTTTAAATAGTACGTTCTTAGCTTTTATAAATTCATCCACAGAATTTACTTGCGAAGCTAATACAACCTTGTGCAATTCATCTTTCAAGTTGTCTGTTAATGGCAAGCTATTCATGAAATCAAATAGCATGACTTGGTACTCGTTCATGTACGCCTTTTTCTTTTCAGCTTGCAAAGCTAATTCATTGCCAAGACTCATAATATTATTTGCTTGTTTAGAACTTAAAAGATTAAAAGATTTAGATGATTGGTTTTCTGTAAAAGTCTCAGAAACCGCGTCATTACTGATGGCCCGAGCTGTTTCTCGTTGGGACACGCTCGATGGGACATAAGGTAAAATGCGATAAATACTAGCCCCTTTAATGCCGTTTAATTTAGTGCTTGGTACTTTCTCGATGATGCCTAAATCCTCTAACTTTTTAACGCTACGATAAACTGTCTTAGTGCTGATCTCCAATGCTGCAGCAATTGTGGCAGCTTTCAAATGACAGGCTCCTGGATGTTCTAATGCATGACTAGCAAATTTGAAAACGATGGCACGTTCTGATTCCGTTAAATCATAGTAATGATCTGCCATGTGGTTCTCTACAGCTGTGTCCATGTCTGTTACTGATTCAAATGTTTTATATGTTGCTAAATATTCAAATGCCATCGTTTTCACCTCACTTTCTTTTTTACTTTGAGTAATTAAAAACTCAATGAGCAGCACATAGTTTGTACATGCTGCCTGTTCAGTTTTTAAATCTAAGCACGATATTTTAAATCCGAAGTACGATAGTGGGATTCAATTCTTGCAGCCACTGGATCCGTGATTTCTACTTTCAATGAATAGTCTATTTCCTCAATCAAACTCACTTCTGCTCCGTTTGCTACAGCCCATTTTTCAATTTTCTTCAAAGCTGAATATGCACTTTTCAGTTTTCCTCCGACTGCATTAACTCCATGAATAACGAATACATAAGGTTCTGTTTGAGATACTTCAACACGTTTCTCAATAGTTTCAAAGATTAAATTGCTAACTTCTAACCCAGCTAAATTTTTCATTTCAATTCCGCCTTTCGTATCCAGTTTTCTAAATTCATATTTTAACTATGTTTTGTATAACTTAATTACATGATAAATAAAACAGATTGATAAGTCAATTACAAATTGCGTAATTGATTAATTTGATTTATAATTGTGTTATGAGATGCATATAATGGAGGTGTTTTTTTGGCTAGAAAAGAATTGAAATTACGATTACGTGTACTCCTTGCAGAACGTGATTGGGAACAAAAAGATTTAGTGGAACGTACAAATTTAACAAATCGTGCTGTAAGCGAAATGGTAAATGGTAAACAAAAAAGCTATCCCAAGGCGTCACTTAACGAATTGATCAACGCTTTCGAGATAACCGATATGAACGAATTATTTAAAATTGTAGAAGTGGAAGATAATGAGGAAACAGATAACTAAATAAGGTTGTCTGTTTTTTGTATACTTTCTTTGCTTTATTTCCTAAAATGGTAATATCAAGGGAGGTTTATGTATGAAGAAGTTATTTTACATCGGAGCAATGTCAGCATTTTTACTTGCTGCTTGTGGTGAGGAAGAGGTAAAGCCAAAAGAAGAAGCTCCAACTGAAGAAAAGGAAGTTAAAGAGGAACCAGCTAAAGAAAAACCTGTTACTGCACAAACAGAAACAACTGAAGCTAGTCCATCAAAAGCTCAAAATGCTACAATTGAAGCTTTTAAATCAAATGATTTTATGAAATTCGCTGATGCATTTTATGGATTAAGCGCTTCTGAACGTTCGGATGTTTATCGTTCAACAGTTGAAGGTGCAATGGTAACATGGACTGGGATAATTACAGATTTAGAAACAGTAAAGGATAGCATTATTGTTATGGGTAAAACCGATGCATATAATGGTGCTGATTGGATTACTTTAGAGAATGATAATGCTGATTTAGTACCTTATGTAATTATCGTAGAGATGAATGATCCATCAGTTAAAACAGGTCTAAAAAAGGGCGATTCAATCACATTAAAAGGTGAAGTTGGCGCTCGTGGAGATATGGACATGAAATTTAACTGGAAATTATATAAAGGCGAGATTGTAAAATAATTAATTAAGGTCACTCAAATGAGTGGCTTTTTTACACAAAAAAACAGGCACTTTATTTCAAGTACCTGTCACTTGTAATTGCTAATATGATTGCTCTCGTTAACCCTCATCTATAACTATACTATAGGAAATATTCAGTTTATTCCAAACCCAAGCTTGAAAAAGTTCATCTATTACTTTTTTTACTGCTTTTTCATCCATATACTCGTCAATACCTAATTTTTCAAACGTGAATATTTCTTCCACCCTAGAATCTTCATATTTTGTACTAAATGAAAAAGTTACTGTTTTACCCATTACTTATCCCTCCCCCTGCTTCATTAGTTTAATAATACCTTATACCAATTTTATACGGATAACTTTTTCCATTCTCCATTATACATTTGTCTTTTTACACTCGCGCACATTGCGCTTGAAATTAAGAGTGGGATTGAGAACCTTAAAACAATGGCTAAAACGTCAACTGCAGGTAAACAGGAAAAGGATATGTATGATGTTGCTGATGAAATTCGGGAATTGAAAGATTTACTAGATGATGGGATTTTAACGCAAGATGAATTTGACGCGAAGAAAAAGCAATTACTAGGAATCTGACATGAGATTTATTGAAGGTGCAGTTGGATTGGTATTCATTATGTTTGGCAGTCTATTAATGAATATAACTGTTGAAGATGCAATGACTAAAAATATAACTTTAAGGATAGTTGGTGGTATCGCGATGTTTATTGGTATCATTATTTTGAATAGGGCAATAAACAAGGGCAGAAATAAAACTTCTTAATTATCTAGGTATATAAAAAAGCCCAGGTACTCACTGTTAAAATGAGCACCTGTTTTTTTGTCGAAAGTGAATCTTACTAAACAAGCTTAGTTTTTTGATTCACATATTTAACGAATAAACTATATAGAGGTTTCTTTTTTTAAACAGCCAATGCCATATACATATTTTTTTAATTTATAACCTAGTTATTTATTTTGGTATTTTAAAGCAATAAAGAGTATTCTGTATTTTAAACCATTACCCTTTTTGTTGGAAATAATAGGTTTTAATGTTATATTAGTTTGTAATTAATACCTTTCTATTTCTATAAAGTAAATTTCATATAATTCTCAAACAAGAGGTGTTTCTTAGATGACAAGAGAAGTTTTTCATATTGATAAAAGGATTGGATTGGGTTTTGATTCTCACAAAGATATGGAAGAATGGACTGATAAGGAATGGGATGCATTCCATAAGTTTACGGAGGACCCTGAAGCAGGACAAATATTATTGTTAGATGACGAAAGATTATATTTAAAGGTGAAAAAGATAAGTCCTAGTATTAATAGTAATAAAATGAGAATAGAATTTGAAATTGAAAATAAAAGTGATAACGATAAACTAATTATATTTAAAAAATGGATAATTAATAAAGATTCAATTGAATTGTTTGACACTCTTCCGATACAAATAAAAAGTAAAGAATGCAAAAAAGACTCTATACATTGGGCAAAAAATGTTGAGATTGGCAAAGAGTTCGAACTTATTTTTGAAATTAGAGACCTTGCAAGTTCAAAGTTAGAAAGTGAATTGTACTTTAAAATTGTGTGGTAAAAGACCAGGGTATATTCCCTGGTCTTTTATCATCCATATTATTTTGGATACATAGTTATTACAGAGTTTCTTGTCTGGCCATCCACTTTCTTTTTAACAAAAATAACAGTTATATATTGATTAAGGTAAATATCATAACCGTCAGCTCTATATTTACCATTACCTACGAATGTTATATTATCTTGCTTATAAATCTTACCCGCTAAATCTGCCATTTCTTGTTCAACTAAGTGTCTTGCAAATTGTGATTTCAAATCTCCATCAACTTTCACTTTTCCTTTACCTGGTGAATCCATATGATAATAACTTATATGACATGCTCCATATTTTATATTTCCTTCTTCCACTACTATGTTATTATCTTTATCATAGTGGTTCCCACTGAAAAAGTCACAATAATGCATAACTACAGCTGCATCAGCTGTTTGAGCTTTTGTAGTTAATCCAATAGATAATAGTAGAGTAAATGCTATCAAAATTGAAATCTTTTTAATTAATCTGTTCATATAAATCTCCTATTTTCCTCTATAGCTATAGTTTCTTGTATTTCCCTCGGGTTACTATTAGCCTATCATTGAAAACATTTCAGCTTCAATAGTAGAATCACGCCATTTTCTGTCGTGGTTTTTACATTTAGTTTACATTAAACGTCAGATTCCGCCATGTTCACCGCCAAAAAATGGCGTTCTATTTAAGGTTCGTTCACACTAAAGTAACTTTTTCTTTGATTTTGCTGTTTATTGTTTGACATTTTACTTAAAAGTTTATTTTATCTAAATTTACAAACATTTAATAATTAGTTCCAGTATTTTCATTGACAAATTATTTAATTATATGTATTCAAGGAAATAGACCAGTTACCTAAACAGTAACTGGCCTTTGTTTTTAAGCACTACGTTGCTCAATAATAATCTTCAAACCTTCAAAATCCCCACTTGTCATAGTACCAGCATTGAATTTATCAAGCCAAGACTTATCAATCTTGCCTTTATCTACAGCTTGTTTAATGTAATCACGAACTGCTGCTTTAGTTGTCTCATTTGAGAATTGCATTTTATCATCATCCTTTTCTGTTGGTTTTCCTATCTCCATCGGATTCATTGCTTCTTCAATTCGTTTCAAAAAACTATTCCAACGATTTTCTGTCAATATACGGTGGGGACAATACTTGCTATTCCAATCCTGGTGCTTTTTCACTCGCTCAATACCCCATCCGAACTGTTTTAATAATTTTGCAATGTACTGAACTGCATTTTCTTCAGCCATTCCATAACGAACACCACCACTTTTGCTGTAACAGATTTCGATGCCAATAGAAAGGCGATTCCCTTTCTTTAAAGCGTTAGGATCGGTACTACCTCCACCGTCCCCACAATGCCAAGCGTTTCTATCAAAAGGTATTGCTTGAATAACCTCTTTATCATCTACCGCAACGTGATAAGAAACCTGATTATTATTGCCAATCATGTAGGAAATTTCGTTAGCTGCAGGTGCGTCATTGGCTGTATTGTGTACGGTTATGAATTGCGGAAACATAATGAATGGTGCCTTAATTGAATATTTTGTTGAAGGTAATAAGATTTGTCTGAAAGTGTAACTCATTTAACCTCACCCTCTCCTGTTTTATCCTTTACGATTGCTAAAATATTTTTTACAAAGTCAGGCATTGGCAAGCCCATTTTAGTACCGTTCTCAGTGATTGAAATAAATTCTAGGACACAAAATGCAATGGCTGCTCCATCCCCTGCATACTCGATGCCAGGTATTACAACAGACAATAAATATACTGAACCAACCAACATTAAATAATAGATTTTTCGAATGATACCGTTAAAGCCTGTACGACTGTTTAAATTTTGATTTACAATACCTCCCATAATTCCAGTTAGGTAGTCAATGGCCATAAATCCAATTAAAACAGTAACGGCCATTCCTAGACCATCCACTGAATATGAAACGATTGTGCCTATTGTTCCACTTACTACAGCAATCCATTTTTCCATCTGAACACTTCCCTATTCCAAAAATAAAATCCCTCCACTTTGTGGAAGGACTTTTTTATTTCTTTTTATATTTGTTTCTTATTGTAAGGTAATTATCTAACGCTTCTAATATCGCTAAATGAAATGTGAACTGTAGTGTTCTTTTGTCTAACAAAAATTGCAATTCACCGCTGTTATGTGTAACTTTTATATTCGGTATAAAACTAAATATTGTTTCAACTCCATATATATTACACGCTAAAATGATAGCTAACCATCCATAAATAATAGTTTTGGCGATTCTAACTAGATATTGCATTTGCATCCCTCCTAATCTGTTGTTGTTCCATCATCATATACAGATTACGAGTTTTTCACTACCTAATTCATGCTCTACCAATCCTTACCCTATTTTTTACCAATAACGCTAAACCTATGCTTGCGTCACAAAATCTTTTCCTGTAATCTCTTTATACTGTTTAGGCGTGATTTCTCCAAAAGGATTTTCTTCTGTTTTAACTGCTAATTTTAATTGCTCTGCAGTCACCCATTTATACATAAAAGCGATTTGCCAGAATTGCATTATAGGTCACCCCCTTTCATGGCCAACATTTCTAGTTTCAATTGTGTAACTGTTTGACCAAGGCTATTAATAAGAAGGTCTTTTTGAATACCCTTTATCTTTTCCTGGGCTAATTGTGCACCAAGTGACGACACTTGTTCATCTATGCTCAATCCAGTTCCAACCTTTACAGGCTGCCCTATAGAGCCATCAGATTCACGTTGTTTATATTCAAAAGCCATTACTCAACCGCCCCCGATATTAAGTGAATTTTATGATTTACCGTTGCATCTGGCCGCGTTGTAGAGATTTTCAAAATGATGTTATCTTTTGGCTCAGTCGTCTCAAAATAAAAAGTATCTTCAACTATGCCGTTTGTATTAGGCATAGGAGCCGTGTTATCAGCTGTTAGCGTTTCATACTGCTCTTGTTCGCCAGCTAACGTCATGGAAAGCTCAACTTTAAGATCCATATCCTCATTACGTTCAATGAATAATAAAACGCCCTTTGCAGAACCAGCAGGAGGTGTAATCTTGTACCTCGCCACAGCATGCAAAATAGGCGTTTTAATTTCATTCTTTTTAAGTTTTATTGTTTTACTTGTCTTAGCACCATAGTTGTCTATTACTTCAATAACGATGGTGTTTTCACCTACTACAAGTTCAGCAAGTGATACATCAAACTCCCATGCACCACCTGGTCCACTATAGATTTCAACAGAGTTTTTAGCATTAACTTTTTTGGTTACTTTAACTGTTGAATTTGCATCTTGATCAGATGAAGTACCACTGATTTTAAATTTGTCTGAATCGATAACTCCTGTAGGTACAACCGCATCAACAGATAGTAAAGGAGCTCTGTTAGGCACGACATAAAATGTACGCTCAATAGTTGCAGATTGGCCATTTTCACTATCGACTGCCCAAACTTTTAAAATATGGGCTACACCTTCAGTAAGTGTTCCAGTAAGTACCGTTTCACCATCGTACAGTTTCCCATCTTTGAATGTTAATTGCTTAGATAAAGTAATCTGTGTCTGACTGACGTTCGTTGCTAAGACTTTTCTTTGCTCTCCATTTATTTGATAAAACACTGTTACTGATTGATCTTTGTCCGCATCGTAGGCATCGCCTGAGATGTTAATTGTGTCGTTTTCGTATAGTGTGAGATTGTTTTCTGGTGATAATAATGTAATTGATGGCGCTGTATTTGTTGAAACAGTTCCGACAAATTTGATGCCACTTGATGATCGATACATTGTCGGCGGTGTATCGCCGAAAGATAGCTTGAATGACGGATCATATAATGTGCTAGGATTACTCAATGTAACCCCTTCGTCCGCAATTTTAGTATCTATCCAATTTCCGCCACTCTGCTTTTTGAGTAATCTAATGTCTCTGTATGTTGTTTCTTGCGAATCTGTACCGGCGTACATGATGTATAGCGTATTGTTTTTGTCTGCTGTGATTGATGGCTCTACCGCTAACAAAAGTCCACTTACATTAGTTAATGCTGTGTACGAAGTCCATGTATAGCCTCCGTCTGCACTAGATATATAATGAATATTGTTTTTTACACTTGAAGGTGTTGGCCCATCCCATGTGACATGGATTACGCCATTTTTGTCTACTACTGCTGACGGAGCACTCTTTTTAAGCGCTACAGTAGTTGCATCTGTAGGTGACGCATTTTTGCTTAACCATTTTGAGCCATCCCAATAATGACAATGTATCTCGTATTGACTATTGACCGTGCTTTCTATATACGAAATAATTACCGGTTTCCCGTTGACCCATACAATAGATGGATATAGGTATCCTTGACCCGCTGTATTATATGATGTCAGTTTTTCTTGGGCTGACCATGTGATGCCTCCGTCAGTGGTTTTAGAATAAAACAGATTGTGAGAATTGTTATCCTTAATAGACCATGCAACGTACATAAAGTTTTGGTTTTGTGGATCAATGGCTATTGAAACGCCTTTGCATAATAAAGTTGCACTTGGATTGCCGCCATAAATAGGTGTTCGTTTTACAGTAACCCCATTTTCGGTAAAACGGATGAAATCTACCGTTTTATTATACTCTGCTTGAGCGACAATACCGAATTCATTACCTAACGCGACAATGCTCCAATACATATCGCTTGTATTACCACCGTTATTAAATCTGGAATAGATATTATTCAAAGATGTCCATGTGCGGCCTTCATCTGTGCTTTTGTATGCGAAAATATGTGTATTTCCTGCGTCGTATGTTTGAACCGTTGCGATTAACGTTCCGTTTGCTAACCGAATTAATCTACGTGATTCATTGCCGCGTAGATTATATTGTTTATTGATTATCACTCCCGGCCCTAACGGCCCAACTGCCTCACCTTTCACATACCAAAAACCGTCCGTATGGCGTCCATTTGCCGGATATGTGCCATCTTCTGCCGCAATGTTGGATTGCACTAGCGAACCCTTGGAATAGGTTGTGCTTATTTGTGTTTTCACAACTGAACCCCATGTTTCGTAAATTACATTGTCATGCGAACCGATGGTAAATTTAATGAGCGAACACTTGGTTATGATGAGGAAACAGGAAAAACGCATACGAAAGTACAAAACAGTTACTTTAAACAGTCTTACTGATCGATCAATAAAAAAGGCAATTACCGAATTTGAAATTAAAGTTTCTCAGATGGATATTGAGCAAATTACTGAAACTATTACTTTTGCAGAATTTCGTCAACGTTGGATGGACAATTATGTACGGCTTGATCTGTCCCCTGCTACAAAATCTCACTATTTACGAATTTTAAATACTGGAACATTTGATAGATTTGACAACATGAAGATGAAAAAAATAAAAAAAATTCATATAGTTGAATATTTCTCGGAGGAAAAAAAGGAAGGACGTAAAAATTTAAGTAATAAATTTAGTCTCTTAAAAAGTATCTTTGCAAAAGCTATTGAATGGGAAATTATTAATGAAAACCCTATGAACGGTATAAAAACACCTCGCGTAGAGCCTAGAAAAAAAGAACTACAATTTTATGATTCTAACCAATTATCTCAAATGTTAGAAGCGATAAACGTTCTTAATTTGAAATACCGTGTAATATACAAGCTTGCATGTTTGGTAGGGTTAAGAGAATCAGAAATAACAGCAATTCGATTAGAAAAGATTAACTTTGTAAATAATACAATTTTAATCGATCAAGCTTTGAAGTATGATACTGAGGGAAAATCCGAATTAGTTTTAGGACCAACCAAAAATAAAAAGCCTCGAATTGTTAATGTTCCTGAAAAGTTTATGAATGAAATTAAAGAACAAGTGCATGCTCAAAAGAAATTGAAAATTAAATCAGGACATGCATGGAAGCCAATGAAAGACGAGAGTGGAAAGGATATAGATTTTTTGGTTACATCGCAACTTGTTTTAGGCTACCCTATCCTACCTTCGTCACTTGGATCAACCTGGCATCGACATTCTAAAAAGCTTGGTCTTCCTAAATTAAACTTTCATGCATTACGACATTCATGTGCATCTTACCTATTGAGCAATGATGCGAATTTTAAAATTATACAAGAACAATTAGGACACAGTGACGTAGGATTGACAATGAATACTTATAGCCATCTGACTAAAGAAGATAAACAAACAGCTATCGAGTTATTTAATAAGATTCTGTAATTTAGTCGCTTTTTGGTCGCCTGTGGTTTTTTAGAGCATTTCAATCCTTTGTTTATAAAGGGTCTAGACAATTAACAGAAAAAGTAATACTATTTGCTTCATATTCTTCAATAATAATTATTATATTCTGAAAAAGGTGATCATGCATGGAATTCTCTAAAAAACTACAGCAACTACCCACTCAATTTTTTGCAGCACTCGTACAAAAAGTAAACTTGGCTCTAGAAGAAGGGCGTGATGTCATTAACCTTGGGCAAGGAAATCCCGATCAGCCAACGCCTACTCACATCATTCAAGCATTACAGGAAGCGGCTGAAAATCCTCAAAACCACAAATATTCACCATTTAGAGGTCTCGCTGAATTACGCCAAGCTGCTGCCGACTTTTATCAACGTGAATATCAGGTAGAACTAAATCCAGATACAGAGGTAGCGATTCTCGGTGGAACAAAAATTGGTCTAGTTGAGCTACCTTTAGCAGTGTTAAACCCTGGTGACACGATGCTCTTACCAGACCCTGGCTATCCAGATTACCTATCAGGTGTCGTACTAGGAGATGTCAATTTTGAAGTGATGCCACTTTTTGCCGAAAACGATTTCTTACCTGATTATGATGCATTACCTGATGAAGTGAAAGAAAAGGCAAAGCTTCTTTACTTAAATTACCCGAACAACCCTACAGGAGGTACAGCATCACTTGCGTTTTTTGAAGAGACTGTTCGCTTTGCGAAGGAACACAATATTATCGTATCACATGATTTTGCTTATGGGGCAATAGGATTTGACGGTAATAAACCAGTTAGCTTCCTTCAAGCAAAGGGTGCAAAAGAAGTAGGAGTTGAAATGTATACATTATCGAAAACCTATAATATGGCTGGCTGGCGTATAGGCTTCGCTGTAGGGAATGCCGAGATTATTGCTGCTATTAATCTTATTCAGGATCATCTGTTTTGTAGTCAATTCCCTGCCATTCAACAAGCCGCAGCAGTAGCACTGACAGCTTCCCAACAATGTTCGGATGAACTACGAGCTACTTATGAGCGTCGCCGCAATGTACTCATTGAAGAAGCTCGACGAATTGGCTGGCATGTTACGGCTCCAAAAGGCTCCTTCTTCGCATGGCTTCCTGTACCACTAGGCTATACAAGTGAACAGTTTGCTGATCTTTTGCTCGAAAAAGCTGATATCGCTGTAGCAGCAGGTAATGGCTTCGGTCAATATGGTGAAGGCTATGTACGCGTAGGGTTGCTAGTTAGTGAGGAGCGCTTACGTGAAGCAATCCATAGAATCGAGCAATTACAATTGTTTAATAGATAATGATGAGGGCGTATCCTGTAGCTATCCCTAGCTACAGGATCATTAATATTTTTCAATTTTCCTTGGTTGCCCTAAATCATTTTCTAATGGATAAAATTGAGCATGACCTGTTTCATCATCCCATTTTCGAATATGTTGAATACCTTGTACCTCTGCCAACACGATGTCAACAGTAATAACAGGGTTTCCCCCTTTTATTAAATGCCCACCCGATACAACACCCCATTGATCGCTCATAGAGCCATGGAAATGTGTCTCATATCCACCATCTCGTTTACACACCACACCTGAACCTTGAATAAATTCTAATGGTCCCTCTTTTTCCATCACATCACTAAAACGAACTTGAATTTGAGCTGTTGCATCTGGCACTAAATAAACAAAGCTACTTTTTTGAAAGCTGCCAATACAGCTTACAATTGTGGCTGACTCTATATTATTCTCTTCGCAAAGCGCTTCAATCCCTTCAATGATATCTGTTCCCGTTAGAAAACGAGCACTAATAACCTTACCAAATGAACCTATACCATAATTAACTCTTACAGACATTGTTATCCCTCTTTTGCGTCGAAATATTATAATTATATAAAAAATTTAAAAATTATTTATTGACTTACTATACCCTATAAATTATATTAGTTCTATCGGAATTACAAAAAAATATTATAAATCTCTTATCAAGAGTAGCTGAGGGACTGGCCCTATGAAGCTCGGCAACCTCCTTTTTTAAAGGAAGGTGCTAAATCCTGCAAACGAACTTCGTTTGATAGATAAGAGAGGACATCTTTTCATGAGCCTCTCTTAATTTGTAAGAGAGTTTTTTTATTTTCAAAAAACCGATAAAAACAATCTTGGAGGTATTTTCATGAAAAAGAAAAATAAATTTTTAGTAGGTTTAGCAAGTCTAACATTAGTAGCAGCTTTAGCAGGCTGTGGCTCTAAAGAAGATAGTAAAAGCCAAGCTGAAGGAATTGATGAAAAGAAAATCGTTGTAGGCGTCACTTCTGGTCCACACGAACAAATTGCAGAAGTAGCCGCTAAAGTAGCAAAAGAAAACGGGCTAGAAGTAGAGCTAAAATCATTTTCTGACTATGTTTTACCTAATACATCCTTAGCTGAAGGTGATCTTGATGCGAACAGCTATCAACACGAGCCTTTCCTGGATACATTTAATAAAGATCATGATACAGATTTAGTACCAGTGGGCAAAACGATTTTAAATCCAATGGGTATCTACTCTGAAAAATATAAATCCTTTGATGACATTCCTGACGGTGCAACGTTTGGCTTACCAAATGACCCAACGAATGGAGCGCGTGCCCTCTTTGTTTTACAGGAAGCTGGCTATATTCAGTTAAAAGATGGCGCAGACTTAACAGCCTCGATTCGTGATGTAGAAGAAAACAAAAAGAATTTAAAATTCATTGAATTAGAGGCAGCTCAAATTCCTAAACAACTTAGTGAAGTAGACGTAGCAGCTATTAATACAAACTTTGCATTAGAAGCTGGTATTAACCCTAAAGATGACTCTATTTTATTGGAATCTACTGATTCTCCATACGTGAACTATATTGTTGTACGTGCTGAAAATGAAAATGATCCAACAATTAAAAAATTCGTTGAGGCTTACCAATCTGATGAAGTACGTCAATTCATCGAAGAAGAATTCAAAGGTTCAGTAATCCCTAGTTGGTAATACATTCAGGAAGCTTCTATAAAGCCGAAGAATCTGTCGAAATTCCTCTATAGGAAAACGAGCAGATTCTTGCTTTTTAGAAGGTGGAGAAAGGAGCAAACAGTCGCATGATTCAATTACAAAATATCTCAAAAGAATTCAAGTCGAAAAAAGGCATCATAAAAGCTGTGGATGGCATCAATCTTCACGTAAAAAAGGGACAAATTCATGGTGTAATCGGCTATAGTGGTGCTGGTAAAAGTACACTCATTCGTTGCGTTAATCTACTCGAACGTCCTACAGCAGGAAAAGTAGTGATAGACAATGTAGACATTACGACCCTTTCTCTTCAAGAATTACGTCAAACACGCCAAAAAATCGGGATGATCTTCCAGCACTTTAATCTATTAAAAACAGCAACAGTTTACAATAATATTGCAGTTCCATTAAAGCTTCTAGGCTATAAAGAGGCAGAAGTAAAAAAACGAGTAGCTAAGTATGCTGAAATTGTCGGTTTAACAGATAAACTAGATAGTTACCCAAATCAACTTTCAGGTGGTCAAAAACAGCGTGTGGCTATTGCACGTGCCTTAGCACAGGAACCAGAGATTTTACTTAGTGACGAAGCAACAAGTGCACTTGATCCTGAGACAACGGAAGCCATTCTTGAATTGTTGTTAAAAATTAATCGTGAATTAGGCATTACGATTCTGCTCATCACACATGAAATGAATGTAATTCAAAAAATTTGTGATGAGGTTTCTGTTCTAGAATCAGGGAAAGTTGTGGAATTTGGCACAGCGATTGAACTTTTTGCGAAACCGAAGCACCCTACAACGCGAAAGTTTTTAAATACAATTTCACAACGTAATTTATCCCCCTCTCTTATTGAGCAATTAAATGTTTCAGGAAGTGTAATCCGTTTAACATTCCTTGGTGAAAGTACTGGTAAGCCATTATTAGCAGAAGTCACTAAGGTATACGATGTGCAACCAAATATTTTAACAGCTAATATTATTGAATTAAAAAACGGTATTGTCGGCAATATTGTGGTGCATTTACATGGCGAAACGCAGATTGTCCAAAAGGCGTTAACGTATTTTTCAGAAAATGGCGTGGCAGTGGAAGAATTAGGAGGTGCGTTCAATGAGTAGTATCCAAAGTTTCTTTACAGATTGGTCAGATGTAATTGGCAAAGCAATTATCGAAACATTTCAAATGGTCGGAATTTCATTGTTGTTCTCCATTCTGATTGGTATTCCATTAGGGCTATTAATCGTTTTAACACGACCAGGACAATCCTTTGAAAATAAATTTTTCTATCAGTTTTTTAATCTATTTATCAATATTGTTCGCTCTGTTCCATTTATCATTTTATTATTCTTCATCTTACCTTTTACCAAGTTAATTGTAGGTACAACAATTGGTGTTAAAGGTGTAATCGTTCCGCTAGTTGTTTACACAGCTCCTTATATTGCACGACTGATGGAATCTGCGCTATTAGAAGTGGATTCAGGAGTAGTAGAAGCCTACACAGCCATGGGTATTAAACGTCGCCATATCATTTGGCATGTCCTATTACGTGAAGCTCGACCATCTATTATATTAGGCTTAACGATTGCCACAATAGGATTAATTGGTGCAACAGCAATGGCAGGAATGGTTGGTGCTGGCGGTTTAGGTGACCTTGCCTATCGTTATGGTCATTTACGCTATGAGGTTGATGTGATGTATGCAACTGTCTTTATCTTAATCATCCTTGTGCAGAGCATTCAATCCATCGGTAACCGCTTCGCCGCGAAGTTGAAAAAAGACTAATAGGAGAATGAAGATGACAAACGAAATTTATGTAGAGAAGTATGGCTATATTGCAACGTTAGTATTAAATCGCCCGGAAAAACGGAATTCTTTATCAAGGGCAATGTTTCAAGCCATAGTAGACCAACTAGAGCTGCTCAGTGTAGATTCTTCCATCAAACTTTTAATTGTTCGCGGTGTCAATGAAGTAGCCTTTTCTTCCGGTGCAGATATTACCGAGTTTTTAGATGTTCGTTATGCTACAGACAATGCCAAAGCCTATAATGAATTGGCTCTAAAGGCGATCGATGCTCTCTATAAATTTCCACACCCGACAATTGCTATGATTCAGGGCTTAGCAATTGGTGGTGGCTTAGAGTTAGCAAACGCTTGTGACTTTAGAATAGCAACACCTAAGAGTAAGCTAGGCATCACCGCTGCAAACATAGGTATTGTCTATAATTTAGAAAGTACAAAACGTCTCATCAATATTGTTGGTGTCGCTAAGGCAAAGGAAATTTTGTACACAGCTACTATTTTTACAGCTGAAGAAGGAAAAAATATTGGTTTAATCACGGCCCTCCACGAACCAGAGGATATTGATGAGGCGACATTGCAATTCGCTGAACATTTATTAAGTAAATCATCCATTGCAAACACAGGCATCAAAAAAATTATCCAGGCAATTGTTGATGGTGAAAATGAAGAAAATGATGCGTTGGCACAGTTAGTTTTGGATTCATTTAGTTCAGACGATTATAACGAAGGTATTCAAGCCTTTTTAAATAAAAGAAAGCCTATTTTCAATAAATAAGTGAGGTTGTAACGATGACAAACATAACTGATGGCGATCTACTCTTAAAAAATATAACTGCACAAGCCCCCTTCCCCATTTGCTTTGCAGATTTAGAAAAGGCCGTAGCGGAAAAAATCGAAGCTGGACCTTATGGCTATATCCGTTCAGGTGCTGGCGGTGAACAAACACTGCGCAATAATCGAGCAGCTTTTGAGAAGTATTCCATTGTTCCCCGTTTTTTAAATGATGTGTCAAACGTTGATACATCCGTTCATTTGTTTGGTAAAACATACCCAACTCCTTTGCTTTTTGCTCCTGTGGGCATGAACGGAATGGTTCACGATGAAGGAGAACTTGCCGTTGCACGTGCTGCCCAGTTTTTAAATATCCCTTATATACAAAGCACTGTTTCCACTTTTGCTCTTGAAGAAGTTGCTCAAGCTGCGCCTTCTGCAACAAAATGGTTTCAATTATATTGGTCTACTAATGAAGAAATTGCTTTTAGTATGGCTGCACGTGCGGAGGAAGCTGGATTTGAAGCGATCGTTTTAACTGTCGACACCGTAATGCTTGGCTGGCGTGAAGAAGATGTACGCAATCAGTTTTCACCATTGAAGTTAGGCTATGCAAGAGGAAATTATATGAATGATCCCGTTTTTACAGCCTCTTTACCTGATGATTCATTCGAGTCCTATGTACAAGGTGTCTTGCAAAATGTCTTCCACCCAAAACTTAATTGGGAGCATGTTCGAGAGTTAAAAAAACGTACAAATCTTCCTATATTATTGAAGGGAATTTTACATCCTGAAGATGCAAAGCTAGCTATTGACAATGGTATTAATGGCATTATTGTATCAAACCATGGTGGCCGTCAATTAGATGGCGTGATTGGTTCACTGGAGGCCCTTCCCGCTATTGCGAAAGTTGTGAATGGACAAATTCCTATTATATTAGATAGTGGTGTATATCGTGGCATGGATGCCTTAAAAGCACTTTCTTTAGGAGCGGATGCCGTTGCAATAGGACGTCCTTTCGTCTATGGACTAGCCCTTGAAGGACAACAAGGCGTCGAAAAGGTGATGACCAATCTTTATGATGAATTAAAGGTTTCTATCGCATTAGCCGGTGCCACCTCTGTCAAAGGATTACGCAACATCACATTAGTCAAACAGGATGGGACTGAGGGTAAATGAAACAAGCATTACAAGGATTAAAGGTTGTCGATTTATCACAAGTCTTAGCTGGTCCCTATTGCACCATGGTATTAGCAGATATGGGTGCAGAAGTTATCAAAATTGAAAAATACCCAAATGGAGACGATACCCGTACAATGGGTCCATTCGTTAATGAAGAAAGTCATATGTATATGATGGTTAATCGTAATAAAAAAGGTGTCTGCATCAATTTAAAAACTACTGAGGGACTGGCTTTATTTAAAGAATTGATTCAATCTGTTGATGTACTTGTGGAAAATTATCGACCAGGTGTCACGAAAAAGCTTGGTATCGATTATGATACATTAAAAGCCATCAATCCAGGCCTAATTTACTGCTCTATTTCTGGTTATGGTCAAACAGGTCCATATAGTCAAAAGGGTGGCTATGATATTATGGCTCAGGGTCTGAGTGGCTTAATGCATATGACAGGTGAAGCAGATGGCCGACCTGTAAAAGTTGGCTTTGCGGTGAATGATATTGCTGCTGCACAAACAGCCTTACAATCCATTTTAATGGCCTATATTTATAAGCTTCGTAGTGGCGAAGGTCAATATATTGATGTGTCCTTAGTGGAGTCAGGTCTTGCGTGGACTGTTTGGGAGGCCGCTGCTTACTTCGGAAAGGGTGAGTTACCTGAGCGAACTGGAACCGCCCATCGTGTGTCAGCGCCCTATCAAGGTTTCAAAACACAGGATGACTATATTCTAGTAGGTGCTGGCAATCAAAAGCTATGGGAGATTTTTGCCGTAAAAGTTGTCAATCGACCTGATTGGTTAGACAATCCTCTCTTTGCTACCAACTATTCACGTGCCCAACATGTGAGGGAGCTGGAAGCAGAAATTGAAAGCGAGCTAATCAAGCATAAGGCTTTCTACTGGCTCGAACTATTGGATAAGCACGGTGTACCATCTAGTCCAATCTATTCCTATGACCAAACATTAAATGACCCTCATATACTAGAGCGTGACATGGTACTGTCCTATGAGCACCCGATTGCTGGACCAATGAGAACATTGGGCTTCCCAGCTAAGTTTTCACAAACGCCTGGACAGCTAACAAGTGCAGCACCTACATTAGGTCAACATAATGAAGAAATTTTACAGGCATTAAATATTTCTGATCAAGCTATTCAACAGCTCAAGGCAGGAAAAATAATTGGGTCAAAATAAAGAAATTGTCTATTTTTAGATAAGATCGCTATCAGTTAGATTTAAGCTTCTATCGGTCACTTTTTTGGTTCTATCCTTCACTTTTTCTTTTCTATCATGCAAAAAAGGCTTCCCCATCCATGAGGAAGCCTTTTTCTTATTGAATAACGCCTAATTCACGACCAACCTTCTCGTAAGTCGCAATTGCATCATCAAGCATTTCTTTTGTATGTGCCGCTGTTGGCATATTCCGAACGCGACCTGTACCTTTTGGAACTGTTGGGAAGACAATCGATTTTGCATAAACGCCTTCTTCAAATAAACGTTTTGAAAATTCCTGTGTTAACTTTTCATCCCCAATGATGCATGGTGTAATTGGTGTTTCAGACGCACCAATATTAAAGCCAAGCTTCTCAAGCCCCGCTTTTAAATAATTACCATTATCCCACAGCTTATCGTGTAGCTCTGTTGAATCAATCAGCATTTGCACGGCTGCTGTAATAGCGGCTACATCACCTGGTGGTAATGCTGTTGAAAATAGGAATGGGCGTGAGCGAACTTTTAGCCAATCAATTAAATTTTTCTTACCTGCTACATAGCCACCTACTACACCAATAGCTTTTGATAATGTACCAATTTGGAAATCAATTTCTTTTTCTAATCCAAAATGCTTCACAGTTCCTTTTCCTTTACCTGTTACACCCGAACCATGTGCATCATCCACATACGTAATTAAATCAAACTCTTTAGCTATTTCCACAATTTCAGGTAATTTAGCAATATCACCATCCATTGAAAAGACACCATCTGTGATAACCATGATTTTATTGTATAAACCTGATTCCTTTGCCGCTTTTGCCTTTGCACGTAAATCCTCCATATCAGAGTGATTAAACGCGATGATTTTTGCCTTCGATAAGCGACATCCATCAATAATAGAGGCATGGTTTAATTGATCAGATAGAATGGCATCATTTTTATCCATTACAGCAGAAATAGCTGCCATATTACAATTAAATCCAGATTGATAAGAAATAGCCGCTTCTGTTCCTTTAAATTCAGCAAGCTTTTCTTCTAATTTTACGTGCAAGTCAAGTGTCCCGTTGATTGTACGAACAGCACCTGCTCCAACACCGTATTTATCAATTGTCTCTTTGGCAATACGCTTTAATTCTTCATTTGTTGCTAAACCAAGATAGTTGTTAGAGGATAAGTTAACAAGATTTTTGCCACGGACCTGAATAATTGGACCATTTGCTCCCTCTACTGGATCGATTTCATTGTATAAGCCTTGTTCATGTAGGGCTTGTAGGTTTTCATCTAAAAATGCATTCAATACTTTTGACAAGCGTATCATCCTTTCCTAGGAAAACTGTTCTCGCTCCTAGTTTAGCACATGCAAGCCATTAGCTACATTACTTTGTTAATCTTTCGAATAGTGGCGCTGTTTTTTCGCGCCATAAAGAAGCCGACAGACAATTATCTAATAAACGACGAACAGTATATTCAGCTTCTGCATATCGTTTAGAATGGCCCATTGCATCCTGTATAGCCTCTTTGTATTGTGCTCGCACTGCCTCGATTGCAGTTTCTGCTTCCTCTGAAAGCGTACAATGTTGACCAATATCAAATATCTTATCCCCTAACCTACCATCCTCTGGATTAAAGATATGAGGCTCTGTGCTATCAAAAATACAGAAATTGAGCTCTGGGATAATGACCATATCCACAGATCCTGCATCTAAGCCACACCAAACAATTTGTGCATCAAGCCCTCTTGCATTTGCTTCATCTGCTAAGCTTTTCATTAGTGAAGATTTGCCTGTACCTGGCTTACCTTTAATCATAAAGCGAGTCGTGATACTTTTGGTGATACTATCCACTGTATTTTCCGCACCTCTAGGAGTTAACGTTCCCAGTAAACGATGTGTCCGCATACCTGTTTTATTTAGAACAATGGATTGGAACACATCCGACTTTAAATTTTCCACCTGTTCATTTAATGCCTGCCAGTCCATACAGCTTTGTGTAACAACCTCCCAGTCATCATGTAGCTTAATTGCTTGATTCAGTTTCGCTATGCATTTTTCACGCCATGTTACACGCTCTTGCATGGCCTCTGCAAGCTGTTCTCCAATCTTTTTAAGCTGTAGGTCCTCTAAACAATCGTAGAAAGACATGACACGATGCTTTGTACCGAGTAAAGTTGGCTCAATATTCCACTCAGATGCCCATACAAAAAGTCTGTTACAGCCTTTTATATAAACGGCCTCAACAACCTCCTCTAATAAAGCATGCTTAAACCACTCGACAGCAAAACCCTGTTTTACATAGAAGTATCCAAGTTCTTTTAACAGTTCTGAACCTTTAAATGTGGCAGGCCCTTGCAAAAAATAAACGAGAGACGCCTCTTCCATCATTTCTTTATATAAATGCTTCACACCTTGGCCAGTCAATGCGTGTCCAAAATAATACGTTACATTTCCGTTCAAATGTTGTTCCTCCTTTAGCTTGTGCCCTGCATTATATGAAAGAACGCTAAAAAAAATGAAAAGCTACTTCTATCCTTTACAGATCTAAGTAGCTTCTTGGTTTAATAGAATGGCTTTATGCCCTCCATATTTCCAATACATTTCATCAATATTTTACGACAATACGGTAATGAATATTGCACAATATAGCCTGAAGTTAAGGCAATCAATACTGTCCCTACTCCAACTGGTCCTCCTAGAAGCCAGCCCACAATGGTTACAAGTACTTCAATTCCCATTCTCGCTGTTTTAATAGATCCACCAAACTTTTCGACAAGTATCATCATTAAGGTATCCCTTGGTCCTGCGCCCATATTCGGTGCAATATACATCCCACAGCCAAAGCTCAAAACAAATAAGCCAATAATAAAATATGTAATTTGTAAGCCATATACATCCGTCGAGGGTAACATCCAGTTAAATACATCAATGAACGAGCCAATTAACAGCATATTGAGCCAAGTACCTATCTTTGGCCATTGACGCAATACAATGGATGTTGAAGCAACTATAAAGAGTCCTGTTACAATAGACCATGTGCCAATACTTAACCCAAAATTTTGAAATAGACCTACATGTAAAACATCCCACGGGCTTGTTCCAACAATTTTCCCCTTTATCGACATCGTGATGCCAAGTGACATCACCATTAAGCCACCAATAAAAAAGGTCCAACGCCACCCCATTATTCTACGCATTCCTTATCCTTCTCTCTATGAATAATATTGCTATTACTGTATCATACTTTCAACCAAAATTAAGATAAGTGTTTGAACTAAACCGTTTATCTTACCACATAAAAAACTACCCATTCTCTCACTCATGGGTAGTTGTAATTGAGGCAAGTTGTGCCTTTGTTATATTCTTCAGATCTTCTATTTGTACATGAATTTGCATACCAATTTTCCCGGCACTAACGATTATACTACCTTGTTCTTGAGCAGATACATCGATGACCGTTGGATATAACTTCTTCATCCCTACTGGTGAACATCCACCGCGAACATAACCAGTATGGCTAAGTAGATCTTTTACCGCTAACATTTCAATTTTCTTTTCCCCAACTACCTTCGCGGCTGCTTTTAAGTCTAGCTCTTCAGCTACTGGAATTACAAATACAAATAACCTTTGGGCACTTGCTTTTGCTACTAATGTTTTAAATACCCGAGCAACAGGCTGCCCTATTTTCTCAGCTACAGAAACACCATCTACTTGACCATCCCCTGTTTCATATTCCATCACATCAAAATGAATTTTTTGTTGTTCTAATAAACGAATCGCATTCGTTTTCGCATACTTTGCCTTTGCCATGTCAACAATCTCCTATCTACAGCATCAGGCTATCAAAGAGAACATAGAATCCTTGTCTGGACGATAGCCATTTTTCGTCATTTGAACGTGAGCCGCATATCTTTCCGATGCCTGTTTAAATACTCTTAACTTGAATGCAGTCTCATAGTTCTTACCGAAAATTGTATCTGCAAATGGGTCCAATTTCAATTCCTTCGAGTAACGTTTAGGAACCTTTACTTCAATGATGTCACGTACAAAAGATGGTTCGCTTTCATTTGTGGCAACCTCATCAAAATTTGAATTATTTAACATATGCTGTATTTGAGCATCAACACTTTGCGCCACACGTAAATCTAGAGGAGAGGGCTCTGCTGATGACAATGCTGCATTACGTACCTGCTCTAAAATGTGCAGTGTGTCACCTTGTTCTGAATCGGATATATTCGAGGAATCAGCGTTATCATTCATTCCTACTTTATAAGTTTGCTCATGGGCCCGTACATTCTTTTCTGTTTGCTGTAAATCTTCCATAATGGCTTTCTGCTGAGGAGTTACTTCTTTTGACTCTTCTTGCTGTTGATCATACAAATCTTGGTCAGTACGTCCTAATAATAAATTTTCAAGTTCAATCAATAATGGATTTTTCTTTGGTTGAAAATACATCGCATTTTTTCTATAGGCATCTCCTGCCTCTTTACGCTGAAGTATTTTTTTACGATTATGCTGGGATGAAATTCTTTCTTGCTCCATTAAATTTGATATTTTCATTGTTTTCACCTCGTCCTTCTATCTTCATATGCTAATAAGTTAATAGATATGAACATTCTTCCTCACACTCTATCTATACCATTTTAATAGTTTCTGTACACTCATTATCGGAATTTTCACTATTAAATTCAAGCACTAATTACTACTAAGCTCCTAAAGAGATACTAATTATTTTCAGAAATAGGCAGAAAGAACCTCATTCAGCTAATATTTTCATATTCATTTATTAGCTCCATACACTTTTCAATAAAATTTATTACCATATACACTAAACAAATGGTGTTAATCAATATAAAATAAAAAAACAGCCCCTTCATACTGGACTGCTTTTCTCATTTTTTGGGTCTAATCAATATACCTTTATAGGCTAAGTAACCAAGCCATGCACCAATTGTATTTAAAATTAAATCATCAATATCTGCAGAACCAACGGTAAAAATAAATTGAACGGTTTCAACAGCAAGACTAGAAATAAAGCCTAAACAAATAATAACCCACGCTTTTCGGAATTTCTTCGATAGTAATGGCAGTAAAAAGCCCATTGGAGTAAAAATTAATAAGTTGCCAAGTAAGTTAACGATTATAATTTCCCAATTAAAATACTGAGAGTAGTTTATATAACGGAGAATCGTTTCGAAGGGCATAAAATTAGTAGTTAATCGCCAGCTACTATAATCAAACAATCCTAAGTCACCTATAGAGTAATCTCCCTTTAATAAAATGACGACTACATCTACTAAGCGATCAATAACCAATTTATAAAAAGCCATAAATGAATAGATACTAAATAAAATCCAACCTGCAACCTTTAGCGGCAAATAATATGTATCAATGACATCCCGATATGGTAATGGGAGCTTGGCATTATTTTGAACATCCGCTATGTTGTTTTTAGACAAGCTTAACACCCACTTCCCTTTTATTCCTTCCCATATTTTAATATGCTCAACTATAGCTTGCAAGTAGCTGAAAAAATTATCACCCAAAAAGGCTGTCTCCTACCAGCAGAGACAGCCTTATAATAAGTATGTTTAAACTGGGTTTACCCCATGCTTACGTTGTGAGAATAATAAGTATTTTGACATATAAAGTTCTAAGCGATTTTCTAGTACCTTACGCAGCTCATTAGGCTCAATCACATCATCAATGATAAGCTCTGAAGCTAAGCGATACACATCAATTTCCTCTTGATATTCTTTACGTTTCTCGGCAATGAAGCTTGCTTGCTCTTCTTTTGGAAGTTCTGCAATTTTATTGGCATAGACTGCATTGACAGCAGCTTCTGGTCCCATTACGGCAATTTGTGCATTTGATAAGGCAATACAGCAGTCTGGTTCAAACGCAGGGCCAGCCATTGCATATAATCCTGCACCATACGCTTTACGCACAATGACTGTTAGCTTAGGAACAGTTGCCTCACTCATGGCAAAAATCATTTTAGCACCATGACGGATGATTCCTGCTTTTTCTACCTGAGTACCAATCATAAAGCCTGGAACGTCTGCTAGGAATAACAGTGGGATATTGAATGCATCACAAAGTGAAATAAATTTCGCCGCTTTATCAGCAGAATCATGGAATAGCACGCCTCCCTTAACGCGTGGTTGGTTAGCGATAATGCCGACTGATTGACCATTAATTCGGGCAAGGCCTGTAATTAATTCTGGTGCAAATAATTTCTTAACCTCACAAAACGAATCTTCATCGATAATACGATCAATTAGCTTATACATATCAAATGGAACATTTTGATTTTGAGGGATTAATTCTTCAATAGATTTATCAAATGAAGCCGGTGGTTTAGGAGCCTCTACCTTGCTACGCTCTGCATAGTTATTAGGGAAGTATCCTAAATATTTGCGCGCATAAGTAATAGCCTCCTGTTCGGATTTAACAAGCACATCTCCACAACCCGAAACGGAACAGTGCATTTTTGCGCCACCCATTGTTTCTAAATCTACTTTCTCACCGATAACCATTTCGGCCATACGAGGAGATCCTAAATACATAGAAGCATTTCCTTCTACCATCACCACGATATCGCAAAATGCAGGAATATAGGCACCACCCGCTGCGGAAGGACCAAATAATAAGCAAATTTGCGGAACTTTTCCTGACAGCTTGACTTGATTGTAGAAAATGCGTCCTGCACCTCTGCGTCCTGGGAACATTTCAAGTTGATCTGTAATACGGGCACCCGCTGAATCCACTAAATAGAGTAATGGACAATTCAACTTTTCAGCAGTTTCTTGAATGCGAATCATTTTTTCAACTGTGCGTTTTCCCCAAGAACCAGCTTTAATTGTTGAATCGTTAGCTAGCACACAAACCGTACGACCATGAATTTTACCAATACCAGTGATAACGCCATCTGCTGGTAAATCCCCTGCTAAACAGTTTGCATAGAGCCCATCCTCCGATTGAAGACCATCATCAAGTAAAAGTTCAAGACGCTCACGTACAAATAGCTTGCCTTGTTGTGCATTTTTATCATGATATTTTGGTAATCCACCTGCTAAAATTTTATCTTTCATTGTAGGTGGTGTATTTTCTGTCGAGATATTGCTCATGTTTATTTCCTCCCTTTGCCCAATCGATTACACCAAAATGATTTCTTGGCGTTTTATTTCCCTGAATATTGTGGCGCTCGCTTCTCTTGGAAGGCAAGTAAGCCCTCTAATCGGTCTTCTGTTGGGATCAGTGCACTATATGCAAGTGATTCAATTTTTAACCCGGTAGCTAAATCTACCTCAACACCTTGATTGATCGCAACTTTGGCTTGCACTAAAGAGAGTGGTGCATTTTTTGCCATTTCCAGTGCAAGCTGTTGTGCCTTATCTAATACCTCATGTCCTTCATAAACATATTCGATAATGCCATAATTTTCAGCTTCTTCGGCATTGAGCCTACGTGCTGTATAAATTAATTCCTTTGCTTTACCAAGACCAATTAAACGTGGAAGTCGCTGTGTCCCCCCAGCACCTGGAATAATACCGAGCGAAGTTTCTGTTAAGCCAAGCTTTACATGTGTAGCAGCAATTCGTAAATCACAAGCTAGTGCCAACTCCAAGCCTCCACCAAAGGCTACACCATTTAGGACAGCAATGACAGGCTGTGCAAGTGTTTCAACTTTTGCCACAGTGGCACCAATCAGCTGCACGATCTTCTTCACTTGTTGATCAGACATTCCTTTACGTTCCTTTAAATCAGCACCTGCACAAAATGCCTTTTCGCCCGCACCTGTTAGAAGGACTACACGCACTGCTGGATCTCCATTGATTTGATCAAGCGTGTCAGACAGCTCATGCAGTAATTGAACCGACATAGCGTTAGCAGCTTCTGGTCTTGAAAGTGTAATAAGTCCAATACTATCCTCTAGTAATTCAAAACGAACGAGTTGTGTCATCCCTGATTTGCACTCCTTTCATTGCGGACAATAGCCATTTGCTTTGATGCAACAGCCTTGCCTAACTTCTCTTCAATAAAGAGTGCCGCCTCTAGCACCTTTTGTCGATCTACGCCTGTTTCAATGCCCATCTCATCAAATAAATACAATAAATCTTCTGTGGCTACATTACCTGAGGCACCCTTTGCATATGGGCAGCCCCCTAGCCCACCAAGCGCACTATCAAATTTGCTAATACCCATCTCTAAGGATTTCATAATATTGGCTAATGCGGTCCCACGTGTATCATGAAAATGCATGGCAAATTTTTCAGCAGGATACCTTTTTAGTAATTCCTCTAAAAGAAACTCAACCTGCGTCGGTACACCAACACCAATTGTGTCACCAAGCGATATTTCAGTCACACCCATCTCTAATAATTTTTCCGTTACTCGTAATACCTTGTCAGGGTGCATATACCCCTCATAGGGACAACCAATAACCGTTGAGATATAACCTCGAACATGTTTCTTTGCAGCCTGAGCTCCTACTACAACTTCCTCTAATATGGGAAATGTATCATCTATGGTTTTATTAATATTACTTTGGTTATGACTTTCACTAGCAGACATAAAAATACTTACTTCATCTACTTCAACCTGCAATGCGCGTTCTAAGCCCCGCATATTGGGTACAAGTGCCGCATAGGTAATATCCTTATGTCTTTTAATGGCTTGCAGAACCTCGACTGCATCTGCCAATTGAGGAATCCATTTGGGATGCACAAAAGATGTCACTTCAATATAATTTAATCCTGTTTGACCTAATAAATTTACTAATTGCACTTTATCAGCTGTTGAAATATGCGTTTTTTCATTTTGTAAGCCATCACGGGGACCAACTTCTTTGATTGTGACTTGCTTAGGTAGCTGCATAAACAAGCCTCCTCTTATTCAATTTCTAAAATATCATCATCAACGTTAATAAAGTCTCCCTCATTGGCAATGATTTTCGTCACTACGCCATCCTCTTCTGCTGCAATTGGAATTTCCATTTTCATCGATTCTAAAATGGCTACATCTTGACCTGCTGTCACTTTCTCGCCCTCTGTTACGACGATTTTCCATACTGTTCCTGCCATGCTTGCTTTTACTGTTGCCATAATCATTCACTCCTAATTTTTTTATCATGTATTCGTCCCTCTATGGAGGCACGAATACATGATCATTGTTATTTTGTTTCTGCTAATTGCGGTAAATAATATTGCTCTACAAATTTTGTTGTCGTATGCCCTTTTAAAAATTGCTCATGTGTGATGGTATTTAAAAGCATCGGGATATTCGTTTGAATCCCCTCCACTTTATACGCCTTTAGCGCTTGTGCTAATCTTTCACAGGCAATTTCTCTTGTTTCCCCCCACACTACCAATTTACTAATCATCGGATCATAGAATGGTGTTACCACTGAACCAGACTCTACGCCACATTCATGTCGAATTCCTTCACCGGTCGGTAATTCAAGAGTCGTAATGGTACCTGGAGACGGGAAAAATGTCGAAGGATTTTCAGCGTATATGCGCACTTCAATCGCGTGCCCTTCTTTAGTAATATTTTCTCTAGTAAATGTAAGAGGTTGTTTTGCCGCAATTTTTAATTGCTCTTCTACTAAATCAAGCTTCGTAATTTCCTCCGTAACGGGATGCTCTACCTGTAGTCTTGTATTCATTTCTAAAAAATAAAAGTTTTGATCTTCATCAACCAAGTATTCGATTGTTCCAGCATTGACATAACCAATATGCATTGCCGCCTTAACTGACGCTTCTAGCATTTTTTCTCTTGTCTCTTGTGAGATGAACGGGGATGGTGCTTCTTCTACTACTTTTTGATTTCTTCGTTGAATAGAGCACTCACGTTCAAATAATGGAACAACATTGCCTTGATGATCTGCAATAATTTGCACCTCGACATGGTGAGGGTTAGCAATGAACCGCTCCATATACATCGTGCCATCACCAAAGAATGATTGTGCACGCTTTTGATTGCCCTCAAAAGCTTTGGCTAGTTCCTCGGCATTTTCAACTAGTTGCATACCGATACCGCCACCGCCTGCAGATGCCTTTAACATAATAGGATAGCCTAAACGCTCCGCTATGCTAGTGGCTTCTTCTACATCCTTCACAGGCGCTTCTACACCCTCTACAATCGGTACACCTGCAGCTTTCATTGTTTTACGTGCCTCTAATTTACTGCCCATTGAAGCAATCACATCAGCACTTGGCCCGATAAACACTAAACCCGCCTCTGCACAACGTTTCGCAAAATTTGCATTCTCTGATAGTAAACCATAGCCAGGATGAACAGCCTCTGCGCCACTTTCTAGTGCAATTTCAAGAATGCGGTCGATATTTAAATAGCTCTGTGCAACCGGTGGCTTCCCCACACAGAAAGCTTCATCTGCATCTTTCACATGTAAGCTTTCTGCATCTGCCTCTGAATAGATAGCAACCGTATGAATATTTAGGCGCTTGCATGTTCTGATCACACGTCTAGCAATCTCCCCACGATTTGCAATTAATACCTTGTTGAACATATTCACTGCCCCTCCTTACTTTACGGTCATAACGAAATCTTCTCGTAATTTATATTTTTGAACTTTTCCAGATGCAGTCATTGGATAGTTATCAATAAAGAAAATATGTCGCGGAATTTTATGTCTAGAAATTTTATCTCGACAATAATCTCGGATTTCATCCGCTGTAGCCTGCTCCCCTTCTTTTAAAACAATCCAAGCTGCCGCCTCCTCGCCATAAACAGGATCAGGGACACCTGCAACCTGAACATCTGAAATTTTCGGATGTGTATAAAGGAACTCCTCAATTTCACGAGGATATAGGTTTTCGCCACCACGGATAATCATATCCTTTAAACGACCTGTTACACGGACATAACCTGCTTCATCCATTGTTGCTAAATCACCTGTATGCAACCAACCATCCTCGTCAATAGCCAGATCTGTTTCCTCCTGGTTTTTATAATAGCCCTTCATCACATGATAGCCCCTTGTACACAGCTCTCCCTGTTCATTTGTCAGAGCTTCCTCGGTAGTTCCAGGAACAACAATCTTTACTTCTAGGTTAGGTAAAGCACGGCCAACCGTCTCCACCTTTAACACTAGCGGGTCATCCGTTCTTGTCTGTGTAATAACAGGTGATGATTCTGTTTGACCGTAGCATATTGTTATATCTTTCATGCCCATCTTCTCAATGACCGCTTTCATAACCTCAATTGGACAGTTTGATCCTGCCATGACGCCTGTACGTAAAGTTGAAAGATCGAAAGATGCAAAATTTGATAAATTAAGTTCACTAATGAACATCGTTGGCACGCCATGTAAGGCAGTGCATTGCTCTTGTTGAACGGTTCTTAGTACCTCTTCAGGTGAGAACTCCTGTACTGGTACCATCGTTCCACCACTCGTTGTGATGGCTAATGTGCCTATGACACAACCAAAGCAATGGAAGAATGGAACTGGGATACATAGACGATCCTCTGCCGTTAAACGCATACATTCAGCAATATTGACAGCATTATTGACTAAGTTAAAATGCGTTAGCATTACTCCCTTAGGAAAGCCTGTTGTACCAGAAGTATATTGAATATTAATGACATCATCATAATGGAGAGATTGCTCTCTCTGATCTAACTGTTCCTCGGTTACTTGCTCGGCAGCTGTTAAAACATCTGACCAATTAAGTACGCCGGGGTATTTGGTTTCACCGATTAAAATAACATTTTTTAATAAAGGTAGTCGCTTTGATTGCAAATTACCTGGTTCACAATGTTCAAGCTCTGGACATAACTCTTGCAGTGTATTGATAAAAGAATGGTCTCGATAATTTTCAATTAAAAAAATCGTTTTAGCATCAGATTGCTTCAATAAATACTCCAACTCACTCGCACGGTAATTCGTATTTACCGTTACAATTGGAGCACCCATCTTCCCTGTACCAAATTGAAGCTGTACCCACTCAGGAACATTCGTCGTCCATACTGCGATATGATCTCCCTTTTCAATTCCAAGAGCCATTAAACCTCTCGCTACGTATCGCGCTTGACGATTTAGCTGTTCATAAGTCATGCGTAAATTTCTGTCAGCATAGACCAGTGCTTCATTCTGCGGGTACTTTTTTGATTGTTCATCTAGCAATTGACCAATTGTTTGATACACAAGTTCTGCCATGAAGATCCCCCTTATTTATGCTATTTAACTTAACTAATGATGATTAACAGCCAATTAGACGAGAAATAACAAGACGTTGAATTTCAGATGTCCCTTCACCGATTTCCATTAATTTAATATCACGTAAATGACGTTCTACATCGTATTCTTTCATATATCCAGAACCACCATGAATTTGGATTGCTTGATTACATGTACGGAAGCCCATTTCAGAAGCAAATAGTTTAGCCATCGCAGCTTCTTTGCCAAATGGCTTCTTTTGATCTTTTAACCATGCCGCTTTATGTACTAACGTACGAGCTAGCTCTATTTCCATCGCCATGTCAGCTAATTTAAATTGGATCGCCTGTAACTTCGAAATAGGTGCACCAAATTGCTCACGTTCCTTCGCGAATTTTAGTGCCTTTTCATAAGCAGCCTGGGCAATTCCAACAGAAAGAGCAGCGATGGAAATACGACCACCGTCCAATGTATTTAAAAACTGGCTAAAGCCACGTTTTTCATCCCCTAATAGATTTGTTCTTGGGACACGAACATTTTCTAACACAATCTCACATGTATTGGAGCCACGTACACCCATTTTGTCATAATTACAGTTGATTGTTACACCTGGTGTGTTTGTTGGCACAATAATAGAAGAAATAATCTTTTTACCATCCTCACGTTTACCTGTTACCGCCGTTACAATAATTTGTCGAGCATATCCTGCATTGGTGATCCAGCATTTCTCTCCGTTAATGATGTAGTCATCACCATCAATAATAGCTGTAGTACGTGTGCCCCCTGCATCTGAACCAGCATTTGGCTCTGTTAAACCGAATGATCCTAATGTCTCACCCTTAGCTAATGGAACTAGCCACTCTTGCTTTTGTTCCTCTGTGCCGAAGTTGTAAATTGGTGAGGCTCCTAAGCTAACAGCAGCTGCATAGCTTAACCCTGTGCCCCCACATGCTCGACCAATCTCCTCTACAGCTAAAGCATAGGACACCGTATCACCACCTGATCCACCATATTCCTCAGGAAACGGGATACCCAATAAGCCTAGTTCTGCCATCTTCTTAAAGCTCTCTATTCTCATTGTTGATGTCTCATCAACCTCACGAGCATACGGTTTAATCTCCTTCTCAGCAAAATCACGCACCATGTCTCGAATCATTTCTTGCTCTTTTGTTAATTCAAAATTCATCCCTAGTCCCCCTAATGTCGAATTTGCCATAGTAAATGTAGCTTAAGAATAATTGCTTACAGTTAATACCGACTAGTCGGTTTGTAAAAACAAATAATAAAACCAGTGTTTCCTACTGGCTACCCCTTTATTATAAATTGCTTCGCTTCTTCCATGGCTTGTTTTGTCACAATTGCCCGTAATACCATATCGGTAAAAACATCTGTGATTTGCTCCATCGTTAATGGTCCTGATTGCTTAAACCATTTGTATGTCCAGTTAATCATCCCGACAATTGCCATTGTCACAATTGTACAAGGTAATTCGGTACGAAAAACCTTTGCTTCCTGACCCTCTGCTATCACTCTTTGTAAAATATCACGATAGTGATCTCGCTTTTTATGGATGATGTCACTATATTCATCTGAGAGTGAACGACTTTCTTCATAAAAAATCGTAATATGTGCTTGATACATATCAAATACTTGTGTCAGTGTTTGCAGCATGGCACACAAACGTGTGATAGGTGTATCGAATTTGTCATATGCAGCTTGCGATTGTTGAATGACATATGAAATAAAGACATCATGAATTTCATACAACAGTTCATCTTTTGATTTAAAATTATGATAAAATCCACCCTTTGATGCCCCAATGTATTCCACAATACGATCCACTGTTACATTGTGATAACCATCTTGTTGAAACAATTCAACGGAAGCGTCTACAATTCTTTGTTTTAACGTTTTCTTTACCATAGGCACCTATCATCCTTCATCTAGCTCTATACTTCATCACTCCTTATAATCAGGAAAAATCATTCAAACCCATAAAGTATTCTATTTTTTCCTAATTATAAAAATACTATGACAACATAAATATAGCATTCTCAAAATTTGGTGTCTAGCAACAAAATAGATTTTTCTCAAAATTACGAGCATAATTTTTACATAGAACAGAAATTAAAAGGCTAAAATCACATATACACCATATGAAGTTTCTTTGCTCTTCATGACAATTTTTCTTCCCTTTCTTTTCTTTGCCTATTAAATGCATTTTACATTGCAGTTAAACTGCGAACCCACTCAACCTATGCTATATTTAAAACCATGGAACTATGAAAGGGTGTTAACAATGGCAAAGAGCGTAGTAATTGCTGAAAAACCTTCTGTAGCACGTGATATTGCACGTGTACTGAAATGTAATAAAAAAGGAAATGGCTTCCTTGAGGGAGATAAATACATTGTGACTTGGGCGCTTGGACATCTTGTAACACTAGCTGACCCAGAAAGCTATGATGTGAAATATAAAACATGGAATCTTGAAGATCTACCCATGTTACCTGAACGCTTAAAACTAACGGTTATAAAGCAAACTGGAAAGCAATTTAATGCGGTCAAAAGTCAGCTTACACGTAATGATGTTAATGAAATCATCATTGCTACAGATGCTGGACGTGAAGGTGAATTAGTAGCACGCTGGATACTCGATAAAGTGAAAATTAAAAAGCCTTTGAAACGCCTATGGATTTCCTCTGTTACAGATAAGGCAATTAAAGATGGGTTTGCCAATCTCAAGCCAGGTAATGCATATGATAATCTATATGCCTCTGCTGTAGCTCGCTCAGAAGCAGATTGGTATATTGGGCTGAATGCTACTCGTGCTTTAACTACCCGCTTTAACGCACAGTTGAATTGCGGACGTGTACAAACACCAACAGTAGCGATAATTGCTGCACGTGAAGATGAGATTAAAAACTTTAAGGCACAAACTTATTATGGTATTGAAGCGCAAACAGCTGACAACTTAAAGCTCACATGGCAAGACCAAAATGGTAATAGTCGTAGCTTTGATAAAGATAAAATCGATACACTGGTGAAAAAAATAGGAAATAGCAATGCCATCGTTGCGGACATTGAAAAGAAACCTAAAAAATCATTTGCACCTGGCCTTTATGATTTAACTGAATTGCAGCGTGATGCCAATAAAATCTTCGGCTACTCAGCGAAGGAAACATTGAATATCATGCAAAAACTTTATGAGCAACATAAAGTGTTAACTTATCCACGTACGGATTCTCGCTTTATTTCACAGGATATCGTTGCTACACTACCAGAACGCTTAAAGGCCTGTGGTATTGGTGAATATCGCTCCATCGCCAATAAACTGCTCACTAAACCAATCAAGCCAACAAAGGCCTTTGTCGACGATAGTAAAGTATCCGATCATCATGCGATAATTCCAACAGAGGGCTATGTAAATTATTCAGCTTTCACAGATAAAGAACGTAAAATTTATGATCTTGTTGTAAAGCGTTTCCTAGCTGTTCTACTTCCTGCTTTTGAATATGAACAATTAACATTACGTGCAAAAATTGGCGATGAAAGCTTTATTGCTCGTGGAAAAACGATTTTATCATCTGGCTGGAAAGAAGTTTATGAACATCGCTTTGATGATGAGGACACAGCAGATGACGTAAAGGAACAAATATTACCACGCATTGATAAGGGCGATATGTTAAAAGTAAAGCTTCTTGCCCAAACTTCTGGTCAAACAAAGCCACCTGCTAGATTTAACGAAGCTACTCTTTTATCAGCCATGGAAAACCCAACAAAATATATGGCAACGAATGATAAAAAATTAGCCGACACATTAAAATCTACGGGTGGTCTTGGCACAGTCGCAACACGTGCAGATATTATTGAAAAGCTTTTCAATTCCTTCTTAATAGAAAAACGTGGTGGCAAAGATATTTATATTACCTCTAAAGGTCGTCAACTACTCGACCTAGTGCCAGAGGAATTAAAATCCCCTGCCCTGACAGCAGATTGGGAGCAAAAGCTTGAGCTTATTGCAAAGGGTAAGCTAAAAAAAGATGTATTTATTAGCGAGATGAAAAATTACACAAAGGAAATTGTTACAGAGATTAAGGGTAGTGACAAAAAGTATAAGCATGATAATATCTCTACCAAATCATGTCCTGATTGCGGTAAACCGATGCTTGAAGTGAATGGCAAGAAAGGAAAAATGCTTGTCTGTCAAGATCGCGAATGTGGTCATCGTAAAAATGTCTCACGTACCACAAATGCACGTTGTCCACAATGTCATAAAAAATTGGAGCTTCGCGGAGAAGGCGATGGTCAAATTTTTGTTTGTAAATGTGGCTATCGTGAAAAATTATCTGCCTTTGAAGCAAGACGCAAAAAAGAAGGCGGAGGCAAGGTCGACAAGCGCTCAGTACAAAAGTACTTAAAGCAACAAAACAAAGAGGAACCTGTGAACAATGCACTTGCTGAAGCGTTGAAGGGGTTAAAGTTCGATTAAAAATAAAATATAAAAGAAGAGCATGTTTTGAAAGAAATCGTCAAAACATGCTCTTCTTTTATATTAATAGAACTAGTTACCAAAAATTAAATTGATTATCGTACATAATTTTAAACGTTATAGCCAGCAAACCTATTTACTGCGCTTTCTTAAAAGTAAGTGATTTTCCTTTTGTTTCCTTCACCAGCATGATACATGAAATAGAAATGATACTTGATATAACCAAGTAAATTGAAATTGGGATGGAGCTATTAAATTTATTTAAAAGACTTAATGAAATTAATGGAGCCAATGAGCCTGCTAAAATTGGTGCTACTTGATAACATAAGGACAATGCTGTATATCTGATATGAGTTGGGAATAACTCTGTCATTAATGCTGAGTATGGAGAATACGTCATCGATTGAATGAATAAACCAAGAGTAATAGCAGACATAATGATCCAATCATTTCCTGTATCCATCATCGGAAACCCAACAAATCCCCAAAACGCTGTTAAAATGGCTCCTGTAATATAGATAGACTTTCTCCCCCAAATATCACTTAAGTGACCCATTAATGGTATGAAGAAAAAGTGAATAGCATGAGCACCAAACATTAATAATAAGATTTGGGTAGTGTCTTTATTGACGACAAGTTTTAAATAACTAATGGAGAAAGTAACCACCATATAGTATAAGATATTTTCTGCAAAACGAGCTCCAATACCTGCAATTATCGCTTTTTTGTGGTATTTAACCACTTCTATAATACCTAATTGTTGTTTTTCTAATTGCGCTTGTTTTTCTTGTGCTTCTTTGAAAACAGGGGCATCATCTACACTTTTGCGAATCCAAAGTCCAATCAGTACAACAACTGCTGAGAACCAAAATGCTACACGCCAACCCCAATCCATAAATTGCTCAGGGCTTAAGTTTTTAGATAAAAGTAAAAGGATAATTGTAGCTATTAAATTTCCCAGTGGCACACCCGCCTGTGGCCAACTTGCCCAATAACCACGACGATTGTTTGGGCTGTGCTCAGATACTAAAATAACAGCACCACCCCATTCTCCACCAAAAGCAAATCCTTGAATTAAACGTAAAGTAACAAGTAAGATAGGAGCCCAATAACCAATACTATTGAATGTGGGAATACACCCCATTAAGAAAGTCGTAATTCCAACGATGATCAAGCTAATTTGTAATAAATTTTTACGTCCGATTTTATCACCATAATGACCAAAAACAAGTCCTCCGATAGGTCTGGCTAGAAATCCTACTGCATAGAGTGCAAATGCAGCTAAGATGCCATCAATAGCATTCCCTGTTTTCTGGAAAAACAATTCTCCAAAAACGAGAGCAGATGCGGTACCATATAAGAAAAATTCATACCATTCAGCTACAGATCCAATCATTGATGCAGCAACAACTTTTTTTAGTTGCTTATTGTCTGTTTTCTCCATATACACTCCCCCATAAAAGCCGATTCAAATTATTATGACTGAACGTACCAAATTACTTTTGTTTGCACATATTGCTCAAGTGCTTCCAAGCCATTGTCTTTACCACCAAAACCTGATTGTTTAAAGCCTCCAAACGGGGTGGTGATATCGCCCTCGCTAAAGCCATTCACAGAAACAGTTCCTGCTTTTATCTCACGTGCCACACGCATCGTTCGCTGAACGTTTTGGCTATAAAAAGATGCAGCCAGACCATAGGTAGTGTTATTGGCAAGTGCAATGGCCTCTTCTTCCGTTTCAAATGTACTAACTGCTAAAATCGGACCAAATACTTCATTTTGGAACAAGGTCATGTTAGCGGTTACATTGTCAAATATAGTGGGTTCAATGTACCAACCACTGCCTATCTCACAGTGAATATTACCACCAGTAACTAAGCGACCACCTTCTTGAATAGTAATGTCGAGGAATGATTTTACTTTATTAAAGTGCGCTTCTTCAATCATGGGACCAATGGCGACCGACTCATCCATTGGATTTCCTACTTTCCAGCTCTTTAAGCCTTCCTTTAATTTTTCTAATAACACCTCTTTAATAGATTCATGTACAATCAATCGAGAACCACAGCTACAGTTTTCACTCATATTCCAGAAAGCGGCTGATAAAATATGTGGAACTGCCGCATCCAAATCTGCATCTTCAAACAATACTTGTGGACTCTTACCACCGCACTCTAAAATGATTTCTTTAAGATTACTTTCTGCTGAATATTTTAAGAAATATCTACCCACTTCTGTTGAACCAGTGAACGAGACAACATCCACATCCATATGTCTTCCCAAAGGTTCACCTACTTTTTCTCCCAAACCACACACCAAACTTAATGCTCCTTTAGGCACCCCCGCTTCATAAGCAAGTTCAATCATACGGAATGCGCTAAGTGACGTTAATTCCGCCGGTTTTACAATCACAGAATTACCTACTGCCAAAGCAGGTGCTACTTTCCAAGCAAACATTTGCGCGGGGAAATTCCAAGGTAATACTGCACCAACTACGCCAATGGGCTCAGTGACAATCAAACCCAGAGCATCTTTACCTGTAGGAGCAACTTTGCCAAAGACTTTATCAATGGCTTCAGCATACCAATAAAATGTATCAATGGTTGCTGGCATATCAGTATTCAAACATTCTGTAATAGGTTTACCTGCATCTACGCAATCCAAGGCGGCCAATTCTTCACTGTGTTTTTCTAGTAATTGTGCCCATCTAATCATTACTTTTTTTCTCTCACTCGGGGATAATTTACTCCAAGTACCTGTTTCAAATGTTTCTCTAGCTACCTTAACAGCCGCCTCTACATCCTGTGAATTACCATCGGCTATATAGCCAATTATGCTGTTGTCGATTGGAGTACGATTTTCTATTTTACAGTCTGTAGTCGAAAAACCATCAATTAAGTTACCAGCCCAAAGCTTCCCTTCTTTAGCAAGGGCAAAGATTTGTTCTTTTGATACGGTCATTTTATCTTTCCTCCAATTTATTTATTAAAAAAAGCCAAAAACTCCTCTTTTTCCTCTTCTGACAAATCAGATAAAGGTAGGCGCACTGTACCAACTTTGATTTCACCTTTCAGGCAACCTAACTTGGCCTTTTGGTTGTAGTTACCAGATTCCATCGAGTGGATAGCAGGATAGATATCCCTCATGATTTGCCGTGCTTTGTCCCAATCCCCTGCTATGGAAGCATTGAACATAGCTACTTGCTCCTCTGGGAACACATTACCTGCTCCAGCAATCCAACTTTTTGCGCCCCAAAAGAAAAAGTCAATTGGCTGATCGTCACAACCACAAATCACTTCAAAATTCTCAAATGGAGTTTGTAGCAAACGTAATGCACGGCTAAAATCACCACTACTCTCTTTAATAGCAACAATATTCTGATTTTTAGACAAATGCACCACCGTTTCATACTCAATTTCAATGCCGATACGAGCAGGGAAATTATACATGATAATAGGTAAATCAGTTGAAGCCGCCACTGTTTCGTAATGGGCAATCAAACCACTTTGGTCAGGCAAGCTATAAGGTGTGGGTGATAACATTAAACCTTCATACCCTAAATCTTTAGCCTGTTTGGCACGGTTAACTGCCCCATTAGTTGATAAATCATTAATACCTGCAATTAAGGATATTCGACCTTTAGCAACTTCCGACACCGTTCTTAAAACGGTTTCACGTTCCACTTCATTCAAGGCGTAATATTCACCAGTTGTGCCACACACCACTAAACCATTAACACCTTTGTCAATAAATGTGTTTGTCAATTGCTTTAAAGTTTCTAAATCTAGGCTTAAATCCTGTTTAAATGGAGTCACTATAGGAACCAAAATACCATGAAAATTCATCTTCATTCTCCTTTATTATTTAATAGAATACTTGATTCAACAAATACAATATTGAAGTACAGCTTCAATTATTGAAGATAATAGCACACCGAATTTTCTATGTAAACTAAATTTTCCGAATATTTTTAAATGAAATCTTCTTTTATTTATATATTACACATATTTATTTAAGTGACACTTAAACTCGAATGATCAATCTTTATTGATGATTTAGATTGATTTACACCCAAATTTTGTAACCGTTCTGAAATTAAAGCTTTTGTGTTATCCTTATCAACGTGGCTTCTTCTATTTGGTGAAATATGTAGATAAACGAACACTGCAATAAGAATCATGAGAAGGTAACTACTATTGTATGGTTACTTTAGGGTCTAATTAGTTCTCGGAGTTATTGTGGCTAGTCAAATTACAAAATAATAAAATAACCCTTAACATACACCTATGAAATAAATTTACTTAATGAATTTCACCCAAAGATATTTTTCTTGAATAGTAAATAGAACTAATATTTGTACAGGAGTGGAGAACAGTGACTGATATAATTGGAGCAAAAATAAAAAGTTTACGAAAAGAACGGAAGTTAACATTAAAACAAATAGCTGATCAAACGAATCTTTCAATTAGCTTTTTGTCCCAGGTTGAACGATCAAAATCATCCATAACGCTAGAATCATTGAAAAAAATATCTGAAGCACTTGGTGTTAATCCGAGCTATTTTTTTTCAGAGTCTGATGAAAAAATCGCACCTACAGTTATGCGTAATATTATTAGTAAAACGAACACCATGAATAACCAATTTTTTTATAGAGATTTAGCAGGAAACATTGAAAATCCACTCTTTAATCCCATCTTAGTATTATTGAATCCAGGTGCAAATCGAGAGGATTCTTATTCTCATTCTGGCCAAGAATTTCTTTATGTTTTGGAAGGCATACTAACCATTGTCATTGACAAAGAGGAGCATGATTTACATCCTTATGATTGTGTTTTCTTAGATTCAACCACCCCTCATAATTGGATAAATAAAACAGATTCAATTGTAAAGTTCCTTTGTATTTCAAGTATTCCGATATAATGTTTAGCAGGTTCATAATACACTTTGCTTGATTAAAAAAATACTCACAGCGCATTGCACACTGTGAGTATTTTTCATGTATACAGTTAATTGCAGACAGTTAGTAATAGGCAAATTCACAATTAAAGTGAATTTGCTCTTTTATTATGCATACTCATCCCTTCGAAACATATCTTGAATTGACTGAATATTCTATATCGAGGGAGGTTTTTAATGGAAGCAAAAAATTTTAGGCCACGTAATGTGATTTTTATGACGGTTGTTGTAGGTGTTTCATTGTTAATTGGCCAAGCTATTTATGTCTTGTTTATTGATGTACCTTTTCCATAAGAAAGATTTATATCTTTAACTGACTAAGTAAATATTTTTCATTATTGATTATTTCTTGATGATTCGGTTTCCATTTTTGTGCCTCTAGATTATGCTGAAAGGCATTTTCAAATAACCGTAACTCCCTGTACAAAAGGCTTAATTGTAGATGTGGAATCCATGTTGAATAAGCACGCTTTTGGATAGTCATTGTATCGGCAGGAGCTTGTTGCAAGGCTTGAGAGTACCAGTAAATAGCCTCTTTATGTTTTAATTGCTCCATAAAAAATTGGCCCATTCGGCAACATGCTTCTGACTTTGGTCGATCATATAAGAAAGATTGCAAAACAGCTTGCTGTGCTTGTTGATCATCATGTAAACGTCGATAGCATTCCCCTACATGTAAACAAGCCTCAATGCGATTATCTGTAGTGCCTAAGTTGCTATCCAAAAATAGGTTGTATTGATTAATAGCTTCTAGGTAACGGTGATGTAATTTTAGTTCATTCGCATAATGAAATGTCTCAATTGCTGAAAGAGAATGTCCATTCTTTATTAATCCCTCATAAATATTTATATTGCGATGAATATCTTTCGTTAACGGTAAATGTGTGACAGCAATATCACTATGATAGAGCTGCCCTGACACCCTTAAATTCTCATGAACAGCACCCTCCCATTGAAAATGATTCGCCCTTTTTACTAGACGAAACTTTCGTTCACTACACTCCACTTCCCCATCACAATCAAGCGTCAAATAATAATCCATTGTTACAGCATCAATAGAGGGAAATAACGATTGCTTTAGTTGGCTGAACTTGTGCTGATTTTCCTTTGTCATAACATCATCAGCATCAAGCCATAAAATATAGTCTTTTGTTGCCTGCTGAAAGGAAAAATTTCTAGCTTTAGCAAAATGATCACACCAGGAAAAGTCATAAATTCGAGAGGTAAAATTTTGGACAATCTCTTTTGTACGATCAGTTGAACCAGTATCAATAATATTAATCTCATCCACGAGGTGCTGAACCGAATCTAAGCATCTTTCAATCGTACATTGTGCATTTCTAACAATCATACATAAACTAATCGTTAACATCTGTCCCCTCCTTAGCGATGGTTTAATTTGTGCTAATGCAGTATTTTATCGAAAAAATTTTTCGATTATCACCTAACTCTGTAAATTTATAATTAAAATAAAAAAACGAACGCGATTTACGTTCGTTTTTTCTAGCAATTGAAATTGAATCAAGATAAATATTGCTCACGCCATGTTAATTGTTCTTCGTCTGTAAGTTGTTGCTCTAAATGATAATCCCATTGATTGAGTAATGTATTCCAAACTCGTACAAATACTATATCCTGTTCCTTATCATAAAGAACAAACTCTAAACATGGGCTATCATTTATTTGCTGAGCTGCTGTTTGAACAATTTTTGCGATGACTTTCTGAGAGCTCCCTTCCTCTTCTTCATCCGATTCCTGTAAAGCTGCAATCACCATGGACTCCTCAAATTGTTCCTGTTGTTCTGCCTCTTTGTCAATATAACGATAAAGCTCTGGCAATTCATCATATTCATCATTCCTCGTATCGATAGTGAGAAACGATTGATGGCAGGGACTAAAGTAAAGCGTAGAGGTTTCTTCCTCTAGTTCTTCTTCAAAAATACCTCGTTCTAGCTGCTTCTGTCCTTTTTCAGTTAGCCTATAGAAATCATCTTCATTCTTCACAAGGTTTACTCGAATCATTAAAGAAACCAAGTCTTCAATAAATAATGAGTCTACCAGCAATAGCTCGCTCAATTCCTGTGCATTGCTAAAATCCGCCTCTTGAATACTAAGCAGAAGCATTGTCATTAAGACATCCATTGTTGAACGACGAACAGGCTCATAGGTCACATCAACTGTTCGAATGGGAATACACCATTCAGCCATTTTGACAATCTTAATATTACGATTCTGCTGAAGCTCACGCATTAGTCGTTGTTGTAATTTTGACAATCTATATCACCAATCCTTCATGATTACGTAAGCCATCGTAGGATTTTACTGTTTTTAATAAATTCGCATACATCTCTCTTGTTTCTTGATGTTTTGCACGTTTTGCAAACATTTCTGCACTTCCAACAAGCAGTAGTAACTCACGTGCACGAGATAGCGCGACATTTAAACGACGATAATCTCTGGCAAAGCCAATATCCCCGCCCTTGGGTGTATTACGAACCATGCTCACTAAAATGACATCCATTTCCATCCCTTGGAATTTATCAACAGTCCCTGTTCTAAATTGCAGATGTGGTAGCTGTAATTCTTGCTGAAGAAGGCGATTAATTTTCTTTACTTGCTCACCGTAGAAACTGATGACACCAACGCTTTTTTGAGCATCCTGCGGCATACGCCCTGCTTCTTTTGCTGCCTTCACCGCTTCATTGAGATCTAGTAAAATACGTCGAATTGTGAGCAATTCTCCTTCATTAAAACGACTCGTTCCGCCTTTTACTTGCTCCTCTAAATAAGGTTTTTCTGTTGGAATATCAATCCACAGTAAATGGTCATCACGTTTTATAAACTGCCCTTCTAAGCCGTGATCTCTTGCTGCATCCGAATCTGGTAAGCCACATTGCAAGCCATTTTCTTCTTCCGCATAAAATGGTGTGATACTTTGCATGATTTTCTCATGCATGCGGTATTGCAATGCTAGCATTTGCTTATGCGTTGGTGGCAAATTATTAAATAAACGCTCAAATAATGATTCACGCAACAGATTTTTTAATTCCTGTGCGCCTTCAAAGTTTGGATTTTCTTCTAGCATTGCCTTCAATGTTTCCTCCAGCGTATCATCCCCAAGTAATGGTGGTAGCTGATGATGATCACCTACTAAAATAACTTTTTTCCCCTTTAGCATTGGTAAGAGCAATTCTGGTGGTGTTGCTTTTGAAACTTCATCAATAATAACCACATCAAAGGTCGGATAATTTTCCATAAACTCCTTACTGGCAGAAGCTACGCATGTTGTACCAATAACGTTCGCATGACGTACATACAGTTTTCGAATTTCATCTAAATCATACTCTGTTGCGTTTTGTAATTTTTCACGCCATTGTTCTTGTAGTTTTTTGTGAAGGGGTAGCTGTTTTTCCTGACGTTGGAATGCTTCGATTGCATGCTTTGCAGTTTGAATAGCTTCCTTCACCTCTTCAGCCGTTCGTTCTGGCATAGATTGTAAAAGCTTTGTATAGGTAGCTAGTTGCTTTTCTTTCTTCAATCCAGCTATATTAATATCTTTTATCTGTTCTTCTATAAGCTTTAGCTGCTGTTCTACTTCCTGCATGTTTGTTTGGACAGTCTGTAAAGAGGCTTGTTTAGGAACGAGTTGTACTTTAGCCTGCTCCACTGCCTCAAGCTGCTGCTTTGCTTGTAGAAGAGACTCTCTAGCTTGGGAGGCAAGAATTTTTAAATAGTCTACAGATTCTTCTGGTTCTTCAGTAATCTGAAAGGCGTTTGCTAATTGTTGTAACCGCTCTGTATGCTGTAAAAATGGTTGGAGCTGCCGCTGGTAACTTTGCACATCAAAGCTAGTTATTGCACACTCCTGATGAATTAAAGTTACAAGATTTTTACGAAAAGTTTCGTATTCCTGATCTTTATGCTCTTGCTGTTGCTTTAGTGCTATCCCCTTTTGCCAAACAAAATCACGACGCATATATAACCCGAGCAAATAACTTTCAATAACATCACTTGCGGGTGCTTGACCATCTTGAAAAGCCGTGTTTAATTGTGCGAATACACCAGTAAGGTTTTGCAAAGAAAACGATTGTACTGGTTGTAGTCTACTTTTAGCAAGGGCACGCTCCTTGACTTCATGCGTGACCAAAGCCTCTAGCTTCACAATTGCTTTTTGTAAACGAGCATTAATCGTTGACCATGCCTCTAAATCTTTCGCATCCTCTAAATGCTGCAAGCGACCTATTTGTTGCGAAAGTACATGAGAAGGGCGAATTTGATAATGTTGTAAAAAACGCTGAATAAGGTCAAATGAGGTTAAGGTGTATATATATTTTTGCGCTTCCTTCATGATTACTAGACGATTGCTTTCGATTTCATATTTCTGCTGTATCTCTTCAAATTGCTGTGTTAACTGGTGCTTTTGTTCTTGTAGTTCTTTATATTGAGCAGCAGCCTCTAGATGTTTCACTTTTTCAGTAGTTTTCTGAATCGTACCCTGTAGTTTCTCGACTGAAGGGTAATCAGCAAGTGTCTGTTCAAGCTGCTGTACAATTGGCTCAATTTGTGCGAGCTGTTTTTCATAATGCTCTTTTTGAGTCTCACATGTTTGTTGCTCTGTTTTAGCAACCTTCAATTCTTTTTTTAATGCTTGAATCTCCTGCTGTAAAATGGGTTCTTCAATAGCTGCCTGCTCTTTTGCAGCCATTTCCTGTGTTAATTGCTCAAGCCATTGCTCTAATTTCTCTAGCTCATCTTTTGCTTTTACAAGGTTTGCTTCTAGCTCTTGCTGACGTTCTGGAAATATTGTAATTGCTTCTTCAATCGCAGCAAGTGTCTGCGCACGCCACTGAAGCGCCACATTTTCCTCTATAAATTTTTTACCCTCTTCCTCAATACTTTCCGTTCTACCATAGCGTAAAATTCGAATTTCTTGATTGGACAGTAAGCGTCCTAATGCATTATCTACAGCTAAATTAGACTGTGAGGCAACAAGTGTTTTTAAGCCTGCTTTAACATTTTGCTGACAAATCTCTGAAATGACAGTTGTTTTCCCCGTACCAGGTGGACCCTGAATGACATACAAATCCTCAACTGATAGTGCACCTAAAACGGCTCGTCGTTGATATTCATTTAAATTATTATGAAATTCAATATCTTCGCGTAGCTTGGATGCACGAACTGTAGGGCGTCTCTCAAACAGTATTGTTTCTAAATTAGGGTTTACTGCCTCACCCTTTTCTAGCTTTGTAAAACCATTACGTAGTCGTCGAATTTGGCTTAATGTTGCAAAATTACTAAAGCTCGCTTGTTTTGAACGAAGATTCAGTCCGTCCTTACGAGCCAAATCCTGTATAAAAGGCTTTACATCAATTTCTACCGTTTGCTTTCCTGCATTAGCCTTTATAACCTGTCCTATTTCGCCTCGAATTCCTTGAATGCTAACACTTAACCCCTCTAGCTTTTTCCATTCTTTACTCTTTATGTAGGGACATACAATGGTTAAGCGTGTAAAGTCTTCATTGAAATAGCTTTGCTTAAATTCTGTATGAATATCATCGATGGTTGCATCTCGTTCTTGTATTTTTAAATAGCCTTCCCAGCTGGCTATACGTTTTTTTACATACTCTGTACGTTCTTCTGCAATCGGTAGCTGTCTTATTTTGGTGTGCAGCTCAAGTGGAATACCTGCTCCATTATTAGGCTTCGTCACAAACTGTAATCCAGCTGCTAAGCGACGATTTGTGTTAATAGGTCCACGCATATGGACAAATCGAATATTGGTTGCCAGCAATCCTTCCACCTTTAGCACACAATCCATAATAACCGTTTTCTCAGCAAGAAGATCGCTTAATTTTTCATTGTCCTCCGCATTAAAATAGATGGATAAAAAGGTTTCACCAACTGTTTTTGCTTTTCGTTTTTCAATATAGACAGTAAAAGATCTTTGTAACGCAAAAAAGGCATGCTCGTTTGCTGAGCATTCCTCTACCGCTTCCTTCGCCTTATTGGTCAAAATAAGATTACAGCGTTGTTTTTCTAGTAAAGCGATGTCCTGCATGAGCAGCCCTCCTTCCTGAGTCACTAAAGTTTTATTTTATCACATACTAAAACAATACTTACAAAGAAAAATCCCCTGCACAGTGATTTCTTACCACCGTACAAGGGCTATCTTAATGTTGGTCAATTGTTTCTTTGGGCAAGTTCTTGCTCATTTCACAGTATTGAACAAATACACGAGCTAATTCACGTAAACGACTATGAACGTCTGCGTCTACAATATTATTATCTGCATCAAAATGTGATGTATGTGTATACACATAGTTTGGCGTAACAAGCGCTCGGAAGTAGTCTAAAATAGGTTTTAGCTGATTTTCGACTACAAGGTGATGCTGATATGTGCCTCCATTTGCAACAATGGATACGGGCTTATAGCGCATTGTTTTAGGGTGTAAGAAGTCAAAGGCATTTTTCAAAACGCCTGGAATAGACGCTTGGAAAATAGGCGTTGCAATAATGTAAGCGTCTGCCTCCTCAAATTGTTGAATCATTTTTTTCATATCATCATTTAATGGAGAACCATCCACAATTTGATGCTTATATTGACTAAAATGCATCATTTCTAACTCGAAACTAGCATCTAATTCTTTAATATATTGCTCCACTTGCTCTAAAATAGCACCAGTTTTACGACCAAACATCGTGCCATCTACGAGTAAAATTTTCATCTTTACTTTGCCTCCACATTCATCTTCTACAATAATATTGTAACAAATGAAAAGTGGCTCGGAAAGGATTGTCATGACAATTGATATAAATTCAGTCTTTAGACGGAACGAGAATTTAATCCCTAAATTAATTATCCTGATCACGTTGTCGGAAATGGACTTCCTTATCAATGACCGTTTCCTCAAGTTTATATTTATCTCGATTAATGACAACCTCCCGATTAACTTTCTCGCCTTCATTCAGCTTATCCCAATTAAATAATGTTTCTCTTGAAATGTCCTCTTCTGGTACTTCCGGATAATCTAATGTTGCTAACTCATCTGATGGATAAATAGTGACTGGCTGTTGTTTACCATATAGGGCAATAATAATCATAGCCTTTGCCACTTGTGTAGCTTCAATTGCTCTAGAACGTTTTAAAGGTCCAATTAATAAAGGCTGTGCAAGCTTTAATAATTTTTCTCCTGCCTTTTCTCCTAATCGAAATTCATCACGGTTCCCTACTAAGAGTGAGGGGCGAATAATGGAAAGTCTTTGTAAGCCTAGTTCCTCTAAATCACGCTCAAGTTTGCCTTTAACTCGATTATAGTAAAATGGAGAATTCTCATTAGCTCCCATTGCCGTAATCACAAGAAAATGAGGGATTCCCCGTTTTTTTGCTAAAGATGCAATTGCTAACGGGTATTCAAAATCTACCTTTTCAAACATTTCACGAGAGCCTGCCTTTTTAATGGTTGTACCTAAGCAACAATACAATTCATGAGCAAATCCTATATCGTTTTCTTCTATTCTATCAAAATCACGAATTTTCACTTCTAACTTTGGATGCATATAAGTTAGCTTTCTTCGTGCAATAACTGTTACTGAAATATACTCATCATTTTCACATAATTGTTCAACTAGAGCGGAGCCGGTTAAACCAGTCGCCCCTACAACAATCGCTGCACGCATACTCATTTTTTCTCCCGTCCTTCTACTTATTGGTAGTATATCAATTACGGCTCACTCTAAAAGCTCGCCTTCAAATTCTTGACACCCTGCGTAGACCTTATCTTGACACATCGGAGTTAAGCAAAACATGCCATCATCTCCATTTGTAAAGAGATTTTTCTGAACCAAGATAAAGACCTTCCAGTTGTTATGTATATTTCTACAATTCGCCTTTCTATATATATCGACCATTTTTGGGTGATTAAAACTGTTTAAAGATAGCTATTTTAGAAGATTCCTCTAGAGACATTCATGAGCAAATCCTAAATTTTACACATACTTGCTCTTTCTTCGCCATAATTTAAAGAGACAGAGGAAAGGATGGGATACATTTGCAAAACGAAACACACGCAATTGAACCAAAAAAAACGATTGTTTTCATTATTGAAAGCTGTATTGATAAAGGGCTGTATCCTTTTGAACGGGTTTCAACATTAGCTAAACTACTTTCGAATGAGAAGGTTTTTATCTTTGTAAAGACTCCTTCAAATGACGGAATCCAAATTTTAATGAATGAAGGAGTTTCTCCTATTCTATTTGATCACTTTAACGAATTACCTAAGCAAATCAAAGGACTTCAACCTGATTTAATTGTTAGAGATGGGCGAAATTCTGAAGGCTGGCAAGTAGAAGAATTACGACCTTTCTGCAAAACAATTATTCATTTTGATGATTTTGGTGAAGGTGGCCAAGCCTGTGATTGTGTACTACTAGCACTCTATCAAGAAGTGAAAGATTATTTACCAGCACATTATATTGGTGGAAGCTTTGTTTTTGCCCTGCCAGATGCTTATCAGCATTTCGATAATATATCTGATAGTAAAACACCTGAAAATCCGCCTCATATCGTTGTCGCTTTCGAGGATGGGGACGAGCATAATTTAACGTATCGAACACTTCGACACCTAACTCAACTACAAATACCACTACAAATTACAGTTATGATTGACGAAAGCTATCGCCATGCAACGGATGACTTGCAAATGATGGTACTTAGTCGTCGCAATACTGCTATTCTTCGAGATAAAAATGCACTCCTCAAACTACTACCTAAAGCAGATGTCATTATTTGTAATGCTAACTATACACCTTATAAAATTGCCTCTTTTGGTGTGCCATGCATTACACTTGCGCAAACTGAAGCTGAGCTTTTACATGCTTTCCCTCGTGAGCATAATGGCTTTATCCATCTAGGACTTGGTCGAAAAATGAAGCAATCACAAATCCAAAATGCTGTCATGGAATTTCTTTTACACGAAGCTCGCAGTGAACGAGCAGTGAGAAAACAGCGACAACTCAATCTCGCTGATAATAATGAAACACTTCAAGCATTACTCTTAGATTTTGCTTATGATCGTCATAATATCGCTTCTACTTAGTGCTACTTCCAAGATGATTATGATACAATATATAAGAATTTTTCACTCCAACACCTCTTACAGAAGTTGGACATAAGTAAATTCAACAAGTACCCGATTGATTTTAAAGAATAAGCGGTGGGGGATTCTTAAAACCTCCATCGCTTTTACACGCATTCACTATAAAAATAGTCTCAAAAGGAGTAGTCTTCATGCCAACAAAAAGTGATATTGAATACCAAATTAGAGAGTTAAAAATGGACTATATGAATTTACAAGGTGATATAGAAAAGTTGGAGTCTACTGGGCACAACGATCAGGTAGCTAAGGCAGAGCAACGTCTTGCGAATATGGAAGCTCAATTAGCAGAACTTAACAAGCAGCTTGCAGAACTATAAAATGTAAACAAGAAAGATAGTTGGAGGAACAGAAATGGCAATATTAACAGTAGAAAATTTAGGTCATTCTTTCGGTGATCGTACACTCTTTAAAGATGTATCGTTTCGCTTAGTGGAAGGTGATCATATTGGACTTGTAGGAGCTAATGGTGTTGGTAAGTCTACATTAATGGGCATCATTACAGGTCAAACGATCCACGATACAGGAAAAGTTGAGTGGTTGCCTGGTACGCACTATGGTTATCTAGACCAACATACCGTACTAACGGCTGGTAGAACAATGCGTGAAGTGTTACGCGATGCCTTTTTACCATTATATAAAAAAGAAGAAGAGCTGAATGAAATTACAGGCAAGATGGCAGACGCAACGCCTGAAGAATTAGAAGTACTTTTAGAACAAATGGCAGAAGTACAAGATGCATTAGATGCAGGAGATTTTTATACATTAGATATGAAAATTGAAGAGGTGGCACGTGGACTTGGACTTGATGCCATTGGCTTAGAGCGTGATGTAGCTGCTCTTTCTGGTGGACAGCGCACAAAGGTACTCCTCGCTAAGCTTTTATTAGAAAAACCTAAAGTACTTTTACTAGATGAGCCGACGAACTATCTTGATGAGGAACATATTACTTGGTTGAAAATTTATTTAAAGAACTATCCATACGCTTTCCTTCTAATCTCACATGATACAGAATTTATGAACGAAACAGTGGATGTCATCTTCCAATTGGAATTTTCAAAATTAACTCGTTATACTGCAACATACGAAAAATTCCTTGAACTTGCTGAAATCAATAAACGTCAGCATATTGAAGCCTATGAAAAGCAACAGGAATTCATCAAGAAGCAAGAAGATTTTATAGCTAAAAACAAGGCACGTTACTCCACTACTGGTCGTGCAAAATCACGTGCTAAGCAACTTGATCGTTTAGAGCGAATTGATCGCCCAGAAACAGCTGTAAAACCAGAATTCGGTTTTAAAGAAGCCCGTTCATCTAGCCGCTACGTTGTAGAGGCTGAGAACTTAGTGATTGGTTACGATAAAGACAAGCCATTACTTCCTCCACTATCTTTTGCGATTGAACGAGGAGAAAAAATTGCTTTAGTCGGTATGAATGGTGTGGGTAAATCCACATTATTAAAAACAATGTTAGGTAAAATTAATGCGCTTGGTGGGAAAGTAGTCCGCGGAGACTACCTATATCCTTCCTATTTTGAACAGGAAGTAAAAGCTGAGAAAATCACGCCAATTGATGATGTTTGGAATGCTTTCCCTTCTATGGAACAAGCCCAAGTACGCGCAGCTTTAGCAAGAGCTGGCCTAAAAACTGACCATATTACACGTCCGCTTAATTCATTATCTGGTGGCGAGCAAGCCAAAGTGCGTTTATGTAAATTAATGATGGAGGAAGCTAACTGGCTTCTCTTCGACGAACCGACAAACCATTTAGATGTAGATGCAAAAAATGAATTAAAACGTGCCATGAAAGAATTTAAAGGTACCATTGTGCTAGTAAGTCACGAACCTGATTTCTATGAAGGACTCGTAACAAAAGTCTGGAATGTTCAAGATTGGTTTACTTCTGGACAACAAGGCCAAGACTAATTATTTCAAGGGCAGCCCCAACATGTTATGGGGCTGCTCTTTTAAATTTTTTAACTTCGATGTATAAATAGCCTCATATAAACATACTATAATCAGTGGACTAACAATTTTACTCCTACTTCCAACTAACTCTCTCCTACGAGACAATTTAGAATTCTAGTAGTCCCTATTAACTCATCATCGATTTTATGCTTAAAAAGACAAATTCTAAAGAGTTAACATAAACTTACATCATTGTAAGCTGAATAAACGAAACTTTTTACGCTTATCTTCGTATATTTTAATATAACTGAAAAAATAATAATACGATTGAGAAATTTTTTCAATTAACTATTGATTTATATATAGCTTACTAGTAAGATATATATATATAAACTATTAACTTACTAATAAGCTATTTGTAAAATATAATCTAAAAAAGAAAGCGAGGAATGAAGAATGACAGTTACAATTTACTCACAAGCGAGCTGTTCTTCATCCAGAAAAGCACTTAAATGGTTAAAAGATCACAACATAGAATATAAAGAAAAACGTATTACATCTCACCCACTTACACTTGCAGAATTCAAAGAAATTCTAAGCATGACTGAAGATGGCACAGATGAAATCATTGCAACAAACTCAAATGACTTTAAAAACTTAAATATCGACATCGACCAACTTTCTATTCAAGAGCTATTTGCTATCATTCAGGCACACCCAAGAATGTTGCGAAGCCCTATTATAATAGATGAAAAACGTATTCAAGTTGGTTACAATGAGATGGACATCCGTCGTTTTATCCCACGTAAAGTACGTGCTTACGAATTAAATGCGATGACAAGATTGGCACAAGAAAGTTAAAACAGTTTTGGAGATGACCTTCTATGGACCAAGAAAAACAAAAAGCCATTACCTCGTTGTTTGAAGTCGTTTCATCTATTGAGCGTAAGTGGGCAAACGAGTGGAATAATCATAATGTACTCGGCTTTTCAAAATCCCATATTTTAATTTTAGACTACTTATCGCAGGAGGGCCCAAAACGCCCTTCTGCTATTGCTGAGCGGTTAAAAGTAACTACTGGTGGCGTCACTGTTTTAACAACCAAGCTGATAAATGGTGGCTTTATTGAAAAAACACAGCATGCCACAGACCGCCGTGCTTCTCAACTAGTCATTACGGCTGACGGTGAAAACATATTAAAGGAATCTCGTCAACAAGTGAGTGAAATCATTAATAATATGTTTGGTATGCTAACAGCGGAGGAACTGCAAACCTTACGAACTATTTTTTCTAAATGTTTATTGGATGTGGAGACAAATCGGCCAGATTGAAGCACAATAAAAAGATGCATTTGCAATTATTTGCGAATGCATCTTTTTTGATTAGTCGACCAAATACTTCCGTCTAAGTACCGTGATGTGCGACCAATCTGCTTTATTAAGCTGGTAGCACAGATTCCACTATAGCTGTATCTGACATGAGCATTTCTTTTAATCGAGCCTTTGCACGGAATAAACGAGATTTCACAGTACCAATGGAAACTTTCATAATTGTAGAGATTTCTGCAAGTGAATATTGGTCTATGTAGAAATACCATAAAGTCTTTCTATAAATGGCATCTAATTGCTCCATTTTATCTTGGACTAGTTTTGTCACAATGTCCTTTTCAATTTTTTCTTCTGTAGAAATATCGTTATTGGGAACCAAATCTAGAATCGGTACGTCTAATGTTTCAGGTTGGTTCATCATATACTTGCTACGTCGTACTTTTTTACGATAGCGATCTCTAAATGTATTCATTGTAATAGTTGTCAGCCAAGCTTTAATATGCTCTACTTCGGCCACGCTATCTTCATAGCGTACAACCTTAACCCAAACTTCTTGCATTAAGTCTTCCGCTTCTATATTATTGCGAGTTAGTTTTAAACATAAATGATATATATAACGATTGTATTCCTCGTATACGCCTTCTAATTTTTCATTCATTGTGTATGCCTCCGCTTCTTGTTCTTGCTTCTATACACATTCTCGCAAAATAATGTATTACACTCTATCGCATTGGCTTTCAATTTCATTACAATCGTGTAAGCTTAATCGCTTTCACTTGTAATATTCGTAAAAATTGTTTTACTACTATACTGCTTTCCCTTCAAAAAAGCTTTTGATGACAATAGTTATCTATTAATTAAACTATATTTTTAATAGTATTTATTGTCTGAATATTAATTAGCATTTGAAGAAACAAAAAATGCACTCCTAATAGAAGTGCATTGGGGTGTTAGCTTAGCAGCCCTAGACGAAAGGCTGAGGCAACGACCTGTGTTCGATTCTTTGCTTTGAGCTTTGTCATCAGACTGCTTACATAATCCCTGACAGTATGCTCACTTAAAAATAATAAACCAGCAATTTTTTTATTATCATATCCTTCGGCAAGCAGGCCAAGTATCATCGATTCCCTGTCAGTTAAATGAAGCACTGTATTCTTTTCTACCTTCTCGCCCTTACGTGATAAAAATAAACCTAAACGCTTCCCTACTTCCTCAAGGAGTGTTAATTCTTCCTTTGTACAATCAAATTCCTCCCCTAGCTGATCAAATGTTAGCCATCCAAATAATTGATCTTCACACAAAATGGGAATAAAAATAATCGAGGATAAATTAAATAATTGGATATGCTCTTCTTTCACGTAATTTTTAGGATTTTTTAAATAAATGGGTTTTCTTGAACTAAGTATCGTGTTTTCTCCAGTCAACTCCCCTTTCATGCTTTGCACCTTAGGTAGCTCTGCGCCAATAACTCCATAAAATTGATTGGACCATGGGACATATGCGTAAAATACACATCTTTTATAACTAAAATACTCTTCACATTTTTTTAAAATAAGGGCTAAATCCTGATAACCTGAAGAACTAATGAGCAATTTATCAAGCCTATCTAATAGCTGTAGATGCCTAATTTTTTGATTTTCAGTAGTTATGTTACCAGTTTGGTTATCTCCCTCACAGCCATAGTATAGCTCTACAAGTAACGTAAATGTCGATAATATATACATGAAGATGGCGTTCGTTCGACTACTCTTCTGTTGAATCATAAAAGTAATCAATGATTTCTCAAAAATTAATTGAAATAAATTAAAGCTCTTCCTATCAATAATGGACAACTGTGATTGAAGCCATGTGTTAAAAAAATACTTATCATCATTATTTAGTTCATCGATATTTGCATGTGTCATTAAACGCAAAAATGAATCTAATAGCATTGCTGCTCTTTTTCGATCTGCCCCAGTTATAGAAGGTTCTAGATTAAGGTAAATAATTGTATTCTCTTCAATTTGCTTATGATGAATTTTAATAAACAACACAAACTCTTGAATTGTTACTTCTTCAATTGATTGAAATGGATGCGTCATAGGAAATTCTTCTCCTTCACACTAAAAATACCCCTATAAATGGAGGATATTCATTCACTATATTATACAGCATCTTATAGGATAGTATTTCAAATTGAAAGGAGTAAGATGAAGGTATCGCTAGACAATGCGAATACTTTTGAATCCTCAGGCAACCATATAACCAGAAAAAATGAAAGGTGCGTGCTTGAAATAAGATTAGAAAACAAAGTGGCCATTATTACAGGTGGAGGTACAGGAATCGGGAAAGAAACTGCATTATTATTTGCTAAAGAGGGAGCAAAAATAGTTATACTGATATAAATGAACAATCTGGGAACGAAACAGTCCGTGATATTCAAACTATCGGCGGTGAGGCAGTATTTTTCCACCACGATGTAAGTAATGAAGAAGACTGGAAAAAGGGAGCAGATGAATCAATAAAAACATTTAATAAAGTGGATATTCTTTTCAATAATGCAGGTATCTATATCATAAAACCTCTTGCAGAAATCGAGCTTTCTGACTGGAACCGCTTAATGTCCATCAATGTGACAGGTGTGTTCTTAGGTATGAAGCATATTATGCCGCTTATGACAAAGCAACATAATGGTTCTGTTATTATGCTTCCTCTATTGCAGGCTTAACAGGGGCAGCTGGTCACGTATTATACGGCGCGAGTAAAGGGGCTGTTCGTATTATGACAAAAGATGCTGCTATGGAGTATGCTCCATACGGCGTACGTGTCAACTCCATTCATCCCGGCTACATTGATACAGGTATGGCAGACTATGCATCAGCAACAACAGGAAGCTCAAAAGTTGAATTAGGTAAAAACTTATTCCCATTAGGACGTTTAGGCTCTGTAAAGGAAGTAGCGCAAACTGTATTATTTTTAGCTTCTGATGAATCTTCCTTTTCAACAGGTGCAGAATTCGTTATTGATGGCGGTGCAACAGCAAAATAACATTACTAAAGGTGGTCATTTATATGAAACTAAAAGATAAAGTAGCAATTGTTACAGGTGGAGCTAGTGGGATTGGTGAAGCCACAGTTCGTCTCTTTGTTGAAGAAGGAGCTAAAGTCGTTATTGCCGATTTTTCTGATCGTGGACAAAGCGTTTCTGAAGAATTAAATAACAATGGTTTTGATACACTCTTCGTGAAAACAGATGTAACAAATGAAGCGGACATTCAAAACATGATAAAGGAAACCGTTACTAAATACGGTAAACTTGATATTATGTATGCAAATGCAGGCGTAGCTGACGATGCACCAGCACACGAGCTTTCTTTTGAAAAATGGAAAAGAACAATTGATATTAATTTATCAGGTGTATTTCTTTCTGATAAATACGCCATTGAACAATTCCTTGCTCAAGGAACAGGCGGCGTCATTGTTAACGCTGGTTCCATTCATAGCTTCGTTGCCTTACCAAACCCTACAGCCTACTCATCTGCAAAAGGTGGCGTTAAATTATTAACACAAAACCTATGTACTGCTTACGCTAAACACGGTATTCGTGTAAATGCAGTGTGTCCTGGCTATATCGACACTCCCCTATTAGCTGAGGTCGATGCTCAGAAGAAAGAATATTTAGCTTCCCTTCACCCACAAGGTCGACTTGGTAAACCAGAAGAAATAGCTAAAGCCGTTCTCTTCTTAGCTAGCGATGACGCAAGCTTTGTTAATGGTACAACCCTTCTTGTTGATGGTGGTTATACTGCTCACTAATGAGGCTTTGAATAGACTTGCCTGATAGCTAGCGCATTTTAGTGATGCATTCTAGCTGTTAATAGTACGAAGCGATCTGGCTGTTGTATCTGAACACTTCACTGAAAAAATTTATAACCCACTCAAGTAATACTCAACCACAATTGCTATTTAGCACTTGTGGTTTATTTTGTAGGTGCTATGTGTAATCTTTCAAGACAATTTAAGTTTCCTAAAAGCAAATTATGCTATACTATTTCTATTATCGAAATATTAGAAAGAAGGATGCTAAATGACTAATTTACAGCAAATTGATGCTTATTTTGCAGAACATCGTGAGGCACATTTAAATGAACTGAATGAATTTTTACGTATTCCAAGTATCAGTTCTTTATCCGAGCATAAAGAGGATATTCAACATGCAGCTGAGTGGCTAGCCAGTGCGTTTGAAAAACTAAATCTTGAAAATATCTCCATTACACAAACAGCTGGGCACCCTGTTGTTTATGCAGACTGGCTACATGCTGAAGGTAAACCAACTATTTTATTTTATGGTCATTATGATGTTCAACCTGTTGATCCATTAAATTTATGGGACAGTGAGCCTTTCAATCCTACAATTCGAGACAATAAATTATTTGCTCGTGGTGCAAGTGATGATAAAGGACAAGTCTTTATGCACTTAAAAATGATTGAGGCATTGTTTGCTACAACAGGGACATTACCAGTTAATGTTAAATTCATTTATGAAGGTGAAGAAGAAATTGGTAGTCCACATCTACCTGCCTATGTTGAGCAAAATAAAGAAAAACTAGCCGCCGATTTAATTTTAATTTCCGATACAGGTCTTTATGGTCCTGGGAAGCCTGCGGTATGCTATGGTTTACGAGGCTTAACGGGCATTCAAATTGATGTGCGTGGAGCTAAGGGAGATTTACACTCCGGTCTTTATGGTGGTGGCGTACAAAATGCTATTCATGCATTAGCTGAAATTTTAGCATCCTTCCGTGATGAGCATGGTACGATTCAAGTTGAAGGTTTCTACGACAAAGTGTTGCCATTAACAGAAGAGGAACGTGAGGCTTATCTTGCGCTTGGCTTCGATGAAGAATCTGTTAAACAGGAAGTTGGCGTAAAAGAATTATTCGGTGAACAAGGATATTCTTATTTAGAACGTACTTGGGCACGCCCAACCCTAGAGGTTAACGGTGTATTTGGTGGTTTCTCAGGTGAAGGCATCAAAACAGTACTACCCGCTGAAGCTGGCGCTAAAATCACATGCCGCCTTGTACCAAATCAAGAGCCAGATGAAATTGTAGCACTTTTAAAAGCACATGTTGAAAAGCACAAACCTGCTGGTGTGGAAATCAGCATTTCTGAATTCGATAAAGGCCGTCCATTCCTAACGCCTTTCGATCATCCATTTATCCAGGCTGCTGGACGCTCTTATGAAAAAGTGTATAATGTACCAACAGCATACACACGAGGCGGTGGATCCATCCCTATCGTCGCTGCGTTTGATGAAATTTTAGAATTACCTGTAGTGTTAATGGGCTTCGGTCTATCAAGTGAAAACTTCCATGCCCCAAATGAACACTTCCATTTAGAAAACTTTGATAAAGGCTTACGTGTTCTGAGTGATTATTTATATGAGGTTTCAGAATTACAAAAATAAATATCGATTAATAAAAAAATCCCCTCACTTTTAAAGTGAAGGGATTTTTTGTTTGATTACTCACCAAAAATTGTAACGATATCAGCTGCTTGTTTGCGTTCTTTGCCTTTTGGCACCTCATCAAAATAACCAACTTGTAGCATAGCAATGACACGCTCACCTGGCTGTACCTTTAAAGCTTCACGGAATTTTGGGTTATCTAGGAAGCCTGGTGTTTTCCAGCAAGAGCCTATGCCCCTATCCCATGCCAGTAACTGCATGTTTTGAATAAATGTACTTGCCGCTGCATAATCTTCTAAACGTTCTTTTTGACGCGCATCCTCTGGAACGATAACAAAGGCATAGCCACCTGGTAATGTAAATTTCAACATCTGCTTCGCTAAATCTTCGCTTGAAAGCTCCTGCCATTTAGGAATTGTTAAGTCCCGTAATAGCTGATGAAGGCTTGTTAATTCCTTTCCACAGGCAATAACTAATCGCCACGGCTCGCGATTACCATGGTTGGGAGCCCATACTGCATCGTCAATAATAGCCATTAAATCCTCACGTTCTACTGGCTGGCCATTAAACTTTTTAATGGAACGGCGTTGAATAATTGCATCTCTAACAGATAAAATTTGTTCGCTCATATATCAATTCTCCTTCTACCATAAGACAACATATTAGAGTTTATCTCTTCTATCTTTCACATTATCATATATTTGTATGCTTTAAAACTACCTGTTCCTAAGCAAAACTGTCATCTATATGATAGAAAAAGTAGGTCATGCTTGGTGTATAGGCGGTGGAATCCTCGTAAAAATAAGGTCTATTAATACTATCTGAGGTATGGGCATTCACATAAGGAATACCATTTTGAATACTTGTAACAATAACGGAGTGGTCAATTCTCCCATTCCCTTGAAAATCATAAAAAATGACATCTCCAAGCTCTAGTTCCTCTGCATATTGAACACGTCTTCCCTTCAATCCAGTTGTAGATCCTTCTAAATACCATCGTAATGAATGGGCAACAGACCAGCTAAAGCTCCAATTCCCTTGCTGAATCCACCAGCCTTTCTCTCTACTTGGTGCACCTCGCATCGGTGCCCCCCCTGCAAGTAAACACTGAGATATATAGTTTGTGCAATCTACATCAAAATTTGGAAAAGCAGGATTGCGTCTGTTCCACCACAAATTAGCATATTGAACTGCAGCCTGCCTATTATACATTTTTGCCATACCATAACCTCCTCATGCCATCATATGTCTATTTAAGCATTTCTATTAGTTAGGTCCTTCCTCATAATTCTTATTGAAATCCATTATATTCAGCATGTTCCTTTCCAATTTCAAGAACATTTTTGCTACAATAGGGTTTAAAGATATGTCAATTTTATTTTATGACCAGAAGGGATGTTGAATGTGAGGCAGCATGCTGAGAAAGAGATTTTACAGCCAACTCTTTTATGCGACAAAAAAGGTAATTTAAATCCAGCAGCCATCGGATTTGCACGCAAACCACTTATTAATAGCAATTTAAGCGGCCATCTCATGCGCAAAAAGAAATGGAACTATTGGTGTGTCTACGGTGATGAAATCTTGTTTTCAGCTACGATTAGTCATCTAGATTACGCAGCAGTCTGCTTCGTTTATTTCCTTGAATATGAAACACAGCGCTATTTTGAAAAAACGATCACAATCCCCTTCGGTGGTAAACTAAAAATGCCTACACAGGTTTTAGAATCTGTTTCATTTAAAAATAGTGAAATGATGATTGATTTATTATATATACAAAATGAAACACATCTATCTGTTTCCATACCAAACTTTGACGGAGATGTTTTACGAGCAAAGCTTATCATTCAGCACCCACCAGCTGACGAAACCCTAAATGTAGTCATTCCTTGGAATCGGAAAACATTTCAGTTCACAGGCAAGCATCACATATTGCCAACATCAGGTGTTGTCACAATTGGTACTCGACGGTTTAATTTCTCAGCTGAGGAGAATTTTGCTGTGTTGGATTATGGACGAGGTGTATGGCCACGTGAAGCATTATGGAATTGGGGAATGGCCTCTCAACGAGTACGCGGACGACGGATCGGGCTTAATTTAGGAGGTAAATGGACAGATGGCACAGGCATGACTGAAAATGCTGTTTTTGTTGATGGTAAAATGACAAAAATACATGAGGATTTATTATTTCACTATGATTCCGAAGATTATATGCAGCGTTGGAAAGTAAAAACTAAATTTTCCAATCAGGTCTCCTTAACCTTTTCACCCTTTTTTGAGCGTATAGCCCAAACGAATGCCAAACTAGTTAAATCAGAGGTACATCAGCTATTTGGCTATTACGATGGTTCTATTTTACTCGACAATGGTGAAACACTGGTTATTCAACAAATGCTCGGATGTATTGAGGAGCATCGTGCAAAATGGTAAAAACCCTCTAGAAGACGTTGCTTTCCGTGGGTATTTTGAAAATGCAAATGATTCCACGGAAGCTTTTGTCTCTTAGCTGTCCACTTCTTCTCTAACTAAGGGCTCTTACTATTTTTTCTGGATCATCTGTAAATATCGCCTGTACACCGAGCTCTTGTAAACGTCGAGCATCACGTTGTTCATTGACTGTATACACACGGACAGTTGCGCCTTCAGCGAGAGCTAGTTTAACTGATTTACGAAAGGAAGTTGGCAAACTTACATGTAACGCCTTAGCGGGTATAAGAGCAATGTAAGTTGGGAAATCCACCAGCACCTCTGCAAACAATGCTGCACTTTCTATATAGGGCGCTATTTTTGATATTGTTTGCAATGATTCATGATTGAAAGATGAAATGATCACTCGCTCTGTCATTTGCTGTGCTGCTACTTCTTTGAGCACGAGCGCTTCTATTCCTTCATAGGCAATAATGTCTGTTTTCAGTTCAATGTTGATACGGTGATTGGTACCTGCAAATAACTCCAACACTTCCCCTAACGTAGGAATTACTTCATCTCCGAACTCCCGTGAAAACCACGAACCAAAATCAAATGTACGTAATTGCTGTAATGTAAAGTCTTTTACATAGCCTGAGCCATTGGAGGTACGATCAATGGTCTCATCATGAATCACCACTACCTCTTTATCTGCGGTTAAATGAACATCTAGCTCTATCCCTGCTATAGGGAGCTTTGATGCTGCTTGAAAGGCAGCCATCGTATTTTCTGGATAGTTTATCGAAACACCTCTATGTGCAAATATGTCCAAATTCAATAACCTCCTCTATTATTATCAAAGAAAAACCTTCCAGCCCCATGTAATAGTAGCACAATTAACTTTTTGCTTTCACTTGCTGGTAAATATTATATATAGTAGTATGATAATCTACTTTGAAATTGTAAGTACCTAGGAGGTGCTAAAAAATGACTGTACAACATCCAGATTTTCAGGCTGAAGTAGAGCGGTTAGCGTATACCCAGGGCTATATGCAACAAATATTAGACGAATCACAACGAGATTTAAAATCTGCTCAAGAAAATATCCGTAAATCTATGGCCGATCTTGATTACTTAGATTCGAGTTTAAGTTATTTAAATATCTTAACAAATGCCAGATTTTTTGAAATGGCACGTAATCAAAAAGAAGGTCTAGAGGCCGTTCGCAAGAAGCCCTATTTCGCTAGAATCCATTTCCAAAAAACCGGTGACCCAGAAGAATTCCTTTATATTGGGAAGACATCACTATTTCATCGTGAAACCCATGAGCCCATTATTGTTGATTGGCGCTCACCCGTAGCTAATGTTTATTATGATGGACGTCTTGGTGACATGGAGTATGATGTCCGTGGTGAAGTTCATAAGGGACATCTCTATGCTAAAAGGCAATACAAGATCGAAAATGGCGAATTACTCGATATAAGAGATATTGATCTAACAACAAATGATGAACTACTCCAAGAAGCATTGGCTGGAAAAGCTGATGTTCGTCTAACTGAAATTGTTTCAACAATTCAAAAGGAACAAAATGAAATTATTCGAGCACATCTTCGTCAACCAATTATTGTGCAAGGTGCTGCTGGCAGTGGAAAAACAACCATTGCTCTACACAGAATATCCTATTTCCTTTATACAATGGGTGAACATTTTAATCCTGAACAGCTCATGATTTTAGCACCGAATAAGCTATTTATTGATTATATAGGCGATGTTTTACCAGAGCTTGGCGTCGATAAAATATGCCAAACTACTTTTACAGACTACGTTCTTTCTGCCACAAAGTTAAAGCTTAAGCTTCAAAATCCAAATGAGCAATTAGAGTTACTCGTTGCTGGAAGTAGTCATCAGCCTACTGCCTGGATTGCTGAAATGAAAGGCTCACTTTACTATCGCGATGTCATCGAACGCTACGTACAAAAGCTGGAACAAAAGTTCGCAGAGCAATTCGAAGATGTCTATATTGAAAAATACTGTATCATGCGTGCTTCCCACCTGAAGAAGCTGTTTTTATATGAATTTTCATATATGCCTATCGAAAAGCGACTTGAGCATATTAAAAAGGTCTTAGCAAGCCATGTACGTCAAAAAAAACAGGCTGTTTTAGCTACACTCCATAAAAAGTATGATGAGGCATTGGGTAAAGCCTTAAATGGAATTCGAGATGATGAAAAACGGCGACGTGTTGTCACAAAATTCATTGATGAGCGTGATGAACGAATTCCTGCCATTGAAAAAGAAACGAAGACAACGGCATCAGCTTATATGCGTCGCTTTCCAAAACATAATATTAAAACACTCTATCGTTCCCTTCTCACCGATGCAGAACTATTAGCAGAACTCGCCCCTGAATGGCATTACCTTGAACAGCAACAATTTTTGCAGGCACATCGTAAAGAACAATGGGCACTCGAAGATTTAGCTGCACTATACTATTTACAAGCACGTTTAAAAGGCATTGCAGATGAATGGAAGATGCGTGTTGTCTTTATCGATGAGGTCCAAGATTACAGTTTATTTCAGCTTGCTGCTTTAAAAGCAGGTCTTGATACAGATATGTTTACTATGGTCGGTGATTTAGCACAAGGTATCCATAGCTATCGCTCATTAACAGCCTGGGAGCCTGTCCAAAGCTTATTTCCTCGTGCAAGCTTCCGCACTTTGCAAAAAAGCTATCGAACAACAATTGAAATTATGGAAGTCGCGAATCAAATTCTAGCGCAAATGAATGAACAGCTACCTTTAGTAGAACCCGTTGTGCGTCACGGTAACGTACCAAGTTTTATTCAAGAGGAGCAATTCGATGCCTTCAAAATTAAAGAGATCTTTGAAGCCATTCGTCAAAATGGTCACCGATCCATCGCTTTAATTTGCAAAACTACTGCAGAAGCCATTACTATGCAACAGGCATTAAAAGATAATGACATTGCTTCACAACTACTAACAGAAAATGAATCTATTAATCAAGAAATGTTACTTGTTGTCCCAAGTCACTTAGCTAAGGGACTTGAATTTGATGCCGTCATTGTAGCTGCCTACGATACACCATTTTACGATACACCAATTGATCGAAAGCTACTTTATGTAGCTCTTACACGAGCTATGCACGAGCTATACTTAATCGGGCCATCCCAAAAGACATTTTTATTAGAAAATTAAAAAGTCGCTAAAAGGCGACTTTTTTCTTTGCATTATTAATTTCTTGGTGGTAACTTATAAAATTTTCCTTTGGATAAATAAGCTTTAACAACTTTCCACCATGAACTAGGGGCTTCCTTTGGAGGCGACTTCTTTTTTGGCAATGCTGGCATGCGCATGATCACGACTCCTTTCTTAAAGCTTATTAATATTATATGAAGATAGTAGGTGATTATGATAAAAAAGGGCGATGAGTTAATATTAAATACCACTCATCACCCTTTTTCTATTGTTTTACATAATAATCAATTTGCTGTGCTTTCATAAAGCCTGCTTTCTCATAGACAGAAAGTGCTTTTTTATTGTCTACTTCTACATCTAGCATGACAAACGCTGCACCAACCTTACTCGCATAATCCTTTGAAAAGGAAAGAAGGGCTGTCCCAATACCTTGTCCTTCACAATTTGGATGTACAGCAAGTGCTGTTACCCACTGGATTTCATTTTCCTTAGCTGTAGTCACTGTTCCAACAACTGCACCATCTCTGTAAGCAATCCAAAGCTCTCTTCCATTTGTTGATGTATTAAAAGCAATAAGCTCTTCTGATTCTTCAGGTAGATCCCCAAAAGCCTCACAATAAATAGTAATCAGTTCAGCTTGCTCTCCGTTATAGGCTTGAATATTTATATCATCTCGCAATGTAACGGGCTCTGCTTTTGTTTCTAGAGTCGTTTCTGAAAAACTATAGGTAAACCCTTTGTTTTCAATAAATGTGTGCCCATAAGGGGAACCATCAATTACTACAGCTAATTGACCCTCTGCCCCTCTTTCTTTTAGCCCTACTTGTATACCCTCAACTAACACAGTTCCAATACCCTTTTGTCGATATGCAGGTGTCACCACTAATGACCACTCATATGTATGAAGCCCCATTAAGTCGATAGCACTAGCAGCACCAACTAGTAAATCCTTATCATCCTCATATGCTAGTACCATAAAGCCTTTATTCTCGAAAGAGCTAGCCATTGGTACATTCATAATGGTTTCATATACTCGATAATCTTGAACTGTTGCTTCTTCACATAATAACTTTACTTCTTTCAATGTTTCTCCATCTAATGGAAAAGACACTGTCATCACTGAAATATTCATCATTTACTCCGTTCCTGTAACAGACTATTGCCCTATTGTAGCAAGAATGAAAATAAGCTGGCAACAAAATATATTAATACCCGCTATTAATCAGAATTTTACTTCAAATATTGGAAAAATAAAAGGATTTATACTATAAAAATTCAGTAAAATGACTGAAATTTACTAGAAATAATAGCTAAAAAATAATATACTAATTTTTCGAAAATAGAGATATTTATTCTGTTGCAACCTGTTACTTTTAAACTATATACCACTTCCTGATTTAATAAAAATTTTACTATCTATTCAAATTAATAACATTTTAATTCAATAAAAAAGAGCAACTTCAAATGAAATTACTCTTTTTCCATCTATTCCTCAAGATGGTGTGAGGATGAATGCAGCATTTGTGCATAAAGACCACCTGATTCGATTAGCTTTTGCTGAGGTCCAGCCTCCACTAATTCCCCTTTATGCATCACTAAGACCATATCGGCATTATGGACAGTATTTAAACGATGTGCGATCACAAAGCTGGTGCGCCCTTGCATTAACGTATCGAGTGCCTCTTGTATCGCCAGTTCTGTCACAGTATCGATACTGCTTGTCGCTTCATCCAATAGTAAAATTTTCGGATCAGCAATAAGTGCCCTTGCTATAGAAAGTAATTGCTTTTGGCCTTGGGAAATCTCGCGTCCATCCGCAGCAAGAATAGTATCATACCCATCCTTTAGTTTCATAATGAAATCATGTGCATTAGCTCGCTTGGCCGCTTCCTCAATCTCTGCATCACTCGCATCAAGTCTACCATATCGGATATTCTCGCGAACAGAAGCCTCAAACAAAAATGGATCCTGTAAGACAAAAGCCATCTGTGAACGAAGGGATTGTCGATCAATTTGCTGTACATTTATACCATCAAATAATACCTCTCCCTTTGAGACGTCATAAAATCTTGCAATAAGTTGAAGGATTGTCGTTTTACCAGCCCCAGTTGCACCAACAAGGGCTACCGTTTGACCAGGTTCCACTTTAAAGTTTACATTTTTTAGTGTGTACCCTTCTTCTTCTAGTTCATATTTAAAGTACACCTGTTTAAACGTTACATGTCCCAATAGTTGATGCTTTTGTGCTGACACATTTTCTGCCTCTGGTTGTTCATCAAGCAAGGCAAATACACGTTCTGCACCAGCAATAGCTGACAGTACCGTATTAAACTGGTTTGCTAAATCATTTAAAGGACGTGTAAATTGTCGTGCATATTCAGTGAATATAACAATTACCCCTATCGATACATGTCCATATAACGCAAGGACTCCTCCTACACCTGCTACAATGGTAAAGCTCATATTATTTAAGAAGTTCATAACTTTAGGAATATAACCTGAGTATGTCTGTGCCCAAAAACCAGTTCTTTTTAAGCGCAAACTTTTTTCACGAAATTCTGTTTTCATTCGCTCCTCTTGTGAAAATGCCTTCACAATCCGCTGTCCTGAAATTGTTTCTTCTATCATCCCATTTAAAGCGCCAATAGCTGCCTGCTGTTCTTTAAACAGCGGTGCTGTACGACGTGTAATCCATCGCATCGCCCAAAACATCATTGGAATAATGATCATCGTCAGAACTGTCAGCAATGGGCTTAAACTGAGCATAATAATGACGGTTCCCCCAAGCGTAAGTACACTTGAAAATACCTGAATAAAGGAACTGTTCAATGTTGAGCTGACAGCTTCAATATCATTCGTCATTCTACTCATCAATTCGCCATGCTGACGACGATCAAAGAATGCCACTGGCAGTCTTTGAAAATGAGTGAATACACTTGTCCTTAATCTATAGATCGTTTGCTGGGCGATGCCAATCATCCAATAGTTTTGTAGGAAAAGTGAAACGGCTAATAACACATAAATACCAATTAATAAGCCAATCCCCTTACCTAAGCCTGAAAGCTTGCCATGCATAACATAGTGATCAATCATTTGACCGATTACATAAGGGCCAACTAAAGCTAGTATGGAGCTAATCATCACTAATAAGAGCACCACAATGAGCAGTGCACGTTGTTCGTCGACAATTTTCCATAACCGCAGCAATGTACTTTTCCAATCAGCTGCACGTGGCCCCTTCTTTTTCTTCACAGCCTGTTTCAGATCATCTTTTGTCAAAAGCGGTTCATAGCCAAAAGGTTTCTGGAAAAATCCCATTTTAATCCTCCACCTCCTGTTGAGAGATAGCTATTTTTTTATAAAGCGAGGAAGTCTCTAATAGCTCTTCATGTGTACCATAAGCAACTACTTTTCCAGCATCAATCAGTAGAATGCGATCCGCACCTTTAGCTGTACGTATTTTTTGCGTCACAACAAGCATCGTTGCTTTTTCGTCACTCAGTGCCTCCCACAAAGACTGTTCAGTTTTAACATCTAAAGCACTGGTGCTATCATCAAGCATTAAAATATGTCCTTTTCTCAAAAGAGCTCTAGCTATAGATAACCTCTGTTTTTGCCCCCCCGATAAATTAACACCTTTTTGCCCAACCTTTGTATCATAACCATTTGGAAAATCTTCAACAGATGCATGAATTTGCGCTTGCATTGTAGCCTGTAATACAGCATCCATTTTAGCCTGTGTATCTCCCCAACGCACATTATCTGCAATACTTCCTGTAAATAACAATGACTGCTGAGGGACATAGCCAATCACTTCCCGCAACTCTTGTAAATCCCAATGTTGAACATCCTGACCTTCCACAAGTATTCGGCCTTGCGTTACTTCATAGAACCGAGGAATGAGCTGTAATAATGTTGATTTCCCTGCACCAGTTGCCCCCATGATCGCTAGTTTCTCGCCAGACTTAACTTGAAAGCTTACATCTGACAGAACAGGAACATCTCCTCCTGGATAAGTAAAACTAACATGGTCAAAGGTTAATTCTCCATATTGTGTTGCATGATCTACTTCTTCTAAAAGGGACGTATCTTCAACCTCATTTTCAATGGAAAGGATTTCAGCCATACGTTCTGCAGATGCCTTCGCACGTGCATAGAAGATAATAATAAAAGCGAACATTGAAAATGAGCCTGTCATACGCATTGCATAATTCACAATAGCCACAATATCACCAAGTGGCGTTGTTCCTGTAGCAATTTGTTTTGTACCAAACCATAAAACTGCTAGCAGGCTCATATTCATAATGAACAAAAGAACAGGCATAATATATTCCATTATGCGTAAGGCCTTCACAGTATCAACCTTTAACCGTGATGCAACTTCATCAAAGCGTGTAGCTTCATATGCCCCTCTTAAGTAAGCCTTTACTAATCGTATCGCCTGTAAATTCTCCTGTAAAACTCTGTTTAAACGATCCACCCTCTTTTGTACACGCCCAAAATAAGTCACACCTTTTGCCACCATAAAAAGAAGAAAAATAAAAATGATGGGTGCACCTATAACTAAAAATAATGCTAATTTCGGATTTACGACAAAAGCCATAATAATGCTTCCTATCACAGCAAGTGGCGCTCGAAGCATTATACGCAAGCTCATAAACAGCACCGTTTGTACTTGTGTGACATCATTTGTTAATCGAGTAATAAGCGATGCAGTGGAGAATTTTTGATAGGTTGCTAGCGTAAAGGATTGAATCCTAGCAAACATGGCATTTCGAAGATCATACGAAAAGCTTTGAGCTGTATGGGAAGAAAAATAAGAATTGATAATGCCCGCCAGAAAGGCAACGAAAGATAGCCCAAGTAAAACAGCCCCCCATTGCAAAACCATTCCTTGATTTTGTGCCCTTACTCCCTCGTCGATTATTTTTGCCATAATGAGTGGCTGCACAAGCTCAACAAATAACTCTAAAAGCATTAAACATAAAGCAAAAATAGCTGTCCATTTATATGGCTTTACATAGGAAAAAACTTCTTTCATATTCTTTCCCCCTTGTTGGTAGATAAAATTTAAAGATAGTCAAAAACTACTAACACTATAGTATATTTATGCTTTCTCTCCCGCTATTGAAAGCCACGTTACACAAACAAGCATAACGAATACTCCTATTAGTTGCCAAAAACCTAAAGAAGTACCGAAAATAATAACAGAAATAACCATTGCTGTTAATGGCTCAATACTAGAAAGAATGCTCGTTTCAACTGCTGTAATGTATTTCATGCTACTTAAAAATAATATAAAAGCTACTGTTCCAAAAAATATTAAAGCAACTAATAACATTAAAATTTTAAAATCTACTAGAACAACCCATTGAGTGGACTGCTGCCAAACACGGCTTACTAAGCCTAAAGTGAAGCCACCCACCAGCATCCCCCAGCCCACTACTAAAAGCACACTCCACTCCTTCATTAAGCGTGCAGGATACAAGGTGTAAAATGCAAATGTTAAGCCTACTCCTATTCCCCATAACAAGGCTTTTGAACTAATAAGCAAACTTTCAAATGATGCATTCGTTAGTAACAGAAATAACCCTATAAGGGTACCAATAATACCTAACACTTGATATTTTGGTGGCCATTTCTTTAAACTAAGAGAGACATACGCGACAACAAATATTGGCGCTAAAAACTGTAGTAAGGTAGCAAGCACAGCATTACTTTCATTAATTGCAGCAACAAATGCAAATTGTACACCAAGCATACCTGCAATACCAAAAACGATGAGTTGCCTCCCCCATAGCTTGTGCTGCCAAATTCCAAAAATATTTTTTCCTGTTAACAATAAATATGTAAGTAGTAATATACCTGCAACCGATAAACGAATTGTTAACATAAAGGATACTGTCAAAGGTGTATGATTAAGCAACCACTCCATTAAAGGGCCAGTTGCTCCCCATAACATAGCACCTGAGACGATAAATATTATTCCTTTTAAACGTTTCATACCAATCCTGCTTCCTATATACGTACTAAAAATTGTTACTTTTCTTCAAATCATTTCTTGTATTTCACTAGAAAAGTCCTATTATTTTTTACTATCAAATATTTACAAATATATTCATAATGACTAATTCCCGATTATTATCTATAATATTAGTATATATTGATTACCCAAGGAGATCGAATAATCATGAGTCATATGCATAAATCATTTACGATTGATGAACATTATTTAAATTCACTTCCTTTTCCTGCAATTATCATTAATCAAGATGGACAAGCAACAGTCTGGGGAAAGAATGCTGAACATCTGATTGGCTTATTAGCTAATGATATTAAAGGAAATACTACTCCATCTATACACGAAAATCTACTGCGTCAGCTTCCTGTCGAAACATTTCAATCTATTTTACAAAATGAGGACAGTACGTATCTAGAAAAAATTCAAGTACACACAACTTCAAATGTAGAAATAACAACCGCTCTGCTAGCTAAACCTTTTACAGATGAGGGAGAGCGTTTTATTCTATTGATTTTTATGCTACCAGAATTAATGACGCAGGCTATCTCTCAATGCAATACCTTTGTAAATCTTAAGCAAGGTTTAGATGCGACCTTTATGACTGTTACACTCGATCACGATGGATTTATCTTGGAATGTAATAATGAATTTCTAAAAACAAGCCAATGGACACCAAAGCGTGTTATCGGCAAAACCTTTTGGCAACTGTTCCCTGATAATGAAGTGAGTGAAAAAATAACACATACGATCTGGCGTAATTTAAATAATGGTCATACATGGCAGGGAGAAGTTGAAAAAATCACAAAAACGGGGCAATCCTATTGGGTGCTACTAACGGCTATCCCCCTCGTTAATCTTGAAACAAATGAACAACAATTTATCCTAATTGAAAAGGATGTAACGAAATCAAAAACGATTCAACACCAACTTGAAAAAATTGCTTACATCGATACAGAAACTGGTTTGATGAATGCACATCGACTTGAAAAAGTAATCACCAATATGATTGACGATGAGAGACACTTTTCATTTGTTTATCTAAGTATTGATAAATTTTATACACTTAAAGAATTACATGATCAACAAATCGATCAAAGCCTGATTGTTGAATTTACAAATCGTATAAAAATGTATTTCCAAGATAGCACGATGGCTCGTATAAATGAAAATGATTTTGTTGTCATCACGCCTTTAAGTGAATGGTTTATTCAAGGCTTTTTATCTTACTTACAACAACATCCGATTTATAGCGACAATATTGCTGTACCAATTTCTATTAGTGGCGGCATAACTAGATATCCTGAGGATCAATCAACATTCTCACAGCTTATGAAGGCATCCATTGCTACTATTTCAACAGTACGTGAGGCTGGCGGAGATAAAATTGTTTCTTTATCAACAGCAACACATAAAGCTTTAAATCGTAAAGCATTAATTGAAAAGCGCTTACTCCAAGCACTTGACCAAAAGAACTTGAAGGTACTCTATCAGCCACAAATCGACGTGTATTCTGGAAAAGTTACTGCTGTTGAAGCACTTGTACGTTGGGAAGATGAGGTAATAGGTGTCGTAACGCCTGATGAGTTAATTCCTATCGCTGAAGAAACAGGTTTAATTAATAATATTGGGTCCTTCATGCTGGAAAAGGCTTGTGAACAAGCCTTACTTTGGAAAAAGGCAGGCTATGATTTAAAAGTATCTATTAACTCTTCTGTACGCGAATTCCGTGATAAGAATATGGCAAAATCTATACTTGAAATGATTACAAAAACAGGTTGTCCAGCGAACCTATTACAAATTGAGATTACTGAAAAATTTGCTTTAGAAGCTGAAGCCGCAACGTCTATTGCACAGCAAATGCGTAAGCTTGAAAACGAAGGCATTTCCTTTGTTTTAGATGATTTCGGTACTGGCTACGGCTCATTTAGATATATGCAAATTTTACCAATAAGTACATTAAAAATCGATCAAACGTTTACAAATTCACTCTTGAAATCCGAAAAGAGCCAAAAGCTTATGAATGGTATGGTACAACTAGGTAAATCCATGGAATTGAAAGTAGTCGCTGAAGGTGTAGAAACAGCTGAACAAGCAGATCTATTAATCACTTACGGCTGCGATGCCATTCAGGGCTATTATATTAGCAAACCTGTTACACCTGAAGAGATTGAACTATTACTGACTAAACAATAATAAATGAAGAAGGAGGCTGCGTTTATTTTACACGCAGCCTCCTTCTATTTTTTATAAACCTTTTGTAATTTTACTTTACTTGAACGAACTGAGCGGAATATGAGTTGAATAATTACTTCTGCAAAAACTAGTCCAATCACAATAGCACCTGTAATTAAAAATGCCTTTAAGCCATATTGCAGGCCTTGTAAGTAATCATCTTCTACCACATTTCTCATTGCATTATAAGCCATGCCCCCTGGCACTAATGGTATAATTCCACCAACAATGAAAATAATCATGGGTATTTTAAAGCGTCGGGCATATAAATGAGCAACAATGGCAATAACAAATGAGCCAAAGAAAGAAGCTTTGACAACATCCATCCCTTGCTCTGTTAGAACATAGTATATAATCCAGCCAATTACTCCAACGAGTCCGCAATGAAGTAGTGTTTTTCTAGGAACATTAAAAATAATGGCAATCCCAGCTGTCGCAAAAAAACTAACTATTAATTGTATAATAATGTCCATCATCTGCATTTTGTCCGCCTCCTAAAATCCTAGTGTGACGGCAATTGCTGCACCAATAGCAAAGGCTGTTAAAAAGGCCTCTGCTCCCTTTGCCATCCCTGACATAAAATGACCTGCCATTAAATCACGAACAGCATTTGTAATCAAGATACCTGGTACGAGTGGCATGACGGAACTAATAATAATTTTATCAAGTTCAGTACCATAACCATACTTTACTGCAAAGAAGGCAACAAAGCCGAGGACGAGTGATGCTGTAAATTCAGAAAAAAACTTTACCCTTGTTAAATGATTAATGATTACAAGTACTAGGAAACCTAGCCCGCCTGCTAAAAAAGCTATCGGAAAATCCGACCATCCACCCTTAAACATAATAAGGAAACAACCACTAGCAAGCGCAGCTGCCAAAACTTGCAAATAAGTTGGTAAAAAATAATTTGTTTTTTGTATCGACTTTAACTCGTCATAAGCTTCTTCTAATGTTATGATTTGAGATGTGAGTCTACGAGATACTGAATTTACCAAGGCGATTTTTTGCAAATCTGTAACCCTACTGGGAATTGATGTAATTCTTGTTGGCTGTGTCTTGCCTAACGAAAAAATGATGCCAGTTGGTGTGGCATAACATTGAGCATTTGGCATATTTTGAGAATGTGCCATACGCAGCATCGTATCCTCTACGCGGTATGTTTCTGCACCACTTTCAATCATAATGCGTCCTGCAAGCAACAAACAGTCAATCGTAAGTTCATTATCCGCATCTTGTAAGACCATTGCAGCTATCTGCCTCCTTCAAAAGGTTCCTTGCCAATATTAACGAACTGCCAATAAAAACTCAACTGAAAATTTTTCATAAGCAATGGATTATCTTTCAATTTATTTTTACAGTTACACTAATATTACGCATGTGTTTTTTCTATTTTAGTAGGTATTTTACAACCTCTTAAATAGAAGTACAACTACAATTAATTCGCTGATTCTTGAAGAAAAAGTGATCTTAATAAATTTCCACAAAGATACATAAAAAGATTCTAGATTTGTATAACTTTTTTAATGACTGGCACGTCTGATTGTATAGAAAATAAAAAAGAGGGGAGCGTATCCAAAACCATGCAGGAACGCAGAAAAAGACGCGGTCCAATAATTGATTTCTTATTACTAAGCCTTATTGTGACCTTAACAACTATTATACTTTTTATTATCCTTTCAAAGGATGACTTCAAGTTTCAAAAGATTAGTGCTTCAAAAGAATCCGAGACGGAATCGGTGAATAGTCATTTATCGACCGAAAGTTCTGCGTTTCCAGGCATACGTATTGTTACAGACGTTTCAAATGACAAACGAACACCATTTGCTATTCATTACCCGCAAACAGATAACGAGGTTTTTAATGATGCCGTATTACAGTACATATCGGATTCAAAAGAAAACTATCTAACATCGATGAAGAAAAATAAAGATAAAGAAGCTATGGGTGAATTAAATATTAGTCTTGAAACTTTTCCATACCGAGAGCATTACTATTCCTTTGTGCTAACAAAAATGCTATATGTAGGTGGAGCAAATCACGAAGTCTCCACAAAAACATTCTTCATTAACAACGAAACGGGCGAACAAGTTACGATCCAAACGCTCTTACAAAATGATGAGAATAACTTATCTACGTTGGCTGTAAACGTCCGAAAAGATTTGCAAAAAAACCTCCAATTAAAGGATGAGCTTTTCAACGATGAATTATTAAAAGCTACAGAACCAAAATGGTCTAACTTCAATCGCTTTGCTATTGTTGACGATTCATTACAAATCTATTTCGATGAATATGAGATTGCTAGTGGAGCAGCAGGTACCCCAATAGTGAAACTACCCCTTTCGCTTATTAACCCATTGTTAGCCTCCGAATTTCAAATCGCAATGGAAAATGTAAAACCCATTAATCCACCACCAACTGGTGATCCGAATAAAAAACGTATTGCTTTAACATTTGATGATGGTCCACATCCAAAAGTGACGGAGCAAATTTTAAATATTCTTGATAAGTATCACGCAAAGGCTACTTTCTTCATGCTCGGTAGTCGTGTACAATACTATCCTGACATCGTAAAGGATGTTCTTGCGCGCGGTCATGAAATTGGAAACCATTCGTGGAACCACCCTGTCTTAACAAAGCTTACGCAGGAACAAGTGATGAAAGAATATAACACTACTGCCACTGAAATTGAGAAGGCAATCAATCAAGGTGCCACAGTTTTTAGACCACCATACGGTGCAACTAATGACACCATTAATGCTGAGATTCCTATCCCTGTAGTGCTATGGTCAATCGACACATTGGATTGGAAACATCGAAATGCACAGCAGCTATTGCCACACGTGAAAAATAATTTACACAATAATGCCATTGTCTTAATGCATGATATTCATCAATCTACTGCAGACGGACTTGACGCTGTTCTCTCATATTTACAAGAGCAGGGCTATGAATTTGTGACTGTATCCGAAATACTGCCATATCGCCAATAGTATTTACAAAGAAAAGTCCAATGAATTTCGATATTCATTGGACTTTTCTTTTTGTTGAAAAAAGATGATGTCAACGGTAGAAAAAGCAACTTTGCAAGGTGAGAGGTTGATTTCCGTTCCGCCAGCGTCCTTTACAGGGGGCGTCCGATGAGCCGCTTCACTCACTTACGTTCACTCCAGGGTCTCATCTGTGACGCTACCCCTAGGAGTGACGCTGGCTCCACTCCAATGAACCATTCTGCAAAAGACTTTCCTTTTCAAAGTAGCATAGTGATCAAATAGCCCATTATCTGTATTCTTAGCGTGAATAAACTCTTATTTTCAATGCAGAGAAGTGATGGGTGACAACATCTCTTCATAAAGAATAATGAACACCTTCACTATCGTTGAAAACCGTTGCTAAAAAGATAACAGGATTAGAGTAGAAGGCTACTTGATACCTTTCAATTGACTGTTTCGTTTTTCTTATTATTTTATTGTTAATGTATCTAAAGGCTTGAAGTCACTTAACTGATAGCTCTTTACTTCGTTACGTGCTATTGTATATAGCGTATCATCTATATAGACAACGCGTTGTACAACCCGCTCCCAACTTTCATAGGACTCATTATTATTACGATTGATTATATTTCCTTTCAATACAATTCCTTTCTCTGCAGTAATCTCATAAATTTGAGCACCATGACCTTGATAGACAACTTCGTCTCCCTTACCTGCCTCATACAGTACTACAGGGAAGCCAAAATAGTTGAATTCCTTATTGCGGAATAGCGCTTTAGGATTGTATTGCACTTCAGAGGAAGAACCTTTCCCACCAATTTTTACGGTTGATTGCTCTTTCGGATTTCGGAAGTCTGATACATCGAATAGGGACATCTTCATATTGGTTGTCACAGTAAAATTACGTTTCGTATACGAATCATAGCGTTGCTCCGTATCATAACCAATACCAATTAAATGCGTATCATCTAATGGATGCAGGTAATTACTGAAGCCAGGAATCTTCAATTCCCCTAGTACAGCAGGCTTTTTCGGATTCGCTACATCAATGACAAATAGTGGATCCACTTGTTTAAATGTCACCACATATGCTTTTTCTCCCATAAATCTAGCTGAATATATCTTTTCTCCAGGCGCCATATCTTTTACTGAACCAAGCGTTTTCAAATGTTCATCCAAAATAAAGAGATGGTTATAGGAAGTACTTTTCTCATTCCACGTATTACCTTCTGTTGTAAAGATTCGGAAGTTCCCCTTATATTCATCCATTGAATACTGATTTAACACAGTTCCCTTTACTTCCGTACTTCCGACAAAGTTCAAAGTCGTTCCATCTACATTCCACTTGAAAATTTGAGTGTCGGCTGACCTCGGTAACCAAATCATATCCATGTCGCGCTTTTCTGATGAAACATCAATATTACTTTCATACATTGGTGTCGTTAAATACAGGGCATTCTCTGACATATAAAGACCACTACTTCCACCTAAGTACCCTTTCGTATTGGCCGTTGTCTTAGCTCCATTTTTTAAATCGACAGCTGTAATTAAACTATAGGTACCATCCATCGTATTTGGTAAGATTGAGATTTTTTCTAAAGGCAGACTTTTGTACTCTGTTCCTGCTATACTATCAAATGTTTTAGGCTTTAAATCGGTTTTCTTGTCTTCTTGTAGCATCCAGTAATTAGGATACATATTACCAATTAAATATAATGTATCTTTTGTTATGCGAATATCCTGCAAGAAGCCTTCCTGCCCAACATCACGTACATGCTTTGGATTGCTTGGATTGGAAATATCATAAATTGAGGCTGTTACCATAGCTGTGCCTGCTTTTTCAATATATTGATCCCCGATAGCAATTAATAGATTATCATATAGCGCAAGCTTAGAGATATATTGGGAATCTTTTAATTTGATACTTGTAGCCATCTTTAAATTATTAGGATCTTTAGCATTCACAACTGTAATGCTCTGATCTTTTGCAGTGTAAATAAAGCCATCTTTTACAATAACAATGTCTCCCTCTTCTACCCCCTCTACTTGATTATTAGTTGTAGATTCATTATTAGCAGTTGCTTTATCTTCACTTGCCGCACTTTGTAAGCTCTCGTCTTCTCTAATTTCTACTCTTTGAGTTGTCAACAACTTTTTAAAATAGTGCTGTAACTCTTTCTCCGTTTTAACGGCTGTTAATGTCTCAATAATTGTAAATGGAATTGTCTGTGAAGCTACATTCAGACCGCCTTGTGCAAAGGCCTCCTTTTTTACATGCAATTGATAATTACCTGGTGCTAACTTTTTCACCACTATCGTTTTTTGATCTTCCAACAATTCAATTGTTGCAGGTACTTTGCGTCCTTTTTCCGTAGTGATATAGACATATTCCTCAGTTATTTTGTTTTTCTTTAAAGCAACTGAAAAAGATGCTTGCCAGTTTTGTGTTGCCATACTTGCGCTAGCCGCCTTTGCCGTCACATCTGTATTCACTATCCATGTAAAAATTCCAGGCACGATAGCTAGAACAATTATCAGCATAATTGCGAACCATTTACTTTTCATCATTTTTCCTCTCCTTCATATACTTGTTTATTAATTAGACTAGTAAAAAAGAGGAAAGTTACATTTTTCTGAAATTTTCTAAGTTAAGGCACTACAAAAAACGAGAGGGAAACACTTCCCTCTCGTTTATTCTTCAAATGGCCATTTAGGCAACATATTTTTTAAAGGCTTATCTTGGCGTCTTCCCAATACATAATCCGCCTGCATAATAGTATGAATTTCGCGAGTCCCTTCATAAATAACTGGTGCTTTGGAGTTTCTTAAATAACGGGCAACTGGATACTCGTCTGAATAGCCATAGGCTCCATGAATCTGTACCGCATCATCCGCAGCCTTATTGGCAAAATCACAAGATTGCCATTTTGCCAATGATGTCTCTCGAGTATTTCGAACACCTTTATTTTTCAATTCTCCTACACGATAGACAAGGAGACGACTCATTTGATAGCCTGCTTCCATATTAGCTATCATTCGTCCTACAAGCTGGTGCTCACCAATAGGTTTGCCAAATGTTTCCCGTTCATGGCAGTACTTCACACTAGCCTCTATGCAAGCTTGGATCAAACCAACAGCACCTGCCGCTACTGTAAATCGACCATTATCTAGCGCAGACATGGCAATTTTGAAGCCCTCGCCCTCTTCACCTAGTCGGTTTTCAATTGGCACGCGTAAATCTTCAAAAAAGAGCTCACCTGTATTACCAGCACGAATACCATATTTTCCTTTAATCGCTTTAGATGTAAAGCCAGCCATGGAACGTTCTACAATAAACGCACTAATCCCATGATGTTTCTTCGATTTGTCAGTATAGGCAAATACGATAAAGTGGTCTGCAATATCACATAAGGAGATCCACGTTTTTTGCCCATTGAGGATATAATGATTACCATCACGTACAGCAGTTGTTGACATGGCAGCTACATCAGACCCAGCCCCTGGCTCTGTGAGACCAAAAGCTCCAATTCGTACACCTTTAGCTTGTGGAACAAGGTATCGCTGCTTTTGCTCTTCAGTCCCCCACTGCATTAGGGTCATGCTATTTAAACCTGTATGGACAGATACGGCTGTGCGAAATGCCGTATCTCCCCGTTCAAGCTCCTCACATACGATAGCAAGTGCATTATAATCCATGCCACTACCTCCGTATTGTTCAGGAACACAAACCCCCATTAAGCCAAGCTCAGCCAGTCTGGACCAAATCTTAGCATCAAAGCCACCTTCAGCATCCCATTTCGCAATATAGGGAATGATTTCCTCATCAACAAACTGTCTTACTGTTTTTCTTAGCATTTCCTGCTCAGTGGACATTTCAAAGTTCATGGTTAGCACCTACCATTTCACAATCATAGCAGACTTGTGTGATGTCTCTTTAATGACCACACCTCGTTTAGCCATCTCTTCAATATACGTATCACCTGGCACGATTGCTTCAGGCGGGAATACACCATGCTCTGTAATAGCACCGGCACCAATCATTTGAGCAACAACTGATATCGTATTAGCGGTAGCACGTGCCATAGCTGTTTCATTAATTGTCATGTCTTTCCGTACAACCATTTCATATTCATATGTCACCTGCTGTTGGGCCTTTTCACCCGCTACAATAACACGTAACAATACAGCATCAGGTTTTGTGCCCAATTCAAGTTTCTTTTTGAGTGCCTCTCGTACAACTGCACGAACAGGCACTTCTTGATTATCCACTTCTACCTTATTCGCAGAATCAAGGAAGCCTAAGTCTGCTAAAAGTTTAAATTTCTCAGCATGGCCTTTATAACGGATGGTTTTATATTCTAATGTGCGGACATTCGGGAATGTCTTATACAATGTGGAGATACCACCAGATGTATAAAATGCCTCAAGCACACCGAAATCATCAAAATAAATAGGTTCAACGCCTGATAGGGATGGAACTTCTTCAAGCTTGCCCTTCTGAATCGTTTTTGAAGGCTCAGTATAATGATCGAATACGCCATCTAAAGAAAATACGCGTGTATAATGAAGCGGAGGTTTTGGCTCAGTTGGAATACCACCAACAAATAGTTTAATAGATTCTACTTCATCTAATTTTGAAGCACCATAGCCCGCAAGAATATTGACCATGCCGGGAGCAACACCTAAATCAGGGATAATTGTAACACCCTTCGCCTTTGCTTCCTCATGTAAATCTAATATCTTCTCTGTAACGCCACCAATATGACCACCTAAATCAACAGAATGGACACCTGCCTCAATAGCTGCTCTTGCTACTCGTTCATTGAACGAATAAAACAATGCATTGACGGCAACATCACCCTTCGAAATAACGTTCATTAATGAATCGTCACGTTCTGCGTGTAGCTCTACCACTTCTACCTTATTTGTATCTAGCGTATCTACAAAGTCCTGTGCAACTTTCACGTCGATATCACCTAAATACACACGCTCCACTTTATCGTTTTTTATTAAATCACGAGCTACCTCTTTCCCCATTAAACCTGCACCTAATACAACAACTTTCATCAAGAACATCCCCTTTCGTTGATCTGTTACTCTGTATCGATTTGTGCTCTTTGTAATTTACCGCTGTAGTCTACATAAATACTTTTCCACTCTGTGTATACATCTAGGGCTGCTACACCTGAATCACGGTGCCCATTTCCTGTCCCTTTAGTACCTCCAAATGGCAAATGGATTTCAGCACCTGTTGTGCCAGCATTTACATAAACGATACCTGTGTCTAAATCACGTTGTGCGCGGAAAATTGTATTGACATCCTGTGAGAATATTGAGCTAGATAAGCCAAATTTCACACCATTATTTACTTCAATTGCTTCTTCCAAACTTGCCACTTCAATTAGAGATACGACTGGACCAAAGATTTCTTCTTGGGCAATAATCATGTCAGGCTTCACATTCGTAAACAATGTTGGCTCATAATAGAACCCCTTATCATAAGGTGGTTCATTTAGTATCCTGCCACCTGCTAATAATGTAGCACCCTCTTGTTTACCTATTTGTACATAGTGATTAATTTTTTCCAATGCTGCTTTATTAATCACTGGCCCGATTTTTACTCTCTCGTCTAGACCATCCCCAATTGTGAGCTTTTGCATTTCATCTAAGAGACGTTTCTCTAATTGTTCTTTTACATCTTTATGCACAATGACTCGGCTACATGCTGTACACCTTTGCCCAGCAGTACCAAATGCGCTCCATAAAATCCCTTCTGTAGCTAGCTGTAAATCAGCATCATTCATGACAATAACAGCATTTTTGCCACCCATCTCTAAAGAAACCTTTTTCAAATGCTTCCCGCCAAGCTCAGCTACTTTACTGCCGGTTGTTGTAGAACCTGTAAACGAAATAACCTTGACGTCAGGGTGTTCAATTAATGCTGTGCCAACTGTAGGTCCTGTACCAAATACGATATTAGCAACACCATCTGGTAAGCCTACTTCCTCAAAAATTTTACCCATTTCATAGGCCATCATTGGAGTCTCATTAGACGGTTTCCAAATGAATGTATTCCCTGCAACAATGGCAGGAAATGACTTCCACGTGGCGATAGCAACAGGGAAATTCCAAGGTGTAATGAGTGCTACAACGCCTATAGGTGCCCTTACACTCATAGCAAATTTATTGGCAAGCTCAGACGGTGTTGTTTCACCAAATAATCTACGTCCTTCACCAGCCATATAGTATGCCATATCAATTCCTTCTTGGACTTCTCCTCTAGCCTCTTCAATGACCTTGCCCATCTCTTTTGTTAAAACGGTCGCCAAATGTTCTTTTTTCTCTTTCATTTTTTGACCGATGGCATATAAATAATCTGCACGTTTTGGTGCTGGTATAAGTGCCCAGCTCTTTTGTGCTTGTTTAGCAACAGCTACAGCCTCGCCTACCTCATTCGAAGTAGAACGTGGAATGGTAGCAAGCTGCTCACCGTTTGCAGGGTTCGTCACTGCTATACTTTGTAAATGTGAATGTGTGATCCATTTACCACCGATATAGTTTTTAATCTCCACTACATACACCCCCTGAAATACTCTATGATGCCTCAGCTGTTGTACCAGTCGTATCCCATAGGTATAAGTCTATGAATTTAACCAGAATCCATTTCGCCTTTGGATAATTGCGTCCGAAACAGTGGAATGTGCTTGCACGTTGCACTATTCGTGACAGTTACCAGTGGCTTTATCTCCATACAATCAATAATTGCTCCCACCAAAAGAATAAATGTCTCATTAGGAATCTTGGAGTGAATGGAGATAAAATATGTCAAAATTCCGAATTTTCAATATACACCACACCCTGTAATACTAGCATTTCCATAATAATCGGTGACAACTGCCAGAGGCTTTATTTCCACTTAACTTCCTTACCTCAATATAAAGGATGACTTCTAATTTTAGAAGCCTCTTAAGGTTATGTATATTCACAATACCCTTAGTTAAATGAAAATAAATAATACACATTCTAGTTTTTTATATTCGACATTTTCTAACTAATTCCCTTTTTTTCTAAAATATTTAATTTTCTATTGAAACCAATGTAGCTTATAATCGTATACAATACCATTAAATTTATTTTTGGAGGAATCCCTTTATGAATAATCATGAAATTGACTACAAGTTATTTGGTGACGACATGCAATATGTGCAAGTTGAGCTTGACCCTCAGGAAACAGTGGTTGCAGAAGCAGGAGCGTTAATGATGATGGATGATTCGATCCATATGGAAACTATTTTTGGTGACGGCTCACGAGGTGGCTCACAAAGTGGTCTAATGGGTAAATTATTAGGTGCCGGAAAACGCCTAATAACAGGTGAGAGCTTATTCATGACAACATTCACAAACGTTGGCTCAGGTAAGAAGCATGTTTATTTCGCATCACCATACCCAGGGAAGATTATTCCGATGGATTTAAGCCAATTAAACGGTAAAATTATCTGTCAAAAAGATGCATTCTTAGCTGCTGCTAAAGGGGTCTCTGTTGGCGTTGAATTTCAGAAAAAAATTGGAGTAGGCTTCTTCGGTGGTGAAGGCTTCATTATGCAAAAGCTAGAAGGTGACGGCATGGCGTTTGTTCATGCAGGAGGAGCCATTCACGAAAAAACATTACAACCAGGTGAAGTTTTACGTGTGGATACAGGATGTCTTGTAGCAATGACATCCAATGTGGATTACGATATTGAAATGGTTGGAGGCGTAAAAACAGCCCTGTTTGGAGGCGAAGGAATCTTCTTTGCTACATTACGTGGCCCTGGAACAGTGTGGGTACAATCATTACCATTTAGCCGTTTAGCCAGTCGTGTCTTTGCAGCTGCACCTATTTCGCAAGGTGGAGGCGGTCAATCTAAAGGTGAAGGCGGTATCGGCGGCTTATTCGATTTATTCAATAGATAAAAAAATGGAGCATATCTTTCACCGATATGCTCCTCTTTTTAATCAATTCGATTGGATATTGCCTTTCCTTGTCCATAAGCAGTCAAGGCTTTTACATTTAACATTAGCATAGCCGTTCTCGTTTCTAATGATGCGCTACCGATATGTGGCAGAGCTACTACATTTGGAAGTGTTAATAAAGGATGATCCATCGCAATCGGCTCTTGTTCAAACACATCTAGTCCTGCAGCCCAAAGCTTCCCATTTTTCAGAACATCGTACAGCGCATCCTCATCAATAATTCCACCACGTGAGGCATTAATTAATACCGCATCTTCTTTCATCAAAGCAAGTTCCTTTGCACCAATAAGTCCTTCCGTATCACTATTATAAGGTGTCATAATCACAACAAAATCAGATTTCTTTAATAGATCCTCCAGCGAAACATACTGGAAGCCATACATTTCTTCTGCTTCATGACGACGTCTGCGATTATTATACAAGATTTTCATATCAAACCCTTTTGCTCTTCTAGCAACGGCTTGGCCAATTCTCCCCATGCCAATAATGCCAATTGTAGCTCCTGAAACATCCTTGCCAACCAGTTGCATTGGATACCAGCTTTTCCAGTTACCCTCACGTAAATATCTTTCACTTTCTGGAATTCTACGAGCAGTTGCAAGCAGTAAGCCAAATACTAAATCAGCAGTTGTATTAGTTAGAACACCAGGCGTATTTGTCGCCATAATGCCTCGTTTTTTTAAAGCCTTCACATCGATATTATTATATCCAACTGCTAAATTCGTCACTAATTTTAAGTTGGGTGCATGCGAAAGTAATTCTTCATCTACTTGATCGGCTATCGTTACCCACAGTACCTCACAGTCAGCGACAGCTGCTAGCAATTTTTCACGTGGAATCACAATTTCTTCCTCATCCCATTGTGAGATTTCATAAAATTCCTGTAGCAGTTCAACAATATGTGTAGGAAACTTACGTGTTATAAATAATTTCTTTTTCATGCTCCAAACACCCCTCTACTCAATTCCCTAATTCGCCTATAGCGTAACACTTAAAACAAGCATTTTCTAGGGTTTTGTAATCTTCCTCTTTCTATAAAATTTGTTATTAGCTAATTCATCAGCCTATTAGTTGATTTATCCGTAAAATAAGACCTTTTATCCTAATTCACATACAAAAAAACTATGCATAGATAGTTATGCATAGCTATGTTTCTTTTAAAACTCTCTTATAGTTGTATTCAAGCGATTAGCCACCCTCTCTAACTCTTCCGAAGATTTACCAATCGATTCAATAATAGTAGCTAATTCAGATACTTGATTATCAACTTTTTGGAAATTTGAGATCGAATTTTCTACAGAACCAGAAATCGCATCAAAAGCTTTTAGGGATTCAGCATTACGTTCAATACTACTATTTACAAGCTCCTGTATGTCCTGAATAGCTTGTACTACTTGTGTTGTGATACCATTTGACGTCATGATTAACTCAGCAATCTGCTCAACAGAGCTTTTCGTTTGCTCCGCAAGCTTGCGTACTTCGTTTGCAACAACTGCAAATCCTTTACCATGCTCACCAGCACGTGCCGCCTCAATTGCAGAGTTTAATGCAAGTAAATTTGTTTGGCCAGAAATACTTTTCACAATTTCTACAACGGCATTTATTTTAGAAGAGGATGCATCTAATTGCTCCACCATATTTCCCATTTCTACGGTCTTATAATGAATCTTCCCTGTTTGCTCATTAATAGATAGTATTTTACTATAGCCTTCACTAGAAACTTTTTGCATTGATTCTGCCTCATACATACTTTCCTTCAAAGAAGCGTTGACACGCTTGGCGCTATATAAAAGTTCTGTTACTGTTTCAGTCGTAGTTTGTGATTGAACCTCTAATTGTGTAGAAATTCCACCTATAACATCCTTTACATGGTCCCTAACATTATTGCGTTGTGTTTCAATTAGTATACTTGCGTAGCTATCGTATTCTTCTAAAACGATTTGTTGTTCAAAATTACATATTTTACTGATAGCATCACAAAACTTCTCTTCTTCGCCCTTTGGTAATCGTAGTTCATACACTATTTTGCGAAGTGATTTCTCAAGTATTTGAAAAGCAGCTAAATACCATTTCGGATATAAATTAATCTTTACATGCATTTTTGCCACACGTCTTCGCTTCTCTAAAAAGGCTTCATCTATTCGCCCCTCAAACATTTCAATAATATGGTGACGTAATGTCTGTCTTAAACGTTCGCTGGAGCTATGTGATTGAATAACCTTTTGTAAGGAAGGAACACTTTCTATTGCATGATAAAATGCAGCTACCACTTCTACTACATTTCTTTCTACATATGGTTTTAAACTATTAATTAGCTGAAGATCATGCACACTTAACCCTACAAGATTTAATTGTAGTAAACGGTCTGGATCCTCTATAAAAATACCGATTGTTGCTTCATTGCTTATTTCAATTGTATTTTTCTTAGATCTATTAATAAGTTGAAACATTTTCTCCACCTCATATATTTAATCATATATTTTAATAAGTCTATATTCCTACTTTTTATAAAAAAACAACAAATAATTAGACACTTTATGTATCAATTATAATCTCAAAACAGTTAAATGAACAATATGTAGGTAAATGTTGTCTAATATTATTATAATTTGCTTTTAATTTATGCATTAACATGATTCTTTATACTCATTTTCTTTCACTTTATTGAGAAAATGGATGGATGATTCAATAATTTTAACGCAAAAAAAGCCACTGCTTCTTGAAGAAGAAGCGTGACTTATTGTTTACATGAAAATGATAACGCAAAGAACTGCGGCTAAAACTAAACGATAAATGGCAAAAGGCATTAATTTTACCTTTGAAATAAGCGCTAAGAAAAACTTAATGGACAGTAATGCAAAGACGAACGAACTAATAAATCCTACAGCATAGAAGCCAAAATAGTCCATTGATAAAGTATCCCAGTTTTTCAAAACGGATACGAGGCTAGCTCCTGCCATGATTGGCACAGCCATAATGAATGTAAAATCAGCTGCAACACGGTGACTCATACCAAATAGTACCCCACCCGAAATTGTTGCACCTGAACGAGAAAAACCTGGCCATAGAGATAGGCATTGTACTAGCCCTACCTTAAATGCTAAACCATAAGAAATCTTATCTAAAGAATCAACTTTTGGTTTTCTCGGTGCCAACTTATCTGCAGCAATCATTAGAATTGCTCCTGCCACTAGTGCATATACAACATGTTCTACTTTAAAAAGATGGTCGTCAATAAAATCCTTGAATGCAAAACCTAAGACAACTGCTGGTAGCATACCAACAATAACATGCAATAAGTTAAAGCGGCCATTTATGGACTTAGCTTGACCTTCAATATTATATAAACCAACTAAGCTTAGCATACGTTTCCACATAACTACGATAACTGCTAATATGGAACCAAGTTGTACAACAATTTTAAATGTGTTGGCAGGATATTTCCCTAAAAACTCCTCTGTCTTTAACCACATATCATCCACGATAATCATATGCCCCGTAGAAGATACTGGTGCAAATTCTGTCATACCCTCAACAAAGCCTAATATTAATGCTTTTAATAACTCTATAATTTCCACCATGTCACCTTACCTTTTTTAATCAAATACCCACTTATTATAAAATACTACGTTTGTATATACTACTGCCATTTCACCTAAGAAGCCGATTGTTAGATCATCACATTCTATTTAAATGTTATATCTACTACCCAAAGCTCTGATCTACTGCCAATTCGCATCGGTGGGCCCCAGAAGCCATAGCCTGATGAAACAAGTGTATGCATCTGTTCCTTCAATTTATAACCATAATCCAGTTCAAATACACGAGCTGTTATATACTGATTCGGCCACAGTTGTCCCTTGTGTGTATGACCAGACATATGTAAATCAACGCCCATTTTTGAAGGCATGTTCAAATCGTCAGGTGTATGATTCATTACAAGCCATGGTAAATTAGCAGAAGGCTTTAGTACCTCAAGTGGTTTTCTTTCTTTATTCGTTCTGTCCTCTTGCCCTGTTAATATAAACGCATCTTCTATAAGAATTGTTTCATCTAGGAGCATTTTCACATTGGCATTTTCCATTTCCTTAATAAACTCAGGAATTTTTTTGCCATAATATTCATGGTTACCTAATATACCATATGTTCCATATGTAGATGTTAGTTGTTTTATGACATCTGCCATACCCTCTTGAACAAACCATTTAGGGTCATCGTCCACAATATCCCCAGCTAACAACACAATATCTGGTTGTGCTTCATTAGTTAAACTGACAAAACGTTGTAAATGTCGTTTATGTGATAAAACACCTAAGTGAAAATCAGATGCCACAACAGCTCTTAGTGTGTTTAACTCACTATCTTGTTTATCAATTGTTATTTCTAAATGACGAACAACTGGTGAATAGGCTAAATAGGAGCCAATGATACTTAACAAGAATAGGATTGCTACTGCTACGCTACCTATTATTTGCACATTTTTAAAAGGTGTGAGCCAAATAATGAATTGTGCAACTAAACATAGCAATATGCCATATTCAAAGATAAACATCCAATAATTACTGATTACAGAAAACACTCGTAATGACTCGTGTAATCTTCCGATTATAATACTAAAAGCAACCATATACAGCACGATCCAAAATAAGACCGGAAAACGAAACCACCCCATTGCTACAAGCCACTGCTTTACTCCCCACCCTAAATAGAAAGTCAAAGCACTATAAATACTAATTAAAAGAACACCACCGATTACTTTTGGCATAACCAAGTCCTCTACTTTCTGTCTATAATTTAATTGATTATATCATTATGCTTAACAATCATATTGCTTAAAGCACTTGAATAATCTTCTAGAGAAAGTAGGAACTTGTCACTTTATTCTATGACAAATTTAAGTTTACCTTTTCATATCATTAGTTACTCTCGTTTTACATGACATTTCACTGTATATAGATGACATTTTCGTCATTTACATATTAAATACCACTTTTATTTTCACATTTCTTCCAGTAACATAGTAGATGAACGAGCAAATTCGCGTATTTACGAGGAAAAAGGGGTGCTATTTCAAATGACACGTTATAAATTTGAAACAACAGAGCATGAGTTATTTCGCAAAACCTTTCGTAAGTTTTTAGCTGAAGAAGCTGAACCGCATTATGCACAGTGGGAAAAGGATCATCTTATTCCGCTTTCTTTTTGGCGTAAGCTTGGTGATATGGGGTATCTTTGCCCACAAGTAGAAGAACAATATGGCGGACTGGGCTTGGATTTCAGCTTTGGCGTCATTATACAAGAAGAGCTTGAACGTATAGGCTCAAGTCTTATCGGGGTTGGCCTGCATAATGATATTGTTGTCCCATATATCGAAGCATATGGTACACACGAACAAAAATCTCGTTGGCTGCCAAAATGTGTTACAGGCGACTATATAACAGCTATTGCAATGACGGAGCCTGGTACAGGTTCAGACTTGGCAAATATCAAAACGTCAGCCATTCGCGATGGGGATCATTATATCGTAAATGGTCAAAAAACCTTTATAACAAATGGCATCCATACAAACTTAGCGGTTGTCGCAGTAAAAACAAATCCTCAGGCTGAGAAAAAGCATCGTGGTATTAGCCTACTTGTTATTGAAGAGGGCACACCTGGCTTTACAAAAGGAAGACAGCTCGAAAAAGTTGGTATGCATGCCCAAGATACAGCTGAACTCTATTTTGAAGATTGTCGAGTGCCTGTTCAAAACCTACTTGGAGAAGAAGGCAAGGGCTTTCATTATATGATGGAAAAACTACAACAAGAGCGATTAGCAGTAGCGATTGCCGCACAAACAGCCGCTGAGGATATGCTTATGCTAACGCTAGACTATGTGAAATCACGTCAGGCTTTTGGCAAAACAATCGGTGACTTCCAAAATACACAATTTAAAATAGCTGAAATGGCTACTAAAATCGAGCTTGGTAAATCCTTTTTGGAATCATTGATTGAAGAGCATATTGCAGGGAATGATGTTGTGACAAAAGTTTCTATGGCAAAATACTGGATTACCGAAAATGCACGTGACCTTGCTACGCAATGTATGCAATTGCATGGTGGCTATGGCTATATGGAGGAATATAAGATCGCTAGAAGATATAGAGATATACCTGTTATGTCGATCTATGCTGGTACTAATGAAGTCATGAAGGTTATTATCGCCAAAAATTTAGGCTTATAATAAAAAAGGCGGCCGAAGTTTGCCGCCTTTTTACCATTAAACTGCTGGAATTCGAACAATTACTTTAAATAAATCGCCATCTACATCAATGCTCATTCTTGCTCCATGTAAATCGACAATGGATTGTGCAATGGCTAATCCAAGCCCTGAGCCCTCTGTATGACGTGAGGCATCTGCACGTTTAAAGCGTTCAAATAATTCTTCAGCATCTTCACTAATTTCATACTTCGCTACATTTTTCACTGTAAATTCAGCATCACCATCTGCCGTACGCTTAAATGTCACATAAACACGCGTTCCCTCTAGTGCATACTTCAAGACATTGACAATTAAATTATCAATAAGTCTCCACCACTTTTGGCCATCCACATATGCAAAGATTGGATCATGAGGCATGGTCATTCGTAAATCTAGTTGTGACTGTGTTAAATCCTCTTTATGCTCCCCTACAGCTTGCTGGATAAGCTGTGTTAAATCTACTCGACTGCGGTGAAGTTCAATATTACCACTTGCCATTTTTGATACTTCAAAAAGGTCTTCAATCAGCACTTTTAAGCGTTCAGACTTTTTATCCAGTATATGAATGTATTGTTTCCGTTCTTCCTCTGTAATATTTGGCTTCTTCAATAAATCGGTATACGTAATTATTGAGGTTAAAGGAGTACGTAAATCATGACTCACATTTGTAATCAGCTCTGTTTTTAAACGCTCACTTTTCGCCTGCTCATGCATGGACGTACGCACACCTTCTCGTAAATGATTGAGGTTTTCTGCATGACCTGTAAGCGGAGATTTACCTTTTACCTTTACATCACGGTTTAAACGTCCTTCAGCCATATCCTTCGTATCTTTCATAATACGATTTAAATAACCCATTCTGGATAAGAAAACAATCATAGCAGGGAACCCTATAAGCATACAAATACCAAGCACAAGGACTGCAAAGCTCCCTACTCCAGTCATTAATGCAACAAGGCTACCTCCTCCAAAGAATGCTGCGGCTAGCATTACAATTGAATGCAATGCAATTGAACGATTAATAAATAAGTCAGTCATCGAATCGCCAAGTGACCATAAATAACTCGATTTAACATTCTCCTCTAGCTTTTTCAAAGTATCTACTCTTGTATACAACCATATTAATTGTACGAAGAAAACACTACCAATTACCATTAGAACAACTATTTTAAAGGCAATATCAAGTATAAAACGAACATAATTATTATTATATATTGAATTATATTCTATAGATTCAAAAACAACTTGTGCTGAAAAGAAATACATAAAGGCTGTTATTAATAAAAGAATAATTTGAACATCAATTTTATACTTCGTTAATAGATCTTTTTCCTTCATGCTCATAACTATCTGTAATAAGTCCTTACGCCCCCTCCATACAAAGACGGCCATTATAATACTTGTGATCCAAATAAAGTAATGGGTATATTGATTGCGCTGAAACTGTTGAAATTGTTGGTATCCTCCTTGTATCAATTCTTCTGATATTACTGCTTTTTTAGAGATAGCTATTACACCTGTATATTCTGTCGTTTCGTAAAGGTCATCTACATTCACATACGTTTCTGTACGGTAAAAAATATCTCTTAAATTATCACTGATATTCCATGCATATAGCGGTTTTCGATCAGTATACTTTATTTTATAGGCACTACTTTCAGAAACATCACCAGAACGGTAAATTTTACCAGTTTCTGTATTTGTCAACTCATATGACCAATAATCATAGGTTTTACTAAAGCTTTTGGATTCAGTTTGAGCGGCTTTGATATATTTATCAATAAGTTCTTCTTTTTCTGCAAAAATCTTCTTTCGTACATGCTCATCATCTTCAAAATTTGCGGTAATATCTTTAATTTTAGTATCCCGTTCAGTCTCTAGCTTTGTCTTTAATTCTGTAGCATTGGCATCTACAGCTTCCTGAATGCGCTGTTCATATTGTGCTTTAATATTTTCGATTTGCTGCCCTAATGTACCATAGTAATTACGATGATCATCTATTTCAGTTTGGGTAATCTCAATTTTATTTTTCAATTCCTCTGCATTCGGTACATTAATTACTAACGGTCCTAGTTCTGCAGTGAAATTATCGATTTCATGCTGGAAATTTTCCGATTCGAAATATGATTTCCCAATATACTGGTACCCCACATGATAAAAAGTAAAGATACCGAAAACTGTCCAGATTAAACACATTAACACGAGAAGAGATTTCCATTTTTTCACCATAAATCTTTACACTCCTCTAAAAAATTCTTTCTAGTAACTGTAAAACCTCTGAGGAGCGAGAATTGACAATTTGATAGGCATAAACACCAAAATAAATGAGTCCAACAACGCCTGCTAGAAATCCTGCAATTGTCATATACTTCTCTAGTTTATTTTTCCATTTTATAGCCAACGCCCCATACCACCTTTAGATAGCGTGGATTTTTCGGATCAGCTTCAATTTTCTCACGTATTTTCCGAATGTGAACAGCTACAATATTTTCAGCATTATAAGCTTCCTCATTCCAAACACGTTCATAAATTTCACGAATCGAAAACACACGCCCTGCATTTTTCATTAATAGTTCTGTAATTTTATATTCTATCGGGGTTAGTCGAACTGGTTCTCCTTCTAGTACAACTTCTTTTGCCTCTTCATCAAGAACTAGTCCGTCTATTTCCACTTTTGTAGCTCCCTCACTATACGTTCCTAGCTGCACATAACGGCGCAGCTGTGATTTTACACGTGCCAATAGCTCTAATGGATGGAATGGCTTTGTCACATAATCATCAGCTCCTACCGATAATCCATGAATCTTATCGCCATCCTCCGCCTTTGCACTTAGCATGATAATGGGGATATTGCGCTCTTCCCTAATTTTAAAGGTTGCTGTAATTCCATCCATATTTGGCATCATGATATCTAAAATTATTAAATGTACTTCATTGTTCTCTAGCTTTTTTAATGCATCTAAGCCATCTGCTGCTTTAATGACATGATAGCCTTCATTTTTTAAATAGATTTCAATACCATCACGAATATCTTGATCGTCATCTGTAACAAGAACTGTTAATTTCGTCATGATATACACCTCGCTCTCAAATATAAGTGTATCTTCTAAATCTTAAAAACCAGCTATTATAAAAATGAAGAATTTCTTAAGGTTTTAGCTTTTTTCTCCCACCCAATGTTAAAACAACAATGCCACCTAAAAGCATCGCTACTCCAAGCCAGGAAACTACACTTAAGTGTTCTCCAACTAAAAACACACCAAGAATTGCAGCAGTCAAGGGTTCTGCTAATGAAAGTGTTACAGCTGAGGATGAACTAATTTTTTGTAGTCCACTTAAAAACAGGAAATACGCTACACTTGTACACATAATCCCCATAAATAACATTGTCCATAAGTTGTGCACATTTACTAACCAGGAAAATCCACCTTGTAAAGAAAACGGCAGTAAAAACAAAGCGCAAATGGAGAATGTCATAGCAACTGCGGGTAATGCCTCTTCTTGTGCCATTAATTTTTTACTTATGTTTGTGTAAAATGCAAAGGATAAACCTGCACAAAGCGCTAATATGAATCCGCCAACCTGAACAGAATCTTCTCCATTATTCATAAACAATAAAAGACATCCGATAATGGCCATCAATGTAGCAAGTCCCCATACCGCTGTGGGACGTTTTTTCCATACTAGCCACTCTAAAACACCAGAAAACACTGGTGCACTACCAATAGTAGCAACAGTTCCAATGGCTATACCTGTTAGGCGAATGGATGAGAAGAAAAGACCTTGGAAAAGCGCAATACTAGCCGCAGCTAAAATTGTCCATTTCCATGACCACCTTAAAAAGTTAATTTTCCTCATTATAATCGTAATAACTAATAATAAACTGCCACCAATTGCAGAACGAATCATGGCCACTGCTATCGGAGATACCCCTTGATCCAGATATGTTTGGGCAGTACCTGTCATTCCCCATAGAATTGCTGCTAGTAATACAAACATTGAATTTAGCATTTATCAACTCATCCCCGCTTCACTACGTTATCAATACTAATCATACATATTTATCCAAAATCAAACAATTATCATTTTTACTTTTCTTTTAATTCCAATAGTATGTTTTCTCATGAATGGACGTTATAATAAAAACAGTAAAAGGAGCGAATCGTATGTACAAATCAATTGAAGAGACAGCTATTGATCTTGGTATGCCTGAGGATCAAGTTATGCGTCTAATTTATGAAGGACGCATCCGTTCTGTTTACGATGGCCAACAAATTTTAATCAATAGCGGACAATTCAGCACTTATTTTAAACAATTGGAACGTATAAAAGAGGAAATTGAAATTTGGCGAGCTACTCCTATTCCAGAGGACATAGACGTCAAAGATGAAGACTAAAAGCCCACCATTCATACAATTGAACATTGTTGAATGGCGGGCCTTTTTTAAAGCTTTTATTAGATTGTCACAACAAATCCTGCTCTTTTCCCAATGATTTCAGCATAATCTTCTACCATCACACTCGCTGTTGGATACATCCCTGCTCCAGGACCGATTAATGTTAATGTACCAATATAGTTAGTCTCTAATGCCACCGCATTGAACACATCGTCGACTGGATAAAGTGGATGCTCTTTATCAACTAGTTGAGGACCTACTTTTGCAACAATCTTACCGTCAGCTAGTTTTTCCACTTCAGCTACATGGCGGTAACGTAGACCCTTTTCACATGCTTCATGAACTTGTTCAGCAGAGATACTATCGATCCCAATTACCTCTACATCAGACCAGTCAGGCTGCTCACCAAAAGCTAAGGCACTTAATATCATTAATTTTTTAAATGCATCCTGCCCAGATATATCATTATATGGATCTGCTTCGGCATAACCTAAGCCTTGTGCCTCTTTTAAAGCTGTTTCGAACGACCAGCCCTGTGCACGCATTTTTGTTAAAATATAATTACATGTGCCATTTAAGACACCTTGTATACGACTTACATCATTTACAAGTAAAATATTTTTCATTGTTTTTATAACAGGTACGCCACCAGCAGTAGTAGCCTCATAGCCTACAAAAACACCATTAGCTTTTGCAAGATCCTGCAACTCCAAACCTCGTTTGGCAAACATCACTTTATTGGCAGTAATAACATGACACTTATGTTCCACCGCTCGCTTTAAATAACTGTATGCAGGTTCTTCGTTCACAATTGCTTCAAACACTACCTGCATACCTGGCTCTGCTAAGACTTCATCCATACTTGTTGTCATTAAATGTGCTGTGCCTGGTACACGTTCACGACTAGCATCTGTCACTAAAATCTTCGCTACCTCTAATTCAATACCTAATTTATTTTTTAGCTCTTCTCGTTTTTCATTTAAAATATGGTAAATCCCCTGACCTACCGTTCCAAATCCTAAAATCGCTGCCTTTATAGTTGCCATTCCTATTATTCCCTCCAACTTACATTCCGCAGTTTCATTAAAGCTAACTCTCCATGGGGTTGTGTCATGACAATGTGACACCCACCGCAGTCTTTAGCTAACAACTCTCTTTGTATGAGTTTCGCTATTTCTATATGTGTTAGGACACATACAAATTCAAATAATTCAAAATTTAACTTAAAGAAAATTGTAACGCAAATACACACTTTGCACAAGAAAAATCTTTCTAGGAAGGACATTTGTTTTCTCTAGATGTGCAAAAGAAATCGGTTTCATTCCCTTTATTATACGTTTTATTAATCAATCTATAAGATTTGAACAAATATTGACTATTTACATTTCAATATATGAATGTCTTTCTTCTATTATATATATGTATGCTCAGACACTCATAACAATCCCTTTAAAGAAAAAACTCATTCCCTGTAGCAGCAGAGAATGAGCTTAAAAATATGAGGGGTCTTAACTTGCTTTTGAAAGCAATTGATAACGGTATTGTGCTAAAGCTTGTTGAACAAGACTAATCTCTTCTTCTGTAAAATTTGGTATTGCATATGTACGTTCCACTAATTGAAATGTACCATACTTCAAGTAAAACTCTGTCGCAGGAAGTGAGATATGGCTCACACCATACTGTTCATATGCCTCAAATACTTCCTTAACAGTAAAGTCTTCTTCAGTAAAAACACGTTCTTGAAATGCTGTATGACCAAATACTTCCTGCCATTTTCTTTCAACTGATGTAAGAAGGTGTTGAATGGATTTATTGTTGACAAATACATGCCCTTCATTTAGCTCATATATTAGATAGGATACAATGTTTTGCGCACTATAGATGTTACCCATTTTAAACACTCCTTTATCATCAGTTTTTGGGAAGAGTAGTCACTGGCTAGGCAACTACCCTTCTATATATTCAAAAGTGGGGGAGCACTTATGAAAACATTTACCTTTTTTCTAAAGAATTTTCGTACTGTTAACTTATTTCCTAGTATATAACATGGATTTAATAAAATCAATAATACATATAAAATTACTTGGTATTTTTTTATAAGGTTCTGATAATTAAACGGGTGCCATAATAGGTGGATGTAGCAACGTTTAACGCATTACCAAATGAGGCTAATCGAATGAGAAAATACGTAAACGCCACAACATTCTACCATTTGCTTTAAACTTTAAGCTTCTACTGTTTGTTCAGTTGTTGTTGCCTGTGTAATGGCTTGATCTAAATCAGCAATAATATCCTCTACTGCCTCTAAACCGATGGATAAGCGAATGAGCGACTCGGTTACACCAGCTTGAACTAATTCTTCTGCTGATAGTTGCTGATGTGTAGTGGAAGCTGGATGAATAATTAATGACTTTGCATCACCTACATTTGCTACATGTGAAAATAATCTCACGCTATCAATAAGCTTTCTCCCAGCTTCTCGTCCACCCTTGATGCCAAATGTAAGCACTGAACCGAAGCCATTTCTTAAATATTTTTTTGCTAACCCATGTGTCGGAAAATCTTCTAGGCCGTTATAATTTACATACTCCACAGATGGGTGGTTTTGTAAATACTTAGCCACTGCCAACGCATTTTCATTGTGTTTAGGGATACGCAGATGAAGCGTTTCTAACCCTTGCAATAAATTAAAGGCAGCATCAGCACTTAGTGTTGGACCAAAATCACGTAATAATTGTACACGTAGCTTTGTAGCAAAGGCAGCAGAAGCAGTATCAATTCCATAACGTAACCCATGGTAAGAGGCATCTGGTTCAGTAAAACCAGGGAATCGACCGCTAGTCCAATCAAACTTACCAGCGTCTACAACAACGCCCCCTAAAGTTGTACCATGACCTCCTATCCATTTAGTTGCTGAATGAACCACAACATCTGCACCGTATTCAATAGGTGTAGAACCGTAAGGAGAAGCAAACGTGCTGTCAATAATTAATGGTAGACCATTATCATGTGCAATTTTAGCTACTGCTTCAATATCTAAAACCTTTAAGCTTGGATTACCATAAACCTCTGCAAAGACAGCTTTTGTTTTATCAGTAATCGCCGCATTGAAATTCTCTGGATTTGTTTCATCTACAAAAATTGTTTTAATACCGTAGTTTGGTAATGTGTTAGCAAATAAATTATACGTACCACCATATAAAGAACTAGCTGCTACTATCTCATCACCAGCTCCAGCTAGATTTAAAATGGAAAATGCGATAGCTGCTGCACCAGATGAAAGTGCTACTGCTGCTGTTCCACCTTCCAATAAAGCCACACGTTTTTCAAACACATCAACTGTTGGATTAGTAATTCTTGTGTAAATGTTCCCTGCTTCCTCTAAGGCAAAAAGACGTTGCGCATGAGCAGTGTCTTTAAATACGAAAGCAGTTGAGCGATAGACTGGAACTGTGCGAGAACCCGTCACTGGGTCTGGCTCTTGACCACCATGCAACAGCAATGTTTCTGGTTTAAAATTTGTCATTGTGTACCTCCAAATGGTTATTTTTTTACGATGGTACCGGAGATGAGGAGGATTTTTCTGTAGAAAACAAAAACCCTCTTCAGCTAAGAAGAGGGTTGCGGTTGCAAGTTTTCCTCCCCTTATCTGCCAGATCCAAGTAAGAATCTGTAGGAATTAGCACCTTAGTAAGCTCATTGCTTACTGGTTGCCGGGCATCATAGGGCCTATCCCTCCGCCGCTCTTGATAAGAGTATGAGATTCAATTTCCATCGTTGTTACACAGTATAAACATAGAGTTTTTTTCTGTCAACATGTAAATTTTATTTTTTCCGAAACTTCTGTCTGCTCTTATACGTAATATGAACGCATACACTATTTTAGAAAAAATTTTGAGAGGAGTATTTTTATGGTAAAGGCCGTGATCATTTTTCTTATGATTGGCTATTTAATAGGCTGTATTCACGGCTCTAAAGTGGCTCAATTTTTATCGGGGGTTGATTTAAAAAAGGCTGGGCACGGTAATGCTGGTGCCTCTAATGCTACTCTTTCCCTTGGTTGGAAATATGGCGTTTTAGTTGCCCTCATCGATATAGGCAAAGGTGTTGTGGCTATTATAGGTGCGCATTTTTATCTAGCTGACGCCATTCATTTAACAGAAGAACAAATTTGGCTGCTTACTTATATAATGGCTGCTGGGGTTATTTTAGGTCATAATTTCCCATTCTACATGGGCTTCAACGGGGGGAAAGGAACTGCCTCCATCATTGGTATTTTACTTGCTGTTGATTGGAAGATTGGTTTATTTGCACTTATTTTATTTGTTATTTTATCCTTTGCAACAAATTATTTAATTGTTGGTGTTCTAGAATTTTATCTCGTGTTTTGTACAGCAACTTATTTATGGATTCCTGGCATTGGCCCAACCATTATAGCTCTTCTTCTTTTTGGCATAGCCATTATCCTGCACCTTGAAAATATTAAACGATTAGTCATTGGCACAGAGCCTAAAGTAACTTCTGCCTTTAAGAAAAAGAAATAATATTTTTTGGATATTTTTGTATTATTTGTGACCATGTATTTTCTCTTTATCTACTCATATTGCTGTAAAAAACACAATTTTCACATAGATTTTTTTCTACAATAAAATCGACATATTCTTATCTTAATAAAACATTATACAGGCCGATGTTATGGATAATGATCGTCATTTTTATCGTAGAAAGGATGAGAAAATATGTCTTCCCCAAAGCAAGCAGCTACAAAATTTAATTTAAAGCCACTGTGGATTGGCTTGGCATTCGCGTTACTAATCATTATTACCTTTTTACCTAATAATGGTGATTTACCTATAGCTGGGCAACGAGCTTTAGCCATTTTAGCTTTTGCAGTCATCCTTTGGGTTACAGAGGCCGTTTCATATCCTGTGAGCTCGGCCATGATCATTGCGCTAGTAACTGTTTTACTAGGACTCGCTCCGTCAATGGAAGATCCAACTACAGAGCTAGGAACAGCTAGCGCATTAAAATTATCTTTAAGCGGCTTTAGTAATTCTGCCGTTGCTTTAGTAGCAGCAGCTCTTTTTCTAGCGGCAGCAATGCAAATTACTAATCTACATAAACGACTTGCTCTTTGGATTCTTTCATTGGTAGGAACGAAAACAAAAGCTATCGTATTTGGCGCTATTTTAGTCTCTATCGTCCTCGCATTTTTTGTACCTTCTGCTACAGCACGTGCTGGCGCAGTAGTACCGATATTGCTTGGAATGGTGGCAGCTTTTGGTTTACCACGTGATAGTCGGCTTGCTGCCTTATTAGTTATTACTTCGGTACAAGCAGTTTCCATTTGGAATATCGGTATTAAGACTGCAGCAGCTCAAAATATGGTGGCTTTAAACTTTATCCAAGAGCAATTTAATGTGGATATTTCATGGGGTGCTTGGCTACTTTATGCCGCCCCCTTCTCAATTATTATGTCTATCTTTTTATTTTTCATTATGATTGCTTTAATTAAACCTGAGACTAGCAATATCGAAGGTGGTAAAGAGGTCATCAAAAAACAGCTTGCAGAGCTTGGCCCATTAAAGGCTCCTGAAATTCGTTTAATCATTACATCCGTAGTTTTACTATTTTTCTGGGCAACTGAAGGAAAGCTACATCCATTTGATACGACAACAGTCACAATTATTGCTATCGCTATTCTATTAATGCCTAAAATCGGTGTGTATTCGTGGAAGGAAGTTGAGCCTCATATTCCATGGGGAACAATTATCGTCTTTGCGGTAGGCATTATGTTAGGAACCATTTTACTAAATACGCAAGGTGCTGCATGGTTATCAGATAAAGTTTTTGGTTCACTCGGGCTAAATACTATGCCTTTACTAGCAACCATCGCACTCGTAACTTTATTTAACATTTTGATTCATTTAGGCTTTGCAAGCGCAACTAGCTTAGCCTCAGCACTTATACCTGTGTTTATCGTTTTAGCCTCCACATTAACGGCTAATGTTGATCAAGTTGGTTTTGTTATTGTGCAACAATTCGTCATAAGCTTTGGCTTCCTATTACCAATTAGTGCACCACAAAACATGCTTGCCTATGGTACAGGTTCCTTTACAACAAAGGATTTCTTGAAATCTGGGATTCCATTAACCATTATCGGTTTCCTTCTCGTACTTTTGTTCTCTGCAACTTATTGGAAATGGATTGGATTATTATAAGACTTTCATTAAATTAAAACGTAAAAGCCTTGAAGAAACAGACTAAACTGTCCTTCAAGGCTTTTCAGATAATACTATTGTTTTGTAAAAGCAGGGTCCTTCATCGTACCGTTTTTCGCATAATTAACGTGCCATGATAGTGCTTTTTCTAGATCATGTGGTGTATGATGTCCACCCGTTGCCTCATTGGCATCATTAAAGTACTGCCACAGCTGCTCCCTATAATCAGGATGTGCACAATTATCAATGATAAGTCCCACTCGCTCTTTTGGGGCAAGTCCTCGTAAATCTGCTACGCCCTGTTCAGTTACAATGACATCAACATCATGCTCTGTATGATCAACATGCGAGACCATTGGAACAATACTCGAAATATCTCCACCCTTAGCATAGGACTTTGTCACAAAAATTCCTAAACGTGCATTTCGAGCAAAGTCACCAGACCCTCCGATACCATTCATCATCTTTGTACCAGAAACGTGTGTGGAATTAACATTGCCATAAATATCTAATTCCAATGCTGTATTCACTGAAATTAATCCGAGTCGACGAATAATTTCAGGCTGATTTGAAATCTCTTGAGGGCGCAGCACTAATTTATCAGCATATTTTTCAAAATTCCCATAAACACGGTTTCCTACTTGCTCAGAAAGGGTAATAGAAGTTGCAGATGCAAATTTTACTTTCCCTGCATCAATTAATTCAAATACTGCATCCTGGAGAACTTCTGAATAAACTTCTAAGTTCTCAAACTCAGAATCTTTAAAGCCTAGCAATACAGCATTTGCTACTGAGCCTACCCCAGATTGAATTGGTCGTAAACTTGTTGTTAAGCGACCTACTTTAATCTCTTCACGTAGGAAATTTAATAAGTGATTAGCCATAACATCTGTCTCTTCATCCGCTGGGACAATCGTTGATGGCGCATCTAATATATCCGAAATGACGATGCCTTTTACTTTATCTAAATCTAGTGGAATTCCAATTATACCAAGACGATCTGAAACATTCTGTAAAGGAATTGGATCACGTTTTCCTTGTTGTGCAGGTACGTAAATATCATGTATACCTTCTAATGCATCAAGCTGTGCTACGTTTAATTCAATGATGACTTGGTCTGCTTCTTGCACAAAAATGGGAGAGTTACCAACTGAAGTTGTAGGAATTAATAAGCCTTCTTCTGTAATAGCAGCAGCTTCAATGATCGCAAAATCAATTGGTCCAATAATACCTTGACGAACAAGCTCAGCATTATGGGAAAGATGGGCATCGACAAATGTGATACCACCGCTATTGATTTTATTACGAATGCCAGCATCTGCTTGGAAAGGACCTCGCTTACGAATGACCCCTGCTTCTGCTAAATATTGGTCTACCTCAGGTCCAAGTGATGCACCTGTAAAGACATCTACTTGAAAATCCTCTTTTTTCGCTTTCTCTACAAGTGCAAGAGGTACAACCTTTACATCGCCAGCACGTGTGAATCCGCTCATCCCTAATACCATGCCATCCTTAATCCAAGAAGCTGCTTCTTCTGCTGTTACAACCTTGCTTCGTAATTGTTCATGACGAAGCTTTTTCGCTAACTTTTCTTCCATTCCCTATTCCTCCATTCCACTTTATTTTTGTTCAACTTGCATATTTGGTTCCAGTAAATCTGTGACATCCGTCAGAGAATGTATCTTTATTCCAGGAGGATTTCATCACCTAATAGCTAATGCTGTCTAAACATTTGTGAATAAAGATCATGTAATTTTTGGTAGCACAACCAAATAAACAGTCGCTTCTACAATTTTATACTATTTAGAATATTTAATCTATATCAAATGAAATATTTTACTTTACGAGATAATTTCGACATTTATAAATTATTTATAAATAACTTTTTGTTCCTCATTATTCGATTTTGCTAGAAAAGCGTGCTATGCTCAAGGTATAGAACAGACACAAAGGAGAGAGTTTTTAATGGTTAAAGAACTATTACGTAGCCATTCCTCGGTACGCATCTATGATGGAGAACCGATTTCAAAAGAAATCATTGAAGATTTAATTGGAACAGCACAAATGGCTGCAACATCACATTTTGTGCAAGCCTATAGTGTAATATGGGTAACAGATGCAGATAAAAAGGAAAAATTAGGCTTACTCTCTGGTAATCCACGTCAATATGAAACTTCAGGTGGGGCATTTGTTTTTTGCGTAGATTTCAAGCGACTTCAAATGGCTGGGAAACTAGAAGGAGTGGATATTGTAGCTGATTCTGCTGAAAATGTCCTTGTTGGGGTAGCAGATGTATCATTGTTTGCACAGAATTTTGTTATTGCGGCAGAATCAATGGGTTATGGCATTTGCTATATTGGAGGTGTACGCAATAAACCTTCTGAAATCAGTGAATTATTTAATCTGCCTGATCACGTTTTCCCATTATTCGGGCTAACAATTGGCGTTCCTGCGCGTCGCAATGAGGTAAAACCTCGTTTACCTGTATCTGCTGTATTACATGAAAATGAATACAATGTTGAAAAATATGAAGAGCTTTTACCTGCCTACAACGAGAAAATGGAAATATACTATAACAGCCGTTCGTCAAACAGAAAAATTGATAACTGGACAAAGCAGATGGCTGATTTTTTAATCGAACAACGACGTCCTCATATCAAAGAGTTTTTAGCAACAAAAGGGTTTAATTGGAAATAAACGAACGAAAATGGAGTTACTATCGTATGATAATAATTCCATTTTTTACATAAAACTATTACCGATATATATTCAATCTAGGGATATTGCCACAATTCCTTCTATAAATCTAACCATAAATTAAACGAAAAGACTCTTTCCTTTTCCAGCTATTCCATTCATATTAATAAATGATACCTATTAAAGAAAGGAGTTATACAAACAATGTCCAATATCAATAAACATCTTGCTCGCACCTTGGAACAACAACATAAGAGAAGTGTAAGAGGTTTATTCTTAAAAATTGAAGACTTAAATAATGAATGCACCCAATTAAGAAAAAGACTCGAGCCACATATTGATTTGAGTGTATATAAAAAACCCATTGATTATGTCAATCAGTTCGTTTCTCATACTACAATTCTCAATTTAAAATTCGTCTCGAATACACAGAATTTAGAAGTAGTTGTCTTGCATGCTCTTTTATTATCCTATATTTTAGAAAACACATACGGCGATGCTTGTGAATATGAAGATAAATTGTTACAGGGGTATATACAAGAAATCTTTACACTAAATGATCATGCTAAAAGACTATTTATGAACCATAGAGAAAAGATGCTTACCTATGTTCAAGAGCAAGCTACATAAAAAAGACGATCTTCGTAATAACAAGATCGTCTTTTGTTCTTTTTATTGTAGTCCTCTAATTATAAGTGAGCGAACTGGTAGGAACTGCTCTCCTGTATCGCCATAAGTGAGTATTACCTCATCACCCTCTTGTAAATAAATTGCTAAAGGTTCTGTTTCGGCACTCACTAAATAATTTTCACCATTGTTTAATAAGAAAGATACAGTTGTAAAATCGCCTAGACGTTCTTTATATACACGTAATACCTTACCACTTATTTGTTTTTCCTCAGCACTTGAGCTACCATCTACAGTATTTCCTCCTCGACTTAAGGCTGTTTTATATAGTTTCAATGCCTCCTTAGGAGTAGTAGCGTAAACGGAAATTTCAGGATTGGCTGCAGAAACAATAAAATAATTTTGTAAGAAACCATTGGAATCTAGCACCGCTGTCAGCCAGCTCGCTTCCCCATAAAAGTTATATAACACTGGCATTTCGCCATTCCACTTTTTCTCAATAAATTTCTTCTCTATTATTTGTAAATTACCTTGTGAATCCATATAACTTGAGTCTTGATTCCCTGTATAGTATGTTGCATTCCCTGTTCGTGCGTTTGTTAGTGAATAGCCTAACATTGAATCCACACCTTCTTTAGGGCTTGTAAAATCCGTAAAGTAATACATATCACCCTTCTCATCGAAAATTGGGCTCACATTCGACTCTGTTCCTTCATCAGAAGGAATCTTTACATCCTTTTTACCAAACATACTATTCCAAAAACCATGTACATAATTACCGAAATAACTGTTTTGTAAACTTACTGTCTCTGGTGATACAGCACCATCAATGAATTCAGGTATTTGATCCAGTTTAATGACCTCTGATTTCCCCGTCAGCGCATCAACCAAGACAATTCCTTTTACATCAAAGCCATTACGCGCAGAAATAAATTCCCCATATGAGCGAATATAGTATGGCTTTCCTTCATCATCTACTTCCAACTGTACGTCACCATAAAAAATAAGGAATGGATGTTGCAAACGAATATGACGTTCTAAATTAGCATTTAAATATGCGGAAGGTACATATTTCATTTCCTCTTTAATAAATTTAGGATTATCCGCAGAATCTGTAGCACTCATTATGAAGTAACCAGGTGTTGTACCACCGTTCATCCATTTAAAGAATCCAGAAAATTCAACTGGTGCGATATAAACATATTCGCCCTTCACTTTTTGAATTTGTAAGCGCCCTAATTCATAGTAGCTCGTATTTGGCACTTGTCCGAAAGCCTTTTTCATTTTATTGCGAGCAAATTTCGGGGGTACACTTGCAGGTGTTTGTGTCTCATCGAATGGTTTTATTTCAACTTCTTCCTTCATTTCAGATGATTTAAATTTTTCATTAGCATTCCATAAAGGTGCTGATAAAACATACACAGCTACACCTAAACTTGCTAAAAATAAAACACCTTTTATTTTCCGTTCGATACCACTTGCTAGCAGAGCACCCGCTAACGTTAATAAAATAATAGCTGGCCAAAAAACAAGCCAATTTACATCAATTTTTGTTACATATAACGTAATCCCTGTGGCTAAAAACCCTAGTACAAAGACTCCAATAAAAAAGTATCCAATTACTTTTTTCGATTGTCCATCTTCTCTCTTCTTCGTAATAAGCGGTGTCACTAACACACTTGCGATCATTGCAATGACTGCTGAAGCTATTAGTAGCTTAGTCATTTGGTTCATCCTCTCTTCTTCTTTCTCACTACTTACTTTACGGTTACATACTAAAAAAGTTTCATACATACGTTGTACAGAAAGGAATTCTACCATAAATATTGAATTTCAAAAGGAAAGGAGCTGAAAAATTTGTTAAAAAAATTATTAATAGGTGTCATTATTTTATTGGGTCTTTATTATATTTTTCTCTTTTCCCATATTGCTGAAAGTTTAAAACTCATCTTTAAAGTGATTCCTATGTTGCTCATCATTATTTTAGCTGCGATTCAGAAGCCGTTACATATTAAAAAGTACCAACTTTTGATTATTGCTGGACTTGTATTCTGCATGATTGGAGACTATACATTGCAGTGGTTTTTAATCGGTCTAACTAGCTTTCTTATCGGGCATATCTTTTATATTTTCGCTTTCTCTACTGCAAATGAACGGCAAGTACCAACTTGGGCAAAAATACTTTTATTATTCTATGGAGCAAGTATGGCTATATGGATTGCGGGATCCGTCTTTAAAACAGGCGAAACCATTCTTGGTATTGCAGTAATCGCCTATATTTCTGTGATACTCACAATGGGCTGGACAGCTATAAAAACTGGCTCTACGCTGGCAACAAGTGGTGCATTATTGTTTATTGCATCTGACTCTTATTTAGCTATTAACAAATTTGTCATGCCACTAGCATTTTCTCATGAAATTATCATGTTGACTTATTATAGCGCCCAACTACTTATTGCTTTAAGTATCCTTCAATATTCCGAAATCCGAAGTAAAGTGTTACAATAATATAAATTATGCCAAGGCATAATTGCGTCTGGAATCGGCTTTGTGAATGCACAAAGAATTTTAACATATATACATTAGGAGGCCATACTTATGAAAGAACAAGTAATTGAGCGATTAATACGCTATGCAAAAATTGATACACAATCAGACTTCACAAGCGAAACAACTCCTTCTACACAAAAACAATTTGACCTATTACATGTTTTAAAAGACGAACTTGCCGAAATTGGTTTGACAGACATTACATTAGATGAAAATGGCTATTTATTTGCCTCATTAGAAGCTAATACAGATAAAGAAGTACCAACTATCGGCTTTTTAGCCCATGTTGATACAGCTACTGACTATACAGGCACAAATGTGAAGCCACAGCGTGTAGATAATTATGATGGTGGAGATATTCAGTTAAACGAAAACTTAGTTATGTCTCCGACTGACTTCCCAGAGCTTAAAAACTATGTTGGCCAAACACTTATCACAACAGATGGTACTACATTATTAGGCGCTGACGATAAGGCAGGGATTGCTGAAATTATGACAGCAATGGAGTACCTCATTAAAAATCCTACTATTAAGCATGGTAAAATCCGTGTAGCCTTCACGCCAGATGAAGAAATTGGTCGTGGGCCACATAAATTTGATGTCGCTGCTTTCGGTGCAGACTATGCCTATACTATGGATGGTGGACCACTTGGCGAACTACAATTCGAGAGCTTCAATGCCGCTGGCGTAAAAGTAATTACAAAAGGCACTAGCGTCCATCCTGGTTCAGCAAAAAATAAAATGGTGAATGCTATTACAATGGCCATCGCCTTCCAAAATGAAATGCCTGCTGACGCAGTTCCTGAAAAGACAGAAGGTTATGAAGGTTTCATTCATTTAATGAGCTTTAAAGGGGCTCTTGAGCATACTGAGCTTTCTTATATCGTGCGTGACCATGATCGCCAAAAGTTTGAGGAGAAAAAACAATTAATGCGTGATGCTGCAGCTAAAATTCAAGCACAATTTGGTGAGCATGCACTGAGCATTACCATTGAAGATCAATACTTCAATATGGGTGAAAAAATTGAGCCTGTAAAAGAAATTGTTGACATTGCACGTACTGCAATGGAAAAATTAGATATTACACCGAATACCCTGCCGATTCGTGGTGGTACAGATGGCTCACAATTATCCTATATGGGCCTTCCAACACCAAATATTTTCGCTGGTGGCGAAAACATGCATGGTAAATTCGAATATGTTTCCGCTGAAACAATGGAAAAAGCAACTCAAGTTATCATAGAAATCGTTCAGCTTTTTGAACAGCAAGCAAAATAATAGTTTTAATTTTGAGTGAGCTTATTTCTAACGCATTTACCTAAAGAATCATGAAAAATTTTCATAGCTACGAAGAGAGGTTTGTCCTCTCTTCGTAATTTTTTCAGCTATAATTACTGAATTTTCAAATTACATAAAGGGTTTGAGGTTATAAGCTCAAATTGAGGTGATGTTTATGAAAGAAATTGCATTAGGTATTTTAGCTTCCCTTTTCTTTGCCGTGACATTTATTTTAAATCATGCAATGGAAATGCAAGGTGGTAGTTGGCTATGGAGTGCATCATTACGATATTTTTTTATGCTCCCTTTCTTGCTTATCATTGTCTTTTATCGTAAGGGCTTTTCACAGCTTTCTGGTGAAATAAAAGCACAGCCTATAGCATGGCTACTTTGGAGCTTTGTTGGATTTGTTTTATTTTATGCGCCATTAACATTTGCTGCTGCTTTTGGTCCAGGTTGGTTGGTTTCAGGTACATGGCAGTTTACAATCGTTGCTGGTGTATTATTAGCTCCTCTTTTTGTTTCGATCATTGCTGGTAAAACAGTGAGACAAAAAATACCTTTCGTATCCTTGCTTATTTCATGTGTCATTTTAGTAGGTATTTTGCTTATACAAATACCTCATGCACAATCAGTATCGTTTAGAAGTTTAATGCTTGGTATTTTACCTGTCATCGTAGCAGCTTTTGCTTACCCTCTTGGCAATCGTAAAATGATGGAAGTTTGCGGGGGACGAATCGATACTTTTCAACGGGTGTTAGGAATGACCATTGCTTCAATGCCAGCATGGATTATCATGGCTATTTATGCCATTCTTACAATAGGACTTCCCTCAGCAAGTCAAATGTTCCAATCATTGCTTGTTGGAATTAGCTCAGGCGTTATAGCAACAGTTTTATTTTTCATAGCAACGGATCGCGTAAGAGACCATCAAGGCAAGCTAGCCGCTGTGGAAGCAACTCAGTCAACAGAAATTCTTTTTGTTATTATTGGTGAGGTATTACTATTAGGAATTGCCTTCCCTAGCCCTATTGCACTTGCAGGTCTCGGAGTCATCATTGTCGGTATGCTATTACATAGTTACTATACAATGATTATCGGGAAAAAGAATGCTTTGCAACAAAACTCAACTTCCTAGCAGTCCATTATATGGGCTGTTTTTTGACAAAAAAAGACGACTCTATTCTAAATTTAGAATAAGTCGTCTGAGATTTTCACGTTCCCAAAAAATGAGGGGGGTTTTAGGAGCGTAATCATGAACTAGCAAACTTCTGGAGAAAAGTAGCTAAAGTTCATCCTCTCTACACTGTATTGTAGACGAGGAATAATCTTTATACGATAATGATAATCATTATCAATTAAAATGTCAATCATAATCTAATCATTTTTTTACTTTTTTAAAAAGATTTTTTTAGTGAGCGTCGGTACTGCCATTGCTTCAACTGAAAATGTAAAAAACAGCCTATACAAAATCCTGCTATTGCGATGGATGATGCAATTGCAACCAGGCCAGTAAAGAGATGACCAACAACCTGCCAATGTAACAGATAACCGAATAAACCAGCTGCTAAACAAAGGCTAGCAATACTGGAATTAAATTTTTGCTGCTGAGCATCCTCTGGTATATATGTAGATGGGGCCTTTGTTAAAAAGAGCTTCCCTACACGAAGTATCGGGTTATAGTTGCATAAAATACCTAGTAAATTTGCAGCTAGTGGAACTACTAATATCCAGGTAATTCCTGATACCCATGATAAAATGACACTCAGAAGAATCGTCCACTGGTTCAGTCTAACAAGTGGTCTTGGAATTGTATGAAGTTGCAACACCCTAAAACCCACCTTTCTGATATGTTTAATGTATTTTACTACATGATATTCCATTTGTGAAGCAAAAATGATTACTTTATAATGAAGTTAACAGATGTTCAAAGGAAAAGAGGATAACTATGCCAGCTTTAACCATGGATCAAGTTCAACAATTAAACTCGTACAGTATTTATACAACTGAACCTAAGCGGACTTTATTTACTTTAGCTGATATACATAAAGACTTTTACCATCCTGATTTTTTAAACCTTATGATGGGTATAACAGATGCAGCAACAGAAACAGCAGCTATTTCTCACTTTGCACGCCGCTATGGGATGTTTTTTGCTATGCAATTTTATATGCTTGCCGCTTATGACGAAGTATGGGATGGTAAGCCACTTGAATTGCGTTTTGATGCTGCAAAGGAATTTAATAGCTTTACTGTTGCCATGTTTGCTAATCCAAATGATTGGCGCTACGTTGAAGAAGATGAACGTCAAGCTGTTATTGAAAAAATTCTTTACGATGGCCATGTCATTGTCCAACAGCTTCGTAAAGTAACCTCCATTTCCCCTCTTACCATTTGGGAAAATTTCTTTGGTTATTTGCTATGGCATTATCATATATTATTATCTAATCCTGGCTTAGCCGATCAAGCCATGGAGGATATTGAGGCTTTAGAGGACCCGAAAACATGGGCACGCTTCTCCAATAAATCTTGGTGGGCACAATATACAGGTGGTCTTAGCCCTACTACTTTAGTCAATGTACCTGTAAGAAAATCATGCTGTTTTTCTAAAGATATCCCAGGTTTAATGGCTTGTGGTTTTTGCCCCATAAAAAAATAAAAGAGCCTTTTAAAAAAGCCTTACCCTCCACAAATGTGAAAGGTAAGGCTTGGTGCTTTATTTTTCGTATACTACAAACCAATCGTTGTTTTCTTCAAACATAGACGTGCCAAGGAAACCTTGTTTTAAAAGTTGCTGTTGCGCAGTCGTATCTCCCATCGATATCACTTGTTTTTCTGTAAAGTTCGAGGACTTCTCTTGTTGTAGGTCTTTATAAAAAATATAACGAAGCTTATCTACATATTTAATTTTCAACCCTTTAATAACGAGGTCTTGCGAGAATTTATCCTTTAAGCTCGGAATATTATATGGCTTTACAGTGGAGCAAACATAATCATATTTTTCTAAATCGATATTTTCCATCACTACTGTAGCTAATGTTTTCTGTAATCCGTAACCTCGATATTTTGGTGAAACATTCGATATTTCCTGATATAAAACACGTTGAAATTCGTTTTCTGCAATTCCACAATCATAGCCAAGGTGTTCTTCATCAATAGGCGGTTTTAACAGTGCACGAAATGCGATCAATTCTTCCCCTACATACGCACCTATCATCATTCCATGACCATTTAAAATATACTCAAATTCCTCTGTGCTTAAGGGTTGTAGGATACTTTGGTCTGCTAAAGCCTCATAAACCTCAACTTGTAGCTCTTCAATTTGTTGTAAATGCTGGAGCGTTAATTTTATAACAAAAAACGGTGTCTCACCAAGCTTACCATCATAAATAATTTCCATATTACGCCTCCTTAGGCTGTGACAACCGTTGAAAACTTACATAATTCCTGGATTACAGCTTCATCTACATCTACACCTAATCCTGGTTTTTCATTTAGGCAAATAAATGGTACATCATAATGTAAGTTCCCAACATCCTTTGAGAATTTTAATGGACCCGTTAGTTCTACACTCGTCATAATTTTCTTAGAAAATGCTACATGGAAACCTGCAGCAGAACCCACTGACGACTCTACCATGGAACCAACTTGACATTCAATTCCTGCCATTTCCGCCATCACAGCAAGCTTCATAGCAGGATAAATGCCACCACACTTCATTAATTTAATATTTACTTTATCTGCTGCACGCTTGGCTATAATATCACGCATTTCACGTACGCCTCGTAGTCCTTCATCAATCATTAATGTCACATCAGACTTTGATTTAATTTCTACCATTCCATCAATATCTTCACTATCGACAGGTTGCTCTAACCAATCAATATTTAAATCTTTCATAGCTCGTAAACCTTGTAATGTAGTGGCTGCATTACCCCAACCTTGATTTACATCCACTCGAATAGCAATGTCTTCGCCTACTCGCTCACGTACCGCTTTTATACGAGCTACATCACGAAGTACCTCTGTACCTACCTTCATTTTAAAAGAACGATAGCCCATTTCTACTCGGTTAGCTGCCTCTTCTGCCATTGCTTCAGGTGTTCCAATACTTAGTACATGTGTGATTGGGAATTTTTCATGATAACGTCCACCTAAGAGTTGGTATACAGGCACCCCTAAGGCTTTCCCAGCAATATCGAAGCAAGCAATATCGATCGCTGCTTTTGCTGCTGGTACATCTTTCACAACTTTATTCATTTTATCATGTAGTTTTTCAAAGGCCATTGGACTTTCCCCAATAATAGCTGGGACAAGCTGATGTTTTAGCACAGCATATGTACTTTCCCATGATTCACCTGTTACATGTTCATCAGGAACAGCTTCACCATACCCTACCACACCTGTATCGGTAGTTACTTTTAAAATAATGGAAGGCATTGTATCATATGTAGCATAACTAATGATGAATGGATCAATTAGCGGTAAATGTATAGCAAAAATTTCTACTTGTTTAATTTTCATCGTAATCAGTCTCCTCTGTCGTTTAAGTTGTCGCTAATACGTCGCTAAATGTTTAAAAAAATAGAAAAGGATCGATGCCCATGTCTACCAAAATAGCGATTATATGTTCAAAAGCATTTATGAAGCGTATTATTAGTATCGCACAAAACATAGCCGATATTCAATTAGAATTTTATCTTTACAGCCACCCCTCTGAAGCGCCTACTTTGATGAAGCAAATAAAACCATGTGATGCAATATTATTCGGAGGAACATTACCCTATTTACACACTCAATCATTACTTTCAGATATTCCAATCCCTTGGAATTATATTAAGCAAGATGAAACAACCATTTCTACAACATTGTTATCATTAGTAGCCAAACATGCTGTAGCTATCGACAGGATATCCATTGATGTAATGAATCCTGCATTCGTTGATAATGTTTTAGCAGAAATAGAATTTCGTGGTCAAAAGCCACATGTTCAGCATATTTCGATTACTGAACCAACTGAGAATATTTTAAAACGCCATATCGCCCTGTGGAATTCTAAAAGTATTGATTTTGTCATTACAAGTATTCATAGTGTATTTGATGAACTACAAGCACTTCAAATACCCTCAATGCGAATGTTAGATGCTACTAAGTCAATTATTCAATGCCTTGAAGAAACAAAATCAAAATCACTATTAACGAAATCAGAAGCTTTCAAGGCTGTAGTGGGTCTCTTAGAAATCCCTAAAAATACTTCCATTGAATCAACTGTTTTAAATCAAATTGCGAAAGCTACCTTTTCAACTTTTAAGCAAATTTCAACGAACTCCTTTGAGCTATATACAACTGCTGGACATCTTCAAAATGCTCTAGAAAAGGAAAACTTAGAACAGCTCATACAGCAAGTTGCACAACCATTTAAACTAGCATTTGGCTATGGCTATTCCATTTTGGAGGCCACACAAAATGCTCAGCATGCCTTAACATTTACTAAACCTTTTGAGATTTATATTCTTGATGAACATAAAAACTTATTAGGGCCTTTCCCGAATACAGAAGGTAAAATTTCTTTAAAAACCGATGATCCTTATGTTTTACAAATGGCTAAGCTTACAAGTTTAAGTCCATTGAATATCTCTAAAATAATCAATTTCAGTAACGAACGACAGTCAGCTCAATTTACATCTCAAAATCTTTCTGAATACCTCCAAGTAACACGACGTACTACAGAGCGTATTATTAAAAAATTAGTTGATAATGGTTATGTAAATATTGTTGGTGAAGAAATGACCCATCAGCAAGGACGTCCTCGCAAAATTTACCAATTGAATTTTGCAACTTACTAAACTGCTCTATAAAAGAATTCTCGTAGATACACGTGGATCTACGAGAATTTTTTATTTTAGTCAGCCATTACCATATTATCCGCATTTTCTGCTTCTATCGCCTTTTTACGCTTCTCAGCTTCTGCTATTTCTTCTGGCGTTAATTTAACAATAGCAAATCCAATATATCCATAAATAATAGAAATAATTGGTACAGCAAAGTTAAGAATTGCATATGGTGCATATTCCATTGCACTTACACCTAAAGTTGCTAAAATAAACACACCACAAGTATTCCAAGGGAAGAAAACAGATGTTAGGGTTCCTCCATCCTCTAATGCACGAGATAGATTTTTAGAATGTAAACCACGTTGTTGATAGACACCTGCAAACATACGTGAAGGAACAACAATTGAGATATATTGCTCAGAACATGTTGCGTTAGTCGTTACACAAGCTGCAATCGTTGAAGCAATAAGACTTCCTGTAGATTTGGCAAACTTCACAATTACATTCATTAATGCCTTTAACATTCCTGAATACTCTAAAATACCACCAAATGTCATCGCTACAATCGTCATTGAAACCGTATTCATCATAGAATCTAAACCACCGCGGTTAAATAGCTCGTCTACCATTTGATTACCTGTAGAGATTTCAAAGCCAGCCTGTAATGCATGTACTGCACTAGCTGCTGAACCACCTTGTACAAAAATTTGTAGTAAGAAACCTGAAACAATCCCTATAATTAAAGCTGGAATTGCTGGCACTTTCTTAGCTACTAATACAATAACTCCGACTGGAACTAGTAATAGTAAAGGAGAAATAACAAAGCTTTCTTCCATCACTTTTAAAGTTGTTAAAATTTCTTCAGATTGCATTGAAACTTCTGCAAATTTTCTACCCAAAAATCCAAAAACAACAAGTGAAATAATCAACGCTGGAATTGTTGTATAAAGCATATGCTTTATATGATCAAATAAATTAGTACCTGTTAATCCTGCCGCTAGATTCGTTGTATCTGATAGGGGTGACATCTTATCTCCAAAGTATGAACCCGAAATAACAGCACCAGCAATCATAGCCGCTGGAATACCCATACTTAAACCAATACCCATCCCTGCGACACCAATAGTCGCCATTGTAGACCATGAACTACCAATAGCTAATGACACAATTGAACATAACAGCATGATTGTCACTAGGAACCACGCTGGAGAAATTAACTTTAGACCGTAGAAAATCATCGTTGCTACGACACCGCCGCCAATCCATGCTCCAATTGTCAAACCTACTAAAATAATAATAACAATGGCAGGTAATGCCAGACGAATCCCTTTATACATCATCTCTTCAATTTCTGCCCATTTATATCCATGCATTTTGGCAACAATTGCTGCTACAGTTGTGCCAACAAGAAGAGGTACGTGAGGACTTTGCTCTAAAACAACTACTGTAATTAACATAGTAATAATCATAATTGCAAAAGTTAGTAGTGCCCAGCCCGCATTAATATCCTTTTTCATTTTTCCATCCCCTTTTTTTGCACCAAATCCCTTTTCGGTTTTTTCAAGACGCAAATAAATTTTTACGTTTTTTAGCTTAATATTCAAAAAATTAAAAGTCAACGCAAAAAATTTATGCTTCCCTAGCAAATCCCTTTATTTTAGCGTAATAAAACGCTTTCAAGTAGCAATAAAAAACAATGCAAACCCTTGAATATCCATGCATTATTAAAAATGTTCATGCAAAAAAGCTATACGAAAAAATAGTTACATTTTTTCATATAGCTTTTTATAATTTTTTTATTCAGGTTTTTTTTCTAATACACATGCAAGTACTTCCGCAGCATCAATTAAGGCACTACGATCAAATGTCATTTTAGGGTGGTGTAATCCTGGTGTTAAATTTGCACCAATTCCAATCATTGCCGCTTTTAATTCCGGCTTTTTAACCGTATAAAAATGGAAATCATCACTGCCCGGTGTTGTTATTTCATCTGCTAAATGCTCTTCCCCCAAAGCTTCAATGATGGCATTCTTCGCCATGTTCGCAGCAGTTGGGGAAACTTCAGCACCTGGTGTGAAATCTATCCACTTCCAACTCATATCTATTTCAAATTGTTGCTGAATTGATTTCAAGCCAGATTCAATTTTACTGCGCAGCAATTCAAGTTGTTGATTGTGTTGTGCGCGAACATCCATTGAGAAACTAGCATTACCAGGAATAATATTCGTACTACCCCCATCTGCAATAATTTTTGTTAATTTAGCAGAATGAGGTTCAAATGGTGATAAATGAATGCTGTGTAGCATTTGTTGCACGGCCATAATAACATCTATAGCATTTTTACCTTGATGTGGTCTAGCACCATGTGCATCTATACCCTGAATAGATCCCTCTAAAAAATAAGCAGCACCATGATGAATCGCAGGCGAAACTTTGCCAAGTGGTAATTCTTCTATTGGTCTTAAATGAACACCAAATAAATGTGATACTCCATCAACTGCGCCTCTATCAAACGTTGCGCACGCGCCATTTCCTAGTTCTTCAGCAGGTTGGAAAATGAAACGAACACGATGCTGTAAGGTGCGATCTTTCAGTAGTAATAATGCACCAAGAACCATTGAGATATTCGCATCATGTCCACACGAATGATTTGCTTGCCATTTCCCATCAACTTCCTGCCATAAAGCATCAATATCAGCACGTACTGCAACAATTTCATTACCAGTCCCAATTTCAGCTATTAATCCTGGTATATCACCTAATAAACGATAACTAACATGCAATTCATCCAGTATGGAAGCAATTTTTTTAGTAGTCTCAAACTCTTTCCAACTTACTTCGGGATATTGATGAAAATGATCAAACCATTGATAAATCGTTTCTTCTACTGTTAAAGCTTTCGACATAACTACACCTCTATACGCATTTTTGTTTCCCATTATACATGAATCTTTTTCAGAAAAGTACATATGTCTTCAGACCTAATTCACTTATTTAAATCATATATTACATTCATATGCACTGAAAAAGCCATTTATCAATAGAGGTATAAAATAGAATGGGCTATGCTAAAAGTTAGTATACTTTCAACATAGCCCATCAAATTTTTATTATAAACTTGTAAAAAACCCTTCTGGATACTCTTCATATTGAATCTTCACCATTTGCTCCTCATTTTTCTCTTCCTCTTCACGCAAATCGAATTCTTGATCCATTAAATACGTCTCAAACTTTGAATTTAACAAATTTCCCATCGTACCACTCCTTATTTATTGAATTTTCTGATAAAAGGATTATACAATAGATTTTTAGTAAATTGCAATAAATTATATACATTATGCATTATAACTATAAAACCTATCACAAAATTAGATTAAAAATGCCCCTGATTCTTATGATTTCTAAAACGAATTTAACCTTTTTTAAAAAAAATCTGCTCATTAATAGTTATTAAATGAGCAGATTTTTATGCAAACCAAAAATTTACGAGACTGAAACTCCCGTTTTGCCATTCATATTATCGGGATGATTTCCTTTTTTATGGGATAGAAATTGAATTACAAACATCACAATAAATATTCCTAAACCTACCCAATCTGAGAATTTTTCTGGATAGATTAGTAATAGTCCTGCCGCAATCAAAATAATTCTTTCAAACCAGAAAAGTTTACGATACCAGTAGCCGATCACCCCTGCACCAATCGCCACCATTCCCGTGATAGCAGTAAATACTACCCATAAAATTTGCGGAATGGTTGTATCAATCATTAATAATGCTGGGGAGAAAACAATCATATACGGTATAATAAATGCCGCAATCGCAAGTTTCGCTGAATTTACACCCGTTTTGATAGGGTCACCACCAGAAATACCTGATGCCGCAAACGCAGCCAGGGCTACAGGTGGTGTAATATCTGCAATAATACCAAAATAGAACACAAAGAAATGAGCAGATAGTAATACAACTACTGGCACTAATTCTTGTGGTGTATTTGGAGATAGTAATGCCACTATTGCTGGTGCAGCAATTGTCGATGTTATCACATAGTTAGCTGTTGTTGGTGCACCCATCCCAAGAATAAGCGATGCAATCATGACAAAAATAAGTGTCAAAATAATACTCCCACCAGCTAAAGCTACTAAGCTATTTGCTAAACTTAAACCTAGTCCTGTTTTTACAACGACACCCACAATAATCCCAGCACAAGCAGTAGCTGCAACGACACCTAATGCAGTTCGAGCACCTTCCACCAACGCATCAATCACATCTTTTGGTTTAAGACGGGTTTCTTTATTAAACATAGCCACACCAATCGAAATAATAATTCCATATAATGCAGCATGCATAACTGCTGTACCCGTTAGCATTAATATGATAATCGCCACAATCGGTAATAGAAGGTAAATCTTTTTAAATACCTCTTGACGATTTGGCATTTGATCGTCTCGCAGACCTTTTAGACCAACTCTTTTTGCTTCGAAATGTGTCATAATCCAAATACCTGTAAAATATAAAAGAGCAGGAATAGCTGCCGCTTTTGCTATATCCCAATACGTAATCCCTCGACCAATAAATTCAACCATTAGGAAGGCAGCAGCCCCCATAATTGGCGGCATAAGTTGGCCACCTGTCGATGCAGCTGCTTCCACAGCACCAGCAAACTCTTTTCGATAGCCTAGTTTTTTCATCATTGGAATTGTATAGGAGCCTGACGTTACTACGTTAGCTACAGAGCTTCCAGAAATCGTACCTTGAAGTGCACTTGAGAATACAGCTACCTTCGCAGGACCACCAATTAATTTTCCAGCTAGTGCAACTGCTAGATCGTTAAAATACTGGCCAACCCCTGTTTTCACAAGAAATGCCCCGAATAGTAAAAATACAAAAATAAATGTGGCTGATACACTAATCGGTGTACCGAATATCCCATCAGTTGTAAAGTACATAAGATTGACGATACTCTCCAAATCCTGTCCTCTATGCGCCATAAATGCCGGGAAATACGGGCCATAGTAAGCATAAATCAAGAAAGCGATTGCAATAATTGTAATTGGCAACCCTACAGCACGTCGAGCAGCCTCAAGAACTAGTACAACAGCTATTAGCCCAACAATAAAGTCTACCTGTGTAATGGAGCCATTGCGATTTACAAGTTCTGTATAGTTCATAGACCAATATGAACCTACTGCAATAGCTAGTAATGCTAAAATATAATCGAACCAGGCAATTTTATGCTTGGGTGCTTTTTTTCTCGCTGGAAATAATAAGAAAATTAATGTTAAACCAAAGCCTAAGTGGATGGTACGTTGGATTTGAGCAGGAAATTGCCCAAAAATAGCTGTGTAAAGTTGGAATAGCGAAAATGCTAAAAGGCCATAGAAAATAACATGCTTCATTACACCTGAAATGGTTCTTACATTGGACTCTATATCATATTTTTCAAGTATGGCTTGTTGCTCTTCAGCAGAAATTTGCTCAAATTCTTCTACTTTTTTTTCTTTCTTTGATTTCTCTTGTGTTGTCATTTCATCCTTACTCCTTTCCACTGTTCGTAAAGCGACAAACGCTTAATTTCAAATAAATAGGATTTACCCCTCTGTAAATCTTTTTTTAAATCATATTCTCTTTCTGCATAATTGAATACCAGATCTAAATCTAAATCACCTATATAGATCGTAAAATTATCAAGTATGGCACTATTGTTAAATTGGAGAACATATTTACCGTTCCGTTGAATAAGTGTTTGATTTTCCTCTGCATAGCCTGGCATACCAATAGCTAAGTCTTCATATTCCATTTCAAGCATTTCAATACGATTACCTTTTATATATTGATAGGATTCCAATACATCTGACTTATGTATGGAGTGGTTGTATCTTATTTGAAAGGTTTGCTCATCTAAAATGGGTATGTAGTGCACTTTAGGATGGGATAAACGAGTCTCTGTAAAGGTGAACACCTTTTGAAGAGGAAGAAATATGACAATACATAGACAGATACTTAATAGGACTGTTATGATGAATTTTCTCTGTTGCATTCGACCTATTCCCCCACTTTAAAAGCTATTCGCCTAATCCTATATCCTAAAAGTAAGAAAGAGACTCGAAGCTTTATGCAACGAGCCCCTTCGTATTTTTTAGAAAGTTTCAAGCACTATTCACACTATTTCTTTTCATCAAAGTATTTTTGTGCGCCTGGATGAATGTCAATACTAATACCATCTAAACCTGTTTCTGCCTTAATAAATCTTCCTTTATCGTGAGAAATTTTATTTGTATTATCATAAATAGCTTTTGTCATTGAATAAACAACATCTTCCGGAAGATCCTTCTTCACCGCTAGCATAGCCAGAACTGAAACTGTCTCCACATCGTTTGCAATACCATAAGTACCAGCTTTTACTGTGTCTTTTGCATAGTAAGGGTATTTAGCAATTATTTCATCAGCTTTACCCGCATCTAAACCGATAATATTCACTTTCGTTGTAGCATTTAACGCTTCAACAGCACCTGTTGGTGTACCTGCTGTAATAAATGCAGCATCTATTTGACCTGATTGAAGACCATCTGTTGATTCACCAAAATCAAGGTTTTGTGCCTTGATATCATCCATTGTTAATCCATTGATTTCAAGTAATTGTTCAGCATTTGCGTATGTACCCGAGCCTGGCGCACCCACTGATACTTTTTTACCTTTTAAATCTGCATATGTTTTAATACCTGAAGCTTCAGTTGTAACAAGTTGCACTGTTTCTGGATAAAGCGCACCCAAAGCTGAAATTGTATCAATTTTATTGCCATCAAACATCATCTTACCTTCAGTAGCATAATAAGCAATATCCGTTTGAACAAATGCAATCTCACCTTTTCCTTCTTGTAAAGCAGTCATATTGGCAGCAGATGCCTGAGATACCTCTGCAGTAGTTTTAATGCCTGTATCAGTGGTAATTAAATCAGCAAACGTACCTCCAAGCGCATAGTAAGTACCTTGTGTGCCACCTGTTAATAAACTTAAAAACTTAGGTTTTTCGGTTGATTCGGAGTCTTCTCCAGTGTCCTTCGAACCACTCCCACTATCTGATCCACATGCGGCTAATATCATAAGCGCAAAGATACTTAATAGCATTATTAGATTAAATTGTTTCTTCTTCATAGTAACCTTCCCCCTTTGGTTATTTTTAAGAATCTATTTAAAATTAACAAACTTAGTATAATAATGTCAATATATTTATAGTAAATTCAGACTTTTATAATTATACAAAACTACTTACCACCCATTAATTTACAGAGCTATAGCTTTATTTAATTACCCCCTTTATATCTATAATAAACTCATATTTTCTTTTTTTAATAAAATAAAATAACTATTCTAACTGTATAAATAATGAATAGAATATAAAAAACTGCATCTGAAAACAAACAGATACAGTCATACATTCTATACTATTGAATGGCTCCACAAGCTATTCTTGCTCCAGAATTACCAGCAGGATCTGTTTTATAATCATCCGCTGATTCATGAATGACAATAGCACTTCCATCACTATCTAATAGCGAATTAGGTTGATCCTTTTGTAAAGTTAACCCCTCAGCTAAAAAGTTAAGATCCACATTGCCATCTTCACCAATTTCCAAATTTGGTAGGTCCCCTAAATGATAGCCATTAGGATTTAATTTACCATGTTCCTTGTTTGTTGGATTAAAATGGGCTCCTGCTGATTCAAATTTAGGTGGCTCACACTTTCCTACTTCATGAATATGGATACCGTGTGTGCCTGGTGGTAAGCCTGTTAATGCAAGCGTCACCATAACGCCATTATCTTCCTCTTGAAGATATGCATTGCCATAGCTTTCATTGTTAGCACCAATCACTTTTGCAGTAGCTGTTAAAGGGGAAGATGCATTGACAGCTACTTTTTCCTCTTTCTTATCAAAAAAACTGCAACCCGCAACAAAAATTAGTAAAGAAAGACTCATTAAGCTTATTTTTTTCATAAAAATACCTCCTCTCTTTCTGATGATTTCCAATTTCTTCAGTACTTATGCACAATTAGTCATTTATGCTTCTATAATGGCTCCTATTTCATTGGAGCTTGAATAGGAAAATCAACCAAAATAAAAGGGATTTCCCAAAGTTCGAGAAACCCCTTCCATAATTAATTTAAGATTTTTACCGTTACTGTTTTGACACCCCACTGAAGTGCTTGTCCTTCAGTAGGAATAAATACATCGATTTTATTTCCTTTAATAGCTCCCCCTGTATCAGCAGCAATTGCTTCACCATAACCTTCCACCCAAACCTTCGTACCGAGTGGAATAACTCGTGGATCTACAGCTATTACCTTTAAATTAGGATTCGATCTTATATCTGTTCCATTGGCTGTAATTCCTGAACAGCCTTCACAATAGGCTGTATAGGCAGTAGCACGCATTGTTAATGTTTTACCAGAAACAGTTGCTGGAGCACTTGCTGGTTTTGTTTTGGCTGGTGCAGCAGGCTTAGTAGCTGTTGCAATCCCCTCGGAAGTTTTTGGCTTTGATTTTGCAGCTGACGCTTTAATAGCTAGCGATTCACCAGCTAAAATCAAGTCTGACGCAAGGTGATTCCATTTTTTCAAATCGTCTACTGTCACATTATTAATACGAGCTATTGAAAATAAAGTATCGCCACCCTTGATGACATATTCATCCCCCAACGGTTCTTCTGCTTTTGACGTGTCTTTTACTAAGTCTTGCTCTGGGTAAAACCATAATGAATCCTTTTCATTTAATTGCTGGAACTCACCTACAGTTAAATTATAAATTTGCGGGAGTGTCCATAGTATATTACCTGGCGATTTGTCCTTAGCAAAGGAAGGACTAGTATAGAGACTCACACCAAAAGTCAATACTACCGCTAAAGCTAATGCTCTTTTCTTCATGTTTAGTAATACCTCCATCATTTTATTATTTGTTGCAAATCTGTTGCTAGCACACTAGAGTTGACCGCTCTATTATGTAAGCAACAATAAGTTTGCAAATTAATAACTCAGGACTAGCTGCCTGATATTAGGAATTATTACTATAAAAACGGAAAAATATACAATTTCAATTAATTTTTTAGTAATTTAATCAATTTATTGCGTATAAACTATAATTTAGTAGGGCTGTCTAGGACTTTTTTATATTAGATATTTGCTATATTTAGCCGATAAAAAAAGAAAAGGAGGGAATATAAAAATGGAGGTTAATTCACTTATGTCATCTCAGCTGATGGAGCTCCAACAAACAGTACAGATGAGTGTCATGCAAAATGCTCTTAATTTAAACACAACTACAGCAATTGAATTACTGAAAGAACTACCTCAGCAACAAACAGCTCCCACTCACCCATACAAAGGATCTATAATAGATATCTCAATCTGATCATACAGCCATATTTATGAAAAGGAGGTTCCTTATGTGATTCGGGTAATTGTCGTGGACGATGAGCCATTAGCTCTGGTTAGTATGAAAAAACATTTAAATGAATTTGATAACATAGAGGTCATTCGAACCTTTACTACAGCAAAGGATGTACTGAAAGAAGGACCTACCTTAGACTTTCAAGTAGCATTTTTAGACGTTGAAATGCCCGGTATGAGCGGATTAGAAGTAGCACAATTGTTAAAAACATGGGATAAAAATATCTGTATCATATTTGTAACTGCCTATCGAGACTATGCTGTTCAGGCATTTGATGTACAATCTCTTGATTATTTATTAAAGCCAGTTTCAAAATCTCGCTTAGAAATGACAATTAACAGAATACAAAAGCTATTCCAAAAAGAACTATCATCGGAGAAAACTCGAACGCATCAAAAGCCTATGCTTCAAATCAGATGCTTTGGAGAGTTTGTCGTTTCTTTTGATGAAAAAGTAATTCATTGGAGAACAATTAAAACAAAAGAGTTGTTTGCCTTTCTATTTTTACAGCTTCATATGCCAGTACCTCGTGATAACATTTTAGATTCACTTTGGAGTGATACGGATGTAAAAAAAGCCAGAGTACAATTGCATACTACTGTCTCCTACTTACGTACAACACTTTCAGCTTATGGCTACACGGATGTCATTGAATATGCGAATGGCTGCTATATTCTGAAACTAAACGATTTTCAATGTGATGCCTTTGATTTGGAGGATATCTTAAATACCAAAGCTGAAACAGGAAGATTAAATATTGAAAAAGCTGAGGAACTCATCCAAAATTACCATGGTGAGTTTATGGCAACAATGGACTATGCATGGACTACTAGTAAAGCAAATTTGATGAATAAACAATTTAGTCAACTACTTGATGAATTGATACTTTATTACTCTAAAAATCAGAATCTTAAAAACAGAGAGCGTTCATTGTTATTTGCTTTAGAGTTTAATCCGTATTCCGACAAAATCGTGCAGCAATTAATCCAACATTATACTGAAATTGGAAATCGCGCAGAAGCTATAAAAATATATCATTCGTTTAATAGCCTTCTATTAACAGAATTAAATGTGTCACCATCTCAGGAAACCACAGAACTTTTTCAAAATGTCTTACAGGCACATGAAAAAGAGTACGAAACAAGCGTTTACCCCTAAGGACACATGAAAAAACATGCTAGCGTCAAGTGCTAGCATGCTTGTATAGTTTAATATTATTTAACAATCATTTGTCTCATATTACTTACAACACATAAACAGTTTCTTCCAGATTGTTTAGCCTTATATAAAGCATGATCTGCAATTTCTATCAATTGATTGGGACTCTGGACATTAGGGGTAAAAGCCGTAATTCCAGCAGACATTGTCACAGGTCTCCCACACACAGTTTCTTGTAAACCTTGTTTAATTCGGAGACTTTCCGCTAGTTGAACTGCATCCTCTATATTCATAGAAGGTAAGATGACCATAAATTCTTCGCCGCCAAATCTAAAGCAAAAACCCTTTTCCCCGACACTGCTCTGCATAGTCATCGCAAAGGCTTTTAAAACTTCATCCCCTACAGTATGACCATATGTATCATTTATACTTTTAAAATCATCTAAATCTATTAAGATAATGGCATGGGGAACCTTATCAATAATTAATTTGTGTAAAATTTGATCCATTCTTCTGCGATTAAGAATCCCTGTTAGTGAATCTAAGTTCAACTGCTCTGTTAAGTCATTGATTTTACTTTCCGAACAGATCATCATATTTTGAACATTCTTTTTCAATAAATTTACCTCATCATACCAATCAGCGATTTCCTCAATCCCTTGTGCTCCTTCATCTACTTCAATCCTTTTCGATAGCTCTTTAAGAGGCTGTGTAATTTTGATAGCAAACCAAATAGCAAACCCCATAATAGTTGCTATAACTATTATGATTGGGCCTAGGACTTTTTTAAAAAACAAATTGAAGGACACTATTCCTTCACCAAGTAAAGTATCAACTATTTGTTGCGTATACGGCTCTAATGAATGGTCATCTGTCTTAGCATCTTGTAAATAGCTTTCTGTAATTGTCGAGACTTCCATTACATAAGTTTCTTGTACATTTGCTTTATGTTCCTTCAAAATTTCATTGAAATTACGATAGCTAATCCAAATACTAATACTAGATGTCACGAGGACAACAATAGTTGTCACACTAATAATAAGAAACGATAACTTTAACTTGAATTTACCCACAATAGATCATTTCTCCCATTGAGATGTTTTGTCGTTAATCTTATCTATGTTTAAATTTCGATATACTTATTCAATCATCATACGTCAAACCTCTTAAAGAAAACTTAAACACTAATGATTTTTTCCTTCTTCAATTTAAAAGGAAAAAATCGATAGTACTACTAACTCCAAATTGTTCTATTTATATAGGCTTAAAGCATTCTTTTATTATCCATTATATTTTCTTTTTTCCAATTTCGTGGCATGGTAGATAGAGATTCATTAGGAGGGAAAATTGCTGTGTTGAGAAAAGCTTCTACCCAACATCTACTTATTATAATTGCCATTTTTATAGTCCTTACTTTTCTAAGGTTATTATGGTTAAACTATTTCCTCCCCTCTACACATCAGCCTAGTGCCAAAGATGGTGTGGTCAACATAAACAATTTGACTACTTCGGAAGAAGAAGTTATTTCCTTGGATGGAGGATGGATCTATTATCCTGGACAATTTGTGAATGCTGAAAATAAGGGGGGTAACAAAGAGAGTCATAGCAATACCTATAATATACAAAATATTCCTGCATTAAAAAAAGAGCGAACAACTCAACCCTATGGCACTTATCAGTTAAGAATTCTGCTACCTAACACTTCAGATAATGATCGATATGCCATTCGTATCCCTGCTATCTCAACTGCTTCAAACTTATATATAAATGGAAAGCTAGTAGGGAAATCAGGCAAAGTAGCAGATAATGCGGAAGACCATGAAGGTCAGGCTGCACCTTATACTGTTTATTTTACTAATACGCAATCTGAAATTAATCTCATACTTCATGTATCTAATTTTGATACACCTACAAGTCCTATTATTAATAAAAGGATTTTATTTGGCACTGCTTTGGCAATGACACATCATCAATTAATTGTAGGGCTATCTCTTTCAACTATTGTAGTTATGCTAATCATATTCTCTCTTTTTAGCATACTTGTATATTTGTTCATCTATCGAAAATCTATCGTTTTACTTTTCACATTTGGCTTTCTTTTGCCCTTAGCAGATGAATTAATTACGTTTGATCGCTCCCTACTGGATTGGTTGCATATGAATTATGTATGGTCCTATAAGTTTTCTTCCATTATTTTCCTAGGAGCCTCCTTTTTCTTTGTTCAGTTTATGAGAGTCCTCTTAGTCAAATATCACAACACTAAAACATTTCAATGGATTTTTGCTTGTTATATTTTAAATGCAATACTCACGATTGTTTTACCAATGCCATGGCTGATACCTACGAAGAATATTTTCTTCGTACTTTATCTAGTATCCTTTCTTTACGTAGTGGTACTGGCTCTTAGAGAGTATCTAGAAAACCAAAAAAGAAGCTCTGCTTTTATTGCACTAACAGCTATCGGCACAACAAATGGTATTATATGGGGCTTCATTAAATCTGTATACGTATTCGATATTCCCGTTTATCCATTCGATTATTTATTTATCATGCTTGGTTTTTCTAGCTATTGGTTCAAACGTTTTCATGAGAACTCTCAGCAAATTCAAAACTTAGTGACAAAGCTACAACACGAGGATGCTTTAAAAGATGAATTCCTTACAAGCAATGCAGAAAAACTTTGGAGTCCAATGAATAGGATGATTACCCTAGGTCAATCCATTTATGACAACCCACAGAACAAACTTGTTACTGAAGATGAAAAAAACCTTAAACACCTAATCGATATAGGTAGAAGTATGTCCTTTACGTTAAACAACATACAGGATTTTACTCGTTTAAAAGAAGGAGATTTACATCTTCATACACAAAGTGTAAATCTTCAAGGTGCTGTTTATGGAGTTTTTGATATCCTCCGCTTTATTGCAAATGGTAAGCAAATACATATGGTGTCTTTAGTACCACCAAATTTCCCAAATGTATTAGCCGACGAAAATCGCCTTATTCAAATCCTATTTAACATTTTGCATAATGCCCTAAAGTATACAGGTGAAGGCTCTATAGAAATTATTGCTCGTGAAAAACAGCATATGGCTATTATCCACATTCGTGATACTGGACAAGGAATGGACAATTTTGTACAAAGTCTTTTGTATTCTCCCTATGAACAGGGTCAGGAATATGATGAAGGCATTGGTATTGGCCTACTTATTTCAAAAAAACTGATTGAATTGCATGGTGGTACGTTAAATATACAATCTATTCCTAACAAAGGATCGAATATTTATTTTACATTACCTCTTGCAGATGAAAGCACACAAAATAAGGAATACGCAACCTTTAATGCACAAGCTAAAACTCAGCTATCCACAACAAATGAACAAGAGTTATCCATGGTGTCAGATAAGCATTTCAGGATTTTAATGATTGATGATGACCCTATGAATTTAGCAACGATGAAAAGTATATTTTCGATCTCTGAATACGAAATTACTACTGTTACAAGCAGTGAGAAAGCTCTAGCCCTCATTCAGCAAGAAGCATGGGATTTAGTAATTGTTGATGCAATGCTTCCGTATATTTCAGGCTATGCTGTGATTCAAAAAATACGAAAACAATACTCATTGCTGGAATTACCCATCTTATTATTGACGATAAGAAAGCACCCTGAAGATGTTTATACAGGCTTTGCCTATGGTGCTAATGATTATGTAACAAAACCTATTAATGCATTAGAGCTAAAAGTAAGAAGTCGAGCTTTAATTGATTTAAAATATAGTATTCAACAACGTCTACATCTAGAAAGTGCTTGGCTGCAATCTCAAATCCAACCACACTTCTTATTTAATACACTTAATACCATTGCCTCACTTAGTACTATTGATACAGATAGAATGATTGATTTAATGCATCACTTTGGTGAATATTTACATGCCAGCTTCGATGTCCGAAATCTTCAAAGAGTAGTACCACTACAGCATGAGCTCGATTTAGTTCGTTCGTATCTTTACATTAAACAGCAGCGATTTGGAGAATTAATTCAGATTGAATGGGATATTGATGAAACAATACAAATTGACATTCCTCCAATTTCTTTACAAACGTTAGTTGAAAATGCCATTCGACACGGTATATTAAAGAAGGAAGAAGGTGGTACTGTTTGTATTCGTATTAAAGATTTCACAACTTATGTATCCATTAGTGTAATTGATGATGGTGTGGGAATTAGCCCCACTCTATTAGAGGAATTGCAAGAAGATTACAAAGGGACAAGCTCTGGTATAGGAATAAGAAATACAAATCTACGACTTAAAAGAATTTATGGCCAACAATTACAAATTCAAAGTACTATAAATCAAGGTACAAATGTTACTTTCCATATACCTAAAGATTAAAAACAGGAGTCATTACAGTGCCAATTTGAATCTGTAGTGACTCTTTTCTCAAGTTTATAATAACAATTTTTCTATAGATTTTTTGAATTGAGGGTACATTATACATATAGAATAAAGGAAGGATCGATAGGTATGTACAAAATATACATAATAGAAGATGATGCAAATATAGCTTCACTGATTGTCGAGCATTTAGCTAAATATCAGTTTGAATGCTTTACTGTACAACAATTTCCACACATTATTGAAGAATTTAATACGATACAACCACACCTAGTCATTATGGATATCAATCTCCCGACTTACGATGGCTATTTTTGGTCACGGAAAATCCGTCAACTCTCAACCTGTCCAATCGTCATTGTCTCTGCCAGAGTAAATGATATTGATCAAGTATATGGAATTGAAAATGGTGCCGATGACTTTATTACAAAGCCCTTTTCATTGGATGTCCTCATGGCAAAAGTAAATGGACTACTTCGACGTACCTATGGTGAATATGCTTTAACCGAGACAACAACCATAACTATAGCCAATACTACATTAAATCCAGATACAGTTCGTCTACAAACAAAAGGCAAAGATAGCCTGTTAACGCTAAAAGAAATGCAGCTTAGTAAGTTATTATTCGAAGCTTACCCTAATGTAGTGCCGCGTCAAAAGCTTTTAAGTGCTATTTGGGATGATGAAACCTTTGTTGAGGAAAATACTTTGTCTGTGAATATTGGTCGATTACGTAGAAAATTGGAAGCCGTACACTCTCATCTTGAGATTAAAACAATTCGTGGTCTTGGATATCAATTGGTGGAGGAAAGTAAATGAAACTATTCTTTCGAGATCATCTTAGTTTCATTATTCTCTATAGCATAAGCTTCCTCCTATTACCTTGGATAATTCATGTATTAGATGACCTATCCGCACACTATGCCTACTTTATTTTTCTTGTCAGCTTTCTATTTATTCTGTGGCTACTCGGTCGTTATTATCGAAGAAGAAAGTTTTATCATCATTTACAAAAAAATATCAACACACAGGATGATCTTCATTTATTTGAACCACGTGCAGCTATTGAGCAATACTATAGTGAAAAACTAAGGCAAATACAGTATTTATTTTTAACCCAACAGCAAAGATTGGAAGAACAAGCACATGAGAAGCAACTTGTTCTATCACATTTTGCACATCAAATGAAGACACCTTTATCTGTTATTCAATTAATCGTTCAAGCTACACCCAACAAGACCACTGATGAATTGCAGCAATGGCATACCATCAATAAAGAGTGCAATAAATTGACATTTACCCTCAATCAGTTATTAACGTATGAGCGCACATCTCATTTAGTAGCTGATTTAAAAATTGAACCTATTGTTTTAAAAGGGCTCGTGCAAGAAGTGATCAATGATTTGAAGGATTTTTTTATCATAAGAGAAGTTTTTCCAAAGCTGACGTTTGCTGAAGACCAAATCATTTATTCAGATCGAAAGTGGTTAAAAATTGTACTTTATCAAGTATTAAATAACGCCATTAAATATAGTGAAATGGCAAGCACCATTCATATCGACTATGAAAATGAGGCTTTACACATAACCAATCGTGGTGAGACCATTCCTTCTAGCGAAATAGCACGAATCTTTGATTTATTTTATACAGGTATGAAGGGGCGATCAAGTGGCGAAGCAACAGGTATAGGCTTATATCTAGTGAAAAAAATATTAACTACACTAGAGCACCCCTTCACTTTACAATCTTCTGAGCATGTCACTATTTTTTCCATTAATTTTTCAAACAGTCTTAAAAAATGAAGATGACAACTTTGTCATCTTCACGTCATCAAGAGAAATAGGTTATGTGCCGCTCCTTTTCTATACTAAAGGTATCTAATGACCATAAAGGAGTTGTTTTAATTTGGGTAACGCCATACTACAAGTAACCAATTTGCACAAGGAATATATCGGTGAGATCACCTATAAAGCGTTAAACGGTATCGATTTTCAGCTACAGCAACAGGAATTTGTAGCTGTCATGGGACCTTCAGGTAGTGGGAAAACAACATTTTTAAATAGTGTATCCACTATTGATCGTCCTACCGCTGGCGATATCTTCATAAACAATCATAATCCTTACGCATTAAATGATGAGGACCTCGCCAAATTTAGACGCACTGAACTAGGTTTTGTATTTCAGGATTTTAATCTTGTGCATACATTAACAGTGAAAGAAAATATTTTATTGCCATTAACATTAGATAGCCTACCTGCTTCAAAAATGCTTCAACGTTTAAAGGATGTCGCTCAATTTCTCGGTATCGAGGAACTATTGCCTAAACGTATTTATGAAATTTCAGGTGGACAAAAACAACGAGTAGCCATCGCTCGTGCTGTTATACATGGACCAAGTTTATTGTTAGCAGACGAGCCTACAGGAAACTTGGATTCAAAGGCTGTCAATGATGTCATGAACTTATTTTCCTCAATTAATCAAGAGCTTGATACGGCTATTCTCATGGTGACACATGATCCTTATGTAGCAAGCTTTGCCAATCGCATTATTTTTATTAAAGATGGGAAATTATATAACGAAATACATCGAGGCAACAACCGTAAGCAATTTTATCAGGAAATTATGGACACGCTTGCTTTTCTGGGTGGTGGACAGCATGAGCTTTAATCATATTGTGCTTCAAAATATTTTACGTGACAAATGGACGTATGTTTCTTACTTCTTGAGTAGTATGTTTTCTATTATTATTTTCTTTCTATTTTCTGTTATCGTCTTTCATCCAAATCTGAAAAGCCTAGATCCAGACTCTACACTTGGAATTTCTTTAATGCTAGCTAGTATGCTCGTTTATTTATTCTCTTTTATCTACATTACCTATTCAATCACAGCATTTTTACGTAAGAAGACCAAGACCTTAGGAATATTTATGATTACTGGGGCTTCCATGAAGCAGATTCGTAAGCTGGTCTTCCGTGAAAATCTGTTAATTGGCATTTTAGCTATTCTGGCAGCTATCGTTCTCGGCCTTGTCATTACACCTCTTTTCTTAATGGGTGCAAAAGTTATTTTAAAGGCAGAAACATTTGGTATGTACATGCCTCTTCAAGCAATTAGTATAACCATAGGATTATTTCTGATTTTATTTGTTGTGATATCGACAGTTGTTACGAGGTTCATTAATAAAGAAGCGTCTATCCAACTCTTAAAAAGTGATACAGTTATCGAGAAATCTATTAAGCCTCATTATGGGTTATTAATACTAAGTATTTTGATGTCTGCCACTTTAGCTTGCTTGCTAAAAATCGAGCATTCCATTGTAGACACGTTAAGTGTCCTTTATTATCTGTTATTTTTTATTAGCATTCTTAGTACGATTTATTTAGTTATTACACAAGGATTTCGTTTGTTATTGAAAATATATGAAAAGTCTCCTGCCTATCTTCAAAAAACAAATATGCTTTTGGCGTCCAATTTAAATGCAAAAATGAAGTCACATGCAAATATGCTGTTTCTCATTACTATCCTATTAAGCGGTGTCTTTCTATGTACAAGTATTTTATTTAGCTCTTATTACAATGTAAAAAAGACTAGTGAAGAAAATTATCCATATAGCTTTCAATATATTGCTGATCCAAAAGCTGATGACAACATGGTAAAGGCTGATCTTGATTATCTTGAAAATACTTTATCAACGGTTGAAGCTCACAAGTATTTTATTGAATTTAAATCAAACGAAGATCAACGTATTGGCTATATGCCTTTATCAAATTTTAATCTGATACAGCATCAGGAAATCAAACTAAGTAAAGATGAGTTTATTGCCGCTGCTGGCAATCGTGGTGAAGCACCAATAATAAACACTGCCAGCGACCTGTTTATAAAGTCTTTCAAACTAGCCAGCACCCATGAGCAAAATCTGCTATCTACCGGCTTCCAACAAAGTTATTTCATTGTACCTGAAGACATTTACAAAACCATTGACTACCCTGTTTATAAAACGTATATCTATGAACTGGAAGATTGGACAGCCCATACAGATTTGGCAAGAACTATTACCAGTGACTTACCCTCTTTACCTGGAGAACGTTATGTAACATCCAAAATTGATTTATATAACACAGAGATGTTTGTCAAAAGCGTCATGTTCTTTATCGGCTCCATGTTAAGTCTAATTTTCTTAAGTGCAGCCATGAGTATATTGTACTTCTATTTACAAACAACATTACAACAAGAGAAGGAAAAGTATATTGGTATCCGTAAGTTAGGACTTTCTAGAAATGAATTAGCTACCATTATCACTAAAGAATTGGCGATTCTTATTTTTGTACCATTCACTATAGCTATTACACTCTTGCTAATTACCCTTTTGGCTATGCGAACAATGGTTTCTACAGCATTTTTACAAGTTTCCATAGCTAGCTCTTGTTGTTTCTTTGTACTTTTCCTCATTAGCTATGTATTCATTCGAAAAAGTTATTTTAAACGCTTAGTAAGCTAAAAAAATCGCACTCCTTAAGGGTGCGATTTTTTCATAGTGTTGAAAAACAAACCAATTAATAGAATCTTTATGAAAGGTGAAAATGTTTCCTTTTAGCAAGGTTTTTCAAATAAAGTGAAGGTGTTAACTACTCATTTTAGTGAGGAGTATCGTCACTCATCACTTCTCCCCATTGAAAATAAAAGCCCTAATTCAAAAAATGGGTTATTTGATTGCTACTGCTGATAAGGAAAAGACACTTCTCAGCATGGTTGATTGAAGAGGAGCCAGCGTCACTCCTAAGGGATCTAGCGGCTCATCGGACGCCCCCTGGAAAGGACGCTGGCTGAACGGAAATCAGCCTCTCGCCTTGTGAAAAGGGCTTTTTCTGCAGATGACATTATCTTTTTTACCAAAGAACGGGCTTTGCTACCATCAGCCATAGCATAATAAGCAATAATACTATATACATCCATGTTTTACGATGCAACAGTGAAACAAATTGTAGATGATTAAATGCTGGTGTGTTAAAAGTACGCAACGTCGGTTTAAACGCTCTTGCTAGAAATACGATGGATGCAAACATCACGAGGAAGGTTAATACAATCCACGAGGTATTCCAATAATAGCCCGCATGCCACATTAACAAAATACCCGAGGCTACTAGTACATGCCCCGAATGTTTGACGAGCGTAATGGCCCCCTTAAAGGCTTCTATATATGGTGGCATGTCATCCATGGAAGCTGTACGCATTTTTTTTACAATGGTGAGCACAACGAACAAAGGCCCAATCGAAAGAATAGCACTTAAAATATGTATATAAAGAAGAAGTGTATAAATGGAAAACATGCTGTGTACTCCCCTTTTCATCAGTCCCTTTCATTATAGCATTCAAGCTGAATTTACTTTATCAGCAATTGTGAATCCTTTGTAAACACAGCCTGAATCATTGTTAAATTGTTTGAAAACCGTATAAAGAGGGTATTGTTTATAGTAACATGCACTTATAGAACAAAAAGGAGTGATTTTTATAGGAATTCACCAATTTTTTACAAGTCTTAATGATTTAGAGCGTATCATTCGTTGCCCTGGTCGCTTCAAATTTGAAGAGCACAATGTGGCAGCCCATTCTTGGAAAGTGTCACAATATGCGATGTTTTTCGCAACGTTAGAAGAAATGCACGGTGCAACAGTTGATTGGAAATCTTTATATGAAAAGACAATCAATCATGACTTTGCGGAAGTGTTTATTGGTGACATTAAGACACCAGTAAAACATGCTAGCCCAGAGTTAAAGCAAATGCTCGCACACGTGGAAGAAAAAATGATGGAAAAATTTATTATCAATGAAATCCCACAAGAATTTCAGGCTGTTTTCTTTGAACGGATGAAAGAAGGAAAGGATCATACTTTAGAGGGTCGGCTACTTGAATTTGCGGATAAACTCGACCAGTTTTACGAGGCTTTCGCAGAATTAAAGCGTGGTAATACTGACAAAGAATTTGTCTATATGTACCAATCAGCCCTTTCAAAACTTTTGGCCATTCCACTTGAAGCGACAGTTCATTATTTCCGCACAGAAATTTTAAAGGACGCAGTAAAGGAAAAAACACATATCGATATTCAAGCATTAACAAATGAAGTATTAACATCAAACTAATAGGGTGCATGTACAAGTTTTCCGATTGAAAAATTCACGGAAGGCTTTTTTTATTTTCCGCAAAAAGTCGTATAATGAGGAGAGATTGAATGGAGGGAAAGTATTGTCACAGGAATGCTCAATTATAGAAGATTTAATACCTCTTTATAAAAAACAACTGCTTCAAGCATCAACAATAGAATTTGTCGAACGGCATCTAACAACTTGTCAGCAATGTCAGCAGCTAGTAGTCAATTCATCAACTCAGAACGCATACTTGCCCATGAAAAGAACAGTATCCTTTTTTCATATCATATTTATTGTATTATCCTTTATGTTTGCCATTAATTCGTCCTTACTCGGCAATCAAAAGGGCTTTGTCCTCTCATATGCTCTTTTCGGCTGTCTTTCTTACCTTTTCTATAAAAACATCTGGATTGTTTTTATCATAAGCTCTGTGCCTGTATTCGTTTGGGCTATCATTAATAATCTTAATAATGAGCTCTATATTACAACCTTTTCTTTAACAGAAATAGGAACGCTAGTGATTGGAGCTGGCTACATTGCACTTTTACATACCATTTTCGCCTTAATTGGCGCAGCTTTTGCCATTCTATTACGTAGGGTTTTTCAATAAACAAAAAAGCACCTCGAACTTTCTTACCAAAGTTGAGGTGCTTTTTGTTTGTTAGGCCTTTTTCACAAATTCTGATTTTAATTTCATGGCACCAAAGCCATCAATTTTACAGTCAATGTTATGATCGCCTTCCACTAAACGGATACTTTTTACCTTTGTCCCAATTTTTAAAGTGGAAGAACTACCCTTCACCTTTAAATCCTTAATAACAGTAACTGAATCGCCGTCAGCTAACAGATTACCATTTGCATCTTTTACAATAAGTGCATCTGATTCTTGTTCAGTTGCGTCCATACTCCATTCATGCGCACATTCTGGACATACATAGTTTGCTCCATCCTCATATGTATATTCAGAATGACATTTTGGACAATTCGGATAAGCTGCCATTTTTGCTTCCTCCTTTTACATTTTTACTAGGAAAATCCTCTTTATGCTCCTATCTTTACATAGTCGACCTTATTTAGCAAAGGTTGTTCGTATTTTACGTTCGCATTTGTGAAAAAAATATGAAACATCAGCACCCTTTTGAAGGTAGTGCAAGATGTTTATACCGCGATTTGGAACACTTGCCCATTGACTAATTTTCCATTATCATCTTACTTGCATGTTTATCGATCATGCTTTATTATATCCATAAAGGCTGCATTGTTCGTATAATATTAAGTTTTAACCTTTAAGCTGTAAAAGGGAGTTTTATTATTGGAGTTGGAATGACGGGCCTCACACTACGGTGCATGAGGATAAGCAGGAAAACTTCTGCGAACACCCACTTTGAGGAGTGGTGGTTTAAAACTTTCTATAATAACTACGGCATACGCGGCTTTTTATACATGATTGATACAGCACCTTAGCTATTTTGGTTAAGGTGCTTTTTTATATTCAGGCTATTCTCCGCTTCTCCTTATTCAATCACTTCCTAACCATTCATAAAAAGTAAGGATAACCTTCTTGTATTTTGTATAATTCCCTCCCATTTTGCACATAGATGGAGTAACAAGGGAGGTTATGACATTGAAGAAAATAATTTATCTATTGGTTTTTACTTCACTACTGTTAGTAGCTTGTGGAAAGAGTGCTGAACCAAAGGAAGTGGCAGTCGATCAAAATACGAATGTTGAAGATATTGTAGGCGCGATTGTGAAAAACGAATTCTCTGTGGATGAATCGAAAGACGGTGTTGTCACAATTTCCATTCAAGATACAGATGTAACAGAAGGATCGAAAAGCCAGATGCTAAAGGATTCTACTAAAATTTTCGCTGATTTGTCCAAATTAAAAAATGTGAAGACACCGGCTATTACTTGGTATGCTCCTCTCACTGAACCTGATGGGGACAAAACAATGACTGAGGTTTTGAATATTTATTTTAGTGAAGAGGATTTTCACAAAATAGACTGGGCCAATTATCTACAGGTCGATATCGAGTCTAGCGCTACAAATTATCATGAAGATGAGGCTTTGGAAGATTAATCACATAAAGATACCCCACAGCCTATTGTGGAGTATCTTTTTTTACATATTGTTCTATAGCGTTTTCTAAAAGAGAGTGCTTTATTTTGTAGTGAGTTGCTTGCCAAATTCCTTTCCCACCCTGCAGGATTATTAGTTGAGGTGATTCGTGCTTCACTTGAAGATCACAGGCAATAGCATTTGAAATTACCCGATCCATCTGCACAATGACAAGATATTTAGGCAATTTCGTTTGTAATACTTTATATTCCTTTAAAGCTGAAATACTACTTATACATGTCATGCTAATTTTTAACACAAGGCAAGGTTTGAACTTCGATTGCTCCAAAACCTCACACCATTTGTTTAATGTCATTATTCGTTGCATTTAGTAACCCCCTAAACAGATTATATACTACAAGGGGTATTTTAGGTTACAAAAAACACGAGACTACATACGTGCTCGTGCTTAAAATTTTGTTTAAATGCCTTCCGTATTCATGAATACTAGACGCCAGCCATCCGGGTCTTCAATGGTTACCCCTTTTTCAGCCCAATATGGATTTTCAGGCTCAACTTCGGGATATCCCATGACCGCAAGACGTTCGGCAATATGACGAATCGTATCTCTATTTGGGATATAAAGTACGAGTAGATTGTCCTTACTTGGTGCTGGACAAGGGCTACCGTCAATATGCTCTGTAAATTCTAAGTGATAACCTGCATTTGGAAGACCAATCATTAAACCATTATAGCCATGATGTTCTGTAAACGAACCAATTTTCTTTAATCCAACACCTTCACAGTAAAACCGTTCTACTTCCTTTAGCTGATCGGTTGGTCTTGCTACACGCACCTGTGCGACTGCTAATTCATTTGTCCATTGTTGTTCCATTGTTATGAAATCCCCTTTTAGATTATTGTAAAATGAGACCATAACGCTGAAAACAGTCCTAGGTCTGAAGTTATTGTATAAGAGCAACGCTAAAAGAAGCAGCTGTTTTCTCTTTTACTTCCTCTAAAGAAACACCATCTGCTAATTCTATCAGTTGCATGCCATCTTTCGTAAAATCAAATACAGCCAAATCTGTAATTAATCGATGTACGACACCTTTACCCGTTAGTGGAAGTTCACATTGTTTTTTAATTTTAGATTCACCATTTTTATTTACATGCTCCATGACGACAATCACTCTCTTGGCACCAACGACGAGATCCATTGCGCCACCCATGCCCTTCACCATTTTCCCAGGAATCATCCAGTTAGCAAGGTCTCCTGTTTCAGATACCTCCATACCTCCTAAGATGGCAAGGTCAATATGTCCACCGCGAATCATTGCAAATGATTCTGCACTGTCAAAGAAGGATGCCCCTGGAACTGCCGTAACTGTTTCTTTACCTGCATTGATTAAATCAGGATCTACTGCATCTTCTACTGGATAAGGACCAATACCGAGAAGTCCGTTTTCGGATTGTAAGAGTACGTCATAATCGGCTGGGATCGCATTGGCAACAAGTGTTGGAATACCTATGCCTAAATTGACATTCATACCGTTGGCTATTTCTTTTACTGCACGATTAACAATTTTTTGTCTTGTATCCATCATGCTTCCCCCTTTTTCACCGTTAAACGCTCAATACGTTTCTCGTAATTTTCACCTAATAATACACGTTGTACAAAAACCCCTGGTGTATGAATGTGATCGGGATCTAGCTCGCCTACTTCTACAATTTCCTCCACTTCAGCTATTGTAATTTTCCCTGACATAGCAGCTAATGGATTAAAATTGCGTGATGTTTTTCTATAAACTAAATTTCCTAGCTTATCGGCTTTCCATGCTTTGACCAGAGCAAAGTCAGCAACAATACCTTCTTCCAAAATATATTCTTTGCCATCAAAAACCTTCACTTCTTTTCCTTCAGCAATTGGCGTTCCAACCCCTGTAGCTGTGTAAAAACCAGGAATTCCCGCTCCACCTGCACGCAAACGTTCTGCAAGAGTTCCTTGCGGTGTCAACTCTACTTCTAGCTCACCACTTAAAAATTGTTGTTCAAAAATCTTATTTTCTCCTACATAAGAAGCAACCATTTTTTTTATTTGCTTGTTTGCTAATAGTAGACCCAATCCCCAGTCATCTACACCACAGTTGTTACTGACAACGGTTAAATCCTTTGTTCCCTGTTGCACTAATGCTGCGATTGATTTTTCGGGTATACCACATAGCCCGAAGCCACCTACAGCTAATGTATCTCCATCCTTAATATCCGCAATCGCTTCTTCAAACGAACTCCATACCTTACCATTCCCCATCTCGAAACCTCCCTGAATTGCTCGTTTATTAAGGAAAATTCTACATCATTGCTATTTTACAAGTAAAGGAATTAATTAGAATACTACTTATTCCTATATGGAATAAATCTATTTTCCCCATTCCTATCTATCATTTCAAGTAACTGTTTTAATGCATAAGATTGATATGTATTTTTCTTCGTAATAACCCCTAAACGCCACGGCATTTCAAAATCATCTAATGGAATTATTTTCACATTGGTATTTGTTTGCTTGGCTGCAATGGAATGGGGTAACAATGTAACCCCTAAATTGGAGGATACTAACTCTACAATCAAGTCCCACTGTGAACTTTTATAGCCGATTGTAGGTGTAAAACCAACACTTTCACAGGATTTAATTATATAGTCGTGAAGCGTGAACTCCTCTGCAAAGATAATGAACGTTTCATTTTTTAAATCTTGTAAAGCTATGGATTTCTGGTGTGCATAGGGGTGAGATTCATTCATAAAGACATAAAACTGGTCTTCTATAAAGGATTGAACAGCAAACTTCCTTTCATCTACTGGTAATACAACGATGCCCATATCAACATCACCATTTTCAACTAGCATTTCTACCATTTTTGCACCACGTTCGATAAGTGCTAAATGTACTTCAGGATATAGCTGATGAAATCCCCTAGCGATTTCAGGGAAAAATAATGTTCCAATTAAAGGTGGGATCCCTAACTTGATAGCACCTGTTTTAATATTTAATAAATCGTCTAGCAAAATATGTAGTTCTTGAACAGCATGCATTATTTTTTGTCCTTGATTATAAACAATACTACCTGCATCAGTAAGTTCTACATTACGCGTTGATCTGTTCAACAACTCAACTTGTAATGATTCTTCTAATTTTTTAATACTTTTGCTTAATGAAGGCTGAGATACAAAGGAATCATGTGCAGCCTTTGTAAAACTCCTATGCTCAACAACAGCCATAAAGGCTTTTAAATCTCTTAATTCCATCACTATCTTCTCCATTTATTTGTATTTGTTATAAAAGCAACTACAAGTACTACCCTTCAGCAATAAATTCTCCATTCTTTCTTTTTAATCCTTTGCAATGTGTTGAACTATAAAATTTAGATATTTTCACCCCTGCCATTATACGCATCTTTTCGACTTTTGGAGAGTTTTTTGAGAGTTATATGACCTACAATCAATTATAAATATTGTCATAATTTATCAAAGATTGGAGATGTAACAGATGTTGAAGCAATTGCTTGAAAATCGAATAGTTAATAGGCATTATTTAGGTCTTACATTTCAGCAACATGTTTATGAATTAAAGAACTGTGAGGAAGTTTTAGGAGTGAAAGCAAAATCGCTACATATTGAGAATCGTCATATTGCTGTTGGCTATATTGCTGATGACAGTATTTTCTTTAAAAGTGCTCATTTCGGAAATACCATGGTCACTTTAACAGATGGAATTCATCAAGCAATTATTCAGCTATTTGTACAACATTCTGGTGAAATCTGCATTGAGGTAAAGCCTTATATTAAACATGCCAACATCGTGCCTGTTTATTTTCGCACAATTCTAGCTGATACAGCCATCGCCATTGACCTAAAAGGCGCGTTAAAAAAATTTCTAGTAACTCATCATTATATGATTGAAGCAGATACGATCATGGAAGTTCATTATCAATCCATGCATCCCTATGTGCTCAAGAATTCTTACGCTGGGCATTTTGTTTTAGGGTGTACCCCCGATGGTAGACAGGTAACAGGAGCCGAGGAGTATACATTGGCTAACCGTATAGCTAATTTAAAGTTTTCTCACATTATTATTCAGCAACAAGGCAGACCAAAATTAATTGCTTTAAATATATTATTAACCTTTGTTATTACGAATAAAATTTTTGTTACTAACGAACTTTCTATGTAACTAATCGGATAGAGGATTTTACGATGTTATTTTCATTTATTTCATTGATTGTCATCATACTAGTTGCTTTATTTGTTATAAAATCTTTTTCTATCTATAAAAAGCGTGCAGAAAAGAAAAAATTTTTACAAGAAAGACTTAAAAATCTTCTACTGACAAATATAAGCCAACCTAAATAGAAATTTTTCAAAGAGAGAAACGACCCTATCTTAATAACTACCAACAAAAAATACACCACCTTTATAGTGGTGTATTTTTTAGTGCGCTTTTTCTAATGCTAATTTAATGCCAAACGCAATTAATATTGCACCTGTTAATCCTTCAATTACTGCCTTAGTTGATGGTTTTTTCATAAATGCACTAATTCGATCTAAAAGGTACACGTAGAAGATAAACCATAGCATTGTTAATGCTGTATAAATGAGACCCATTATTAAAAAGGGAAAAAATGTTCCACTATTTCCATCTACAAATTGAGGGAGAAATGTTAGGAAAAATACTGCGACCTTTGGATTTGTCACATTTGTGAGAAACCCTTGTTTAAAGCAGGATTGTTGAGAATATTTGTGTTCTATACTTGCTTCATCTTGTACAACTGGAGATTGTGTTCGAATTGCTCGCAGTGTCCACAAGGTCTTGATTCCTAAATAACATAAATAAACCGCACCAACATATTTTAAAACAGCAAATATATAGGCAGATTTCACAATGATCGCCGAAAGGCCAATAACAGCCGCACAAGTATGAATTAATAAACCGCAACAAGAACCAATGATTGTTTGTAAACCGCCCTTTCTACTTACAGTCAGTGTGTTTTTTGTTGCAATCGCTGTATCAGGGCCAGGTAAAATAATAAGTAAAATGCACATAACTAAGAATACAGATATATTGACCATATTACGCCACCCTTTCTGTCAGAAAATTATAAAAGTAATTGTAACATACGCCAAGACCAACAGAAAGATACGAAATTTTTCCGTTGACATATAACCATAAGGTGTTATATATTCATAACACCTTATGGTTATATTTTATACAGATTCCTCTGCTAGTGGACTTAATAACGTTGAATACCATTACACAGAGGTATCATTCATCAATCAAAAAGGAGTATTGGAACATGACTGAAAAATTACAGGATATTGTCAAAACAATTACATTGAATGCCCCTATCGAAAAAGTTTGGGAGACTGTCGCAACAGCTGACAAAATAGCTTCTTGGTTTATGCCAAATGATTTTCAACCTATCGAAGGGTACGAATTCACTATTCAATCACCGTTCGGCCCATCACCCTGTAAAGTAGAACGTGTAGATGCACCGCACTTTCTACGGTTTGCTTGGGATCAAGATGGCTGGTTCGTAACTTTTGAGTTAAAAGAAGTAGGCAAGCTTACTGAACTTACTTTAACACATGGTGGCTGGAAGGAAGCTTCACATATTATTCCTAAAGTAAACACTGCTACTGAAGCCGTACGTACTAATATGGATAACGGATGGACAATGATTATTAATCATAAATTAAAAGAGGCTGCTGAATTCTAATGACTGAAGCAGCCATAAAGTATGATGTTTTTCAAGCAATCGCTGATCCCACAAGAAGAAGTGTTTTACAGCTCCTTGCAGCAAGCGACAGACCTATTTCCAATATTACTGAGCATTTTACGATTAGTCGAACGGCTGTTGTAAAGCATTTAAAAATATTGGAACAGGCGGAGCTAATCTCTGCTCAAAAAAAAGGTCGTGAAAAAATCTATACGCTGCATAGTGAGCGTTTAAAAGAGATTGAAAATTGGCTCCAATACTTTCATTTATTTTGGGATAATAAATTGGCTCAGCTTCAAAGCATGGTTGAAGATCATTAAAGTAAAAAAGAGCTGTCCCTTTGTCAGACAGCTCCCCATTTAAAAGAGATAAAATAATCCCCCATTAATGACTTCTATTTTAATTTTTGCTTCATATTGCTCCTCTAATGCTTTTCTTTCAATTTCATAACACTCTGGTTTTTCCTCTATATCCTCATAAAAATAATCTAATACACGTTGATCACGTTGCCATCGTTTTTGTGCTTCCGTTGCCCAGAAATGATCATCCTGCTCAATAATTGACTCAATTGTAGCTTTCAATCTTTCCAGTGCTCTGGCAGGCTTAATAATATATTGCACATGAAATACATTTTCTTCAGGTTCTATGTTAAAGTCCGAAGAACAAATCGTTTCATGAAAATCCTCCTTGATGACGCCAGTCAATAAATTAATGCCAAATGAGTAAAGCATTTCTTTTGTACGATCACAGCAATACGAAACTTTAAAGTTAACACCTAACCAGGGCGTTAAAATAACCTGCCCCATATCACGATCCACTTTTTCATACAATTGAACATAGGCTCCTAGTTCCCTTGTAGCTAAAAATATCTGATTTAAACGTGGTGAGCCGTAATGAATAGCTTCCCCAAATAGGTTACCAGCCATTTCGGTTTGATTTGTAATGAAGGTTACTAGCGCTGGGTTTGGTTCACTATTTGTTGCTTCAACATATTGCCAATAAAATGGCCTATTCATAATTCTTTTATCTATGTCTATCGTTAATTGAACGGTTAGATAATGATTCTCTTCTCCTAAGATTTCACAGTCATTCTCCATAAAAAATTCCTTTAAATAGTGGTGAACTTGCTGCGGATACATAGCTGCACCTACCTTATACAGATTCTTTAAAGTTTGTTAAAATAGCATCTAAATCGCCAACCACCTTCTCGAACACATCAATCTTTGTATGAAGCAATTCCAAGATTTTCTCTTCAATTGTATGTTCAATGGCAAGGTTATAAATATGGACATCATGCTCCTGTCCCAAACGATGGACACGACCAATACGTTGCTCTAGCTTCATTGGATTCCAAGGTAAATCATAGTTAATCACATGATGACAAAATTGAAGGTTTATCCCCTCTCCTCCTGCCTCGGTAGCGATGAGCACCTGGGCTCTTTCTTTAAATAGGTGCTTCATATAATCTCGTTTACTTTTATTAAATTTACCATTAAACAGCACGCTTGATATGCCATTAGAATGTAAGTACCATTGCAAATATATTTGCGTAGCACGATATTCTGTAAAAATAATAACCTTGTCATTCGCTTGCTTAACAATTTCCAATGTCTTTTCCGCCTTTGAATTCACTTCCAAGGTCATTAATTTAGTAATAATCGCTTCAATTTCTTGTGGTTGCACATGATCCTCTAGCATATTCGTTAATGTTAAGGCTGTAGCTTCCTTACTACTACACATTTCTTTTTGCAACGTAATTAATGAAAATGACCCTGTGTTTTGAAGGTTGCCAAGCATTTCGTAAACTTCTCTTTCTTCGTTCGTAAATGTAATCGGTACAATTTGAACACGACGATTTGTCCAATCAATCCCCGTATCTTCCCTACGATTTCTGACCATTACCTGATTAACCAACTCTTTTAAATAATCATCATGTTCTAAATCATGCTTGCTAGCAGAGAAAGCCGATTGGAAGGCGTCATAGTTACCTAGATGTCCAGGCTTTAATAAGGAGATTAAATAATACAATTCAAAGATATCATTTTGAATAGGTGTGGCAGTTAATAATAAGCAGAACTTTTTCTTTAAGCCTTGTACAAACTCGTAAATTTGTGTTTTATTATTTTTTAATTTATGTGCCTCATCAATAATTATCATGTCATAATCCTGCTCATAAATGCGCTCTCTATGTGGACTCTTTTTTGCCGTATCCATACTCATAATGAGGACATCATAGCGCTCTATCGGGCAATTTTTTTTATATGCAACGGCAGGAATATGAAATTTTATGTTTAGCTCTTCAATCCACTGATTAATTAAAGAAGCAGGTGCCAAAATTAATGCTCTTTTCACAAGCCCTCTAATAAGGTATTCCTTTAAGATTAAGCCCGCTTCAATTGTTTTACCTAGCCCCACCTCATCAGCTAAAATAGCTTTCCCATTCATACGTTCAATAACTGTTTCGGCTGCTTCTAACTGGTGTTTCAAAGGTTGTAAATTAGGTAAATACTTTGTAGCCTGCAATCCTGTAAAATCAGGAATTAGTTTCATTTTCACAATATCATAGTTCATCTTGTACAATGTCCAGCTATCCCATTTTTCAAGATGATTTAATCGATCGATAAAGCCCTCTTCCCACTCGGACGACCTTTCTATTTTCATGATCATCACCCCATGTCATTTTTTCTAGTTTAGGGTGTCCAAAAAAGGAAAAGCTATGTTCTTTCTAGATGAAAAACACCTAATGAAAGTTATTTTTCATTAGGTATTTGATAATTCATATATTTACGGAAGCGTCTTGGAGATTTTTCAGCAAATTCTTTAATGGATAAATGAGATTTTCTCAGGTATATTTTAGATTTTTGATTAATCACATCCGTGAGATAAGCATTTGACGAACACTCATTTTTTTCTCAAATAAATAGGTTCTTTATAAAAATGTTTCGCGATATCCATGACAATCATATTCTCTGTATAATTTTCTTATATATACTCCATAATCAGCGATATGTTTACTTTTTTATATTGACAGTCCATCAGAAGTATTTCTTCTAAAATATATACATCAAGACAAAAAGAAAGGAACACCAACAATATATTAGTGCTCCTAAAAATGATTATTTTAAACTTTCCTGTAATAGTTTACGATTACGTTGTTTGAAAATGTCATTATGTGAGGAAACAATACCTCCCTCAGAAGCATCAGGTTGAATATACTTCTTCGCACTATTCACTGCATGAAGTGCATCATGAAAGGCTGCTGCAATTAAATGAATTTTACCATCATGGCTCAAAATATCACCAGCAGCATAAAGGCCTGGGATCGATGATTCACTATTAATCGTACCAGCGATAAAATAATCATTTTTGCGCTCAATGGCTAATGGACTATTATCTAACAATTCTTTATCACGCACATACCCATGACTAATAACAACTTCATCAATAGGAATTTCTGTTACAGTCCCTGTTTCATGATTTGTTAAAGCAATAGCTTTAATCATTCCTGCTTGATCATCTGCAATCAGCTTAGTAATTTCAGAATTGAAATGGCATTCGATCAAACTATTTGCAAGCTCTGTAATTTGAGCCTCATGTGCAGACAATGTATCTTTTCGATAAGTTAAATAGACCTTGGATGCCACCTCCGTTAATTCTAATGCCCAGTCTACCGCTGTGTTGCCACCACCAGAAATAATAACTGCCTTATCTTTAAATTTTTCATAGGATTTAATTGTGTAATTTAAATTAGATACTTCAAAGCGTTCAGCCCCCTCAATTTCAATTTTTTGAGGATTTAGAATGCCACCACCAATAGCAACGATAACCGTTTTGGAATAATGAATATTCCCTGACTCTGCTGCAATGACAAAAATGCCATCTTCATTTTTAGTAATGGACAGCACTTTTTCATTTGTATAAATAGAAGGATTAAAGGTTAAGGCTTGCTCAACTAATTGTTTAATTAGTTGTCCCCCTGAAATAGGCGTTACACCTCCAACATCCCAAATCATTTTCTCTGGATAAACATGAATTTTACCGCCTAGCTGTGGTTGTGATTCAATTAGCTTGGTTTTCATTTCACGTAAACCACAATAAAAGCTTGAATATAAACCCGCTGGCCCACCACCAATAATGGTTACATCATACAATTCTTGTTCTAACAATTCCTAACACACCTTTCATTTGGTCATTACTATCTCAACAATTGGACTAACTCTAAACTGCATGACAGCTCAATCGTAAATGTCTAAATGTAAATATTGCTTTGGAAAATCCTCCTTAACTCTATTATACGATAATGATAATCATTATCAAATAAAATTATAACAAATCGTGATATTAATAACAGATGTGGTCACCATTTACTGTTCATTCTAAAAGCAGATTATACGTTTTACTTACTTTTTGATACACTATTGGAAAAAAGATATTAGAGGGCACAATGAAAAGAAAAATTTTTATATTACATGAAATCTATGGAGTTAATCATTTTATTGAAGAACAAATACAAGTATACGGCAATGAGGACACTGCCGTTTCCCTTATTTCACTTTATCCAGCAGGGCTTTCCTTTCCATATGAGCAGGAAAAACAAGCCTATGACTTTTTCTTACAGACAGTTGGCTTTGATGCTCCTCTTGAGTTGCTTTCACAAAAAATATTGGAGGCTTGTGAAAATTACAACGAGGTAATACTAATTGGATATAGTGTAGGTGCAACTTTAGCCTGGAGATTAACTACACTCCCCCTATACCGTGTCATTTGTGTGTATGGCTCACGGATCCGCCAATACCTTGATCACATTCCATCTTGTCCAACTTTGGTTGTTTTACCTAGCCATGAAGATAGCTTTGATGTTCAATCATTGAAGGATACACTTGCAAGCATACCGAATGTTCAGATCAAACAATATCAAGGCTTACATGGCTTTATGGATGCCTCTAACGCAAATTATTGTCAAATGAGTCACTCACAAGCACACACTGATATCAAATACTTTTTACAAACTAGCAAAATTCAGGAGGAATGAACATGGAACAAAATATTGATATTCAGGTTGATCCATATATTGAAGCAGGCAATGTTATTTATCCAAGCTTCCATCTTTCTCTACAATCTGGCATGATTATAGGCATCTATACAGATGTTTCCAAAATACATACATTAATGCAATGGTTTATGAAACGAGATGATACTTATACTTCTTTTCGTGAAAGCGCATTATATGAGCGACTAACAGCTCGCGAATATATCCAATTCATTTTAAAGCTTTTTAACCGCCCAGCTAATGAAACAGAGAATATATTGAAGCTTTTTAAGCTTACTGAACAAAATAATAATAGAATTAGTAAGCTTTCTAATAGCGAAAAACAGCGATTAAAGCTATTGAATATGTACCTACATCCGACATCTATTCAAATTATAGAGGAACCCTTTCAAAATATAGATGAATTTTCGAAGCAAACTATCCAACAATTATTAAAAAATCTCTCAAAAGAGCGTAAAATTATTATTTTATTATCAAATAATCTCGAAGATTTAATGGTTTCAAGTACCACTATATATCGATTAGATGGGGCAGCCTTACATGCTTTAGATGTAAAAGAGGGTAGCCTTGAACAAGCTCCAAGGCCTCTTGAAAATGCACCAATTCGACTAGATAAAATCCCAACAAAGAAAAATGATAAAATTATTTTATTTAATCCACCAGAAATAGATTATATCGAAAGCGTAGAAGGAGAAGTGTCCATTTATGTAGCTGGTGAAGCCTATCCATGTACTCTATCACTAAACGAGCTGGAGCAAAAATTGACACCATTCGGCTTTTTTAGAAGTCACCGTTCTTATATTGTTAATCTACAAAAGGTTCGAGAGATTATTACTTGGACACGCAATAGCTATAGCTTAGCACTCAACAGTACAGAAAAGACAGTTGTTCCATTGTCGAAAAATAAACTTGCAACCTTAAAGGAAATACTCGGAATTTAGTAGATTTCCCAGGAAATAAACGACTCCTGTCACCTTCAATATTGTTCTTCTCATGCTTTTTTTTCTGCCATTCACCCAATTTTTACTGTACCCCTTTTACTTGTTGTTTATAGTGTAGACATCAACAACAAACAGGAGGTTTACACATGAATGCAGTGATTGAAGTACAAAACTTAAAAAAAACATTTAATAATGAAACAGCATTACAAGATGTTTCTTTTACCATTAAAAAAGGGGAAATATTCGGCTTTCTAGGGCCAAGTGGTTCTGGTAAAACAACTACTATTAAAATATTAACAGCACAAACTGATAAATCGGAAGGCAAGGTTCTGTTATTTGGACAACCAGCATCTATAATGAAGCAAAGTCAAAACCGTAAACGTTTTGGAATTTTAACAGATAATAGCGGCTTGTATACAAGACTATCTATTGAAGAGAATTTATTACTTTATAGTAATTTATATCAACTATCTCATTCTGCTGTAAAAGAAGCTTTAGAATTTGTAAATTTATATGCAGAACGTAAAAAGAAGATCAGTCAGCTTTCCAAAGGAATGATTCAACGTGTTACACTTGCACGTGCCATTATGCACAAGCCCGAACTGTTATTTTTAGATGAGCCTACTTCTGCTTTGGACCCTGTGAATACGCAGCATATTTATAATGGCTTACGAAGATTAAATGACTTGGGTACGACGATATTTTTAACTACTCATGATATGAGCGAAGCAGAGATACTTTGTGACCGTGTAGCATTCCTTCATAGGGGGAAAATCCGAGCAATAGGTGCACCAAAGGACTTAAAAAAGGAATTTGGTACTGATTCCATAACGGTTGAACTCAAAAATGGTATGCAAGAAATTATACAAAATGGTGCACAAGATGCAGAGAAGCTGTATCAATGGATGCATTCCAATGAAGTGACAAGAATTAATACAAATGAGCCAACATTGGGTGATATTTTTATGCAAATAACAGGGAGTGATTTAGTATGAACATTTCAATGACACGCATTCAAGCTATATTAGTGAAAGATTATAAAGAATTTTCTCGTAACTATGCCGTATCAACAATGATACTTCTACCACTAATTTTGGCATTTTTATACAACAAATCAGGAGCAGCTACTATCGATGCTTATTTCCTACCCATTAATATAACGTTTTCTATGGTAACAACTTATATACAATGCTGTTTAATCGCAGAGGAAAAAGAAAAGAATACATTACGCAGCCTTATGCTTTCCCCTGCTTCACTTGGAGATATTCTAATTGGCAAAAGTTTATTTGTTCTCATCGTGACCGTTGTTGTACTCGCACTTTCTATCTTTCTTGTTGGGTACACACCTGCCAATCTTGTTATCTTATCTATAGCCTTATTATTATCTACTGTATTTTATATTGCACTTGGAACAATATGTGGACTATTTGCCAAGTCTATTATGGAAGGCTCAATTATCGTTTTACCTGTTATCTTTATTTTCTCCTTCGGTCCACTTGCACTGACTTTAGCATCTACCTACCCTTTTCTAAAAATTGCAGAGTGGCTACCAAGCTCTCAATTATTACTTTTAGCAGAAGCATTAGAAGGAAAGTACTCCATGACAGATATGATCATTCCTATGGTGACGATTATAGCTTGGTCTCTTATTTCTTGGTTTTTAGCAGCAATTTTCTATAAAAAAAGAATGGTCGATTAAAGACCATTCTTTTCTTCAGATAATAATTCTTTCTCTCGATTTTCAATTTCTTCTAGCGTATCTGCATACCATACACCAACAAATCTTGAAGGGACGGAATCCTTGAAATAATCACCATCATAGAAAGATAAAGGAAATAACATCCCCTGCTCTATATATTTCTTAATTGTTTGATAGAAGTGATCATTCTGTTGTGGGCTTTGTGATGAATAGGAGCTAAATTTATTGATGGGCTTTCCTAAAGCATCATGAAACATCAGCATAGAGGTTGAACCATTTTGGCGGAAATTTAAGTCTATCGCTTGAACATCACCAGCTTCCGTGACAATCAAATCAAAGCCTGCCACACCGACAAAGCCTTCCTCAACGCCACGTTCCATAATATGCTTTCCTACTTCAATTACTTTTTCGGGTACTTTATCTACAATGATATTCCCTTCGTAAATCCCTTTATCATCCGTAATTTGCTGGGAAGCTCCTAAGTATTGAATACCTAGCTCCTCTGAGTAAACAAATTGACAGCTATAGTTGTCCTTTGTCTGTAAAAGCTCTTCAATAATTATACTTTCAGTTCCAGTCATGCGAAATTGTCGTAAACCCTCCGTCAACTCATCTTTATTATGACAAATGGTAACGCCATATCCTCCCGAAGTTGGCGAATCATCACCAGGCTTTAATACTACAGGGGGCTGCCAATTTTTAATGGCATCTGAAAGTCTATACGTCTCCACATTTAGACGACTTGGTACATATTTGCTATCAATTAAATGATCAATATAAGCTTTTGTATTCAACTCATTAAATTTCTCCGCATCCATCCAATAACATTGACGATCCATATGCTCCAGGTCATGTATATATTGACATACAATGGTTTTCCCCTCCTTACACCAAGTTTGGATCTGTGCCAGATATTCCTCTTGAGTCTCATAACTATAAGGCTGTTCGACCCATGGTAATCCTGCTAATTGATGAAGCTCTTGCGCCTTTTCTGTTTGTGTTGCTCGATGTACTAGCACGGGGATATCAGCAATAGCAACTTCTCTTGAGGTTAAAGCATCTAGCTTATGAGGATCATCCATCATCCACGGATTATCACTATACGGTGTTCTTGGTGTATACACAGCATTATCACCATAAATTTGTCTTAACGTGTATTTAGGTTTCAAGTAGATTACCCTCTTTCAATTTTTCGGTACTCTACTCTACCCTCCCCTTTATTTTTTGACACTTTTTATAAGAAAAAAAGGTTTTATGGATTATATAAATCCCTTTTTATACCTACAACTATCCTAATTGAACTAATAGCCTTTCTAAATGCTTTTTCACCTGTGGCCATTCTTCTTTTGTGATGCTATACATAACAGTATGCCTAGTTGTCCCATCCTTGCGAATCATATGGTTACGCAATATTCCCTCTTTTGTAGCACCAATTCGCTCAATTGCCTTTTGAGAACGGATATTATCATGATCTGTTTTTATTTGTACACGTTGTAAATGAAGATGTTCAAAAGAGAATCGAAATAGCAAGTACTTACAATTAGTATTAATAGCTGTACGCCAGTATGCGGGTGTTAGCCATGTATAGCCAATTTCTAATCGCTGATGCCTGTCATCAATATCCATAAAACGTGTAGACCCGATAATGTCCCCTGATTGTTTATCCACAATCACAAATGGAAATTCTGTTTTTTCGTTTTTTGCCTTTAATGCGTTTTCCACAAATTTATTCACATCCTCCTTTTTTTCTATCGTTGTGGACATATGTGACCAAATTTCTGGATAACTTCCTGTCTCTAAAATCCCAGGTAAATCGCTTAATTCTAAAGGTTTTAGTTTAACCACTTCATTTTCTAATGTTATAAATTCCATTACACTTCACTCCTTTTTACTTATTTAAAGGTAAAATTGATATGATATATATAACCAATTACTAAAAAATGAACCATACCAGAGGAGGAGGCAATTATGTGGAGCTTTCCATTATATTTACAGGCAATCTAGCGAAATACATTGAAATCTATGAACAAATAAAGCATGCTATTATCACTAAAAAATTACTTGCTCATGAACAACTGCCTTCTAAGCGAGCTCTCGCCCTAACATTAAATGTGAGTGTACACACCATAAAGGAAGCCTATGAGCAGTTACTTGCAGAAGGCTATATTTATAGTAAAGAGCGTTCTGGTTATTTTATTGCGCCCTTTGAATTTGATTGGCTAGAGCAAATACCCCAGCATGTATCTGTTCCAAGTATCAATATCCCTAACAATATACAATTTGATTTTACAAATGGACATGTGGACAACGAGGCTTTTCCCTATGCTGCTTGGCACAAGCTTATAAAAAAGCATTTTAATAGTTACAACTTATCAACAAGCCCTTGGGAGGGAGAGACATCTTTACGCACAGAGATTGCCCGCTATGTAGGGCGTTCTCGTGGGGTTAGTTGTGATGCTTCACAAGTATTTATTTATAGTGGTACACAAAGTCAGCTTCAGGCTCTTTGTCATTTTCTTGGGTCTGCGACACGCGTTGGATTAGAGGAGCCAGGATTTAAAAGAGTGCGTGCCGTTTTACAGCAATGTGGATTATCCACAGAGGCGATTCCTGTGGACTATTCAGGGGTTACACTCCCTTCAACACCGATTCACATGTTATACACAACACCAGCTCATCAATTTCCATTAGGCATGATTATGACCATAGAAAGAAGAGTGGCATTGTTACAATGGGCTAACTCGAACGCGGGTCTTATTATTGAAGATGATTATGATTCTGAATTTCGTTATAAGGGGCTACCAATCCCGTCTTTAGCAAAAATGGATCAGCTTCAGCGTGTCATTTATTTCGGAACATTTTCGAAAACATTGCTTCCATCATTACGCATTAGTTATATGATCCTTCCAAAGTCTCTAGTAGTGCCGTTTATGACTTTTCATTCTGAGCAAAAATCGGTTGTCTCCAAAGTAGATCAGCTTGTCTTAGCAGACTTTCTTGCACAAGGTCTATTCGATAAGCATTTGGCAAAAATGCGAACAATCTATCGTAAAAAGCTGCAAGCATTATTGACTGCCATCTCTACAAATTTTTCAAATGAATTTCAAGTAATCGGTGAAAAATCTGGACTTCATATAGTCATCAAACTACCACAACATCTTACCGAGAGTAGAGCGATCCAGCTTGCTCAAGAGGTAGGGATTCAAGTCTATCCATGCTCTACCTCCTATCAGAATGGAACAAAAGAAACAATGATCATTATAGGGTATGGTGGACTGACACTTCAGCAAATAAATGAAGGAATTGAACTCCTTGCGTCCGTTTGGCAATAGCATGTGATTCATTAGTTTGTCGAAATCTCATTTAAATAAAGCGAAACTTTATATAGTTTTTTACGTATTTAAAGTTAAATGGACACATAAGGGGATAAGACAATAATGGAGAATCGAGAATTATTAGAGCAGCATTTACAAGAGATTCAGGTGTGGGAAAAAGATCAAAAAGATTTATGGTTTTGGGAGAAATTAGGTAGAATACCATTTAAATTATTAGATAAAATGACACCTGCCTTTCTTCAAAATAAAATTGCCTTGTTGGTAGATGAACTAGGCAATTATATTCAGTCAGGTGGAAAGTATTTAATCAATGAACAAGCCATGATACAAAAAATTCGTGACCATTCTTCCACACAGCATATTATAACTATATCTGATATTGGTCAGATTCCTTTAGAGGACATGATCTCCCTCAGTGATAAATTACAAAATGAACGTGTGAAATTTGCTACTGTACAAGGAGCCTCTACTGGCTTTGGTGGCATCTTTACTTTAGCTATTGATATTCCAATGATTTTAGGGACTGCACTAAAAACTTTGCAAGAAATAGCAATTATTCATGGCTATGATCCGAACGATAAAATGGAACGTATTTTTATTGTAAAATGTCTACAATTTACCTCTGCTGATATTGTTGGTAAAGAAGCAATCTTACAGGAGCTTTCTACTATGAATAGCTCAAAAAAGGCTTCAGATAACATGATTTCTCAGCTTCAAGGATGGCAGGAAGTATTTTACACATATCGTGATCAGCTAGGCTGGAAAAAGCTGTTTCAAATGATCCCTATTGCAGGGATGGTTTTTGGAGCCTATGCTAATAAAGGCATGATTCAGGATGTAGCCGAAACTGGTATTATGCTTTATCGTAAAAGACGTATTTATGAAAAACTTACTGACCTAGATGGTTAATCAAAACATACTAACATTAGTAGTACAAACCAAGGCCATGGTTTGTGCTACTATTTTTTTATAGTAGAAGTGAAGAAAAGTCGACCAGCCTCTGGGACCCTTTGTGAGTCCGTATATAAAACCGGCTAACTTCACGCCCTTATATGAATCAGCTTAGTATGTTGGGTCCAAAGAGATCGTGTATAAGAAAGTGGAATCGATAAGGTACTGTGAAGACTTCTATGATTGGTCACAAGGAGAAGCATGAGATGAAACACGTTATTGCATTAGATGTCAGTAAAGGAAAAAGTACCGTTGCGATTTATGATGGTCATCGCCAATGTGAATTTGAAGGTGTGTTACTTCATACACGGGGTGATTTCGAGCGATTACACGAACGAATAGTAGAGATGTCAAAGCAAGATGGACAAGCACCAGCTATCGTATTTGAAGCAACAGGCACCTATTCAAAACCTATCGAAGCATTTTTCAAAGATTACGGCTATGCATACTGCCGCATGAATCCACTTGAAGCGAATTTACAGATGGCTTCGATGCGTCGTTATAAAACCGATATTAGTGATGCCCATGAACTTGCGAAGACTCATTTCAAAATGGAACGCGAAATAACGTACATACAAGATGAATATTATGAACAGATGCGTGCATTGACTCGTTATACGATGAAATTGATGAAGAAATCATTTTACTCAAAAGTAGAATGCATGCTATTTTACAGCTGAGTTTTCCAGAATTAGAAAAGCTGATTACACCAGGTTCAGCACTATTTTTAAATATTGTACAACTCTATCCACACCCCGCACTTTTACAAGCCCATTCAAAAACGATGATTAAAAATCGTTTAAAGGCCAATACGCGAAAAAAACTCTCGCTAATGCGTGCGGAGGCTAAAGCTATTACATTATTAGAAGCAGCTGAAAATAGTTACCCCGCGATTAAACCCACAGATATTCGTTGTAATCAAGCACGAGATTACGCAGCTCGCATTGCGGATTTATTAGAGAAGAAAGATACACTTGTGAAACAGATGGTGGAATTGTCTGAAGGACGAAAAGAATATTTAGTATTTCGTTCGATTCCTGGGATTGGCGATTCAACGGCGTGCCGATTAATTGGAGAGATTGGTGACATCCATCGCTTTCAAAATGCGAAACAACTGAACGCTTACGCAGGCATTGATATTATGCGGTACCAGTCTGGAAATACGCAATATCGGGACAGGATTAATAAACGAGGAAACAAACATTTACGAAAGATTTTATATTTTATGGTGTGTGCCATGCTTATGGCTAAAGGAAAACCGAATCATTTTGTGGACTATTACTACAAATTAAAAAAGCAACCTCAGAGGAAGCCTCATAAGGTTGCGATCATCGCCTGCATCAATAAGTTTCTGAAAGTGACATTTCAGTTACTGATGCGTGGCATTCTTTACGATTATGAGTCCGCACTACCAGCTCAGAAATCGTAATCACCTACATAGAACTATATCATAATGACCTTTCGAAAAAAATAAAAATCGTCAGGTCTTTTTGGCGTATCTAAAAAATGAGAGTGAAGTGGTGGAGGATATTCTTCACCATTTCACTCTCTCATAAAAATATAAATTATTCTTTAAATATGGTTGACTAATCGTAAGAAAAAGAGGCTGGGACATAACTCGATTATATTGAAAAACAATAAAAATGAATATTAACTTTTCCACTTCAAGCAGTTAAATATGCCTTCCTAAATCAAAAAAATGTTAGACCAATGATATCTTGGTCTAACATTTTTTCTTTTTGTCCCAGCCTCTTTGTGCTTTTATATTTTAATAAGTATCTTTCCTTGGTGCTGACGACTTTCCATAAATTCATGAGCCTTTTTCATTTCCTCTAAGGCAAATACTTTAGCAATTGGCACCTGAAAATTTTCTTCTTTTACTAAAGAGAAAATATCTTGTGCAACATGTTGTAACAGCTCTGGCTTCAAAGCTCTTGTCGTACCTAAGCTAAATCCTTTTATATTACGGCAGCTACTGTGTAAATCTGCTGTTTTTATATTTCCTGCTCTGCCTCCACTATTCCCGAATTGGACAAGAGTGCCATAAGGCGCTAAGCAATTTAAACTCTCCTCGGTGATAGCTCCTGCAATGGAATCGTACACAATTTCAACACCCCGACCCATTGTAAGTTCATTGACATTTGTACTAAATTGATCATATGTAAGTACATGATCCGCACCAAGCTGGTAAACGATTGGGGCTTTTTCTAAATTACTTACCGTACCTATAATCTGTTTAGCTCCAAGCCTTTTTGCCATTTGGACAAGCATTGTCCCTACCCCACCAGAAGCAGCATGAATTAAGACAGCATCCTGCTGACCAATTGCTGCTATTTGATGTGTTAACATATATGATAAAAATAAAACAGTCGGTACAGCTGCTACCTTCTCGATTGGTAAACCACTAGGAATTTTAAAAACTAGTTGTTCCTTTGCTACAACAAATTCTGCATAAGCACCGTTTTTCGGGAAGGCGATAACTTGGTCACCCTTTTGAAAACCACTGCTATCATTAAAAACTTCTTCAATCACCCCTGCAACATCTAAACCAAGAACCATCGGAAAATTTGCTTTAGCTTTATTACCTGTGCGATTTTTAAGATCTGCGAAATTTACGCTTGTATAGGTTGTCCGTATTAAGACTTCTCCCTCAGAAATAATCGGTTTTGGACAATCAATAAATGTTAAAACATCAGATGTACCAAATTCATTGATAATAATAGCCTTCATAAATTTCTCCCTCCTTGCTATAGTAAAATTATATACTATATATAGAAATGATGGAGGAATATTCATGAAAATCAAACCTAAGCAAGCCATGTATAATGGTATATCCTACAACTTTTTTGATAGAAAAAGCGATAAGATATGCTTTATGCTCTCTGGCACGGGCTATACCTATGATAAACCTATACTTTATTATTCTACAGCATTAATGCTAGAACTTGGCTATGATGTCGTCCAAATCAATTATACATTTGAGCAACAGCAATTCGAACAGGACTCCCAAGCCATATCAAAAATGGTCTATCGTGTTGCCAACCCGATTGTAGAGAACAGCTTGCAATCAAAGCCTTATAGAGAAGTCGTTTATCTAGGAAAATCTCTAGGTACTATGCCTATTGTCGATTATTATATGCAGCAGACCTCTTCTATCCCTGCTCGTTATGTACTTTTCACCCCATTACTTTCTCTTCAACATACAATGATAAATCTATTAGACAAGCATGCATTTTTGGCAATTGGTACAGCTGACCCTCATTATTCACAGGAGAAGCTAGCCCAACTTGCTACCCTTCAGCTTGCCGTTTTGGAGGACCTTAATCATTCACTTGAAAATCCTTTGAATGCTGTTTTATCCATACAGCTTTGCCAGTCGCTTATAACACAATTAAAAATCTTTCTACAAAATAATTAGTTAAATTTTTATAGTACTATTTACCAGAATTATGTACATATGTTACACTAGCGAAAATACATTGAAGAGAAGAGTAAATAAGGCTGTTCTTCCAAGAGAGCTCGGATTGCTGAAAACGAGTAAGAACGAATTATTGAAACAAGCCTCGGAGTAGCGCATTGGATTTTGTTTGAATGATGGTGCGACGGGAACTCCCGTTATAGAGTTACAGTATAAGCATAGGCTTTATGCCGTACTGAAAAGGCTATTATGGTGACATAATAGTGAACTAGGGTGGCACCACGTGAGTATATAAATTCTACAACCTCGTCCCTAAGACTAATCGTCTTGGGGGTGGGGTTTTTTATTTTGCAAATCGTCACTTTGCTTAAGGAGGAATTTATATGAGAAAAGCTTTAGAAAGCTGGCGCTATCCTGCCATTCTATTATGTAGTATTGGTGTTTCCAGTGTTGGCGAATGGATTTATTTTATCGCCTTAAATTTAATTGTGTTAAACCTCACAGAATCTGCTCTGGCTGTCTCTGGATTGTATATTGTAAGAGCGATCTCTTCCTTGTTCACTAATTTTTGGTCAGGGAGCCTAATCGATCGTTTTAATAAGAAAAAGCTAATGATTATTCTAAATATGATTCAATCTATACTCATTGTCATACTCCCCTGCTTTACAAGCCTCTTGTGGATGTATGTCCTTGTTTTTCTCATTACAGCAGCTAGCTCTATGTATCAGCCGACATCTATGACTTATATCACTAAGTTAATTCCTATCGATCAAAGGAAACGCTTTAATTCATTACGCAGCTTACTTGACTCTGGTGCATTTCTAACTGGGCCAGCAATCGCAGGTTTCTTATTCACAGTCGGAACACCCCATATGGCCATATATTTAAACGCGATTGCTTTATTTCTATCAGCCTGTATAACGTTCAAAATGCCAAATATTGAAGCCCTTGAAAAATTTGTTAACCGTACAGAAAAAACATCCTTTTATCGCGTATTGCTTCAGGATTGGCAGATGGTCATACGCTTTAGCTTAAAAAATTCCTATGTGATGGTTGTCTATTTGTTGTTTAGTGCTATCATCATCTTGATGACAGCTACTGATTCTTTGGAGGCTGCCTTTGCAACACAAATATTAGCTTTATCCGAAGGAGAATATGGTATTTTAGTCAGTATCGCAGGGGTAGGTGTTTTAATTGGCTCGCTAACCAACTCTGTTATTGTTGAAAAAATACCAACTTCTTGGTTAATAGGTATGGGGTCTCTCGTAACAGCATTGGGCTATTTAATATTTACATCCGCCTTTTCCTTTCTTATAGCTGCTTTAGGTTGCTTTGTATTATCCTTTGCTACTGCCTTTGCGAATACAGGATTTTATACATTTTATCAAAATAATATTCCTTCTGAGAGCATGGGTAGAATAGGAAGTATTTATGGATTTTTTGAAGCCCTTTTTATTATTATTTTTACTGCTATTTTTGGGATTTTTGCTGAATGGATAACTATACGATCAGTTGTCGTTAGCGCATCCTTTATGATGGTATTTGTAGCTATTATTCTACTATGGCTAAATATAAAACCTACGAAAGGCCACTATTATCAAAGGTTCATGAGTAGCAAGCAACAGTAATTAAAAAACTGTATTATCTCACTTTTCATAAAAAATCAACCATCTAATGTCCACTATTTTTTGACACTAGATGGTTTTTTATCGAAGGAAATAATTTTTATATATATCCTAATTCATAGGATAGTTGCTGTGCCGTTTTAATGACTTCCTGTGTTATATTTTCTAATTTTTCAGCATCTGTATCATATTCAAAGCACTCTGCACTAATGGCTGCAATTATTTGTTTATTTGAATCAAATATAGGAGCTGCTATGGATACTGTCCCCTTTGTTTTTTCTCCAACGCTTATGGCAATGCCTTTTTCTCTTACATCATTGAGGCTCTCTATCAATTTTTCTTTCTCAGGCTCCTCAAGTTGTTGGAAAAATTGTTGCTGTACATCGCTTTTAGAAAACGCAAGCAATACTTTATTTGGAGCTCCTATAGGATACGGGATTTTTTCACCAATCATATCAATAATACGGACATTTTTAGGACTATCAATTCGATCAATAATAATGGATGCAAACTGTTTCGCAATACTTAAATAGATTGTTTCGCGAACATTATATGCAAGGTTTTCTAATAGAGGATGTGCTTTTTCTCTAATATCCGTCTCATGATACATTTTCATGCCAAGTTGCAACCATGTATACCCTAATCGAAATTCTTTTTTATTCTCATTTCTCTCTACTAAATCAAAACTTTCTAATGTATATAGTAATCTGTAAATTGTGCTAGTAGGCAAGTCTGTTTCATTAAAAATTTCTTGCACAGTAAAAAAACGCTTCGGATGCTTCGCCAATATATTTATAACTAACATAGCTCTTTCGATTGATTGAATCATTACAATTACTCCCTTTCATTTCCCCATATGATCACTATCTTAAGGTTTTTATAGATCCAGTTAACTTTAACTAGGATCATTATGAAATTAAAATTCATGCAAATTATCAAATTTTTATGTACCTTCAATTTTTTACATGTAGCCCGCTTTTGAATATAGTTTCATTTTATTTTAACTAATTTTTATGCATATAAATAGATGCTACATGAAATATATACATAGTTCCACTCAATTAGTGTGGAAAATTACGAGTATTCACAAAAATTCAAATTGACAATTTGTTGTTTTGCATTTACGATGAATTTATATTCCACTATGTAGATTAAATTTCATATAGTGAAAAATAAATAACGATAAAAATATGTATTTCTCTTCTAATTATCTATTTACATCATCTTGAAAAATAAAATACTTTACTATCAAAAGGAGCAAAAATTATGAATACTTTTATGTGGGATACACCTGAAAAACTACGTGCCCTATTATGTGAACTTGTGAGCTGGGAAAGCCGAACATTAACGGCGGGCGAAAATAAATTTGCCTTTCGCTTAAAAGATAAATTGTTAACGCTTCCATACTTTGAAAAGCATCCAGACTTGATTGAATTACATGATGCAGGGCTTGGCAGAAATGCAGTGACAGCCTTCTATAAGCATCCCACGGCAACAGAAACTGTTGTGTTAATCAGTCACTTCGATACCGTGCATACGGAGGAATATGGTGAACTAGAGCCGTTAGCCTTTTATCCAGAAGAACTAACGAAAAAGCTAATGGAACCTAAATACCTAAAAGATTTACCAGAGGCAGCTCGCATTGATTTGGCATCTGGGAATTATTTATTTGGTCGCGGCACAATGGATATGAAAATGGGTCTTGCCTTACACATGCAGTTGATCGAAAAGGCAAGCTTAGAGCAATGGCCGATTAATTTGATTTTAACAACGGTCCCTGATGAGGAAGTCAACTCTGCTGGTATGAGAGCGGCTGTTGTGGAACTCGTGAGACTGCGGGAACAGCATGGTTTAACTTATAAATTATTTTTAAATAGTGAGCCATCGTTTTCACAAGGGCCTTCGGATACGAATGAATATATTTATTCAGGTACAATTGGTAAAATCATGCCTGCTGCTTTGTTCTACGGAAAAGAGACACATGTCGGTGAGCCATTAAAAGGGATGACAGCTACCTTTATCGCTTCCTATATGACACAGCATATGGAGTGGAATCCCCTTTTCCGTGAAACAGATTTAGGTGAAAGCACACCACTACCCGTTTCTCTACAATTAAAAGATTTAAAAATGGAGTATTCTACACAAACACCATACCGTGCGGCGGCACTTTACAATGTCTTTTTGTTAAAACGGACAGCGGCTGAGGTAATGGCTATTTTTGAGGAAGTTGCGTTACAGGCAATGGCTGCTTGCAATGCGCACTATCAGGACATTTGTACACGAGAAAATGTTCAGGGTGTGGGCAAGGTAAAGGTCTTACGCTACGAGGCATTATTGGAGCATGCGATCCGTAAATTAGGGGCTGAGGAAGTACAAGCGATTAAGCAGCAGGTTCAGCAGCATCCTGCATGGGATGATCGTGAAAAATCGATTCGTATTGTGGATCAGCTCATGATTCGCTGTCAGGAATTAGCACCTGCCACAGTCCTGTTATATGCGCCACCTTACTATCCAGCCATTAATTCATCCAACCATCCATTAGTGAAACAGTCGATTGAATTAATGAAGCAAACAGCTCAAACATTTGATATTGAGGTGGAGCAGATCCACTACTTTAACGGAATTTGTGATTTAAGCTATGTCAACTATTCAGATGCATCTAATGAGTGGCTAGCATTTGAGCGGAACACACCCGTATGGGGCGATACGTATCATATTCCATTCAAAGAGATGGCGGCATTACAAGGTCCTGTCTTAAATGTCGGCCCATTTGGTAAGGATGCCCATCAAAAAACAGAGCGATTACATGTGGATAGTGCGTTTAAAGAGATGCCTATTATGATTGATACATTGATTAAAAGTTTATTTTAAGTAAAAGAAACTTCATTCAAAATAGCTTTCATATCCTCTCATTTAAATTGTTACCTAATAATCTAAGATGACACAGTACAAAATAGAAAGAGGTTGTTATATGGATTTTGCCGCTTTAACAGGTAAAATAGCAGGGATTATCTGGAGTAATGCATTAGTTTATCTTTGCTTAGGAGCTGGCGTTTACTTTTCGCTTATTATGAAGTTTCCACAGCTACGTCTCTTCAAAGATATGATTAAACAATTATTTAATAGAAAAACTTCGGCAAATGGCGTTTCATCTTTTCAAAGCTTTGCAATGGCATTAGGTGGACGTGTCGGTATTGGGAATATCGCTGGTGTAGCTACAGCAATTTATTTTGGAGGACCAGGGGCTATCTTTTGGATGTGGGTCATAGCCTTTTTAGGAGCTGGTGCTGCCTATATTGAGTCCTCGTTAGCCCAGGTTTGGAAACAAGAAATCGCAGGAGAGTATCGTGGAGGACCCGCATACTATATTGAAAAGGGTTTGAAAAATAAGCCATTTGCTATATTATTTGCTATCGCTACTATTATAGCAACTGGTTTCACTGGTTCAGGTGTTCAAGCCTTTAATATTGCTGATTCTACAAAAAATGCCTTCGGGATTTCACCAATAATTACAGGTATTATTGTTTCCGCAATATTTGGATTTGCTATTTTTGGCGGTATTAAAAGGGTTGGAAAAGTTGCTGAATATGCTGTACCGTTTATGGCAACTGCTTACATACTTCTTGCATTCATTATTTTATTTATCAATATAAAAGATGTACCTGCAATATTTGCTTTAATTTTCAGCTCTGCCTTTAATTTAAATGCTGCATTCGGTGCTGTTTTTGGAAATGCAATTATGTGGGGTGTAAAAAGAGGGGCTTATTCAAATGAAGCAGGTCAAGGTACTGGAGCACAGGCAGCTGGTACCGCAGAAGTATCTCATCCTGCTAAACAAGGGCTTGTCCAAGCATTCTCGGTCTATGTTGATACACTACTTGTATGTACAGCTACAGCCATTATGATCATCTCCACAGGCAGTTACAATATTGCCCATCCTAATGGGGGATTTTTGGTTGAAAATCTACCAGGAGTTGAAGCAGGTACGGCATTCGCACAAGAAGCAATTAACTCATTCATTCCTGGTTTAGGAAGTCCTTTCGTGGCTGTCGCTGTATTTTTCTTTGCAATAACTACTATGCTTGCTTTTGGGGTATACACGGAAAGTAATGTTGCTTACTTATTTAGAAACAATAAAAACTTTGCTACTATTGCTATTGTCGTAAAAGTACTACTAGTTATCTCAATCTTTTTTGGAACAATTCGTTCCTCATCAACTGCTTGGAATCTTGCTGATATCGGTGTAGGTACACTTGCATGGTTAAACCTAATTGCTATTATCTTATTAACAAAGCCAGGTTTAGCTACATTAAGAGACTATGAAGAGCAGAAGAAGTTGGGTCTTGACCCAGTCTTTATTCCCGAAAGATGTGGAATTAAAGATGCAGAATTGTGGAATGAAATCACTGAAAAAAACTATCCAGATCAATTAGCCGCATTAAAAGAAAAAGTTGGCGACTTGAAATAATTAAATGAACCCTGTAGTAGTCACTAAGAAGTTGAAAAGTTGCAGCTATGCAGGGTTCTTGCTTTTTAGATTTCCATAGAATTCAAGTTAGATTATCTATCTTTCAGTTGGGAAATGCTTTACTTGATCAACTGCCTCTAATAATTTTTTTGTTACCATTTCTGATTCATCAATATGGCTTGTTAGAACGCGATTTGTTTCATCAAATAAGGCTGTCGTCCTATTAAATTTATGCATAACGTCTTCGTTTGATAGCTTCTGCTCTTTAATTGAAGCTAATAGCTCATTTATTCCCGTTTGAACATTTGTCATAATATGCAGCAATTGATCAATTTTTACTGATGTTTTAGCACTTTTATCAATGCCTTCCGTTACTAGCTGCATATTATTTTTATTATCCTCGTAAGCAAGTCCAATTTGTTCTTCTATTTTCTTTGTTAAATTAGCAATATCTTCTGTGCTTGTTTTCGTATTTTCAGCTAATTTGCGAACTTCCTCGGCAACAACCGAAAAGCCTTTACCATGCTCCCCTGCTCTTGCTGCCTCAATAGATGCATTCAAAGCTAGTAAATTGGTTTGATTTGATATTTCTCCAATAACATTAACAATTTCCGCTATTTGCTTTGAGCGCTCACTTAAATTACTCATGCTTAAAGATGTTTTTTGAGACTGCTCTCCTAACGCATCAATCAAATGCTCTACCTCCTGAACAGCCTGCTTACTTTCAACCGATAATGTCATCATTTGATCCGAGGAAGAGATTAATAAATCGCCTTTATCTAGGGCATTTTCAGAAATTTTATTGGATTGAATTGTGCTATCCTCCACTTTATTAAACTCTCCTACAATATTTGCGACCATTTCTCCTAAAATAGTATGCTGGTCATTTACCTTGTTATGTTGTTCAATAGTTTCAATGATTTCCTTATGTAACTCATTTAAAAAAATTTGAAATTCATGATCTTTCTTATCCAGCTTTGCATTCAGTTCATCAATTTTAGCCTTAAATTGCTCTATATCTACTTTTTTTGATTGAAACATTGTTAACACAGCCATCACCTCAGAAAATAGAATATGAATATGTATTTATTTTACTGGATTTAAAGTAATTAATATACATTTTAAGAAAAAAACAAACACTCACTACTAACAACGACATAGCGTGATAGTAGTGAGTGTTTTGTTTTTTAATAGGCTAAACCAAATAAAGCTTTAATATGTGTTAAGTAACGAATATTAGAAGCTTCTTTCATTAATGTTGCAGGAAGGCCTTTAAGCTCTGTGTTGCTCGCACCAATTGTAGCAACAGCATCTTTACGACCTAAGCTTGCAAGTGTGCCAGAGTTTACAGCTGAGAATGCTTTCATGTCTTGGTTTTTGTATTGTGCAAATACATTATAACCAGCACATTCACCCATTTGCCATGCAACTTGTGCTGTTGGAGCGTATAGTGGACGACCTCCATCAGCTGGTAGGGCAACCGATGCATCACCAATAACAAAGACATCTTCGTGAGATGTAGATTGTAAGAATTCATTAATCGTTGCTTTGCCACGATCAGCAGCTAGACCTGATTCGCCTACGATTGGAAGTGGAGCTACCCCACCTGTCCAAACAAGTGTATTTGCAACAATTGGTTCACGATCTTTTAAAGAAATAACGTTGCCGTCAACACCTGTTACTGGTGTACCTGTAATAAATTCTACGCCACGTTTAGTTAAGCTTTCAGTAGCACGTTGGATAAGTGTATCTGGAAGAACTGGCAAGATTTTCGGACCAGCTTCAACAAGTTTAATTTTAAGATCAGCAAAATTAACACCATGTTTTGCAGCGATTTTCGGGAAGTTGTCCACGATTTCACCAACAAGCTCAACACCTGTTAAACCGCCACCACCAATAACGATTGTTGCATCTGCTTCATCTTTAGATTGTGCATATGCTTCAATGCGGTCTTCAATATGTTTGTTGATTTTATTGGCATCATTTACTGATTTAAGAACCATAGAGTTTTCTTCTAATCCTGGGATACCAAAGAATCCTGTTTGGCTACCTAAAGACACTACAAGTGTGTCGTAAGTTAATGTATAACCATTATCTAGATCAACTTTTTTAGTATCAACATTAAATTTGGATACTTTCGCAATGTGTAGGTCAATATCTAAACCTTTAAAGATTTTTTTAAGTGGTAATGCAACAGCACCTTCTGCAATTGTACCACCAGCTAAACGGTGAAGCTCAGTGATAATTTGGTGTGTTGGGAATTGGTTTACTACAGTGATTTTAGCTTCATCAGCTGATAGATACTTACGTGCTGTTAATGCAGTTAAAACGCCAGCGTAACCTGCACCTAAGATGACGATTTCTTTTGACATGATTAATTAATCCTCCGTCCTTACGAATTGAATTTACCTTGAGTCTTATTTGGCTTTGCGTTCTGAGCTTACTTGTAAGAAAGCATTAACAAAACGGAAAACATTTTGAACTTGAGGGTCTTTTAACATTTTCACAAGACCGAATAAACCAATTACTTCATGGCTTTCAGATGCACGGTCTTTCGCTTCAATTGCAGTTGCTGCAAGGTTTTTCGCAGAGCCAACTACAGGACCAGCGATTTCTGTTACTGCTCCAACAGTATCGTTTTTAAGCACTTCGTCTGTTGCAACAGCTTGAGCAAACTCATATGATTTCGTTAATAATGTCATCATTTCAGTTAACTTCGGTAATTGCTCAACTAAAGTTGTAAGTGATTCTTGAACTTCAGGCTTTAATAATTGATCTAGTACATCTAATTGCTCTTTACTCACAGTTACTTGTTCAGCCTGTGTTTGGTTATTCGTTTCTGACATTTTGAACTCTCCTTTGCCATCACTAGTACTATTTTTTATTGCTTACATGTAAAAAAGACCATTAAGGTAAAACTTAACAGTCGTTACAGCGTATATCTTACACAATCACCAGTCACAAGGGCTGGATAGCGATTCGTATGACTTGTTATTACAATGTTTACTTTAAATCGCAAAAAGCGCATCATAATACCATCCTTATCTTGTCTTGGTGACATTACAACCTTCATTATAAGACTGTTTGTACATTATTTCAATGAGCTATATCACAATTTCGACAATCTTTTCAAAATTCATTGATTTCATCAACTATTAACTGTCTTGCTATAATAAATTTTCCAACGCATCATAATTTTTATTGACAATTCTTTTTCCTGTCATCTCTATATACCCTTAGTTTTGGAAAGCAGATAATCGACGGCTTAAGGTTTCTCTAGTAGTATTCATTAAGGAAGTTAAATCTTTTTTGTTAGTGTCAATAGAAATGTATCATTCTTGGCTAACGAAGCAGATTTTAGAATAAAGGAAGCAAGTCTTTCACTCACTTCTTTAGAAATAGCTTCACTCTAATGATTTTTCGTCTCCTCTATACGAGCAGAAAGCTGGGCTTGTGCAACTGTTGTATCAAACGTTTATGAAGCATAAACAGCTTCTACAAGGCATCTCTATCGTTGCACGTCTGTCACCACATAAAATTATAGTTCTTCAAAAATGAGCATATAAAAAACTCCATATAAAGTAGGAGCTTTTCTTTATTTTAATTTAATTACAATAACACGAACGTCTGTAATTGCTTCTAAGCTGTGCTTTTCAGATGGTTTTAAAGCTAAAATTGTATCTGGTGTCAAAATTTCCTCCACACCTTCAACGATAAAGCGAGCTTCACCAAATTGAACAATAATTAGCACTTCATTGTCCGCATGATGCTCAGGAATTTTTTCACCTGCACGCAATTGAATGTTCAAAATATCTGCACCAGCGATACTCCCTAATTTACCAATATGTTTAGTCTTTTCTTCTAGCATTGCTTGGATTGATATAATTGTCATTGTCATTCCCCCATTACTGTTGTCCCTAGTTTTAGGCTAATATAGTTTCTTTTTGAGTTACGATGTTCCACTACTTTCTAGGCCACACCCCTACTATAATAAAAAGAATCGCTCTAATTGTCTGTGACTTACATCACTAAAAAGAAGTATCCCAAATACAATGAGATAACTCCTTTTAAAAACCTATTTTGTGTTAACGTTTTTCAACAGAAAGCCAGAAGAAATTTGTTACTTCCTTTGCCGTCACATCTACTGAGCCTAGCAAAGTTTTACCATCGCCATCTTTAAAATACCCTACAGTCATTAATGCCATAAAGTTATGAGCGAAAAACTTTGCATTTCCTTTTCGAATTGTGCCCTTTTCCATCTCTTCTTGCATAGACTGCTCTATTGTTTGATACATACCATTTTCGGATGCTTGAACTTGTCTCAGCTGCGTTTCCGAAAGATTGATGGTAGCCTCTTTCATAAAATTTTTCATATCAATATCGATCGTGGCTGATAAATGAACTTCAACGAGCTGTTCGAGTCGTTCTTTAAATGGTTTAGGCTGCTCTAAAATTTGTAGAATAGATAGCTTGATACGATCCATCATAGCAATTAAAGCAGATGTATATAAATCCCCTTTAGTTGGGTAGTAGTAATAGACAGTCGCCTTTGTTACGTTACAAGCCTTTGCTACATCATCCATTGAAATATTTTTGTAGCCCTCTTTAATAAAAAGTCTTGTGGCCGTTTCAAGGACAATATCTTTTGTAGGTTTCGCATTTTCATCATGGCGAGGTCTTCCGAGAACACGCGGTGATTGTTTCAACAAGTTCGCCTCCTTAATTAAGCATTCTTTTTACGCATATTATAACATATTAATATTTATGGATTGATTAATTAACCTTCTAGTATATATAATTAAGTCACTTACATGAAATGGGGGTCTTTTGATGAAAAAACATCCACTTGAGCAATGGGGCTCAATGGTTGCAAGTAAAAAGGGAAGATTATTAGCACTAGCTTTTTGGGTGTTATTAGTAGTTGTATTCTCATTTGCTTGGCCACAAATCAATAGCATAGAAAGTGAGTCAGGCAAAAACTTACCTGACACGGAAATGTCTGAGCAAGCTGCGTCCATTATTGCAGAGCAATTTCCTAATGATGCTGGAACACCTCTATTGTTGGTGTGGCATCGCGTAAATGGCTTAACACCTGATGATTTTTCGGCTATACAGGGTGTATACAAGGAGCTGCAAGCAAAGCCCTTAGCCCATCAAACAATGGTTCCACCATTTGATCAAATGCCTCCTCAGGCTTTAATGGCTTCCGCTTCTGAAAATGGTACAACAATTGTTACACCTGTGTTTTTTGAAAAAGGTGTCGCTACAGATATACTACAGGATAGTTTAGATAAGCTGACAAAAATAATGGAAGGTTATCAAGTCCAATTAGATGATAAATTATCAAGCGATGCACTTCATGTGCGCTATTCTGGACCAGTGGGAATTGCCACTGATGCTGTCAGTTTATTTTCACAAGCAGATGTGAAGCTATTAATCGCAACTGTATTACTCGTTTTGGTATTACTTATTATTATTTATCGTTCGCCATTGCTAGCTATTATTCCTTTAATTGTTGTAGGGCTTGCCTATGGTGTAATTAGCCCGACACTTGGTTTTTTTGCTGAACAGGGATGGATAGATAAAGATTCACAGGCTGTTTCCATTATGACTGTTTTACTTTTCGGTGCAGGTACTGACTATTGTTTATTTTTAATTTCAAAATATAGAGAAATACTCTTTGATGTTGAGGATAAAACTGTCGCAATGAAGCTAGCTGTTAAAGAATCGGGTGGTGCTATTTTAATGAGTGCCCTAACAGTGGTTATAGGTTTAGCGACCCTTAGTCTTGCCCATTATGGCGCATTTCAACGCTTTGCCGTACCATTTAGCTTTGGTGTGCTTGTCATGGGGGTCGCAGCACTTGTTGTCCTACCAGCAATTCTTGTCCTTATTGGGCGAGTAGCGTTCTTCCCCTTCACTCCTCGGACGGAGGAAATGGCCAAGAAAAAGGGCAAGAAACAGCATAAGCCTTCACATAAGGTCAGTCATAAAATTGGTCATTTTGTTACCCATAAACCTTGGGTCGTTATCGCTGTAACTGTCATCTTGCTTGGGGGGTTGGCGGCATTTGTTCCGCGTATTCAATATACATTTGATTTGCTTTCATCCTTCCCAAAAGATATGCCGTCTAGAGAAGGATTTACATTAATAGAAGAAAATTTTTCGCCTGGAGAGCTAGCACCTGTTCAATTAGTAATAAACACAGAAGGTACTGATATTAATATACAGCAACAACTTGAAGCTATCTCTTATATTGATAGTGTGGCAGATGTACAAATTGGCGAAAAAAATAAAAATATACACTTGTATGAACTCAATTTCAATGCCAACCCTTATGCACAGGAGTCATTAGCTCATATTCCTGAACTACAAAAAGAGGTTATTAAAATACTAGAGGAACAAGGTCTCAACAACGCTGAGAAACATGTTTGGCTTGGTGGAGAAACAGCTAGTCAATATGATACACAACAAATAACTAAGCGAGATGAAACAGTAATCATGCCAACCATGATTGCCTTAATCGCATTATTATTATTTGTCTATTTACGTTCTATTACAGCAACTGTTTATCTATTAGCCACTGTTATTATTTCTTATTTTGGGGCATTAGGCGCTGGATGGTTAATTTTACATCATATTATGGGGGCCGAAGCAATTTCTGGAGCTATTCCATTGTATGCTTTCGTGTTCTTAGTAGCTCTCGGAGAGGATTATAATATCTTTATGATCTCAGAAATTTGGAAAAAGCGTAAAACCACTGATCATTTAACAGCAGTAGAAGAAGGTGTTGTCCGAACAGGAAGCGTTATTACGTCTGCTGGACTCATCCTAGCAGGTACATTTGCGGTGCTGGCAACATTACCGATTCAAGTGCTTGTTCAATTTGGTGTTGTGACAGCAATTGGTGTATTGCTCGATACATTTATTGTACGACCATTACTTGTACCAGCTATCACAACAGTATTAGGTAAATATGCTTTCTGGCCAGGTAAGCTATTTAAAAAAGATGCCTAAATAGATAACATGGACATTAGCTAGGTATGATTGTCATACATGCTCATGTCCGTGTTTTTTTTATATTAATACTATAAGCATTTCATCATATAATTATAGTAAATTGACCTTATTACATTCTATTTAAATAAGGAGTGGCATGCATGGATCTTCAAAAATTACAGCAACGTTTCCCATTATTAAGCCCCTTCTCAGGTAGAACTGATGGAAATTATGTATTTAATTTTGACAATCAGCTTTACGAAATTCCAATACACACAATGACACAAAATGAATATGAGCTATTGCGAATATTCTCAGAACCCACTGTCTTATCCGATAACTATGATATAGTTTGGCTTGACTATTTAACAGATAAAACAGATATTGCTCCAACTACTCTTCCTATGCATCGTTTGTTATTTCTTCACTTTGATAAAGACTTTACAACACCTACATTATTGCGTTCAGTCTTCGAAGCTTTACTCGGGAAGGATATTATACTGCTATCGCTTCAGCCACAATTATTTGTCATAATCGAATGTATCGACTGCCATGAGTTTTTAGATTTGGCTCATTATGTTAACCCCATAATGGCAGACTTAGAGGCTCATTTTAAGATTTTTGTTTCTGATGTTATACACAACATCACCACGACCAAGGAACGATTTAACTGGTATGTTCACCTTCTACCATCCATTTGGACTTATACACCAAAGCATATACTCACACAGCAAGAGCTTTTAGTGCCATATGTAACGCAGCATCTAGCCTATCAAGAGAAAGAGATTTTTATCTCCTCTATCCTAAAAAGAGCCACTTCTCAGCCAGAATTACTCCATACAATCAAGAAATTGATTGAATGCGATGGAAATATTACATTAGCCTCTAAAAAAATGTATATGCACCGTAATACCTTACAAAATCGCCTAGAAAAATTTCAACAAATGACGCAAAAGGATATTCGGCAATTTTCTCATCGACTAGAAGTTTATCTCGCAATTATTTTCTTAGAATCACTTTAAGACCAACTGCACAAATTATGCCTTCAACACTGTGCAAGCTTTCCATATCACTCTATTCGAAAGTCATTTACAATGAAAATATGACTTGAAAAGGGGTGCAGTATGTATGGCGGAATTACGGTTAGAGCATATCTATAAGATTTACGATAAAAATATCCAAGCCGTAACTGATTTTAATTTGCATATCCATGATAAAGAATTCATTGTGTTTGTAGGTCCTTCTGGCTGTGGTAAGACCACAACTTTACGTATGATTGCTGGCTTAGAGGATATCTCAAAGGGAGAACTATACATTGACGATGTTTTCATGAATGATGTGGAATCAAAAGATCGTAGCATCGCAATGGTATTTCAAAGCTATGCTTTATATCCACATATGACAGTCTATGATAATATGGCATTTAGCTTAAAGCTACGAAAGGTCGATAAAAAGGAAATAGATCGTCGTGTTAAAGAAGCTGCTAAGATTTTAGGATTAGAGGATTATTTAAAAAGGAAGCCGAAAGCTCTATCTGGTGGACAACGTCAACGTGTTGCACTGGGAAGAGCACTTGTCAGAGATGCTAAGGTATTTTTAATGGATGAGCCTCTTTCGAATTTGGATGCCAAATTACGTGTACAAATGCGAGCAGAAATACAGAAGCTCCATCAACGAATTCAAACGACAACGATCTATGTCACACATGACCAAACAGAGGCTATGACGATGGCTACCCGTCTAGTAGTGATGAAGGATGGCCTCATACAACAAATCGGGACACCTAAAGATGTATATAATACACCCCTAAACATGTTTGTGGCAGGCTTTATTGGTTCACCATCCATGAACCTCTTCCACTGTCGCCTAACAGATACCGAGATCCTTTTAGGTGAGCAAAGCTTCCCTATTCCCTCCTTATACCTGTCATTATTAAAGGAAAAAGATTATTTAGGGAAAGAAATTGTTATGGGTATACGTCCTGAGGATTTACAAATTACTGATATTATTTCTCCTTACACGTTCACTGCAACAATTGATGTTGCAGAATTACTAGGAGCAGAAACTTATCTCTATTGTTCTTTAGCAAATCAAAACTTTATTGCTCGAGTACAGGCTGATAGCAATTTGCATCCAACTGACAAGGTTTTCCTAGTTATGAAGGAAGAAAAGATCCATTTCTTCAATCCTCAAACAGAGGAGCGTCTTTGATAAAAACATGCATTGCTCCCACTTGAAAGAAGGGAATTTTTATATCTGACTCGTCAAATAACTTTGCTGAATTAAGATAAAAAACGAAGACGGTGCTATAGCTAATAGCATCGTCTTCGTTACTTTATTTTATTTTTTCGTTTAGCCACTTTTTTATGCAATCTTTGTATAACAGAACGTGTTTCATCTAAATAATCCACTGTCTGCTCATAGGCACTCGTTACTACTCCTATAAATAAAATGTCAATGACAAGTAACTGCGCTAGACGTGAGGAAGTGGCACCACTTCTAAAGGTTGCTTCAACATTGGGAGATACATATAAACAAATGTCTGCTAGGCTAGACACTAGTGAACTACCATAGCGCGTTAAACTGATTGTAGTGGCTGGTGTTTGGCTAGCTATTTCAAGGATTTTAGCCACTTCGTGCGTTTCTCCTGAGAAGGAGATACCTACTACCACATCCCCCTTCTGTGTATTGACAACGGCTGTAGCTCCTAAATGCAAATCCACAAATGCCCTACTATTTTTATTGATTCGTAAAAATTTTTGATCTGCATCCATTGCTGCTATACCTGATGCACCCACTCCAAATAATATAATTTTATCGGCTTGTGATAAGGCCGTTATGGCACGTTCTAATTCAGCAATATCTATTAAATTAGCTGTTTGTGTCAAAATTTCACTACTTTGCATCGTTACCTTCTCTACAATCGATGGCAACGCTTCATTCGCCTCAATATCCCGATCTTCAATTTTAGCATGTTGTAAATCACCAGCAATGCGCAATTTCAGCTCTTGAACACCACTAATATTTAACGATTTACACAGCCGAATAACTGCTGCACTACTTGTTTGACTTGCCTCTCCTAGTTCAACCGCAGTCATTTTTATAGCCTGTGTTGGATGTGCTAATATATAGCTGGCCACCTTTTTTTCGGAGAGTGGAAGCTTTTCGCACATTTCAGCAAGCATAATTAAACCCGCATTTATTTTTTCCATTTTTCCAGCTCCATCTCTAGATAAAAGGAAGTTATCCACGCACCTCCTTCCTCAATATTTCTTTAGTGCCACCGCTCTACGCACATGCCCTTCTGATTGAGCAAGTAATTCCGTTGCCTCTTCAATCGTTGCATTCGTTAGTAGCACCACAATCGCGAGCTTTACTTGATAATTGTTTTGCTCTAGAACACTTTCAGCCTGACTATAAGAAACACCCGTTACCTCACAGACGATTTGTTTGGCTCTCTCACGCAATTTAAAATTACTAGCATGAACGTCCACCATTAAATTTTTATAGACCTTTCCAAGCTTAATCATGGTTGTCGTTGTAATCATATTTAATATTTGTTTATGAGCTGTTGCAGCCTTTAGCCTTGTAGAACCTGTTAAAATTTCTGGTCCTGTAATCACCTCTATAGCAATATCTGCATGCTTACTAATAATAGAATGAGCGTTGCTGACTAAGCTGATTGTTTTTGCCCCTAGTTGTTGAGCATAGTTTAATGCCCCTTTGACAAAAGGCGTTCGACCGCTTGCTGCAATCCCTATTACTACATCTTGGTTTGTTAGCTGCTGTTTCTTTAGTTCAACCTCTCCTAATGAAAGATCATCTTCTGCACCTTCTATGGCAATCATTACTGCATCTACTCCTCCAGCCAATATTGCCTGCACAAGCTTTGGTGACGTACTAAATGTAGGTGGACATTCTACGGCATCTAGCAAACCAATTCGCCCACTTGTCCCTGCACCAACATAAAATAATCTACCGCCATTCTTTAGTGCATGCACAACAGCTGTGATAGCTTGCTCGATTTCAGGTAAAACCTTTGCTATGGCTAATGGTACTTTTTTATCCTCTTCATTCATCAGCTTTACAATTTCAATAGTGGACATTAAGTCTAGGTTTGTCGTATCTGGATGATAGCCTTCAGTCGTCAGTTTTGTCATTCGTTCCATTGAAATCAAATCCCTCCATACTATTTTTCATGGATACTCATCCAAGTTCCTTTTACCTTTCGTTGTAAAGTCTCTGTGATTGGAATTCCTTCACTGAAAAGTCCATTAACGAAAGCTCCTATAACAGGTGGCACCTCTGGCTGTATTAGTCGATTAAGTATTTTAGCAAGCTGTAATTTTTCTCGAAAGCATTGAACAAAATATAAATTTTCGAATAACCCTCCACATAGGACAATAGAGTCACCTTTTAGCTGCGGCTCTTTTTTCAATATTATTTGGATGAATTGAGTTAAATGATGTATAGCGTGTTCAATAATTTTTTGTGCCCTATCATTATTTTGCTCTGCTAAACACAACACTACACGAGCTATAGAGGCTATGAGTACACGTGGCTGTGGATGCTCATAAACATGCGTAATAATTTCACTAGGATCTTTTAACGCTAGCTGCTCCAAAATAGTCGCTGTAAACAGATCCTCATTCACGCCAATAGCATCATAATGTCGCGTAATAAATCGCAATGCCTCTTGCCCAATATAGTACCCACTGCCCTCATCCCCTAATAAATAACCCCATCCTCCAACACGACTAACTTGATGATTTTTTCCAACCGCATATACGATGGAACCCGTTCCTGCTATCACAACAAGCCCTTGCTGTGTAAATGTGCCGCTAGTAAGGGCCGCTACCGCATCATTGGTGATGGTTATCTTACAGGAGCTAGCAGGGAAAAGGAAGCTAATCCATTGCTCCCATCGTTCTTTATCTAATTGGCGATCGCCCCCTGCCACACATAAGAACACCGTAGCAATATCATTATTTGTCGCATCTATCTTTTGTAGTAACGTGGCAAGAAGCTTGATAATATGTAGCCTTACCTCGTCTGGTGAGGTTGATTTTATATTCGTTCCAGCTCCTTCAACAAAAGCTAGCACTTCCCCATTTCTTGTCCCAATCACTGCACGGGTTCTCGTCCCACCACCATCGATCCCAATAATATATTGCCTATTTAATGGCACCAGCCGTCAGTCCCTCCATAAATTGCTTTGAGGCAATAAAGAATAATAGGATCATTGGTAATGAAGCTAATGTTAAACCTGCAAAAAGAGAGCCCCAATCTGCCGAATGCTCCCCAAAAAGTGACATCATTCCAACAGGTATCGTCCGTTTCATTTTTTCTGTAATAAAAATAAGAGGAAAGAAGAAATCATTCCATGAAGCAATAAAATTTATAATCACCACTGTTCCAAGTGCAGGTCTCATTAACGGTAACATTACATGCCAAAGAACCCTTAAGTTCCCCGCCCCATCTATACGGGCTGCTTCCTCCAATTCATAAGGCATCGTTTTAAAAAAGCCAGTTAAGATCAGCATGGATAGTGGAATACCTGTCGCCATGTTCATCAAAATTAAAGACCATAAGGAATTTATCAGCCCTAAATCACGCATTAAAATAAAGAGCGGTACAATCCCCAACTTTATAGGAATCATCATGCCTAATAAAAAAATAAAGAACAATGCCTGATTCCAAGAGAATTTAAAGCGAGCAATATAAAATGCAGCCAATGAACAAACAACCACTATTAGTACAACAGATACAATACTGACAAATAGACTGTTTAGAAAGTACGTGGTAAATGGAATTTTTGCTAATAATGTACGGTAAGTATCTAAGCTAAAGCTAGTCGGTAAACCCAATGGATTTTTATAGATGTCCACGCTCTTTTTAAATGAAGATAAAATCATTAACAAAATTGGATATAAACTAATGGTCGCCACCGTAAACACCACAAGATAATAAAATGGTCGAACCCAAATAGCGCCTTGCTTCACTAGACTCACCCCTTACATTTGAACATCCCTTTTATTGGCAAAGCGTAAAAATAGCGTGGTACAAACTAATATAAATAAGAATAGTACTGTAGCCAACGCCGAACCCAACCCAATAGCTGTTGTGCCAGAAGCGGTAGAGCTACCAAATGCTAAGCGATAGAAAAACACTGCTAACGTATCTGTAGAATAGTAAGGCTCTCCCATGGAGCCCTGCATTGCATATACTAATTCAAATGCTTCAAACGACTGGATAAATGTTAAAATGCCCATGATCATTATTGATGGCACCATTAAAGGTAAGTAAATCGTACGCAATAAAGTAAAGCCCTTAGCGCCATCTAACTTTGCAGCTTCGACTAACTCACTTGGGATCCCTTGAAAGCCAGCAAGAAAAATTAAGACACCAAAACCTAATCCAAACCAACAATTGACTAAAATAATGGCGATTAATGCCGTTTTGGGGTCACCAAGCCAAGCCTTTTGTAAGGTCTCAAGACCTAATTTCTCCAAAATGACATTTAAAGTACCAAAATTAGGATTGAGAATGAGCTTCCATAAGAAACCTACAACAATAACTGATAATAAACGCGGTAGAAAGAAAGCAGCCTTAAAAAACTCTGCTCCTTTAATTTTTTGATAAATAATAAAGGCAAGAAAGAAAGCTAATCCATTCATAACAATCATTTGCACTACAAAATAGAGGACATTATGTTTAAAGGCATTCCAAAACATAGAGCCATAGGGTTCTGTCGTAAAAAGCGTCACAAAATTTTGGAAACCAATAAAATCACCACGAGCCATCCCTTTCCATTCAAAAAAACTATAGGATAATGCCGCTATTATCGGATAAAGTACAAACAACCCATAGATTATCAGTGCAGGGATAGGAAAAAGATGGATAGTCCATCTTACTCTCGATTTCCTTCTTCTTACTGATAAAGCTGTATATTCCCTTATCATGAGTAGCCTCCTTTTACTAATCATGAAACAACAAGACCCCTAAACTCCTTATAACACTTTAGGGGTCTGCTGACTTGATGCTTTCATTATTTTTGAAATGGCGTAAACCAAGTTTTAGCGTTTTCCTGTACTTTTGTGGCAACCTCTTCAGGCGTTACTTGATCTAAATACATACCTTGTAGCTCACTTTCAAGCAAGCTCTTTGTTGTTGGGTCCCCACCAGTAAAATTAGTTACCCACATATATGGCGTTGCTTCATTTGCAGTCGATTGACTAATAGCATTTAACAATGCATCGTCAGAGGTAATACCAGGAATAGCACTGATCATAGAAAACTCTTTTACAAACAACTCCCCAAATTCCTTAGTTGTTAAAAATTCTAAAAATACTTTAGCCGCTTCTTTATTTTTCGAATTAGCATTGATTGCAAATGAGCCATCTACCCAAGTCGTCACTGTTGTATTACTCTCTTTAGATGGAATAGGAAAATAACCTAAATCTAAATCTGGATTCATTTCTAATACAACAGGAATTTCCCAGCTACCTAACGGGAACATAGCCGCGTCTTCTAGCGCAAACAAAGTCCGGATATCATCCATTCCTAAGCCTTCAGAATTGACAGGAAAATACTTTTTCAAGTCATTCATTACTTGAATGGATTCAATAAACTGCGGATCTGTAAAATCCTTTTCTCCTGCGAGCACTGCTTGATAAAAGTCATTACCCTCATAAACAGCAGGACCGACAATACCGTGTAGCAACGATAATAGCCAGCCTTCTTTTGTACCCATTGCAATTGGTGTAATACCCTTTTCTAATAATTGGTCATTTAATGCCATGAATTCATCCCATGTAGTAGGAATGTCAAGATTATTATCTTTAAAGATCTTCTTATTATAGAAAAATTGTGTAGAGCTTAAGTTAATTGGTACACCGTACTGATTCCCTTCGTCATCGCGAGATGCCTTTAATGCTTCTTCAGGAAATACATTCAATCCATTTAAGCCGTTTATTTTCTCAACATAACCTGCCTCCGCAAGCTTCAATCCAGCTGCATAAGGACGTAAGTGAAAAATATCTGGACCCTCTCCAGCCTGTAATGCCGTATTGAGGACTGTATTATATTCAGTATTTTTAGTTGGGTTAAATGAAACATGTATTTCAGGATGTTGTTCATTGAATAAAGCAATCACTTTTTCATACTTGGCAACATCTTCTGTGCGCCAACTCCCTATTGTTAGCGAAACCTCTTCAGTTTTCGGTTTCTCTTTATTATCAGGTGTTGTTGAGGTCGTTATTTTCTCATTCGTGTTACAGCCTACTAAACCCACAACGAGTAATAAAAGAAGCAGCAATAACCATTTACTCTTTTGTCTCATGCCAGCAGATCCACCCTTCATATCAGTAATTTTTCATAAATCATCGTATGAAGCTTCTCTCTAATCCTTCCCATGTTTGTATTTCTCCCATAATGCACAGCATTCGTTAGTAAAATGACAAATGCCTTTTTTACAGGGTCCATCCAAATACTCGTGCCTGTAAATCCTGTATGACCAAATGAACCCTTGCTCCACCTCCTACCAAAACAAAATGATGCTTCATCTCCTCCCCATACCTCAAACCCAAGACCCCTCGTTTTAAAAGTTTCCGTATAGGCAAGCTCTAACCATTCATATGGAATCACACTTTGTTGCTTGATCCCCAACCAAATTTCCGCATACTTTGCTAAATCCTCTACACATGAAAATAAACCTGCGCTACCAGCAATACCATCTAGTAATAAAGCTTTCTCATCATGGACTATTCCCTGCACAAATTGACCTGCCACCATTTCTGTAGATGCTGCAAGCCTTCTTGTATGCGCAGGCAGTTGAAAAGATGTATGATGCATGCCCCATGGCTTAAAAACTGCTTGCTCTACAAAACTTTTTAACGAAATGCCAGTAACTTTCTCAATCACCTTTCCTAGAATAATCATACCTAAATCACTATATTGCACTTGTTCATTTGGCTGCCAAACTACATCACTTGCCAGTACCTCCTGAAGGATGTCACGCTTATGATGTCTCTTAACTACAGGTGTTAAATCTGCTGGCAATCCTGAGCAATGCTGCAATAAATGCTGGATTGTAATAAGGGGATATTTAAAATCAGGCAAATAGGTTTGAACTGGATCTGTTATATAAACTTGATTTCGACTCATCAGGAGTAAAACAGCCGGGAGTGTTGCGACAACTTTTGTTAAGGAGGCTAAATCAAACAACGTATTACTTAAAATAGCCTGCTCGCTGCCATCCACAGCTGTATAGGCTCCATAATTGCCTGAAAATAGCCTTCTTTCTTGCTGCTGAACAATTAATACAGCACCTGGAATTTTCTGTTCTTTCACTAAGCCAGTTATATATGCATCTACCAAGGAAGCACCCCACTATGAAATATCTAAATTTTCTGTAAATTATTATTATCATATAAAATAAAATGATGAAAAATAACTCCAATCCTAAAATTTTTTTTCATTTGGGCTCAATAAAAAAAATCCCTAGCTAGTAAATTTTTACTTACTGGCTAGGGATACTTGTTTATTTAGTTGGTTTTTTTAAATCCATTGACGCTGCTGCGCTTTCAATTTTTACGCGTTTTAAGAAGAATGCAAGCACGACTGCAATTACTGTTATACCAGCGGCAATTAAGAATGAGTGTGTAATACCATCTAATAAGGCCGTTTGCATAATTTGATCTTGCATTTGTTGCATTTGCTCTGCTGTAGGTGCTGCACCTGCTTGTGCCGCATTTGCTTTTGCCTCGACAATTAATTCCTCAGCTTTGGCTTTTGTACGATTATTCATGAATGTAACTAAAATTGCACTACCAATTGCTCCTGATACCTGCTGTAATGTGTTGTTAATAGCTGTACCATGTGGATTCATCATTTGTGGTAGTTGGTTTAAACCGTTTGTCATAATAGGCATCATGACCATAGACATACCGAACATACGGATTGTGTACATCGATACGATAAATGTGTAGCTTGAATCAATTTCTAGCTTTGTTAAACCGAATGTTGCGATTGTTGTAATCGTTAATCCAATAATGGCCAACACACGTGGACCAAATTTATCGAAAAGCTTACCAGTGATTGGTGACATAATCCCCATGACAAGTGCCCCTGGAAGCATCATCAAGCCTGCTTCAAATGGTTCGATACCACGAATAGACTGTACATATGCTGGTGTTAAAATCATCCCTGAGAACATTGCCATAGAGACAATAACTGAGATAACTGACCCTAAAGCAAACATTGGGTATTTATATATACGTAATTCCAATAATGGCTCATCCATTTTCAGCTGTTTAACAACGAAAATAATTAAAGCAATGAAACCGATTGTAATCGTGCCATATACCCACGGACTTGACCAACCTTTATCCCCTGCTGTACTAAAGCCGTATAAAATACCACCAAATGCAACTGTTGATAAAAGTACTGAAAGGAAATCTAAGTGAACTTCACGTGTCTCCATCACGTTTCTTAGTTTCCAAACGCCAAATAATAAACTAATTAAAGCAAATGGAATAATCATTTGGAAAAGCATACGCCAATCATGATGTTCCACAATATACCCTGATAATGTAGGACCAATTGCTGGCGCCATAATCATAACTAAACCAAAGATCCCCATTGCTGCTCCACGCTTTTCTTTCGGGAAACTTGTTAGCATAACGTTCATTAAAAGTGGTGACATACTAGAAGCTCCTGCTGCTTGCACCATACGACCTGCTAACAGCACGCCAAAATTAGGAGCGAAACCTGCCATAATTGTACCAATTGTAAAGATAGACATCGCTGTAATAAATAAATGCCTATTTTTAAAGCGTGTCACAAAAAATGCTGAAGCAGGCACTAAAATACCGCTCACAAGCATATACCCTGTTGCTAACCATTGTACTTTTGAATAGGTGATCCCAAAATCTTTCATGATTGTTGGTAATGCCACATTCAACAATGTGTTATTTAGAAAAGCAACAAAAGCACCCACAAATAGAATAGCTATCATGCCATAAGGGGGCTTTTTCATTGTTTGCTCACTATTCATTTATATCCCTCAATTCTTTCTTGTGTTTTACGATAAAACTTATTTTATACTCGTAGTCTACTTTTTTCAACAAATAAGTTTATATTTTTTATAAACGTTGATATATAAGCGTTTCAAGTGTAGAATAAGAGTATAATATTATAAAAAAGGTGAGGTTATGAACAAAAGAAAAAGACAAATTATAACAGCAGCACGTGAACTTTTTATTGAAAAAGGCTTTCTAGATACATCGATTAATGACATCATCAATGCAGCTAAAATCTCTAAAGGTACATTTTATAATCATTTTACTTCGAAAAATGAATGCTTAATCGCCATTTTAGATGAAGGTCGTGAAGAAGCTAGTAATCGTCGCCATGAGCTCATTTATGGCAAAGACCCTACAGATTTAGAGGTATTGACGCAGCAAGTCGCTGTTCTCATGTATGTCAATCGTGAACATAATTTAGTACAGATATTCGAATCCATCTTCCAATCAAGAGATAAAGAACTAAAAAAAATTATTATTAATTACCATTTACAAGAACTAGAATGGCTCGCCAATCGTCTAGTACAAGTCTTTGGAGAAGAGATTAGCCCTATTAGCTATGAATGTGCAGTTCAAACACTTGGAATGATTAACCTCACTCTACGCGCTGTCTTTATTGCCGATTATAAATATATCAATCGAGAAGCTATTGTACGTGTAGCATTGCGCAATATTAGCGTAATTATACCCACTATGCTTGAGTCGAAAGAGATTATCGTAAGTGTTGAAATGATTAATACCATTCAAAATGTCGTGAACTATAAAACCGTTACAAAAGAAATGGTTATTGAACAACTACAAGGATTTACAAAGGGATTATCAAATAATGAAACAATGGAAGGTTTGGAGTATGCACAATTCTTATTAGAAGAATTGCAGAAAGAAAAACCAAAGCTTTTTATCATCGAATCACTTCTAACACCTTTTCGTAAGGCTTTCGTCGGCACTGAACATATCGCAGAAGCCCGTGACATCGCCAATAACTTATGGCGTTACGTAAAAATTGAACAGCCCGCTGAACGCTGTACGAAAAATAAATAAAAAACGAGGTATCAAATGAATACTTTGATACCTCTTTACTCTGTTGAATGAAATTAAGTTCTATGACAGACTTTTGTCCAGTATTAAGAAAACACAGTGATTCACCTTAATGACATTGAAATTTTAGCACAAAGATTGTCCCATTTTGACCTGAACGAACACTAATTGTGCCATTGTGTAAATCAATGAGCTGCTTCGTAATGGCTAGTCCTAGCCCTGTTCCTGTAATATCGTCTGTTGTATTCGTACCTCGATAATAGCGTTCGAATAGATTATCGAGCTCCTCCTGAGGAATACCTGGTCCTTGATCAGCAATGGTAAGCATCACTTCTTTACCAGTATGTTGTGCTTCCACAATTACCTTCGTTCCTTCAGGTGTATATTTTTTCGCGTTAGTAATTAAATTATCCATTATTCGCTTGAGTAAAAGCTCATCTGCTTGTAACAACACATCACCATACACCTTCACACACACCTGTTCGTCTGCAAATTGTGGTAGCCATGTTGCTAGCGGCAGTACCACTTTATCTAGCTGTATGGCTTTATTTTTTAATTGATACGTATATGTCAAATCCTGAATCAGTGCATCCATATAGGTTGCCTTTTCCTGCATGGTTGTTGCAAAAATACGCATCTCTTCCTTTGTCCACTCATAATCCTCCGATGCCAGCATCGTTGAATAGCCGTAAATTGAGCTTAACGGGGTCTTTAAATCATGCGATAAACCTGTTATCCACTCCTCCCGTAATTGCTCTGCATGCTTGATTTGCCTTTCATTTGAATCAAGTCGCTCCGATAAGTGATTGAGTGACTCTTCTACAGGTTGGAACAGTTTAAATTTTCTTTTCAACTTCCCTGTCTTTTTATGATGGATTTTTTTGTCACTAATCTCTCTGTAATCGAATTGGGTAAGTCGCTCAATGCGCGATATCACATAGACAAGTGGTCGCACGAATTGACGTGAAATACTAATAGATAAGAAAATAACACCCAACAGCAAAATAACATGTCCCCCAAAGAAGATAGAAACAAACAGTACCATTGCCTTATTAAAAGGCTCTTCAAATGGCTTATACGATGGATTAGGCATTCTTACAACAAATGTCCTATCGTTGGCTAATGTTGTACTTTGCTTTAACTCCGCATGCTCGAAAATATCGTATTTTTCCTCTAGTAATTGTGGCTTATTTAGCTTCTCATAACGTTCGCCTATGACCTCAATCCGATTCCATTGCTCGTCATAAATTTCAACACTAGCTTTATTTTCTTTTAGACGTTGTCGTGTTACAGCTGAAATGTCCCCTGTTGCTGTCCAGTTTTCAAGTGCCTCCTCAAAAAGTGGTTGCACAGGAGTAGTCGGAAGAAATAATAAGTAGTAATTCGGCAATTCCCATGTATGCATGCCTGGTTGCTGCAATGCCAATATTTCACTATCTGACTTTCCACATAGACCACAGGTATCTCCTGTATAATCAACAATCGTCATGGTTGGATCAAATAAATACAGCTGTCCAACATTTTCTTCAGCTCTCTTCACTAAATAATCAGCAATTTTAACTGTCTTCCCTTTCTCTACAACTGCATCATCTTCGATTTCAAAGGAGCTCATCACATGAATGTTGTCACCAACACGGTCATTGATAAAAATGGCAAAAAACACCAAGCTTATAATAAAACCTGAAATGATCAATAGATAGAATATGATGAAATACGAAACAAAACGGAGTGTTAATTTTCCAGCTGGCTTCATGAAGAAATGTCCCCAACAAGCTTATAGCCAATGCCTCTGACAGTAATAATGCATGTCGGCTTTCCAGGATTTTTTTCTATTTTTTCTCGCAGCTTTCTTATATGTACCATCACTGTATTATCATCAAATAAGCAATCACCCCATACACGTTCGTATATTTGCTCTTTTGATAACACTTGCCCTGCATTGTCACATAAATATTTTAATAAATGAAACAACCGACCACTGATTATTTCCTTTACACCATCTACCTCGATTTCTGCTGCATCACTGTCAAATGTAAAACGTCTGCAAGTAAATATGTGATTTTCTGGTACACTTTTTTTCTTCATATAACGGACTAGCTGCACTTTTACTCTTGCTACAAGCTCTAAGGGGTTAAACGGTTTTGTAATATAATCATCTGCACCATTCATAAAACCACGAAGCTTATCTGCATCACTACTTTTTGCGGTTAAATAAAAAATAGGGGCATCACTTTTTTCTCGAATACTATTCGCCATATCCAGCCCACTTCCATCTGGTAGCATGATATCTAATAGATAAAAGTCAAATGTTTTAGTATTCATTTCATCTTTTGCTTCTTCAATTGTATTACATAAGGTAATATTGTTAATTCCTTCTTTTCTTAAAATGATTTCAATCATTTCAGCAATGGCACGTTCATCCTCTAACACTAAAATTGATGCTTCCTGCATTTCCTCACCTACTTTTAAGATTACTTTAAGGTAGTCATTATTTCACCATAAGCTTCCCTATTTATTATATGTATAAGATAACCAATTAAGGAGATAAAACGCAATGACAACTAATCGTGTTACTTTCATTGATACAATGCGTGGATTTAGTTTATTTGGCATCTTAATGGCAAATTTGCTAATCTTCCAATTCGGGATGTATGGCAAAGATGAATTAAAAAATCTTTCTACCTTAGATAACGGGGCTTTATATTTTGTAAAAGTTGTGATTGAAGGCTCATTTATGCCCATCTTCACTATTTTATTCGGCTTCTCACTTATTAAATTAATTGAATCCATCCGCAGAAAAAAGAATAAAAGCCGCTGGTCTATTTTACGTCGTGCAACAGGATTAATTGCCCTTGGCTTATTACATTCTATTTTATTGTGGGAAGGCGATATTCTATTTTCTTATGGCTGTATGATGTTATTTTTAATCCCATTTATTAATCGTAAACCAAAAACTTTATATATTTGGGCTGGCATCCTATTTGTATTAACTACGGCGTTAACATACGGCTCTATGGAAACATCTAAAAAAGAACAAAAAGAGATAGAGACATACATCGAGCAAGCGGATGATGTTTACGCTAACGGAAGCTACTTAGAAATTTTTGATTTTAGAGCTAATGCTGAAGTACCAGGAATGGAGGATTCTTCATTTATTTTCATTATATTAATTTTTGCACCTATGTTCTACGCACCACTATTCCTGTTTGGGATGGCGCTCGCTAAAAAGCAAGCCTTCGTGGAGATGAACAAGGAAATGAAATGGTATAAGCTAGGTGCTCTTCTTGTACCCATAGGACTCGTATGTAAAAGTTTAAGTTTTATAGAAAGTAAAAGTGCATTTTCTTCTATCTTATTAATGGGCGGCTCCCAGTTATTAGCGATTGGCTATGTTTGCCTCGCAGCATACATTTATAACACCCGTCCAGTTCAACTACTAGCTCCTGCATTTGAGAGCGTTGGCAAACTATCACTAACCAATTATTTACTACAAACCATCATTTGTACAACTGTTTTTTATGGCTATGGCCTTGGCTTATATGGCAAATTAGGAGTCTTTGGCGGAATCCTTTTTGGAATCATTGTTTATAGCTTGCAATGTGTTTTCAGCCTTGCCTATTTAAAGAAATTTAAACGTGGTCCCTTTGAAACAATCTTACGAATATGGACAAATTGGTCTTGGACTGGGCAAGTAAAGTAACATCCCTCAAACAAGCAAATTAGAAAGGAATATTTTTTATGAATAGTGACACAAAAGAAGACTTTACAGACTCATGGTGGTTTTTAGGCATTTGTGCAGCTGTAGCAGTAATTTTAACACTATTTGCCTTTTCATAGACAACATCGATTTCATTTGCCCCCTTGCTGTATACTAGTATTACAACTATACAGCTTAGGGGGTATTTTGGTGTTACAGCGTATTATGATTACTGGCTATAAACCACATGAGCTTGGTATCTTTAATGATAAACATCCCGGTATTGTCATCATAAAGAAAGCACTGGAAGCTCGCCTACGTACACTGCTTGATGAAGGACTCGAATGGGTTATTATCAGCGGTCAGCAGGGCGTAGAAACTTGGAGTGCTGAAGTCATTTTAATGTTAAAAAAAGAATTTCCTCATTTAAAATACGCCGTGATCACACCCTTTTTAGAGCAAGAGAAAAATTGGCAAGATCATAAAAAAGAAAAGTATCAGGCATTAATTGCCCAAGCTGATTTTGTCACAAGCGTGACCAAAAAACCGTATGAAGCTCCTTGGCAATTTATTGAGAAGGACAAATTTATTATCCAAAATACAGATGGACTCTTATTAGTTTATGATGAAGAAAATGAAGGTTCACCGAAATATATCAAACGACTTGCAGAAAAATATATGGAGTCCCATGAGTATAATCTTTTAACAGTAACTGCCTATGACTTACAACTTATAGCAGAAGAAATTCAACAGCAAAACTGGTAGAAAAATATTGATATAATTTTCTGACAATTATATACTAGAAGTAATAAAAGCTGATTGTTCTTATGGTTTTTACCTATAATTTGAAAGGAGCTGTCATCATTTGAATAAACATATTGAAATGATTCTTGAAGCTTCTCCCGTAAATGTGTCACATGATACGTATCGTAGAGAATGTCGGTATACACGGGGAATTCATATTGAAGAACAAGAATTTCTTGCTATTTTAAATTCAATGAGTCATGATTCACGCTTATATTTTGATTTCCATAATCCACGTAAAGAAATTAAAAAGGGAACCTATTTGAATGGACACTCCGGTTTAGCCTACAATATTTATGATTACTATAAACAAAATTATAATATTGAGATATCTGAATTAATCAATGGTAAGGATTTTTATGTGAAAATCGTATAAAGCTGAAGCCCCGTTAAAATTTTAACGGGGCTTCTTCGATCTTATAGGTCTGCTACTTGAGCACCTAATTCTTTATTATTATACATTTCTGTATCTAATTCTTTAGTAATACGCGCTGTTGTAACACCAGCAGTCATTGAACCACTTACATTTAACGCTGTACGACCCATATCAATTAAAGGCTCAACAGAGATTAATACACCTGCTAGAGCAATTGGTAAATCAAGTGCTGATAATACAAGGATAGCTGCAAATGTTGCACCACCCCCAACACCTGCTACACCAAACGAGCTAACCGCTACTACTGCGATAACTGTAATAATAAACACAGGGTCAAGTGGATTAATGCCGACTGTTGGTGCAATCATAATGGCTAACATCGCAGGATACACACCTGCACAACCATTTTGCCCGATTGATAATCCGAATGAGCCTGAGAAGTTTGCAATCCCCTCAGATACCCCAAGGCGACCTGTTTGCGTTTTAATATTCATCGGTAAAGTACCGGCACTAGAACGTGATGTAAAGGCGAATAATAATGTTTCTGCCGATTTTTTCAAATACGTAAATGGATTTAAACCACTTAATGTAATGATTAATAAGTGTACGATTAAAACAATAAATAGCGCTACATAAGAAGCAATGACAAACTTACCTAAATTGTAGATCGCTCCAAAATCAGATGTTGCGACAGTACGAGCCATAATCGCTAGAATTCCGTATGGCGTTAAGCGTAATACAATTGTTACAACACCCATTACAAGGGCATAGATGGCATCTAAGCCTTTTTTAATTGTAGCTGCAGTTCCCTCATCCTTACGTGCCACACGTAAATAAGCAAAACCTAGGAATGCTGAGAAAATTACAACCGCAATCGTTGAAGTAGAACGAGCACCAGTTAAATCAAGGAACGGATTTGCTGGGAATAACTCAATAATTTGTGTTGGTAAATCAGGAGCCGCTAAGCCCGTTGTTTTTTCTTCAAGGTATTGACCACGTGCAGTTTCAGCATCACCTTGTAAAATTTGTGTTGCATCTAAATCAAAGACTGTTGCAGAAAGAATACCTACAGCTGCCGAAACGGCTGTTGTACCGATTAAAATGGCTAAAATAAGTGCTGCCATTTTTCCGAAATTTTTACCAATCTTCATTTTAGTAAATGCAATTAAAATGGAGATAAATACTAATGGCATTGCTACCATTTGCAGCAGTTTCACATACCCAGTACCGATAATATTGTACCAAGATGTTGTTTTGGCTAATACTTCAGAATCGAGACCATAAATAAAATGAAGTCCAAGACCAAGTACAATCCCTAAGCCTAAACCGGCAAAAACACGATTAGAAAACTTCACGTGCTTTTTATTCATAACATATAAAATTCCAACGAACACAAGTAACACTGCTACGTTAAGAATGATTTGTAAATTCGACAATGGAATGCCTCCTAAGATGTTTTATAATAATGTAATCGAATTATATACCCATAATCCCTATAATTCAAGTATGTTTTATTAAGATTAATAAATTCCTATAAAAGAATGCTTTCTTGCTAAGAATTATACCCCGAATAATGGCGTAACAATCATCCTCCGACAAAGGAAAGAGTGTAATTGTATAGCTAGTTTAATCAATTGCACTACATTTGGTGACAAATGATTAACTGCCCCTATACTGTTAGTTTTTAACAGTGTAGGGGCAGCCTTTTAAGCATTTTTCTAAAATTCAGGCTTTTTCTAAGCAAGTGACAGGTTGCCAAATGTGTAGTCTTCTTGAATCCATCTAAGCCTCTTGTAACCAAATTTTAATTTTTCATATATTTTACATATTAGTTCCACAAATCTAGCATAATTTGTCTAATGAACAAAATAGTTTTGTTGTTTATTAATGAGGTAACAACTACCAGCGATTTTTTTACACTGTTTTTTCACATGTGTTACCGCATTGGATAATTGTTCGACAGAGTCAAAATACTGATTTTCATTCGTAATTATGGCAATGGATAAGGAGGTACATGTTAAAGGTTCCAATTCGCCTGATCTACTAGCTACCTGAACATATGCTAAATCCTCTAACTCGTAAAAACTAAGTATGTTGGCATCAAAGTCATCAATAATCTTTTGACACATCTTTTCTACCTCGTAATACGGCAGAATAGCTACAAAATCATCTCCACCAATATGTCCTAAAAAATCTTCTACGCCGCAGATATGTCTTTTTAGTATTTCTGTTAAATACCGTAAAATTTTATCGCCTTTATTAAAGCCATATGTGTCATTGTAGGATTTAAAGTGATCTAAATCAAAATAGATTAAACTATATTGCGATAGCTGTAATGCTTCCTCTAATTTGTCATCGATTAATTTATTGCCAGGAAGACTACTTAATGGATTCAGGAAGCTTGCAATGGCTACTTGTGTATCAACAAGCTTTAACAATAACTCTCGAATACTAACCATGCCATAATAAAGATTGTTTTTCGTGACGATGACATCATCATATAAATCCTCAGGAGGTCTAGCCATAGCTAATGTACTAACCTCTGTGATTGGTGTATTACGATCAACGATTAAAGGATTTTTCTTGATCATCAGCTGATTTTGACGTTCCATTAATAAATGATAGCCATACCGAGTACCGATTTTTTGATAGAAATGTGTGCGTGTAATATGGCCAATTGGTTTTTCATCACGCACAACAACAACGCTACGCAACGATGGATTACTTGTAAAAAGTACATCTACTTCTTTATTTTTCACAAATTCATCAATACATGGAACTTTCTCAATGACTTCCCCTATCTTCATGGTCACCCACCCTTATTTTCCCCATATATATTTCCTTTGCAGGCTTTCCTATCGCATACCCCTGTGCATAATGAATGCCAATACGATGGAGATAATCAAGCTCCTCTTGTCGTTCAATCCCTTCAGCGATGATTTTAGTATTGGCTTGTTCTGCATATTTCATTAACAATGTGACGAGCTGCTGTTGTTCATTATTTTGGTCTATGAATTGAATTAATGAACGGTCTAGCTTAATAAATTCTGGCTTTAAATAGATGAGCGTTTTTAAACTATTATAGCCCGATCCCACATCATCTACGGCAATGCGATAGCCCTGTGATCGATAATGCGATAATACACGTTCAAACTCCATAAAATCTATTACCGCACTCCGCTCAGTCAGTTCAAAAACCACTTGCTGAGGCTTAATACCAAGCTCCTTCAATAATTGTAACGTTTCGCCACTGTGATATTTTTTATCTAATAAAACATTCGGATGTATATTAAGGAACACTAAAAAGTTTTTATTCACCAAGTCTTTGTGTAAACGTTCCTTGAAACGTTGCAAGGAAAGATTTCTACAAAAACATTCAAATAAAAAAACACAATCTGTTTGTCCTACAAACTCATAAAACTGATCCACACTGTTAAATAATGTTGAGGGTAATGGTCGATTTAATGCTTCAAATCCTATTGTTTGCTTTGACTGTAAATCTACAATAGGTTGAAAGTATGTATGTAAATCGTTATGCTGAATAATTTGTTTCAATGCCTTTAAACGTTTCATATATAACGAACTGCTTTGATGCTGCCCATATAAATATTTAAAAAAAGAAAATATATTACTTGTTTTTATACTTTGTCCCACTGCAGACTCCATTCTTGCACCTCTTCAATTTGGTTATTATGGTTCATTGTACGCTTTGATTGTAAATAGACTGTGAATCGAATGTAAAAAGAGCCAGTTCTAGCAATAGGTTTTAACAAAACTCTTTCCTAGTCAATATTTCTTAATATTAAGACAATTACAAATAATTTATTTGATATAAAATAATATTAGTGTATGATTGTAATAATAGGTTTATATTACCTATTATATTTTTTTGTGTTTTTACTGTATCGGTCTTAATAGGGAAACCTATTTAGATAAAAATTATTCAAGGGAGGATCCTGTTAATGAGCTTGTCTATTCAACAGTTATTGGAGAACAAAGGAATTACACCGAAACCTGAACACCTTGAACTATTAAAAACACGCTGGGAAGGTATGCAGTCACTTCGCAGCAATTTAGAAGGTATTGCGATTGATGATGCGGACATCGCTGTACGTAGTATTCCTGGAGGTGATCACATTGACAACTGATTTACATTTAAAATCTGTTGAAGAATTGGCACCTTTACTTGCATCAAAGACGCTATCTCCCGTGGAATTAACGAAGGCTATTTTAGATTTTGCTGAGGAAAGTCAGCCTAAAATCAATTCCTATATGGCTTTTTATCGGGAAGAAGCTTTAGCAAGGGCAAAAGAAGTTGAACAGGAGATTCTCCAAGGCCATTATAAGGGTATGTATCATGGAATACCTATGGCCTTAAAGGACAACTTGTATTTTAAAGATAAAATAACAACGATGTCCTCAAAAATTCATAAGGACTTCGTTTCTGATTATGATGCGACAGTAGTTGAAAAGCTTCGTGACGCTGGTGTTATTTTCACTGGAAAATTAAGCATGCATGAATATGCTTGGGGAATTACCAATAACAACCCTCATTACGGCCCTGTCCGTAACCCATGGGATTTAGATAAAATTCCTGGTGGTTCAAGTGGAGGCTCTGGTGCGGCTGTTGCAGCTGGAGCAAGTGTTGCTTCACTAGGGACAGATACAGCAGGCTCTATTCGAATTCCATCCTCTGCTTGCGGCATTGTAGGTTTAAAACCTACACACGGTCGTGTAAGTAAATACGGCTGCTACCCGCTAGCATGGAGCTTAGACCATATTGGCCCGATGACAAAGACCGTTAAGGATGCAGCGGGCTTGCTCGAAGTTATCGCTGGTTTTGATCATCGAGACCCTACCTGCATTGATATTCCAATAGACAACTATGAGAAGCAGCTTACTGGCAATATCAAGGATCTAGTGATTGGTATCAATGAAGAGTACTTCTTTAATAATGTTGATATTGATGTAGAGAAGGCTGTTAGAGCAAGTATTCAAAGCTTAGTGGATCAAGGCGCTAAAGTGGAAGTGGTGCGTATTCCTTCCCTACAATATGCAGAATGGGCAGAGCTTGTGACGTCTCTTTCAGAGGCAGCAGCTATACACCATTCAGATTTACAAAAGAGACCACAAGACTTTGGTGACGATATTCGTCTGCTATTTGAGCTTGGTGAATTGCCTTCTGCAGTCGATTACTTGCAGGCTCAGCAGGTACGTCGTCAAATAAAGCAGGAGTTTACAGAGATTTTTAATAAGGTAGATGTGCTCATTTCCCCTACCCTACCTGTTGTAGCTAGTACTATTGGGGATGATTTTGCAGAGTTAAACGGTCAAAAAGTAGATTTAATTGATAATATTATCCGCTTTACAGGCCCTAGTAACTTAACAGGCTTACCTGCCCTCTCAGTTCCTTGCGGCTTTAAAGGAAACTTACCAATAGGTCTACAAATTATTGGACCAGCCTTTAAAGAAGGACGCATTTTAAATGTAGGATATGCTGTTGAGCAAGCAAATCCACAGAGAACTAGAAAACCAAATATTTTTGTTAATATCTAGACGTTAAGCACTGGAAATCTGCTCAATTCACGGTATACCGCTGAATGAGCAGATTTTTTTGCGGGAGAAACCTGCTAGCATTTATAAAAATGGTTTTTTATGTACAAGTAATTTTATAATAGAAGCAAGAAGCTTACTACAGGAAAGGCAATGATCCACACATGAATGTAGAGAAATTTTTACAACTACCTATTACAAAAGACTTCACTGTTATTGCTGGTCACAACGGCTTACATAAAGCTGTTCAAAATGTAGAAATATTAGACTTTGAATTTTCACCTGACATCCACCATGTCAGAGATACCATCTTTACCCCCAACAGTGTTGTGTTAAGTAGTTTATTATTTGCTAAACAAAAGCCTGAGTATTTATTCAATGCTGTTAAAAATCTAATTGAGCTTGGGGCGAGTGCTTTAGCTTATAAGCCTGTTATTTTTAAGGAATTACCGAAAGAAGTTTTGTCGTATGCAGAGCAGCATAATTTCCCTATATTACGCTTTGGTGGAGATGAGTTTTTTGAGAAAATCATTTTAGAAACAATGGCTTACGCTAAGACACAGGATTATTCCTATTTTATCGAAACGATTTTACGAAGGCTAATGGAGGAAGATGTGACACAGGAGCAAATTAAATCCATTTTACAACAGCTCAATAAGCCCTTTGAAAAATATGTATTTATAGCAAATTTACGAGCTGATGACACAATCCATCAGAGCTGGATGCTGCCCTTTTACTCGTTGGAGCCGCTATTAAAATCGGGTATGATTTGTTCTTATAAAAAAAGTCTATTTGTCATCATGACACATCCATCTCAGAAATTTCAATTTGAAAGGGTTTTACATGAATGGCTAGCATTATACGCCATACCCACTGATACCATCACTTTCGGCTATAGCAGTTGTAATGATACCCAGACTGGATTCCCAATGGCATTACGCGAAGCTTTTTTTGCCAATATTTTTGCTGAAATCGATACGCTTCCTAGCTGTCATTATAAGAATCTCGCGTCCGATTGTTTATTAATCGAGTTATACCGTAAAGATACAACATTCGCTATGGACTTTGTTACCTCCTTTTTAGCCCCTCTACTTGATGATAAGGCTGATCCAGACTTAATGGAAACCGCCATAACCTACATCATTAAAAAAGGAAATATTAAGGAAGTTGCTGTAGCACAATTCTGTCATCCAAATACAATTCGCTATCGTATGGCTAAAATACGTCAGCTAGTAGCACCCATAGATAATGATTATGTTTTTTATGAACGCCTAGCTGCAGCCGTTAAATTGTACTTATTACATAGCAAAATGAACAATGACTAATCGCTTTGGAATAAGTACAAAAAAACGCCTGAATATTTAGAAATAAAATCAAATTCTTTTCTTCTCTCTTATGCTATTCTATTGAAGTTAGGAGGAAGAAAAACATGAAAACTTACATAGCTGATGGCATGTTACTAGTTACTGCAATCGTGTGGGGCAGTGGATTTGTTGTAACGGCCATTGCTCTAGAATATTTAACAGCTTATCAAGTAATGGCTGGCAGATTTTTAGTAGCTTCAATCATATTAACCGTTTTATTTGGCGCCCGATTAAAAAAGGCTTCGAAATCAGTAATTTGGAAGGGAGCTTTATTAGGTACGATTTTGTATATAGCGTTTGCCCTTCAAACAGTCGGACTGCAGTATACAACACCTTCTAAAAATGCCTTTTTAACCGCAGTAAATGTCATTATTGTTCCTTTAATAGCATATGCCGTTTATAAACGTCGTATCGATGGCTACGAAATCATTGGTTCGATAATGGCGATTGTGGGCATTGGCTTTTTATCATTACAAGGCTCCTTGACAATGAATATAGGTGATGCCCTATCATTAGCTTGTGCTGTTGCTTTTGCCTTTGATATCTTTTGTACTAACCTTTTTGTTCAAAAGGAAGATGCCATTGCTCTAACTATTATTCAGTTTCTCACAGCTTCCTTTATAGGTGTTCTAGTTGTCATTAGCCAAGGTGAAATTCCTACGTCACTTGAAAAAGAGGCAATTTACTCTCTTGTTTATTTAGGGATTTTTTCTACGACCATAGCTTATCTTTTCCAGAATGTGGCCAATCAATATACAACTGCCACAAAAGCTGCGATTATACTATCAACTGAATCTTTTTTCGGCATGGTTTTATCCGTTATCTTCTTGCATGAAATGCTAACAAGCCGTATGGTCGTTGGTGCCGTACTTATTTTACTAGCTATACTAATTGCCGAAGTGAAACCCGCACATCCAAAAAAGAAGCTAATGAAAGCACTCGATAATCAGACCCCCAAATAGTTTCAGTTTATACTGGAACTTTTTTTATGTTTATTAAACTCGACTAGTAATAATGCTTGTCGTAATCCCCACAACTAGCACTGTAATTATAGATAATAGCAAGGTCGAGGTGGATAGGAGGAAGCCGCCTATAACAATCACGATGGAATCAATAAAAAATATCAATACCCCAACATTGATACCCGTTTTATCACAGATAAATTGTGCTATCAAGTCAGTCCCCCCTGTGCTTGTCTGAAAACGCAGCATTAGACCAATACCAAAGCCTACAAGTATTCCTCCAAGAATGGCACTGTAGAGCGCATCAATTTGCACAAGATTGCGGACAGGCTTTAAAAAATCGATAATGAAGGAAGACGTTATTAAGCCATGTATACTATTGTAAAAATAGGTTTTATATTTAAACCACGCAATAATAAAAATCGGAATACTAATGATAATAATCATTAAACCTATTTGGAGCTTATATAAATAATGTAATATTAGCGCTAACCCTACTACTCCCCCATCTAAAATTTCATAGGGCGTTAAAAATAAGTTTATTCCTAACGACAATGAAATACTTCCTATTATAATGACAAGACTTTTTGTAAAGAAATACATACAACCCCCCTCCGTGTCTATGCATGTCTTATAGTATGAAAATAGGTTATTGAACATGTTATGAAATAACCTTAGATGACTAGCCATTTTTATCGAGTACATTTGCTAAATTTCTTCGAAACTTATTCAATTTATTTCCGTATATACAGATAAATTTTAAAATAACAAAGGGGATAATGATATGGAGCATGCTTTATTGGAACAAGTAAAACATACTAGAACTTTTTTAAGACAAGAACAATTGGAGACAATCTTTGAAGAGTTTGATGTTCAACGAATGCGTTTAACTGAGGTACAGCGCTTGGAGAAATACCGTAAAATGCTTGAAAGTCCATTTCGCTTTTTACGCGGAAGTGCCTATCTCTTTTATTTTGATATGACAAAATCCGCTTCAATCTTCCATACTCCTGATAGAAAACCGACTTGGATTCAAGGTGACATGCATATGGATAACTTCGGTGCTTTTCAAAATGAAGCAGGCTCCATTGTTTTTGATGTCAATGATTTCGATGAGGGCTATGTTGGCTCTTATTTATACGATATTGTTAGAATGAGTGTTAGTATTGCGCTCTATTTAGAGGAACAAGGCTTACATAAGGTAACCCAAGAAACGGCTATTCAACATTTTCTTAACAGTTATATTGATCAGCTAAAACGATTTGAGCGTAAACAGGATGATCCTCTAACACTCATTTTTACAAAAGATAATACAAAGGGACCCGCAAAGAGGTTATTGAAAAAGCTTGAGAAACGCCAAAGGTCTTACTTCTTACAAGATATTACGTATCACAATGAAGATGGCGAACGTGCTTTCTTATGGAATGAAGAAATTCAACCAGTCACTGCTGAGGAATACAGTGCCATTTCAAACGCACTTTCTACTTATAAAATTAGGGACATAGCTTATAAGTATGGCTCTGGGACAGCTTCTATCGGTTTAAAACGTTACTATATTTTAGTGGAAGACGAAAAGGGTGCATCAGGAGTTGAAAATTTAGTGTTAGAAATGAAAGAAGTACGCACAGCCATCCCTGCCTACTTTCTTCCCTATCAGGATCTATTTTGGGATCACTATGAACACCAGGGAGCCCGTGTAGTCGGAACTCAAAAAGCCATGCACCATTTAGAGGACCCCCATTTAGCCTTTATCACGATGAATGGACAGGAATTTTATATTCGTGAACGTTCTCCTTATAAAAAGAAGATTAAGCCTAAAAACTATAAGGATATAGAGGATTACTTTACTACAACATCACTTATGGGGAAAATTGCTGCTAAAATACATGCCCGAGCTGATATCGATTATTCTCCTGTTTTTACCTATCACAGCGAGGAGGAGATTTTAAAAGCGATCGGCAAAGAACGGAATGTATTTATAGAACATACAATTTTACAAGCAATGAGCTACAAAGAAATCGTCTATACAGATTTTGACTTATTCAAAAATTGGGTTGAAACAAAATTTATGTAACATGTAGAAAGGGACCATCGCTTTTAGCGAGGTCCTCTCATAATGAATATTATTTTTGCTTAGCCTTCATACGAGCAAGTAAAAAGCCGCCCTTAAATGATTTAGGCTCATACGAGATAATAAACGCATTCGGTTCAAATTGCTCTACTATTTGAAAGAGCTCTCCTTCACGATTCCTCTTCGTTAAGATCTCATATTTATAGCGGTTACTATCTCGCCCTTCTCCTATATAAATCGTGACTGCAAACCCTTCGTTGCGAAGAAATTTCACAAGCTCTTCATTCTTATTTTGTGTATTAATGGTTGTATAAACATAGCCTATCGCTAGCTTTCGTTCTATTTTTGCTCCTAAAAATATACCTAATCCAAACCCAACTGCATAGACAACCATAGATAACATACTTTGCTTCCCACTGAAAACGAGTGAAAGGCCAAATACATACACCAACATCTCCAGCATCCCAAATATCGCAGCAAGGAACGTGATATTCTTTACTAAAAATATTGTTCGTAATGTTAAAAAAGGTACATATACTAATTGTAGGATTAAAATTAAAACAATACTTTGCATTTGTACTAGACCTTTCTGAGAGTAGTTTTATATAAGTATATGTTGAAAGAGAGAGTTACATGCGATTTCAACAACTCTATTTTAAATTCCCTTTTAGTTCTAATGTTAAACATTCCATATGACTGTCTAGAGTTATGTTAAAGGAACAAATTTCAACTAAAGTTATTATCAATAGTTTAAAACATACAGTCCATAACGACAAAAAAGTGGCACCTCCTCAAATCTAAATCAATAGATAAAAGTAGGTGACACTATTCTTTTCATCAAAATATGTAGAATATTTTGATGAATGTTATTTAATTATCTTTTTATACTCCCCCATGCATCGGGTCTTTTTTATGCTTTGGCCCAATCATGTTGAATAAAATATTAAGGATAATCGCTGTTACAGAACCACAAACGATACCATTAGATGTTAAGATTGAAACGCTTGTAGGCAGTGCATCAAAAATGCCAGGAACCACTGATACACCGACGCCTAAACTTACTGCAATCGCAGCAATCATCGCATTTTCTGCTGACTCGTTCATAACTGGTACAAGCATACCCATACCTTGCGTAATGACCATACCGAACATCGCAAGCATCGCTGCCCCTAATACAGACGTTGGAATAATCGTTGTTAACGCTGCGATTTTTGGTAGGAAGCCAAGTGCTACAAGTAAGCCACCTGTGATGTAAATGACTTTACGGTCTTTTACACCTGACATACGCGTTAGTCCCACATTTTGTGAGAATGTTGTGTATGGGAAGGCATTGAAAATACCACCAATTACTGAAGCTAGACCTTCTGAACGATAGCCACGAGCCAAATCTTTTGAATCTAATTTTTTATTACAAATATCACTTAACGCAAAATAAACACCAGATGATTCTACTAAAGATACCATTGCTACAAGTGTCATGGTAATAATCGCCGTTACATCAAATGTTGGCATGCCAAAGTAGAAAGGTTGTACCATGTGAAATACATTAGCATCTGCAACTGGCGTGAAATCTACCTTGTCCATGAAGGCACCTAAAACGGTACCTACTACTAATCCTATCAGAATAGAAATAGCACGAACAAAGCCTGTAGAAAAGCGATAAACGACTAAAATGATAACCAATGTAATGAAGGCTAAGGCTACATTAGAAGCAGAAGCAAAATCCTCAGCCCCTTGTCCACCTGCCATATTGTTTAATGCTACTGGTAATAAGGAAATACCGATAATTGAAACAACTGACCCTGTTACGACTGGTGGGAAGAATTTCACAAGCTTACCGAAGAAGCCCGCAATTATCATTACAATTACACCAGAGGCAATAATAGAACCATAAATGTCCGTAATACCCTGCTCTGGGTTTGTACCAATCGCAATAATTGGACTTACCGCTGTGAATGTACAGCCAAGTACTACAGGTAAGCCGATACCAATGAATTTACCTGAATAAACTTGTAAAAGTGTAGCGATCCCGCACATCATAATATCAATCGCTACTAAATACGTCATTTGTGTTGAATCGAAGCCAATTGCCCCACCGATAATCAATGGCACTAAAATGGCTCCAGCATACATTGCAAGTAAATGTTGAATCGCTAGCGCAGTCGATTTAAAGGTATTCATTACGCGCGAGCCTCCGTAGCAAATGTTACTTTGCCATCTTCAAGAGAATCTACAATTGCCAATGACTCAACGCGAACACCTTGCTCACGCAATAATTTTCCGCCATCTTGGAAGCCCTTTTCAATAACAATTCCAACTCCCACAACATTTGCACCCGCTTGTGCAGCAATATCAAGTAAGCCTTTGACAGCCTCACCATTGGCTAAGAAATCATCTACAATTAAAATATTGTCATCTTCGCTTAAGAAATTACGTGAGACTGAGATCTCATTTGTTTCATTTTTTGTGAATGAATGTACCTTTGATGAATAAAGGTTATCTGAAAGCGTTAATGATTTACGTTTACGAGCAAACACGACAGGCGCGCCAATTTCTAAGCCTAACATCACGGATGGGGCAATACCTGAAGATTCTATTGTTAAAATCTTTGTAATCACTTGATCAGAGAAACGATTTGCGAATTCATGACCAATTTCCTTCATTAGAATGGGATCAATTTGATGGTTTAAAAATGTATCAACCTTTAATACGGATGAAGATAATACTTTACCCTCTTGCATAATTTTGTCTTGTAATAACTTCATTTCTTTCATATCCTTCTTTCGTAAAAAATTATAAAAAAACGCTGAATACTTTGATTCCATTCTGCTACGAGTGGAGCAAAGCATTCAGCGCAAAAACGTCGAAATGAATAGAAAACATCATTAAAATAGAAGTTCTCTAAAAGCATTGCTACCCATAGTCGATTCATTTACGGTAAATCGGTAGAAACTTGCGAGCCCTATTCTCGCTATTATATGAGTGAATTTGTATGAAACTATCAGAATAACCAATTTATCACTTTATTCGGCAAGAGCTACTATCTCTCACCAAAAAAAGTTTGATTTTTCGGAATTTAATGGTATTCTGTAACTTTTTAATTGTAAACGTTCGTGTTTTCAATCAACGTACTGATTATAACAGACTATTTTCTAGCTTGCTAGCATTATTTTGATAAATGGAACGGTACTGTCATAATGACGACATTTCTGTGAAATAACAGTGATGTACGAATGAGAAGACTCGATTGGTTGTGTAGCATATGATGCCACCCTTTTTTCGGTAAGAATTGAGGGATAACAACCGTTACTTTATGACCTGTCTTCGTACATTGATGTTCTACTTTATCAATAAATTTAATTAATGGCTGTGTAATGCTGCGATATGGTGAATAGTAGGTAACTAATCGTACATCAGGTTGCCAGGCATTCCACTTCTCTTCAAAAGCTTTTGCATCTGCTTGGTCAAAAGCTACATAAAAGGCTATCACTTTATCAACCTTAAGTGATTTGGCATAATGTAGGGAGTTTTCAACCACCTTTGTTATGCCAGCTACTGGCACAATGAAAACATTCCCCTCAATAGTAGCCAGTTCCTCATGATTTAACCTTAACTGTTCTCCAACAGCTTGATAATGTTGCTTAATGCGATGGAATACAAAAATAATAATTGGTAAAAAGATAAACACCGGCCAAACTTGAGGCATTTTTGTCACAAAAAACATCATTGCCACGATGAAAGAGATAGCGGCCCCAATTGTGTTGATCGTAAATCTTGCTACCCAGCCTTTAGATTTTTCGCGCCACCATTTTCTCATCATCCCCGTTTGCGCTAATGTAAAGGGAATAAATACGCCTACTGCATAGAGCGGAATTAAATGCTCTGTGGCCCCGTCAAAAAGTATAATTAAAACAATGGTAGCAATACCTAGCATTAAAATACCATTTGAATAGCCAAGACGGTCCCCTCGGATTTGGAAGATTCTTGGGATAAAACCATCCTTCGATAAATTCACAGCAAGCAAGGGAAATGCTGAATACCCTGTGTTTGCGGCAAGTACTAAAATCATTGCAGTTGTCCCCTGAACAATATAATAAAGAAAATTCCGACCAACACTAGCTTCTGCTAGCTGGGAAACGACTGTTGCTTCTGCTGTTGGTGCAACGCCATAAAAATAAGCTAGACTAACAATCCCGATGAATAAAACGGCTAAAATGGCGCCCATTGCTAAAAGCGTTTTAGCAGCATTATTTGGAGCAGGATTTCTAAAATTAGGTATGGCGTTAGAAATAGCCTCTACTCCTGTTAACGCTGAGCTTCCTGATGCAAATGCCTTTAATAAAATAAATAGGCTAATCCCTGCCACTGGTGTCCCAATCTTTGGATGTAACTCTGCAGGCACCTGTCCAGTTGCCACATTATAGAGCCCAATCCCGATTAGCAACAGTATAACGCCTACAAATAGATAAACTGGGTAAGCCAAGATAGAGGCTGACTCTGTTACACCTCGCAAGTTTAAAATCGTTAAGAAAATCACAAATATAATAGCAATGGGTACATTATAAGCATGAAGACTTGGAAATGCAGATGTAATAGCATCTGTCCCGGCCGACACACTTACTGCTACTGTTAAAATATAATCAACAAGCAAAGAACCCCCTGCAACAAGACCTGCATTCACGCCTAAATTTTCTCGTGATACGACATAGGCGCCTCCCCCATGTGGATAGGCGAAGATAACTTGACGATAGGATAAAATCAGTGCCACGAGTAGAATAACCACTCCAGCGGCAATAGGTAAAGAATACCAAAACGCCATTGTACCTACCGTCATCAGGACAATTAAAATTTGTTCTGGTCCATAGGCTACTGATGACAATGCATCTGATGATAATATGGCCAGTGCCTTTGTTTTACTTAGCTTTTGTTCCCCTAACGCATCGGATCTTAATGGTTTGCCGATTACATAACGTTTGAATGAGGATTTCATTGATAAACACCTTCTAGTTTCATAGAATGTGTTTCGCCTTTCTAAATTACATCAAAAAACGCCTACAAGTCATCACTAAATAAGACTTGTAGACGCTCATCCGTCTGCCAAGCTCCACTTTTCTGCTCTTAACGCTTACGAGGTTAGCTGTCGGATTCGGGCCTGAGTAGCCCTACTCCTCCAAAAGGAAGAGATTCACCCCAAGAATGGCTATGCCATCCATCAAAATTGGTTCCCCCGCGTTTAGTTGCTTCAGCGATTTAGAAATTTGAAACTTTTATAATGATGTCATAGTACGCCTGCTAATTGAAAAAGTAAAGAAGAAAATTTTTTCTTTTTTGAACATATAAATAACCACTTCTTAAAGTAAATTTCCTGAATACCTAGTAAATACCCACAATAAAAACAATAAAACTGCCTTAAAGGTATGTTCTCCCTTTAAGACAGCTCATTAAATTAGTCATCAAAGCCTTGTTCAAAATCTATAATGTTTCCAGAGACTGCATCCACATCTACTTCGTATTCATATTGACCGTCTTTTAATTCAATTTCATATACACCATCATCAAGCTTAATTTTTGTCACTTTACCCTTTGCTTTTGTTTGGGCTGTCTTGATAGCCTGCTCTTTTGTAATTATTTTTGTTGTAGCAGTCGTAGCAGGAATATGATCATCCCAATCATCGTCATCTAAACGTTCCTTTTTCTGCTTGAGTAATTTCCCACTATAAGCATCAAATTTTAAATCATATTCTTCTGTATCTGTATACACCTCTACTTCATAAATAGAGCTAAACTGATTTTGGTCAAATTCGATATTTGCAACTGTACCATCCACTACCGCTAGCGCTTTCTTCTCAATTTCCTGCATGGATAAGACCTTTTTTTCTTGGGCATTTCCTGATAATAAAGTCGTCGAGCCAATCGCTGCACCCACTCCAAGAGTAATTACTAATGCTGGAATCATTATCATTTTTTTCATGTTCATCTCTCCTTTGTTTTATCTAAACTTAGCTTACCAAGTGAAGATGATAGAACTATAAGAGGAACATTAGAATTTCATGAGAATGATTTAATGATCGTCATCCCATGTTACAGACAGTACTTTTCCTGAAACAGCATGAATTTGAAATGTAGCTTCGTCCTCCTGCGTTTCAATCTCAACTAAATAGTAACCACCCTCTGAGGTTTCTTCAAAATCAACTGAATCCACTTCACCCTTTAATTGCTTAAGAGCTATTTGAATAGCCTGTTGCTCAGTAATAATAGGCTCTTCGATAGGTTGTTCTTGTGGCTCAACCTTTTTCTCTGCCAGTAGTTCGCCTGTATAACCATCAAGGGTTAAATCCTTTTGAATTTTCTCATTTTCAACACGTACAGTATAAACGGAGTCTGTAAGCATAACGCTTTCTACATCTCCATATTCCTTTTTAACCATTTGTCTGATCTGCTTTTCTGTTAATAGTAATTTACTTTGTCCTTCTTTCATGATTAGAGCAGTTATCTGTTGTGTCGTAACGTCAAGTATAGCTGCATACTTGACATCCTCACGCGTAAAAAGCATTTCAAAGGTATTTCCTTGTTTTTCAACTTGTGTAACATCACCATTGTAGATAGTCTCAATATGGCGAATAGCCTCCGCTTCACTAATAGGTTGAACGTAAAAATAACGATGTTGAACAAACCAAATTACTCCACTACAAAGAAGGATAATAACAACAATTACTAACATCCACTTTTTCATTGCTGTCCCTCCTTTGGTATACATAAAGTAAAGCTTGAGCCTTCCCCTAGCTTACTTTTCACATCGATCGTTATACCTAATTGTTGTGCCAGTTCATGTGCTATTGCTAGCCCTAGCCCTGAACCACCTGTTTTACGATTACGATCCTCTGTTACACGATAAAAACGCTCAAACAAATGAGGAATATGCTCGATTGGAATACCAATACCAAAATCTTGGATGGTAATACGTACATGATTGGTTGTTTCAGTGGCTTGAATACGTACTTCATCCTCACTATATTTCCTAGCATTATCCAGCAAAATAAAAAGTAGTTGCTTCAATATTTTTTCATCACTATAAATAAACTTTGGAATCTGCTCATCAATTCTAAATGTTCGATGATAAGCCTGTTCCATTTGTAAAGCTACTTTATTTAAGAACGGGGCAAGCTCTAGTTGTTCGAAATGAACGTCCAATTGCTCTTTATTTTTAGCTAGTTCTAGCAATTGCAATACCATTTCATGCATACGAGATGATTCATTGGCAATAGCTTGCAAGGATTCCTGAGCAACCTCCCGATTATCAAACCCCCTCCTTAGGAGTAGTTTTGCATAGCTTTCAATGACAGTTATAGGAGTTTTTAATTCATGGGAGGCATTTGATACAAATTCTTGTTGCTTCTGATAATGTTGTTCAAGCTTCTCCATCATCATATTAAAAGTGCGGTTAATGTTTGTTAATTCGTCCCCACCTTTTTCTGTGGTATCTATTTTTTCATATTTCCCAGTAGATGCACTTTTGCGCATGGTCTCATTTAAACGTTCTAACGGTAATAAAATAAGTCGCCCAAGTACCAAGCTCGCTAGGAAAATAGGAATCGATGCCACAACAGATACAACAACTAAGATGACCTTTAACAAATCTAATGTCCGTTCTACTTCTTCCATAGATTGCTGCAATGTTATGTCCACCACCGTTCCGTCGATCCAAATGGCAGGCATTGTGTAGGTAATAGAAGGGACCTCTTGCATTTCAAGTGTAGCCTGAACCTTCGTTTTCAAAAGTTCGCCATCATAAATATAAACGGCACCATCTGTTGGCATATAGGCTCTTAATACTTGCTGTAGGTTGGTTTGTGCATTTAACTGACTCAGTGTAGAGCTTAACTCATTTGCCCGTGACTGAAGCTGATTATATTCCGTATCATAGGCAAATTTCTCATATAACAAATAAATTCCACTATTTGTTGCCACTACTATAACTAGCATAAGCAATGTTGTTAGTAGATGGATTTTTGTTTTAAGTCTCATAACTATGTTCCTTTAGCACATATCCAACACCTCGAATTGTCTGGATAAGAGGTGTTGGATTAGCAGCCTCAAGCTTTTGTCGTACATAACGTATATAAACATCCACAACATTTGTATCCCCATAATAATCATAGCCCCACACAGCCTCTAATATTTGCTCCCTTGTCAGTACTTGTTTAGGATGCTTTAGTAAATAGAACAACAAATCATACTCACGAGGTGTCAGCTGAATTTCCTTATCAAAATATACAACTTCCCTTGTTTGCTCGTTTATCGATAAATGGCCAAATGAAAGTGCAACTTGCTTTGGACTTACCTTCTGCGAAAACCGTAATGCATTGCGAATTCGTGCCAGTAGCTCCTCAATTTCAAAAGGCTTTGTCACATAATCATTGGCTCCTAAATCCAAGCCCTTTACCTTATCCTCTACCTCGCTTTTGGCAGTTAGCATGATAACAGGTGTTTGAGATTCTGTTGCACGAATACGCTTTAGCACATCAATACCGCTCATCTCAGGTAGCATGATATCAAGTAAAATTAAATCCCATTGCTGCTCACGGTATTGTAGTAAGCCTTCTGTTCCTGTATGGGCCATTGCTGCCTCATATCCTTCAAATTGAAGCTCCAGTTGTAGCACTCTCGCAATATTTTCTTCATCTTCTATAATTAAAATTCGATGTGTCATGTCGAATCCGTCCTTCGCCTTTTCTTTTCATCGTATACGATACAAGTGGTGAAAGTCTAATTAGAAAATGATGAGAAAGACAATACATTTCTTTTTTTGACACAGGGTACGTCTTTAATTAATAAACTTTCGGTAAAAAGCTGTAAATATCCCTTTTTTCAAAAATTCCTGAGCTTACCCTAGCAACTTTTTTGCCATTTAAACGGTTTGGAAAGGGAAACTCCATATGTGGACCATTGTAATGAATAATTGTCACTGTACCATCAGAGTTATTACGCCAATCATAATTCCTTTCATCTGTTTTAATTGAAAGTTTAATCGAGACAAAAGCTAAACTTAAGAATAATATGAAGAAGATAAGACGAACGATTTTCAATAGAAACACTTCCTTTTCTATTAGCATAATAATTTACATCCTTACGCACTATTGAGTAATGTTAATAATTTGAACAAAAAAACCTCACCATAAGCTTTATGGATAGCCATTGGTGAGGTTTTTAATTATTGATGCAAAGCTCTATACAAAAATGCTACAAACTCTGCACGCGTTACAGGATCATTTGGTCTAAAGTTGCCATTATCTCCAATTGTGATACCATTTCCTGCGAGTATAGCAATAAAGTTGTATGCCCAGTGTGTTTTTGGCACATCTTTGAACGTATCTTTATTCGTTGAAGTTAAATTAAAGGCCAGAACTAATACTTTTGCCATTTGAGCGCGTGTCATATTAGTAGTTGGCTGAAAGTTCCCATCTATGCCTTCAAACAGACCTGCTTGTTGTACCTGATCGATTACCCCAAAATAGAGATGGCTTTTAGGTATATCATTAAATTCTCGCGCATCTTTTTTCGGTTCTAGCTCTAATGCCTTTGTTAACATCAGGGCAGCATGCTGGCGTTGAATTGGGGCATTCGGCTTGAACGTGCCATCTTGATAGCCTGTAATAATGCCCTGTCTTGCCATCTCCTGAATCATCGTCCATGCCCAATGTTCTTGAGAAATATCTGAGAAGATGATATCTGGCTCTGGTTGGGGTCTTGACTCTGTAGGCTGTGGATCAGTTGGCTCTTCAGGTTTAGGCTCTGGTTTTATAGGTATGGTAGGCTCTGGTATTGGGGCTGGATTCGGAGATATACTTCCTCCACCACCCGTTGAACCGCCTGTTACCCAATTGGCATATAATGTAATATTAGCCTTCACTACATCTTTGGAAAAATCCCATGGTGTTGTAAGATTAATATCCTTATACCAGCCTGTAAATGTATAACCAGCCTTTGTTGGGTCCGTTGGCTTTGTTGCCAAGGTATTTTCAGTTACCTTTTGTGATGCTACTGCACTGCCACCATTCGTTTCGAAACCTACCGTATACTGTGTGACGACCTTTTCCCACTTTGCATACAAGGTTGTATTTTGGGTTACCTTATCTGCTGTAAAATTCCATGGTGTTGTGAATTGAGCATCCTTATACCAGCCTAAAAATATATACTCTGCTTTTGTTGGGATTACTGGTATACTTACTAGTCCATCATACATTACGGTAATAGGATTTATTGCTGTTCCCCCATTTGTATTAAATGTGACAATATATGAATTTGCTATCCATTTCGCATACAACGCAAGATTGGATTCTTCAATATCAACAATACTATTTACTGCATAATCTATACCATCCCCCGCGTTAGTGCTGTTCCAACCACCAAATATATAGCCTGCTTTTTCTAACGATCCTGTATTATCTACTATCGTTGCTGGCGTATTTCTTGGGTACATATTCATATCTACTGGCGGATTTCCTTGTTCAGCTCCATTTCCATGATAGATAATTCGATAAGTAAGTAACTCGAACTGGTGGTTATTTTGATTGGCATAGGCTTGTGCAGTCGATGCATCATGACCATAAATAATTAAATTACTTGGATTTGCATTAAAAATATCTTCTAAAAGAATCGTTGCATCCGATAATATTTTCACATGATTAAGATTATTGTCATTAAAGGCATTATCCTCTACAGTCATTACATTTTCAGGAATTTCTAAACTACTAAGTCTATTCTCGCCAAAAGCCCATCTACCAATATTCGTTACACTACTAGGAATCTCTATACTTGTAAGCTGATTATCGAGAAATACACTTTCCGCTATACTTGTTATACTGAATGGAATCGTTACATTTGCAAGTTGATTTGTAGCAAATGCATACTCTCCTATACTTACGACATTAGAGGGTATCACTAGAGAGGTCAGGTGATTATTTGAAAACGCCCATTCTCCTATAGTCTCCAAAGTTGCTGGTAACTCAATGTTTGTTAATTGGTTCTCCATAAATGCGAAATCCCCAATTGTCTTAAGTTGATTTGGTAGCTTTACTGTAGCAAGCGTATTATCTAAAAATGCATATGTGCCAATTTGAGTCACTTGATCTGGTATTTCTATTGCAGTAAGTTTATTTGTAAAGAATACACCTTCACCTATCTTTTTAAGGGTATTTGGTAGTTTCACATATGTTAATTGATTTTCTGCAAATGCCAGATCTCCAATACTTGTTACACTGTCTGGTATAATTACCTGTGTAAGACTTTTTTCACCAAATGCTCCACTGCCTATTGCAGTTACTACCCTGCCGTCTAGCTGACTTGGAATGGTTATTGCAATATCAGTACCTATGTAATCTATAATCGTTACTGACCCATCCCTATTTTTTGTCCACTCATAATCCGCTTCATTGACAGGATCTGGAGAATCTATTCCTTGGAAGTTTATATTCAACCTATCTGCATACTCTTTTACAGAAGAATTCCCTGGAGCATAAATAATGAGGTTAGGACTATGCCCTATAAAAGCATCATCACTTATTTCAACATCTTTTGAATGTATAATGATTTCCTTTAGGTAATTATTAGAAAAGGCTCCATCTCCAATGCTTTTCACACTTTCTGGTATCTCTAAACTTTCAATATCATTCCTTGCAAATGCATTTGACCCTATTATTTTTACACCCTCTGGGATTTTCACATTGACAATATCATTCGTTGAAAATGCGTGATCTCCTATACTAATAACACTATTAGGTATATCTACGCTTTCTAGCAAATTTCCGGAAAATGCATAATTTCCGATACTACTTAGATTATTTGGAAGTATCACATTTGTTAGTTGGTTTAAGGAAAATACACCATCACTAATGTTCGTTAGATTACTTGGCAGTGTCACACTTGTTAACTGATTTTGATAAAAGGCATATGCACCAATTGTTGTTATTGTTTCTGGTATTGTGAGGCTTGTCAGCTTTTTATTAGTAAACACCCAAGGATCTATCCCTGTAACTATTTTCCCTTGTATTTGATGAGGAATTACCATATCTCCGCCAGTACCTGTGTATGTCTTTATAGTTATCGATCCATCAGGACTATCTTCAACATCATAATCAGCTTCATTAGCAAAAGTAAAAGGGATTTTCAATAACATAAGGAAGATAAATAGTGTAAACCATATTCCATATCTAACACTTTTTGCTTTCATATAGTCTCTCCTTTCTTTAAAAATGAAATAATTCTTCTTCATCTTAAAGGTAATTATTTACTCCTACTATTGAGGAATGTTAATTATTTTTAGGTAAATACAAAAATCCCATCATTGGTAGTCTTATCACACCAGTGATGGGATTTATTCTTATTGAGAGAGCGCTCTATATAAAAAGGTTGCGAATTCTGCCCGTGTAACAGCATCATTAGGTCTAAAATTACCTTGATCACCTATTGTGATACCGTTTGACGCAAGAATAGCAATATAATTGTATGCCCAATGAGCAGCAGATACATCATTAAATGTTTCTTTCTTAAGGGCTGTTAAGTTTAAAGCCTCTATCAATACTTTTGCCATTTGTGCACGTGTCATATTAGATTTTGGTTGGAAGTTTCCATCTATGCCATCAAACAGTCCTGCTTGTTGCACCTGCTTAATTACCTCAAAATAGAGATGGCTTTCAGGAGTATCATTAAATATAAACACCTCTTTTTTCGGCTCTAGCTCTAACGCTCTGGTAAACACCAGGGCAACATGCTGGCGCTGAATAGGTGCATTTGGCTTGAAGGTGCCGTCTTGATAGCCTGTAATAATGCCCTGTCTTGCCATCTCCTGAATCATCGTCCATGCCCAATGGCCCTGAGGAATATCTGAGAAAGTAATATCTGCCTCTGTTTGGGGTGTTGGCTCTGTTGGTTGTGGCTTAGCTGGCTCTTCAGGTTTAGGTTCTGGTTTTTTAGATAAGGTTGGCTCTATCCTTTCTGGCTCTGTTAGTGTTGGGGAGGAACTTCCTCCACCACCTGATGAATTGTTTGCTAGCCATTGCCATTTTGCATATAAAGTAGTATGAGCTGTCACTATATCTGTATTAAAATTCCATATTTTTGTAAATTGAGCATCTTTATACCAACCTGCAAATGAATAGCCTACCTTTATTGGGTTTATTGGTTGCATTGCGGTTGTATTAGCAGTAATCCTTTGGGACGATATAGCACTCCCACCATTTGATGCAAAGTCCAGAATATAATGTACAGTTTCTCTTTCCCATTTCGCATAAAGTGCTGTATCTTCTGACACTTTATCAGTATCAAAGCTCCATGGTTTGGTTAGCTCTTCATTCTTATACCAGCCTACAAATTTATAACCTGTTTTTGTCGGGGACAGTGGTTCATCTATTACCTCATGATACTTCGCTGTCACAGGAGAAATTACTGTCCCCCCATTTGTATAAAAGGTAATGATGTATTCATTTGCTATCCATTCTCCATATAATGTCATATTTTCTGTCGCTTTATCTATATCGAAGTTCCAAGGAACCATCAGCTCTTTGTCTTTATACCACCCTGTAAATGTATAGCCGATTTTGGTTAGATCTGATGGCTTGGTTAATAGCTCTCCATTCAATACCTCCACTGTTGTTGTATCTGTATCTGTATGAAATACAACAGTGTATGGTTTTTTCACCCATTTTCCATATAAAGTTAGGTTTCCCATTACAACATCTGTATCAAAGTTCCATGGCATAGTCAATTCTTCATCTTTATACCAGCCGATAAATTGAGAGCCTTCTTTTATCGGAGTTGCGGGGACAAGTGCCTTTTCTCCAGACAGTATTTTCTGTTCATCAACAGTTGTACTGCTATTTGGGTTAAATGTAAGTGTATATGTTTGCGCATTTCCCTTTGCATAAATTCTTGTTGGCTGTGTGACATTGCCATCCCACGGGTTTGCCCATGCCAAATCGCTATACCAACCATCAAACCTGTCACCTTGGTTCTTAAATGTATTAGGTTGCAACACTAATGATCTATTAAAGTAAACCCAATGTAACTGATTATAGGCAAATGCCCATTCATCTATATATGTAACTGCTTCAGGAATAGTTACCTCTTTCAAGTTATTACCATAAAATGCATAGAACCCTATCTTCTTTAAGTTATCTGGTAGAATAATGGTTGTAAAGTGATTATGATAAAATGCGTAGTTCCCTATACTTGTCACGCTACTGGGGATGGTTACACTTTCTAATTTATTCTTGAAAAATACACCGTTCTCTATTTTTGTTATACCATCTGGAATTGTCACATCTGTTAGCTGATTATATGCAAATGATTCTGCGCCTATTGTTTTTACGCTATCAGGAATATAGATAGTCGATAACTGGTTTTCAAAAAACGCCAGATTCCCTATACTCTCTAATCTATTAGGGAGAGACACAGTCGTGAGCTGATTCATCGAAAATGCTCTGTCCCCTATTTTAGTCACACTTTCAGGGATAGTTACACTTGTCACATTCTTATTAAAAAATGAAGATTCCCCTATTATTGTAACGGGCTGTCCATTAATAACAGCTGGAATATCAACATGTCCTCCTGCCCCTCCATAGGCTAAAAGTGTTATGCCCGTGTCATTGGGCGCTGTATAGAATTCCTTTACATTACCAACTAGATTTTTGTTAAGGCTCTTTTTAGCATGATTATCTGCTCCTTCTTCTATAGCATTATGCTCATCCTCATAAGAGGCTGGAATTTGCCCACATTGGAAAAAGAGCAATATTAGAAAGATCATCATGTTCGAGATTCTTTTCATTCCTCTCGCTCCTTCCTCTTAAAATCAAGTATTCTCCTCCCTTTATCTTAGAAAATTCAAGATGCTTCCACTATTGATGAATGTTAATTGTTTTATGTAAAAAAAAGACCGCTACCTAAAAAAGATAACGGATAACCTTATTCCAGCGTGTTTAATAATATTGCCTGGGCTCGATTTTTAACACCTAACTTACTATAAATTCCCGAGAGATAGACTCTTACTGTACCTTCAGATAAAAATAGCTGCTCGGCTATTTCCTTATTAGAAGCACCTTCTGATAATAAGGAAAACATTTCCTGTTCACGAGTTGTAAGGGACGCCAATGGTGAAATTTGCTTATGCTTTTGAGCGCTTTCCAGCAAGTGCTCAACATAGCTCATTGAAACCTCTCTCCACTCCTTTTCAGAAGATTGCTGTCGAATAACGGCATATTTTTTTAATAATGCGTATGTTTGAGGCTCATCCATAAAAGTTCTGATATATTGATAAGGTTCAGCTAATTTCACTGCTTGATGTAACGACCTCAACGCCTCATCTGCTTGTCCTTGCTCCGCCAAACATATGGCTAATAAAATTGTAGCTTCTATCCGCGTAGATAGCTGTTCTTGTTGTTGTGCCTGTGATTGCACGTGTATAATCAATTGCTGTGCTGCTAGTAAATGTCCTGTCATGAGTAAATAACGTGCTTTTACTAGCAAATAAAATGGAGAATCCTTATACACATTTTCTTTGATCTTGGTTAACTCCTGTTCTGCTTGGACAAGATTGTGTTCACGTAAAAATAAAAGTGCCTTCATCACTCTTATACTATCAATCCAATGATGTTCGTTGACCGTTTCAATTGCATGATCTAAAACGCCTTGAGCAACAATATACTGCTCTTTTAACACAGCTATTTTGCTTTTTAGAATGTACATCGGTACTAACAATCCTGCATCTTGAAATTGATGTCCAGAACGTATAGCTTCCTCTAATTCTATTGATAGCTCTGCAAATTGATTCCACTCATATAATTTTTCTGCACGCACGCCATAGCTATAGCCCGTCATACTTAAGTTTTTAAATTTCCCTGTTCTAAACTTAGCAAAAAAGGACATAGCCTGTTCATCTGAAAGCAACTTTCCTCGAGATCCGATATTTGTTCTAAACAACATAGGCTCTGTTTGATTATATTGTATAAATATTGCGTCCCATTTGGACCCGACTGGATTTCTCTCCAGTCTTTGTCGAATAAATTCCCCAGCTTGAGAAAGACCTCCATTTTTCATGACAAAAACATAGGCTTTCACACCTAGAAAATCATCGACAGCGGATGCATACTCGCTTTTATTCATCCATTGATTGGACCTATGCTTTTGCTCTAGGTTTAATATTGTCTGATAAGCATCTTCTAAATTGTGTAATGCTGCGAGTGTATAGGCATACATTACCATCAACTCTGGGTGTACCTCATACCCGTTAGACAAAAATGTATCAATCCATTTTACATAGGATGAGGAATGACCACAGGAAAGGAATGTTACAAGATGCTCCTGAATCCATTGTTCAGCATAAATAAACAAGTTGCCGCTTAAAGCAAGCTCTATTGCAGATAAAAAACTCCCATTATTATATAAAGCAACAGCTGCTTTTTCATATAAATTCAAAATATCATGCTGAGTAAAACGATTGCTCAATTCTTGACACAATGCTTCTCTAAATAAATTATGATATCGAAAAACCTGCTCTTTTGCTTCTACTCTGCTAATAAATAGTCCTTGTTGATCAAGCTCTAATAATACTAGTTGAGCATCAGTACGGTTTGTTAGGACATTACATGTATCTGCGGTCAATTGTTCCAAAAGTGAAGTATAAAGTAGAAAGATTTGGAGAGGTGGTGCTAGTTTTGAAAAAACTTCATTCATTAAATAGTGAATCACATATGAATTATTTTCCCTAAACTCTTTGTCATCTACATTGCGGAAACCTGCTAAATTGGTTAATTGTAACCCTGTAGCCCAACCCTCTGTTATCTCAAAAACCCTTTGAAGCTCCTTTGCATTTAGCTGTTTATTTAAATTTTTATAAAATACTTTTGCTTCTTCATATGTAAAAAGTAGATGCTCTACACCAATTTCAAGCAAGCAATGGTTTAATCTCCACTTTGCAATAGGTAATGAAATAGTTGATCTACTAGTCAAATAAATAAAGCAGTGTTCAGGTAAGAAATCAATGAGGCGAGTCATCGTTTGATGGATAGTGACATTATAAATATGATGATAATCATCAATCATAATATGAACCTTTTCAGTAGATAGCGATAATTCGTTTAATAAAGAGTCCACTAAATATTCTAAAGGTAACTGTGGTTGAGCATGCAGTATAGAATCAATCCGTGAGGAAGCTTCAGGCTGCAAGGAATGACCAATAGCGTGAATTAAATACTTCCAATAACGAATGGGATCATTGTCTGTTTGGTCCACTGTATACCATGCAACTGTCGTTTCAAGTTGCTGAAACCAACTACTTAACAAAGTGGTTTTACCATACCCTGCTGGCGCTTGTACTACTATAAGTTTTGCTGTTGACTGATGTAGAATGGCATTTAATCGTTCTCTTTCAATAACTTGCTTGCCCGTTTGAGGGACTGTTGTTTTTGAGGCTAATAAAATATTTGGCATCATGTAAACCTCCTTTCTCTTTAACAACTTTAAAAGCCTAGCCATTCTTTTGCCCATAAAATGGCCTTTGTGCGAGATTTCACACCTATTTTACTGTAAATCCCTGTTAAATATATACGAATAGTTCCCTCTGTCAGCTGTAATTGATGAGCAATCTCCTTATTAGAAGCACCTTCTGCAAGTAATTTTAGAACATCTTTTTCTCTTGCAGTAAAGTTAGCAAAAAATTCATCTTCTGAGCTGTCATTCTGCAATAGTTTATTTACATATGCTAATGGCACTGACTTAAATGTATCTCCCTTTCTATGCTGACGTATACGCCAGTATTTATTTAGTAATGGCCAGATAGAATCCTCTTCTATAAATGTACGGTAATAACCATATACAACTCCATGCTCAAGGGCATCGTGTAATCCAGTTAAAGCGAAATCCTCTTTACCAAGTGAAAAATGACAAATGGCTTCTAGCAGACCCGCTTCAATAAGCGTAACGATTTGCTTCTCCTGAATTGCTCCTTCTTTTAAACGAATAGCAATTTGCAATGCTTCCTCTAGTTGATTTTTAGCATATAGGATTTTACCTTGAACTAATAAATAAAAGGGATTTCTTGATGCAATTCTATAATTGATAAAATCCGTCACTCTAAAAAATTCCTGTTGCGCATATGAAATATTACCTTCCAATAAATAAGATTGTGCTTTCATAACATAGAGCATACCGACCCAATAAGGTTTATCGGTTTCCTTCATAGCTTCTATCAATAACATATGTGCTTCTTCGAATTGTTTTTTAGTCATATAAATACGTGCCTTTAACAAGTACATTGGTATAAATAATCCTGGATCTTGAAAATGTAAACCATATTGTAAACCGATTTCTAACTCTTTACTTGCCCTATCTAAATCATTTATTTCATACAAAATTTCAGCTAGTAATCCATAGGTAACCCCTGTAATATTTCGCTCCCTTATTTCACTTTCATTCAACACGTGAATCAATTCATCCATTTTTTCTACTGATAAGAATTTTCCTTTTGCTCCTACAAAGGTACGTAAAATTCTAGGCTCAAATTGATTATATTTTAAAGAAATACGATATAAAGAGGACTTATTTTTTCTTACATTTACGCGTGTCTGTAAACCTATTTTTGCTTTTTCAAGATCTCCATCTTCCATATAACCTATATAAGCATTGATAATTTCGAAAATTTTTGTTACAGCAATAAATTGAAAACCATCCATCCATTTCAACTTATTTTGTTTAAAAAGTAGTTCCTCTATGATTTTATTTGCTTGATCCATTTCATGGGTTGAAAATAGTGTAGTAATATATAAGACAAGCAAATTAATATCTACTGTAAACTGAGCACTCCTTAATTTCTGTATCCACTCCCCAAATAATAGAGTATGTCCCTCGGCAAATATTTCGACTAAATATTTTTGAATCCATTCATGTGCAAGCTTGTATAATTCGCCATTTAAAGCAAGCTCAATTGCCGCTACATAGTCTTCTCTTTGACATAAATTAGTGGCTGCATCGTAATAAATAGAGGTAATCATTTCATTGGATTGTTGCCTTTGAAATTCTACCTGTAGAGCATGCCTAAATAAAGTATGGTAACGATAAACGGGTGGATGAGCTTGTACTTGTTCAATAAACAAACAATTTTTCTCCAGCTCTGAGAATGTAGTTAAACTATCTAATCCGTTTGTGATATATGCACAAACATTGGGATCTAAGTAGTTTAAAATGGAAGTTCGTAGTAGAAAGTCCTGCAATACTTGAGGTAATATTAAAAGAATTTCTTGTATGAAGTACTCATGTATATATGAACTAGCTTTGGCTAAAATTTCTTCACTACTAAGATTACCTATCATTCCACCTGTTGATAGCTTTATCAGTTGGATACCTGCTATCCAGCCCCCTGTTGTCTTTAATAAAGGCTTTAGCGTATCCTTCTGTTCATCATTAGTAACAGAATTAAAGAAAGATTGTAGCTCTTCTAAATCAAAACATAATTGACCCATCCCCACTTCTAGTATCCAACCCTTTACACGCCATTTTGCTAGTGGAAGTTCTAAATTAGTTCGCGTCGTTATATAGATCCGTGCATTGGCTGGTAAATATTCAATAAGTCGATTGAAAATTTGATGAATTTGAGGGTTGTGGATTTCTTGAAAATTATCAAAAACAATATGAATATTTTCTTTATATGTATCCAAATCGTTTAACAGTGTATCTATAATTGTTTCAAAGGGGGGTGTTTCATCTAGTATATTGTTTAACTTTTTTTCTACATTCAATATGCTAAAAGATAATGTATGTATTAAGTACCTTAAAAATCGTACAGGATCATTGTCATTCTGATCGATTGTAAACCATGCTACCGATTTATCAATATGCTTCAACCATAGGCTTAAGAGTGTTGTTTTTCCATATCCTGCTGGTGCCTTTATTATGGTTAGTTTCTTCATTCTACTGTTAGATAAAATAGAAAATAATTTCTTCCTCTCTATTACATCAGGCACTGTACGTGGAATTGTTACTTTTGATTTTACCCATACCATGTCCATCACCTTGTCTCCCTTCTTCATTCATTAGTTCTATATATTTTGAATTTTTCCTGCAATTTAATTTTTCTACTCATTCACTTCATCCAAAAGAGCATACTTATTTTAGAAGGATAAAGCAAACCACTTCACTTTTTTTATTCCTAGCGTTAGAATACTAATATCTTATTTTCCTATAGGAAACTTTATTTCATTGATGATACTTTTTGAAACGAGGGAACAATATGGTTTACAAACGAGTCACAAAATCGTCAGCAGAGGCGGTTTTAGATGGAGATATAAAAGGTTGGCGAAGATTTTTACCATTTTTAGGACCTGCTTTCATTGCAGCAGTCGCCTATATCGATCCTGGTAATTTTGCTACAAATATTACAGCAGGCTCTCAATACGGCTACCTACTACTTTGGGTTATAGCCTTTTCTAATTTAATGGCTGTGTTAATTCAGTCTCTGTCTGCCAAGCTTGGGATTGCGACAGGAAAAAATTTACCTGAAGTCGCACGCGAGCATTTTTCTAAAAAAACTTCTATCTTTTTGTGGATACAGGCAGAATTGGTCATCATTGCCACTGACCTCGCGGAATTTATCGGAGCAGCATTAGGGCTTTATTTACTTTTCAATATCCCAATGCTTCCCGCCGCATTAATTACAGCAGTGGGTTCATTTGCTATTTTAGAGCTGCAAAGAAGAGGATTTAGAGCCTTTGAAGCAGGTATTTCTGGCATGGTTTTAATTGTTGTATTGGCATTTGCCTTTCAAACATTTTTAGCGCAGCCAGCATGGGGCGATGTAGCGATCGGCATGTTCACGCCACACTTTGAAGGTGTAGATTCACTATTATTAGCAACAGGTATTTTAGGTGCAACCGTTATGCCTCATGCTATTTACTTACATTCCTCTTTAACACAAAGTCGTATTATTGGTCGGAATGAGGCAGAAAAAAAACGTATTTTCCGTTTTGAATTTATCGATATTATCATCGCTATGATTATTGCTGGTGCCATCAATATGAGTATGCTCATAATTGCCGCAGCAGTATTCCATACCCAAGGCGTTGTAGTTGAAGATTTAGATGTTGCTTATAATGGCTTAAAAGATGCGCTCGGCCCACTGGCTGCCATTTCCTTTGGTCTTGGTTTACTTATTGCAGGGCTTGCTAGTTCCTCTGTAGGGACTTTAGCCGGTGACGTAGTGATGCAGGGCTTCATTCAAAGAAAAATACCTCTTTATTTACGTAGAGCGATTACCATGGTGCCACCACTTGCAATCATTGCCTCTGGTGTGAATGCTACCTATGCTTTGGTTCTTAGCCAGGTTGTTTTATCATTTGGTATTTCCTTTGCACTTGTCCCTCTTGTTATGTTTACAAGTAAACGAGACATCATGGGAAGCCTAGTTAATCACCGTATTACAACTGTTTTAGGTTGGTTTGTCGTAGTCATTGTTGTTACGTTAAACATTTACTTACTGTGGGAAACAATTTTTGGATAACAAAAAGCCAGGTACTCTAGGAATGAGCACCTGGTATTTTTTTGATTAAACATCCACCTTTTCGATATTTCTAATGGCTAAATAAGCAATACCCAGTCCCACGATTGCTAAAGTAATTGGAATAATAATTATATCGTTTAAAGTAAAGTTACCTGAATTTGACGAAGTTACAGACACAATTATAATAGATGAAATGATAGTTGTCGGTATAGAGTATTTTCTCATCCCAAAATACAATGGGATTAAAGCTATGCCTGAGGCAGCTATCGCATTCATCAATACAGAAGGTATATGCTGAATAATTAAAGAACTTGATAGTACATCTGGAATTAATTCATATCGATCGCTTACGACACAAAAAATGGCTGTAATAAGAGCATTGGAGATAATGATCATACTGAAAGTAAATAGCATGATAATAGCAAGCTTTGCGACCATTAATTTCTTTCTACTTATCGGATACATAAAGGCTAATGTAATGGTTTTAAATTTATATTCTCCGATGATTAACTTAGCTATTAACGTAGAAGCAAAAATAATAAAAACTGCTCTTACAAATGAATCAATGACACTTAAAGCAACCTTGTAATTTTCAAGCCCTGGATCTCCTTCTACTTTAGAAATAAATAAAATCATAAACAGAAACCCGAGAATGACTAAATTAGCAATGATAGCTCCTCTAACATATGATCCTAAATGGAATTTTTTCATTTCTAAACGCATTAAATTAAGCATGAACAACGCCTCCATTGATTAGCTTTAAGAAATAATCCTCTAATGAACTTGTTTTTTTACTAATCTCTTCAATCTCAACGTCATGTTCAATTAATGCTCTTGATAGGCTTTGTTGGGATACAGTTGAGTCGTATATACGTATAGAGTTATCATCCATCAGCTTAAAATTAGTAATGTTTAATTCGTTTTCAATAATAAACGCTGCCTTTTTCCCATCACTTACGATCACTTCGGTATAATTGACCTGATCACGATTAATAGTATCCATTGCTACCTCAGTGATGAGCCTTCCATTCTTAATAACACCTATTGTATCGACCAATTGTTCTATTTCAGCCAAAATATGACTTGAGATAATAATGGTTATGCCGTACTCCTTACAAAGCATCTTGAAAAGCTCTCTTAACTCCTTTATTCCTACTGGGTCCAATCCATTAATTGGTTCGTCTAATATAAGTAACTCTGGCTTTGTAATAATGGCCCTTGCGATGCCTAATCTCTGCTTCATCCCTAGAGAAAAATCTTTAACCTGCTTATTCTCTGTATTCGTTAACTTTACTAAGTTAAGAACATGTGTAATTTCTTTCTTATCATAATAACCCATGTATTCACAATGTAATTCTAGGGTCTCACTAGCCGTTAATTTTTCATAAAAAATAGGATATTCAATAATTGTCCCCATTCTTTTTAGTATTTCATAGGATTTGTCGGTCAATTTCTCCCCTAATATTTCTACATCTCCACTTGTAGGCTTCGTTAGATTAGTTAGCATCTTCATAACAGTGGTTTTACCTGCACCATTGGGACCTAAAAATCCATAAATCTCTCCCTTCTTAACGTTCATATTGACAGCAGAAACAACTTCCTTTCCATCGTACACTTTCGTAAGCTGATTTGTTTTTACAATGTATGTCATGTAATTCGCTCCCTCAATTGTGACTAGCTTCATTATAAAAAATGAAACTCTCTATTTTATTACTGCATTCTTACAAATTTCTTAAGTAAAAAAGCCTGCAAAGCATTGAAGCTCTACAAGCACAACTGGATTCAATACATCATTCGTTTTAGCGAAATGGTAAAAGTAGTTTTTTCATTAGGAATACTCGATAACCGGATGGAGCCATTCATTATTTCTACTAGCCGCTTTGTAATCGTTAGTCCCAAACCACTGCCTTGAAAAGATTTATTTCGAGAATCCTCAAGTGTATACATCCTTTCAAATACGCTATCAATATGATATTCATCAATACCCTTGCCACAATCCCACACATCAATATCAATATTGGCTTCTTCATGTCTTACAGTAATTCCAATTACATTGCCATCTGCTCCATATGCAATAGCATTAGACAGTAGATTGTTTAGCACTCTATTTAATGCTTCTTCATTACCAAGGGCATACATGGGGCTTGCAGGAATATCAATATTAATATCTAATCCCATTGAAGTAACCAGATCGTAAAAAGACAAAATATTTTTACGGCATATTTCACTGACATTGATTTTAGTGATTGGGTAATCTGTATCTCCAGCCTCTAATTTCGCCAAGTCAAAAAATGTATGGATAATTTTTAACACTTCTAATGTTTTAGCATGTACACCTGTAAGTAATCGTTGGCGTTCTTCGTCACTCATCGCATTTTGAAGTTGAAGCATTTCAATATAGCCAAGTACAACGGTTAAAGGTGTTTTAAGATCATGCGAAATATTGGCCAACATCTTTTTCATGGAATTTTCCATTTTTCGATGTGTAGCCTGGATTTTTTGATGTTGATCTAGCAACGTATTCAGTTTAATAAGTAACTGTTGAATTTCTGAATTTGTAGTTGTTACTAGAATCTTTTCATACGTCTGTTCATTCACAATTACGTGTAGTTTACTATGAATGTATTGGATAGCGCGTTCTTGTTCCCTCTTGACTTTCCATTGAAAAATTAGGACCCCGATTAGCAATACAATTATTATTAATAGAAATATCATCATATTTTTATCCCTCAAACTTATAGCCGATTCCCCATAGAGTTTTAATATACTGAGGATTTGATGGATCATCTTCTATTTTTTCACGTAGTCTTCTAATATGTACATTTATAATATTTTCATCTCCGTAATAGGCATCTTTCCATATCATCTGATAAATTTGCTCTTTGGTAAAAACCCTGTGACGATTTGTCACAAACAATTTTAAAATGGAAAATTCCTTTGATGTCAGCTTTATCTCTTGTCCGCTCTTTGTTATTGAGAAATTAACGATATCTATCTTTAAATTATCAATTTTGAGGACCTCTTGCTTTTGTTCAGCTTGACTAGAGTATTTCGTAGCTCTTCTGATAACAGCCTTTACACGTGCTGAAAATTCCAGCATAGAAAAGGGTTTAGCAATATAATCATCTGCCCCCAATCCTAAGCCCAATGCTTTATCAACATCACTGTCTTTTGCAGACATAATAATGATAGGAAGTGCTGCCTGCTCTCTAATAATCTTTAATACTTCCAAACCATTTAATTTAGGAATCATAATATCTAAGATGACCAAATCAAAGGTATTTTGCAAACAATTATGTAATGCCTCTTCGCCATTAGTCGCTGTTGTGACATTGAAACCTTCCATCGTTAAGTAATTATCAACCATTTCACGAATGGCTTCATCGTCTTCTACCAGTAAAATATGTTTTTGCACTATCATGCACCTCTCCTATCAAAACCCAATTTCCATATGTATATTACATTACCATATTTATGATGTTTGATTAGAGAGATTTTGTTTATGAGTGTTGAAAAAAGAACTGCCTCATAAACCATCGCTCTTAGGTTTACAGAACAGCTCTATTATTTAATCTTCAACTTTTAAATCACAATCTTTAAGTGGAAGCATTTTTGTTTTGTGCTTTATTTTATAGCCCAACCATAATGCTAAAAATAATGGAATCCCAATATACGAAACAAGGATACCGTACCAATCAATCTTATCGCCTGTAAAGGCTGTGTAATTTTGTCCAATGACTACAATCATACAAACTGTAAAAGCAAATAGTGGTCCAAACGGATATAATTTGGCTTTATAAGGTAATAACTTTGGATCTAAGCCCTGTGCATCAAACGCTCGGCGGAAACGATAATGACTAAACGCAATACCTAGCCATGCAATAAAGCCAGACATTCCAGAAGCATTTAATAGCCAGATATAAACCACTCCATCGCCAAAGAAGGATGCCAAAAATGCTAAACAGCCTACAGCTAATGTTGCCATAAGTGCATAAATCGGAATACCTCTACGACTTAGCTTTGCAAAAAATTTAGGAGCATGTCCATCCACTGCTAATTGCCATAGCATACGAGAAGATGCATATAGTCCTGAATTTCCTGCTGACAGCATAGCCGTTAAAATAATGGCATTCATTAAAGAAGCAGCAAAGGCAATACCTAGACGGTCAAACACTAGTGTAAATGGTGATACTGCGATATCTTCTGATAACAAACGTTCGTCTGTAAATGGAATCAACATCCCGATTGCACCAATCGCTAAAATATAAAACAAAAGAATACGCCAAAATACAGATTTAACAGCCTTCGGAATATTTTTACCAGGATTATCTGTTTCACCAGCTGTAATTCCTAGTAATTCTGTCCCTTGGAATGAAAATCCTGCAGCTAGGAAAATACCAAATGTAGCAAGGAAGCCACCATGGAATGGCCCATCACTAACAAAGAAATTAGTAAAACCTACAGGAGCCTGCCCACCTAAAATACCAAAAATCATTAGTAAGCTAATGATAATAAAAACAATAACCGTTGCTACTTTAATCATGGCAAACCAATATTCACTTTCACCATAACTTTTTACGGATAGTAAATTAAACGTCAATACAACAGCAATAAATAATACTGTCCAAAGTGCTGATGAGCTATCTGGGAACCAATATTTCATAATTAATGACACAGCAGCAATTTCGGCAGCTATGGTGATTGCCCAGTTATACCAGTAGTTCCAGCCTAATGCAAAGCCCAAAGCGGGATCTACAAATTTGGTTGCATACGTACTAAATGAACCTGATGATGGCATATAGGCAGCCATTTCCCCTAAGCTTGTCATTAAAAAATACACCATAATACCGATTAAAGCATAGGCAAGCAAAGCTCCCCCAGGCCCTGCCTGAGCAATAGCACCTCCACTGGCTAAAAATAGCCCCGTACCAATTGTACCGCCTAAAGAAATCATTGTAATATGACGGCTTTTTAATTCTTTTTTCAGCTTCGGCGCTTTATGTCCGAGCTGATTTACTTTTATTTCACTCACGATATAGCTTCCTTCCTATTTATGAGGCAAAAAAATGCCATCACATATACACTGTGATGGCTACGTTAATCCTCAGTTTTTCCTACATGATAGCTCAACACGTTGTACAAACGTGACAGTTCTGTTCCTTTCGGAGACAGCCCCAGCATGAGGTTTTCAAGTCCCCTCACACTTCGGCAATATTTCCTTTCAGCTAATCTCATCAATGCTTGTCATTTCAATTAGCATACTTATAAATATCGCGACCTCTACCTCAATACAAACATGAGGCATATAATTATTAAATTTATGATGTTTATTATACTAACATAAGACCATAGACATTTCAATACCGTAAGAAATGTTCCGTATTTTATGAATCTTCTACTATTTTTAATAGTGTGATAAAGTGTGATAGTAGTTCAATTAGAATGGTTATTATTAGGGGGGATTTATTTTGACTACAAATGATCATACCACTAGTTATCCAAGTAAAAAAATTAGCTGGAAAGGAACAACCTTACTTTTAGTCTTTGGCGTTATCTTTATAGCCTCTACATTACGAATGCCACTAACTGTTGTTGGTCCAATTATATCCTTTATCCGTGAAGATCTTGGAATATCTAATGTATTGGCAGGCTTTCTAACAACAATTCCATTGCTGGCTTTTGCTATTATATCTCCATTTGCACCAGTTGTAGCACGCAAACTAGGGCTTGAGCTAACATTATTTTTATCAACTTTTCTCTTGGCCTTAGGAATTGTCCTACGTTCACTTGGTACGACAGAATTACTTCTATTGGGTACTGTGTTAATTGGCGTAGCCATTTCTTTTGGAAATGTACTAATTCCAGGATTATTAAAATTAAAATTTCCATATCATGTGGGTTTATTAATGGCCTTTTTCACCATGTCCATGAATTTTACTGCTGGCCTTGGAGCTGGTATTAGCTATCCGATAGCTAATTCATCGTTAGGCTGGCAAGGTGCGCTTTCCATTGCACTCATACTCGTTCTAATTACAATCCTAATTTGGATACCTCAACTAAAGTCAAATTACCCAGAACCAGTTACTACATCTAAAAAGACCAGTACACCTTTATGGAAATCACCTGTTACTTGGGCTGTCACAGGGGCAATGGGTTTACAGTCTTTATTATTCTATACAACAGCAGCGTGGATACCTGAGATCTATATTGCTCAAGGTTTAGCGCCTGATAAAGCTGGCTGGATGTTTTCAATCATGCAATTCTCACAAGTACCAATGGCTTTGGCAGTGCCTATTATTGCAGGTAAAATTACTTCTCAACGCCCACTTGTATTGATGTTTACATCCTTCTATTTAGTAGGCTTTGTTGGAGTTGTCATGGAATGGACAAGTCTTGGGGTCCTGTGGATGGTTCTTCTAGGGTTAGCAGGTGGTTCTTCATTCGCCCTAGCAATGATGTTCTTCACTCTCCGTACTCGTACTGCATTTGAAGCAGCAGATTTATCAGGCTTTGCACAATCTTTGGGTTATTTATTTGCCGCAATTGGTCCTATTCTTTTTGGCTACTTGCATGATTTATTTGGTGGTTGGAATATTGCGGGATGGCTCTTTGTCGTTGTGGCAATTTTACTCTTCTTTTGCTCAATGAGAGCTTCTAAGGATGAATATGTGCATTAAAATTAAATAAAGCAGGTGGTTCAGCTTCCTCCATCTGCTTTTTTTCTATATAGTGTTTACACATTACTTAATTGTCGAGTTGCTGGATTAATGTTAGCAATTCAGCAAGGCATTCTGATGCTTCATTATTACGAGCTGTTATAGTAGAAAAAATAGGAACAGCCTCTTGTAAAAGCAAATAACTATAATAGTAATAGCCTACAAAAGCTTGCTTTCCATAGCCCTTTGGCGTTTCTTCCTCCCACTCCTGCTCATCATTGTCCTCATTTTCTACCCATAAATAGTTGACGTCTAATAGCTCCTGCATATTTTTAACAGTATTGACTGGGTCGAGATAATCTTTCGTAATAGCATGTGCCACAGCTAAATATAATTGTATTTCTTGTAAGGAGACAAACTCCAATTTTTTACTAGTAAGCTTTTTTAACAGGACAAGCAAAACCCATGGTGTCACCTGCCACAGTGTACCTTGATGTTCGATTAATTCAGCTAGTTGTGTGTATTGCTCCTGTTCTATCAGCTTAGGAATGGCTGTACCTCTACCATAAGGTGTCGTCAATTGTCTTCAGGGGATATTGGGAATTTGCTGATCTAACATAGTAAGCCCTCTCTCATCAAAAGTGTTGAAAGTAAACAATTCCTTTACACTAATAGCATGGTTTTTGATAAAAATAATTTGGTGTATGATATATATTTACATAGGGTTTATGGAATATGTGAGTTGTGGCAGGGGAAAGTGGTGGGATTAACCATGTCCAGTTGCCAGTAACTTCTCTTCCTGTTGATTTTTCAGCCTCCTCAAACAATCTAAACTGCTGAGCTGCTGTATGATGATCAACAATGCTCACACCCTCTTCTTTAAATGAGTGAAGAACAGCAATATTAAGTTCTACTAAAGCGCGATCACGCCAAAGAGACGCTTGTTTGGTTGTATCAAGATTAAAAATCTCTGCAATTGCAGGTAACATATTATAACGATCATGATCTGCTAAATTTCGTGCACCAATCTCTGTTCCCATATACCAGCCGTTAAATGGAGCTGCTTGAAAATCAATTCCAGCCATTTGAAAACGCATACTCGAAATAATAGGTACAGCATACCACTTCATTCCTAATTTCTCCACATCGATTGACTCTGGATGGCGGATTGAAACCTCTACTACATTTTCTTCAGGAATTACAAACATTTGAGGAGCACGATCATCCACCTGTATAACGATTGGTAGTACATCAAAATCAGTTCCTTTACCTTTCCATCCTAACGACTCACACACTTTTGTAAATTTAGTGGACTGCGAATCTCCAATAATGCCTGCCTCTGTTTCATAGCCTGCATAACGAATTAGTTGATGATTCCAAATCCGTACTCTATCTGAAGCAAACACTGTTATAGTTGGACGGATTTTCCCATGATTTGTCGCATAATCAATATGTTCTAGTAATTTTTGAAAAATAGCCTTTTCATCTAAAACATCACGTGCATCTACTACATGCAGTGACTGCCAAAACAGACGTCCAATACACTTATTGCTATTTCGCCATGCCACCCGTGCGCCAAAAACTAGCTCCTCTGTTGTTGGGTGATATTCACCTGCATCCTTAACTGCCTGTAATCTATTCTTTAACCAAAATTCTGATTCATTTTGTTCTGTCTGATATAGACTTAAAAATTGCTGTATCTCCTGTATATTCATATCGATTCCTCCACTTATCCTCATATTAGAGGAACAAAACCACAAGCACCACGAAAATAGTAATTGAAAAAACATACATATTTTATATATGAAATAGTTTGTTCAAATTTACTCTATAGACTCTCTTTCTTAAGAGAATGTAAGGGAGAGGGATCCTAACTATTGTAAAAAGTCTACATTAATCATGTAACCTTCATAGTGTTGTAGCAAAGCAATCAATAGAATTTTTTGTGAAAGATAAAAGTCTTTCCATTTTAGGCTACTTACATGCTGCTGACGCTTGGCTTTCACGCTGCGGTTAGCCTCTTTCTGGCTAACCCCGGCAATCAAGTAGTCTTCCTCATTTATCCCACAAATAAATTGAAGGTGTTCACTTATGGATGGCTGTTGTAACTGATTCCCTACTCCACATTGAAAATAAGAGCTTATCTCCTCTAAGCATACCGATAATGGGCTTTTTGATCGCTATGCTACTATGAAAAAAGTAAAGTAAAGACACTTTGCAGAAAAGTTAATTGTAGTGGAGCCAGCGTCACAGATGAGACCCTGGAGCAAACGTAAATGAGTGAAGTGGCTCATCGGACGCCCTCTGGAAAGGAAACTGGCGGAACGGAAATCAACCTCTTACCTTGCTAATAGGTGTCTTTTTCTGCTAGTGATCTTTTCTCAACAACATGAAAAAGGAGAATAGAAAAAAGCATGTAACACACATCTGTGCTACATGCTTGATGACCCGTACGGGATTCGAACCCGTGTTACCGCCGTGAAAGGGCGGTGTCTTAACCACTTGACCAACGGGCCGTGGCTCCGAAGGCAGGACTCGAACCTGCGACAACCTGATTAACAGTCAGGTGCTACTACCAACTGAGCTACTTCGGAATAATGATGGGCCTAAATGGACTCGAACCATCGACCTCACGCTTATCAGGCGTGCGCTCTAACCAGCTGAGCTATAGGCCCATTTTGGAGCGGGTGATGAGAATCGAACTCACGACATCAGCTTGGAAGGCTGAGGTTTTACCATTAAACTACACCCGCAATAATGGTGGGTCAGGACGGAATCGAACCGCCGACACTTAGAGCTTCAATCTAATGCTCTACCAACTGAGCTACTGACCCGAAAAATGGAGGAGGTAGAGGGATTCGAACCCCCGCGCGGTGTTACCCGCCTGTCGGTTTTCAAGACCGATCCCTTCAGCCAGACTTGGGTATACCTCCAAAAATATTACAATGGTGGAGCCTAGCGGGATCGAACCGCTGACCTCCTGCGTGCAAGGCAGGCGCTCTCCCAGCTGAGCTAAGGCCCCATTTATCATGAAAGATGGTCGGAATGACAGGATTCGAACCTACGACCCCTTGGTCCCAAACCAAGTGCTCTACCAAGCTGAGCTACATTCCGTAAACATGATTTTATTGGCGCGCCCGACAGGAGTCGAACCCATAACCTTCTGATCCGTAGTCAGACGCTCTATCCAATTGAGCTACGGGCGCATGCTAATTAAAAAATGATGAGCCATGAAGGACTCGAACCTTCGACCCTCTGATTAAAAGTCAGATGCTCTACCAACTGAGCTAATGGCTCATGAAATTAAAAATGGCTGGGGTACTAGGATTCGAACCTAGGCATGACGGAATCAAAATCCGTTGCCTTACCGCTTGGCTATACCCCAATTTTAAAATGGGGCGACTGATGGGAATCGAACCCACGAATGTCGGAACCACAATCCGATGCGTTAACCACTTCGCCACAATCGCCACTATATAAATTATATTAGCTGTATTATGAACGAGTACCTCAATACCTGGCAGGGGCAGTAGGAATCGAACCCACACCAAAGGTTTTGGAGACCTCTATTCTACCGTTGAACTATGCCCCTAAAATGGTGGAGGGGGACGGATTCGAACCGCCGAACCCTAAGGAGCGGATTTACAGTCCGCCGCGTTTAGCCACTTCGCTACCCCTCCAAGGGAATGGTGCCGGCGATAGGAGTCGAACCCACGACCTACTGATTACAAGTCAGTTGCTCTACCAACTGAGCTACACCGGCAATAATAATGGCGGTCCCGACCGGGATCGAACCGGCGATCTCCTGCGTGACAGGCAGGCATGTTAACCGCTACACCACGGGACCAAAATGGTGGAGGATGACGGGCTCGAACCGCCGACCCCCTGCTTGTAAGGCAGGTGCTCTCCCAGCTGAGCTAATCCTCCACAAAAAATAAGCGAAGCGACGTCCTACTCTCACAGGGGGAAGCCCCCAACTACCATCGGCGCTAAAGAGCTTAACTTCCGTGTTCGGTATGGGAACGGGTGTGACCTCTTTGCCATCATCACTTCACTTATTCAGCTGAAAGACTTATTCTTTCAAAACTGGATAAACGATACATTGAATGTTTCAAACTTTTTTGGTTAAGTCCTCGATCGATTAGTATTCGTCAGCTCCATGTGTCACCACACTTCCACCTCGAACCTATCTACCTCATCGTCTTTGAGGGATCTTACTTACTTGCGTAATGGGAAATCTCATCTTGAGGGGGGCTTCATGCTTAGATGCTTTCAGCACTTATCCCGTCCACACATAGCTACCCAGCGATGCCTTTGGCAAGACAACTGGTACACCAGCGGTGTGTCCATCCCGGTCCTCTCGTACTAAGGACAGCTCCTCTCAAATTTCCTACGCCCACGACGGATAGGGACCGAACTGTCTCACGACGTTCTGAACCCAGCTCGCGTACCGCTTTAATGGGCGAACAGCCCAACCCTTGGGACCGACTACAGCCCCAGGATGCGATGAGCCGACATCGAGGTGCCAAACCTCCCCGTCGATGTGGACTCTTGGGGGAGATAAGCCTGTTATCCCCGGGGTAGCTTTTATCCGTTGAGCGATGGCCCTTCCATGCGGAACCACCGGATCACTAAGCCCGTCTTTCGACCCTGCTCGACTTGTAGGTCTCGCAGTCAAGCTCCCTTGTGCCTTTACACTCTACGAATGATTTCCAACCATTCTGAGGGAACCTTTGGGCGCCTCCGTTACCTTTTAGGAGGCGACCGCCCCAGTCAAACTGTCCGCCTGACACTGTCTCCTGCCCCGCTAAGGGGCATGGGTTAGAATTTCAATACAACCAGGGTAGTATCCCACCGACGCCTCCTTCGAAGCTGGCGCTCCGAGATCTCTGGCTCCTACCTATCCTGTACAAGTTGTACCAAAATTCAATATCAGGCTACAGTAAAGCTCCACGGGGTCTTTCCGTCCTGTCGCGGGTAACCTGCATCTTCACAGGTACTATAATTTCACCGAGTCTCTCGTTGAGACAGTGCCCAGATCGTTACGCCTTTCGTGCGGGTCGGAACTTACCCGACAAGGAATTTCGCTACCTTAGGACCGTTATAGTTACGGCCGCCGTTTACTGGGGCTTCAATTCGCAGCTTCGCTTGCGCTAACCACTCCTCTTAACCTTCCAGCACCGGGCAGGCGTCAGCCCCTATACGTCACCTTACGGTTTTGCAGAGACCTGTGTTTTTGCTAAACAGTCGCCTGGGCCTATTCACTGCGGCTCTCATGCGCTTGCACGCTCAAGAGCACCCCTTCTCCCGAAGTTACGGGGTCATTTTGCCGAGTTCCTTAACGAGAGTTCTCTCGCACACCTTAGGATTCTCTCCTCGACTACCTGTGTCGGTTTGCGGTACGGGCACCTCTCACCTCGATAGAGGCTTTTCTTGGCAGTGTGAAATCAGGAACTTCGTCCATACGGACTCGCCATCACAGCTCAACGTTACAGTGTGCGGATTTGCCTACACACACGCCTTACTGCTTGGACGCGCACAACCAACGGCGCGCTTACCCTATCCTACTGCGTCCCCCCATTTCTCAAACGGTGAGGAGGTGGTACAGGAATATCAACCTGTTGTCCATCGCCTACGCCTATCGGCCTCGGCTTAGGTCCCGACTAACCCTGAGCGGACGAGCCTTCCTCAGGAAACCTTAGTCATACGGTGGACGGGATTCTCACCCGTCTTTCGCTACTCATACCGGCATTCTCACTTCTAAGCGCTCCACCAGTCCTTCCGGTCTGACTTCAACGCACTTAGAACGCTCTCCTACCACTGACATCGTAGATGTCAATCCACAGCTTCGGTGAATCGTTTAGCCCCGATACATTTTCGGCGCAGCGTCACTCGACCAGTGAGCTATTACGCACTCTTTAAATGATGGCTGCTTCTAAGCCAACATCCTGGTTGTCTGTGCAACGCCACATCCTTTTCCACTTAACGATTACTTTGGGACCTTAGCTGGTGGTCTGGGCTGTTTCCCTTTTGACTACGGATCTTATCACTCGCAGTCTGACTCCCGTGTATAAATATCTGGCATTCGGAGTTTGTCTGAATTCGGTAAACCGGGATGGCCCCCTAGTCCAAACAGTGCTCTACCTCCAGTATTCTCATCACGAGGCTAGCCCTAAAGCTATTTCGGAGAGAACCAGCTATCTCCAAGTTCGATTGGAATTTCTCCGCTACCCACACCTCATCCCCGCACTTTTCAACGTGCGTGGGTTCGGGCCTCCAGTAAGTGTTACCTCACCTTCACCCTGGACATGGGTAGATCACCTGGTTTCGGGTCTACGACCACGTACTATTTCGCCCTATTCAGACTCGCTTTCGCTGCGGCTCCGCCTTCTAAAGCTTAACCTCGCACGTAATCGTAACTCGCCGGTTCATTCTACAAAAGGCACGCTATCACCCATTAACGGGCTCTAACTACTTGTAGGCACACGGTTTCAGGATCTCTTTCACTCCCCTTCCGGGGTGCTTTTCACCTTTCCCTCACGGTACTGGTTCACTATCGGTCACTAGGTAGTATTTAGCCTTGGGAGATGGTCCTCCCGGATTCCGACGGAATTTCACGTGTTCCGCCGTACTCAGGATCCACTCAGGAGAGAACGAACTTTCGACTACAGGGCTTTTACCTGCTCTGGCGGACCTTTCCAAGTCGCTTCATCTAACTCGCTCTTTTGTAACTCCGTATTGAGTGTCCTACAACCCCAAGAGGCAAGCCTCTTGGTTTGGGCTCTTCCCGTTTCGCTCGCCGCTACTCAGGGAATCGATTTTTCTTTCTCTTCCTCCAGGTACTTAGATGTTTCAGTTCCCTGGGTCTGCCTTCAAGACGCTATGTATTCACGTCAAGATACTACGCGATTAAACGTAGTGGGTTCCCCCATTCGGAAATCTCCGGATCAAAGCTCACTTACAGCTCCCCGAAGCATATCGGTGTTAGTGCCGTCCTTCTTCGGCTCCTAGTGCCAAGGCATTCGCCGTGCGCCCTTAATAACTTAACCAAGTTATTAAGCCTATAAAAAACTTAAAAAATAAATGTGTTTGTTACAATTTCAATGTCGTTTTATCCAGTTTTCAAAGAACAAGTTTTGAAGTGTTTCATTCAGATAGAATGAACCTTCAAAACTGAACGCAAAACGTAATCGTACAAACCCAAGGTTTGTATTCCGAAATAATCCTTAGAAAGGAGGTGATCCAGCCGCACCTTCCGATACGGCTACCTTGTTACGACTTCACCCCAATCATCTATCCCACCTTCGGCGGCTGGCTCCAAAAGGTTACCTCACCGACTTCGGGTGTTACAAACTCTCGTGGTGTGACGGGCGGTGTGTACAAGGCCCGGGAACGTATTCACCGCGGCATGCTGATCCGCGATTACTAGCGATTCCGGCTTCATGTAGGCGAGTTGCAGCCTACAATCCGAACTGAGAACGACTTTATCGGATTAGCTCCCTCTCGCGAGTTGGCAACCGTTTGTATCGTCCATTGTAGCACGTGTGTAGCCCAGGTCATAAGGGGCATGATGATTTGACGTCATCCCCACCTTCCTCCGGTTTGTCACCGGCAGTCACCTTAGAGTGCCCAACTAAATGATGGCAACTAAGATCAAGGGTTGCGCTCGTTGCGGGACTTAACCCAACATCTCACGACACGAGCTGACGACAACCATGCACCACCTGTCACCGTTGCCCCCGAAGGGGAAACTATATCTCTACAGTGGTCAACGGGATGTCAAGACCTGGTAAGGTTCTTCGCGTTGCTTCGAATTAAACCACATGCTCCACCGCTTGTGCGGGCCCCCGTCAATTCCTTTGAGTTTCAGTCTTGCGACCGTACTCCCCAGGCGGAGTGCTTAATGCGTTAGCTGCAGCACTAAGGGGCGGAAACCCCCTAACACTTAGCACTCATCGTTTACGGCGTGGACTACCAGGGTATCTAATCCTGTTTGCTCCCCACGCTTTCGCGCCTCAGCGTCAGTTACAGACCAGAAAGTCGCCTTCGCCACTGGTGTTCCTCCAAATCTCTACGCATTTCACCGCTACACTTGGAATTCCACTTTCCTCTTCTGCACTCAAGTCCCCCAGTTTCCAATGACCCTCCACGGTTGAGCCGTGGGCTTTCACATCAGACTTAAAGGACCGCCTGCGCGCGCTTTACGCCCAATAATTCCGGACAACGCTTGCCACCTACGTATTACCGCGGCTGCTGGCACGTAGTTAGCCGTGGCTTTCTAATAAGGTACCGTCAAGGTACAGCCAGTTACTACTGTACTTGTTCTTCCCTTACAACAGAGTTTTACGATCCGAAAACCTTCTTCACTCACGCGGCGTTGCTCCATCAGGCTTTCGCCCATTGTGGAAGATTCCCTACTGCTGCCTCCCGTAGGAGTCTGGGCCGTGTCTCAGTCCCAGTGTGGCCGATCACCCTCTCAGGTCGGCTACGCATCGTCGCCTTGGTGAGCCGTTACCTCACCAACTAGCTAATGCGCCGCGGGCCCATCCTATAGCGACAGCCGAAACCGTCTTTCAGTCCTTCACCATGAAGTAAAGGAGGTTATTCGGTATTAGCCCCGGTTTCCCGGAGTTATCCCAAACTATAGGGTAGGTTGCCCACGTGTTACTCACCCGTCCGCCGCTAACGTCAAAGGAGCAAGCTCCTTTTCTGTTCGCTCGACTTGCATGTATTAGGCACGCCGCCAGCGTTCGTCCTGAGCCAGGATCAAACTCTCCATAAAAGAAATTTGATTAGCTCAAATTGTTTTGCTGGCATCATGTTTGATGTCCAAAATTGTGTTTCGTTCACTAGCTAAACTAGTTACTTAAAACTTTATTGATTACGTTTTGCTTGTTCAGTTTTCAAGGTTCATGTTTTGCTTTATTTTAGCGTGTCACCCTGGCGACTTGTATAATACTACACCCTTATTTTTAAAAGGTCAACACTTTTTAATAAAAAACTTTAATTTTTTTATTATCAAAGTAAAACTTCCTATATTAATAACTACCAAATCTATTCACAAGCTAGCTCAATGTTAGACCATGAACTAGAAAATAATTTTATCATAATTTCCTACAAAAAAATAATAGATCTTTAAAAAAACAAAAAACTCGGTAAAGAAACCGAGTTTTTAAAATGGGAAAAAGAACGGGATGGCTATCATCATCACAATAAACATAACAAGTTGTAACGGAACCCCTATTCTTACGAAATCCATAAATTTATAGCCCCCCGCCGTCATTACCAGTGCATTCGTAGGGGAAGCAATTGGCGTAGCAAATGCCATACTTGCTGCAACTGCGACTGCAATCATAAATGTTGTGGGACTAACTTCCATTGCAATGGCTGCACTCATGGCAATGGGTGCAAACAATACAGCAGTTGCCGTATTACTAATAAATTGACCAAAAACAGCTGTCAAAATATAAACTCCTATGAGTACGCCGTATGGTCCGAAACCACCTAAAGCATTAATAATACCATCAGATAAAATGGTCATGCCCCCTGTTTTTTCTAACGCTGTTGCCATTGGTAACATGGCAGCCACTAGCACAATACTTTCAAAATTCATATTGCTATAGGCATCTTCCATGTTTCTCAAGCAACCTGTTAAAATCATAAGTACAGCACCAATCATCACAGAAATGACAGCAGGGAAAATTTCAAATGCCATCAAAATAATCATGAATAACATAATAATCCCGGCAATTCCAGCTTTGCCTGTAGCCGCTGCCACACTTGCGTGTTCTTTCGGCTGTCCGACAACCACGACATCTTGCGTTTCTCTTGCTAACAAAAGTATTTCATCCCATGCTCCCTGTACTAATATTGCGTCTCCAAATTTTAATTTGTGAGATACCATATCCTGAAGCTTGTAACCACCCTTACGATTAATACCAATGATATTTAGATTGTATTTTTCCCGGAATCCAAGGGAACTAACCGTTTCATTGATAAAGCTCGAATTGGGGGTAAGCAATACCTCAGCAATACCCAGATGCTTCGATACCAATTCATCGGCTTCTCCTTCAACTAATCCTTGCATCTCAAGATGATAGTCCTCAACAAAACGACGGATATCCTCTATTTCTCCTTGAACATATAACTCATCCATGGCATGAATGACACTAGTTGGTCCTGCCATTTCTTGATAAGTCATCGGTAGTAAATTAATGCCCTCCTGTGATTTCCGATGAATTTTCATCATACAAAGCATATACTTAGCTGGTAGTTTTAATTCCGCTAACGATGTTTCAATAATAGGTGACGCCTCAGGAACGGAGATTTTAAATAGACGATTATTTAAATCATATTGCTTAATAATTTTTTTTGGTGAAAGTTTATAACCTTCATTGGTCTGTGTACGGTTTTGATCCTTTGGTAATAAAATATTTCTTACAATTACTAAGTAGATAATGCCAGCAATCATCCCCACGATACCAATAGGAGTTACTTCAAAAAAGCCAAGTTTGTTATAGCCTCGATCAACCAATAACTGACTGACAATTAAATTGGTTGGGGATGCAATCAGTGTCATCAAACCAGAAAGACTTGCTACATAGGAGAGTGGTAGTAGAAATTTAGAAGGGCTAATTTTCATACTAATTGCTATACTTACAACGATTGGCATCATTAAGGCGACAGTACCCGTATTACTCATAAATGCACCAACCGATCCTACAATAATAAGTAGTAGCACAAATAACTTCAGCTCACTATTGCCTGACCATTTTAGTAAGAGTTGGCCCGCCATGCCTGCCAGGCCCGTACGTAGGATCCCTGCACCCACGACAAATAACCCTGCAATCATTAAAACTACAGAGTTTGAAAAACCAGCTAATGCCTCCGCGGGCGTCAAAATATCCATAATGACAAATGCTAAAAGTGACACAATTGCTACAAGATCTGCTCGTATTTTATTGGTCACAAATGCGAAAATTGTTGCTCCTAAAATAAGAAATGTTAATGTAAGCTGCACATTCATGAATTCCTTTCTAACATTAATCATTATTAAAAATTGACAGCAAAAAATTTGTACCCATTACTATTTTTATTATAGCTTACCCTGAGCTCTATATGATAAAATTCACCATCTTTTCAAAATTAAAATAAGTGTGGTAGTATCCACACTTATAATGATAGCTACTCTATTTTATTTTTGATAAAGATTATGTTCTTTAATATAGTTGTAACAAGCAGTAGGCAAGAGGTATCTTGGTTCTCCCCCCATTGCAAATTCTTCTCGAATATAGGTAGAGCTAATTTCCATCGCTAGCCCTTTATCTATAAGATGGAATCTTCCATCATCATTATTTCTTAAAATTGGAGAACGACTAATGGTTGATAGCATATCGATGCCATGTCGTGCCATTACAATAAATTTATTCTCCGCTACTAATGCGTCGCCCTTTTTCCATAAACCTGCACCAATATCCACTAGTAAATCAGCACCCATAATAAAATGGACCTCATCCTCCGGGTTCTTCACTCTAAAGTATTTCATGGTGTCATATGTGTAAATATTCCAGCCTTCTTGATCCATCTCATAGGAATCTGCAATAAAACGATCGTCCTTAGCAATAGCTAACTGAAGCATATTCCAACGATGTGTATCTGCTGTTTTTATGGTTTTATCTTTGCGTTTATTTGAACAAGGCAAAAAAATAACCTTATCTAACTTACATCGATGTGCCACAGTGCTTGCTGTCCAAAGATGGACATTGGTAATAGGATCAAATGATGAACCATAAATGCCTATTCTCGCCATCGTCTCTACCCCCTAGCAGTTGACTTTTAAATACGTTGTGAAATCTTTTCTTTTATTGCCTGTATGCTTGCCAGTTTATTGTCCCAACATGCTTGACTTAAATCGACTGGATATTCTTCCGGATTCATTGTTCGTTTATACTCACACCACAATAAATGTAAGTTTTCCTGTACATATTTTTGTATTTCTTGAATAGTTGGCTCCTCATAAACAATATTTCCATTTTCTATAATACTTTCATGTAACTCTTTTGCCGTAAAATTTGTAACAAATTTACTAATATACGTATGAATAGGGTGGAACATTTTCAATCTTTCTTCTTGCTGGATATTTTCCTCATCTAACGCTATATAGTCTCCCTCAGCATGACCATTCTCCGCATTAATAATACGGTAAACACGTTTACGTCCAGGTGTAGTCACTTTTTCAGGATTTGCTGAAATTTTAATGGTATCAATCAGTTCTCCACTTTCGTTTTCTATCGAAACTAATTTGTATACTCCACCAAGAGCTGCTTGATCATAGGCTGTAATCAGCTTAGTTCCGATTCCCCAAGCATCAATTTGCGCCCCTTGTGACTTTAAATGCATAATTGTATATTCATCCAAATCATTCGAAGCCATAATTTTAGCTGCTGTAAATCCTGCATCATCTAGCATTTTCCTCGCCTGTTTTGAGAGATAGGCTAAATCTCCACTGTCTAAACGGATACCAATAAAATTAATTTGATTCCCTAACTCCTTTGCTACGCGGATAGCATTAGGAACACCAGAACGTAGTGTGTCATAAGTATCTACTAGGAAAACACAGTCTTTATGGGCTGCTGCATATTTTTTAAACGCTGTATATTCATCTCGATAGGTTTGAATCATCGCATGGGCATGTGTTCCTGACACAGGAATACCGAATAATTTTCCTGCTCTTACATTGCTTGTTGCAGAGAATCCACCTATATAAGCAGCACGAGTTCCCCAAATAGCAGCATCAAATTCGTGTGCGCGGCGGGTTCCAAATTCCATTACCACATCCTCACCCGTCACTTGTTTGATACGTGAAGCTTTTGTCGCAATCAGGGTTTGGTAATTAACGATATTTAACAACGGCGTTTCAATTAATTGAGCCTCTGCTAATGGTGCTTCAATTCTCAGGATAGGCTCGTTAGCAAAGACCAGTTCTCCCTCTCTCATCCCCTTAATTGTCCCTGTAAATTTAAGTTCTTTTAGATATTCAAGAAATTCCTCGGGATACTTCCCCTCTTCTCGTAAATATTGAATATCGCTTTGAGAGAAACCAAAGTTATTAATAAACTCAATCACTTTTTTCAATCCAGCGAAAACTCCATAGCCATTGCCAAATGGAAGCTTTCTAAAATATAGTTCGAAAACAGCTTTACGTTGATGAACACCATCTTGCCAATAAGTTTGAACCATATTAATTTGGTATAGGTCCGTGTGTAACATGAAACTATCATCTACATATTTCACATTTTCCCCTCCATTCATGTTAAATAATAGTGGCACCTAGAGTATGCTCGAAATGATTTAACGCCCACTCATGTCCAGCTTGATTAAAGGAGGCGACAGCATTTTTATGAATAACGATATCGAACCCTTTATTATAAGCATCTACTGCTGTATGAAGAACACAAATATCTGTACAAACGCCGATTAAATGCAGCTCAGTAATTCCTCTTTCACGCAATTTCAATTCTAAATCTGTTCCTGCAAAAGCAGAATAACGCGTTTTATCAATGTAATAGACGAAATCTTGGTCTTTATTTTCTTCATATAATGAGTTTAATGCACCATATAACTCTCTACCTTCTGTATGACGAATATTATGAGGTGGGAATAGCTTTGTTTCTGGATGATAAACATCTCCCTTTTCATGAACATCTATCGCAAATACTGTAAAATCCCCGCTCTTAATAAACTCCTTTGTTAAATCAACATTTGCATGTTCGAGCAGTTGCCCAGGCTCTCCACAAGTAAGAGCCCCATCCGTCGCAACGAAATCCACTGTATAATCAATATTAATTAATGCACGCTTTTTCATCATTTCATCCCTCCATTTTTTAATTAGTAATACTTAAATTACAAATTACTTTCTTTAAAATAAACAGGAAAGACGGATCTTTCCTAATGATAGATAGACTCTACCATTTCGAAATCATTAAATGTATAGAGCTGGGAAGGCCGAAACGAATTTCTTTTTGTTTTCTTCGGTTTTCCTTCTTCATCCAATGCTTTTTCGATAAATGGTAATTTAGGTGCTTTTGTAAAGAATACGGAATCGTTAGAGATTCGTGGATCTTCTCCAACTGTTAGAAGTACTCGTTGCAATTCGGACAATGTAAACTCTTGTGGTAAAAAGTTTTTGGCAACAGTTGTTTGTATCATATCCCTTTTAATAAAATGCAACGCATCGGAAATGATTTTTCGATGATCGAAAGCTAATGGAAGCGTAAATACACTTTCTATATCGAACAATTCTACATCATCTGCATCATCATTCGCTTGTCGTTGCTCAATATATGTCTCAGGAACAATGGCATAAAATGCATTCGAAATCATCCAACCACGTGGATCTCGATCAATCTCATCATAAACACCAAAATGTTGAACATGTAAACCTTCTACATTTGTTTCTTCTTTTAATTCTCTCTTTGCTGCAATAAAGGCAGTTTCTTTTTGATTTGCATCTACAAAGCCACCAGGAAGCGCCCATTTCCCTCCTTCAATATTGGGATTTCCTTCAGCATCCTTAGTAGCACGCTTAATTAACATAATCTTTAGCGTCATGTTTGGCGGTGCTTTTTCCTCTGTTTTCTCTGAGGTAATTGTAAAAATAGCAATATCTGCGGTATATCCATCAGGTGTTAGATATTTTGAAGAATCATAATGTGCAAGCACTTCATCTTCGGTACGAAACTTTTTCATTGTATAACCCCTTCTATAATTACAAGGTTTAAGTAATTTGTAATTCTATAATTACTATTTATTAGAATTATAATCTTTCAGAAAAGCATTTGCAACTAATTTACAAAAAAAGCATAAATAAAGCTACTCAGCCTTATTTATGCCCATTATTATTATTGATCTTTCAGCAGAATTCCGTTATGTACAACAACTTGCCCATTTTTGATTACTGTATGTGTATGGTTCATGCCGTAGAAATATTGCAGTTGTTTGTAATTCGCAACATCAAGGATAAGTACGTCAGCTTTTTTATGTGCTTCAAGGGAACCAATTTGCTCGCCTCGATTTAGTGCATATGCTGCATTAATTGTTGTTGCCGTTAATACTTCCTCCAATGTCATACCCATATGCATACAAGCTAAATTCATAATGAAGGGTAGACTCATTGTTGGGGATGACCCAGGGTTAAAATCTGTTGATATCGCCACAGGTACTCCCTCGTCAATCATTAGACGCCCTCTTGCAAAAGGTGCACGTAAAAAGAATGCAGTACCGGGCAGCAATACAGCAATTGTACCCGCTTCAGCCATTTTTCGAATTCCCTTATCAGAAGCAACTAATAAATGCTCCGCAGAAATAGCCTCTACTTCCGCAGCCAGCTCGGCGCCTTGATAAGGTTCGATTTCATCCGCATGTATTTTTGGGGTTAAGCCTAGTGCTTTTCCAGCCTCTAAAATGCGTCGGGATTGGTCGGGTGTAAAGACGCCCTTTTCACAAAATACATCATTAAATTCAGCCAACTCTAGTTCCGCCACTTTTGGCAACATCTCATGGACCACAATATCCACAAATTCATCCTCACGCCCCTTATAATCACGAGGAACTGCATGGGCTCCCATAAACGTGCTAATGACATCAATATGATGTGTAGCTTGTAATTCTTTTGCGACCTCTAGCTGTTTCTTTTCCGTTTCCCAGTCCAAGCCATAGCCTGATTTTGCTTCAACTGTTGTTACGCCATGCTTTAAAAATACATCTAAATGCTGCATCGTCTTTTCATATAATTCATCAAAGCTTGTTTCTCGTGTACGCTCTGTTGTAGCATGAATGCCGCCGCCTGCATTCATGATTTCCATATAGGTAGAACCATTTAATCTCATATTAAACTCTTGCTCGCGTGTTCCACCATGCACTAAATGTGTATGACAATCCACTAAGCCAGGCATAACAATCTTACCAGTAGCATCAATCGTTTTTGCTTTCTTTATTAATTCTGGGTAGTCGGCTTTTATTTGTTCATAAGCTCCTACTGCTACAATACGCTCTTCTTCAATTAGAACACTGCCATATTCTATTACTGCAATTTCCTGCATTTGTTCTTTTGTACGTGGCCCTTGTGCATTACTTTTCAGTGTAATTACTTCATTTGCATTTTTTATTAGAATGGTCACTTCACATCACCCTTTAACATTGGTATATGGACACCTTTGTTTTTTGCTGTATTGATAGCAATATCGTAGCCTGCATCAACATGACGAGCAACGCCCATTCCAGGGTCTGAAACTAATACCCGGGCAATTTTTTCAGCGGCAAGCTCTGATCCATCTGCTACTAAGACTTGACCTGCGTGCTGTGAATAACCCATTCCTACACCACCACCATGGTGTACGCTCACCCAGCTTGCACCACTCGCAGTATTAACAAGAGCATTTAATATTGGCCAATCCGATACCGCATCCGAACCATCTAGCATCCCTTCTGTTTCACGATTTGGTGATGCTACAGAACCTGAATCTAAGTGATCACGGCCAAAGACAATTGGTGCTGATAATTCACCATTTGCAACCATTTCATTTACTTTTAATGCAAAACGATGACGATCACCATAGCCTAGCCAGCAAATGCGTGCAGGTAACCCTTGCCATTTTACCATTTTTTGTGCCATATCAATCCAATTGACTAGCCCCTCATCTTCTGCGAACATCTCTTTTGCCAGTGCATCTGTTTTATATATATCCTCAGGGTTTCCTGAAAGCGCCGCCCAACGGAATGGGCCCTTTCCTTCACAGAATAAAGGACGAATATACGCTGGTACAAAGCCTGGGAAATCAAAGGCATTTGTCACACCCATTTCTTTGGCATAGGCGCGGATGTTATTCCCATAATCAAATACTTCTGCGCCTGCCTCTTGGAACTCTAGCATTGTACGAACATGCTCTGCCATTGTTTCTTTTGCTTTACGCTCATATGTTTTTACATCCTCTTTGCGAAGTTTTAGCGCTTCTTCAAAGGTCATGCCATTAGGTACATAACCATTAATCGGATCATGTGCAGATGTTTGGTCTGTCACAAAATCTGGAATAATTCCACGATTCAACAACTCACGATTAACATCAGCACAGTTACCAACAAGGCCAATGGATGCTGGCTCATTTTGGTCACGTAATTTATTAACTAATGCAATTGCTTCATCTACAGTCTCTACAATATAATCACAGTAGCCTTCTTTGATTTTACGTTCAATGCGCGCACGTTCAACTTCAACAACTAAAATTACAGCTCCAGCCATTTTCCCTGCTAATGGCTGTGCACCACTCATACCGCCCATCCCACCTGTAAGGATGAATTTACCACGCAAATCAGCAGTGCCAAATACCTTTTTGCCTGCTTCTACAAAGGACAGATAAGTGCCTTGTAAAATTCCTTGAGCACCAATATAAATCCAACTCCCAGCAGTCATTTGACCATACATCATTAAATCTCTTTCTTCTAATTCATAAAAGTGATCCCAATTTGCCCATGCTGGTACAAGGTTTGAGTTGGCAATCAACACTCGAGGGGAATGCTCATGTGTACGGAATACAGCTACTGGCTTTCCAGATTGGATTAATAGAGTCTCATCATTCTCTAATTCTTTCAAAGATGCAATGATTTGTTCATAGCTTTCCCAGTTACGAGCAGCCTTACCAATACCCCCATAAACTATCAGTTCATCTGGATTCTCTGCCACCTCTGGGTCAAGATTGTTCATTAACATACGCATTGCTGCTTCCTGTGTCCAACCCTTACAAGTTAGTTCATTTCCACGTGGTGCACGAATATCTGTCTTAAATACCATTCAAAACACGCTCCTTTTCCTATTAAAAATAATGTGAATATTACTGTCTAAATCTACGGATAACTGAATATTCAGACTTAAAAACATATAAATATTTTTAAAGCAGAGGCTACTCGGTGTTAACCGAGCGACGCCTTTGCTCTTTCTTATCAAAAATTCAATGCAATTTACACATACTCATTTACTAAATCATTACTTGATAGTAGATATTTAGCCAATGCTTCAATTTCATCGCCAATTGGTTGATCGGCTAGCAATGGTGGACAGAATTCACGCACCTTCTTTAAGAATTTACTTGTAGTAGGAGATAATTGCTCTTCTGCCTTGTCTAAATGAATAGCCTGTGATGCACAAATCAATTCGATAGCTACAACGCGAGCAGCATTATGAACAATCTGACGTACTTGACGTGCCGAAGTTGTTCCCATACTTACATGATCCTCTTGGTTACCTGACGTAGGAATAGAATCCACACTCGAAGGATGTGCTAAAACTTTATTTTCTGAGACAATAGAGGCTGCTGTATATTGAGCAATCATAAGCCCACATTCAATCCCAGGGTTTGTTGCTAGAAACGGTGGTAGCCCTTCATTAAGTTGAGGATTTACCATGCGTTCTGTACGGCGTTCTGAAATATTGGCCCATTCACATACACCTATTTTCAAAAAGTCCATTGCCAAGGCTATTGGCTGTCCATGGAAATGCCCACCCGATAAAACCTCCCCGCTTTCTAAAACGATTGGATTATCAGTTGTTGCATTCATTTCAGTTTGAACACGGTCCTGTGCGTAGAAAAATGACTGCCAAGAAGCACCATGTACTTGCGGTATACAACGTAGTGAATAAGCATCCTGCATGCGAATTTCACCCTGCTTTGTCACACGTTTACTGCCATCAAGCCACTTACGAATACGCCCGCCCACTAATTCTAACTCTGGATGTGGTCTTACTGCTAAAAGTGCTGGATCAAATGCCGAGGTAATGCCCTTTAAAGCTTCCAGTGTTAAGCTAGCAGCCATATCCGCTGCAAGACCAATTCGTTCAGCTTCATTGACCGTTAATACACCTATACCCGTCATAGCTTGTGTACCGTTAACTAACGCTAGCCCCTCTTTAGCTTGAAGTCTAACAGGGGTTAATCCTGCTTGCTTTAGCGCTTCACTACCACTCATGAGTTCTCCGTTAAACTCAGCCTTTCCTTCTCCCACTAATACTAATGCCAAATGTGATAAAGGCGCTAAATCACCACTTGCGCCAACTGAACCTTGTGACGGAACAATTGGATGAACACCTTTATTAATAAGATTCAACAGTAGTTGGACAGTTTCCTCACGAATGCCAGAAAATCCTCTGGCTAAAGCATTGGCACGTAACACCATCATTGCACGTACAACATCTGTTGGGAATGGTTCGCCAACACCTGTTGCATCTGATCGTAATAAATTTAGCTGCAATAGCTCAATGTCTTCTTCTTCAATTTTTATATTGCTGAGTTTACCAAACCCTGTATTCACACCATAAATTGTTTGGCCTTCAGCTAAACGCTTTTCGATACGCTCTCTACTTAAACGAATACGTTCTAAACTCTCTGTAGCAAGTGCAACTGTTGCTTGCCCCTTCACGATTTCCTCTATTTGTTGTCTTGTTAATGTATTGCCATCAAGCTCGATGATTGACTTCACATGACATCCCCCTATTCCCTATATGGCTATGTAAATAAATTATCTTCATTCATATTTTCGTAATTTGAAAACATCAGTATCAAATTTTTTAAGCGTTTTCATAACTAAAGTTGGCTTCTGCTGATGATCAATTACTCTATTTACATTGTACTAACTACCTTTTTCAGAATATAGAGAATTTTAATAGAGAAAACAAGACTTTTTTCAGATTACTATGTTATTTTTATTAATATAACCGTACTTTTGTATGAAACTTGAATATTTTAAGAAAGGCTGATGGTATGAAGCTGTTATTAATTGATCGCGATCCAACTGACCTCGCAGGAATAAAATGGTTTTTACATACATATTTCCCTGGAGATGTTTTGATTGAAATGTGTACAAGTATTTCAGAGGTGTCTCAAATCATTCGACAATTTGAACCTGACGCCATACTGTTAAATATCGATTTATTTCCTAATAATCGCTTAGCTGCTCTTTATCGTGATTTACAAAAGCTTTCTGGTGCCATTTTAGCCATGACAACAGAGCCATTATTTAAAAATGCGCTGAAAGCTATTGACTTACAGGTAGCACATCTTTTTGTGAAGCCTATTGATTTAGAGCTATTAAAGAAAAAACTCACAACCATTTCTCTTCGCACACCACAGATTACAGAAGATGCTCAAGAGACTACAGACGATTCCTTTTATAATCAATTATTTTTAGATAATAAATCAAGTTCAATTGAGACAACATTACATTTCACAATGATTGAACCCGAGCATACTGAAACCTTTAATAAGCTTTACAATTGGCTTCAACAAACACCGATTCACTTTCATATGAAAACCTACCCTCTATCTAATAGAATCGTATGTCTTTTTCAAACAAATGATATAAGGATTGTGGAAAAGGATGTACGTACACTTATGAAGGAATGGCGATTGATTAGTAATAGTTCTTTAAATATTGGGATATATGATGGAACACCTACAACCATTAAAAATATGTATACATTAACAAAGCGTGCACTACATCAAAGTTTTTATGAGGGCTTTGGCCATATTTTTTACGCGAGTAAACAATATGAAACTCAGCCCTTTGATCCCTTACTGACACCAGAAGAGCAACAATTACTAATAAGTAGTTTGGAAGATGGAAACCTAGAGGCCGTTAAAACATTTTTATACCAGCTTTCTAATGAAGGCATATATTATGAGCAAGATGATTTACGCATTCATCTGACGAGTGTCTTAGCACAAATTAGACGCTTTATGCTGAAATATAAATTACATGAAAAAGCGGTTATCGAACAAAACTACCGTCAGCTATTTCATTTAATCATTGAGCATCCTATATTTTATACGATACTCAATGGGATTATTTCTTTCACGCAGACATTAATTGAGTTAGCAAAGGAAGCTCGAATAGAGAAACGAGCTGATTATGTTGAACTAGCTATAGAAATAATTGATCAACAATTTAAAGATAGCGCACTGTCTCTTCCCTTTGTCGCTCATAAGCTTGGAATAAGCCCCAATTATTTAAGTACGATTTTCTCAAGAAAACAAGGTTTACCATTTAAGCGCTATTTACAGCAAGTAAGAATTCATCATGCCACAAAAATGCTGCTAGAAACAGATTTTGCTATTAGCGAAATCGCTCATTTAAACGGTTTTGATGACCCAAATTATTTTATAAAATTATTTAAGCAACAAATTGGTATTACGCCTAACCGATATAGAAAAAATTAAAAGATTGATTAAAATAATTTTCAATTAGTTGATTTCATTTTCAATAAAGATTTTTATCATACAGTCATTATCTTGATCTTAATGTGACTATTATCTATAAAATTGCGATCAGATAAAATAAATTAAAGCTAGAAACTATGTATAATTTCTATGTCTAGCGCATATATTTATAGTTTATACTTAAATATAAAAATTCTTTAACGATAATTATTATAATGTACTAGCAATTCTATTTTATATTTGTTATAGTTATAGACGAAGAGTTTGACTCACATTTTTTTTCAGGAGGTAAACTAATATGACAAACGCAAATGATCGTAGCCGTCGCTTTACAACAGCAGGTGGTGCTCCAGTAGTAAGTAACCATGACTCTATGTCAGCAGGTCCACGTGGCCCTCTTTTACTTCAGGATGTATGGTTAGTTGAAAAACTAGCAAACTTCAATCGTGAAGTAATTCCAGAACGTCGTATGCACGCAAAAGGATCAGGTGCATTTGGTACTTTTACTGTAACGCATGATATTTCACAATATACTAAGGCGAAAATCTTCTCAGAGATCGGCAAGAAAACTAAAATGTTCGCACGTTTCTCTACAGTAGCGGGTGAGCGTGGTGCAGCAGATGCAGAGCGAGATATTCGTGGCTTCGCCCTTAAATTCTATACAGAAGATGGAAACTGGGATTTAGTAGGGAACAATACGCCTGTATTCTTCTTCCGCGACCCATTACACTTTACAGATTTAAACCATGTGGTAAAACGTGACCCACGTACAAATATGAAAAATGCCAATTCTAACTGGGATTTCTGGACTTCATTACCTGAAGCACTTCACCAAGTGACAATTGTTATGTCTGACCGTGGTATTCCAGCTGGTTATCGTAATATGCACGGATTTGGTTCTCATACGTATAGCTTTATCAATGCTAATAATGAACGTGTTTGGGTTAAATTCCACTTCCGTACAGAGCAAGGCATTAAGAACTTAACTGGTGCCGAGGCAAATGAGATTATTGGTCAAGACCGTGAATCTTCACAACGTGATTTATATGAAGCAATTGAAAAAGGCGATTTCCCTAAATGGAAAATGTACATTCAGGTAATGACAGAGGAACAAGCTCGTGAGCTACCATACAACCCATTTGATTTAACAAAGGTATGGTATAAAAAAGATTTCCCATTAATTCCTGTAGGTGAGTTCGAGTTAAACAAAAATCCAGACAACTACTTTGCAGAAGTTGAACAAGCTGCATTTGCACCTTCTAACATTGTTCCTGGTATCAGCTTCTCACCAGATAAAATGTTACAAGGTCGTATCTTTGCATATGCGGATGCACAACGCTATCGTCTTGGTGTAAATCACTATATGCTTCCTGTCAACGCACCAAAATGTCCATTCCGTACTTTCCACCGCGACGGAGCAATGCGCTTTGATGGCAATCTCGGTTCGACATTAAGCTATGAACCAAATAGCTATGGCGAGTGGGAGCATAATTTAGACCATAAAGAGCCTGAATTACGCATTGATGGTCATGCAGGTATTCATGACTTCCGTGAAGACGATAATAATTACTTTGAGCAACCAGGTAAGCTATTCCGTCTATTGACGGTGGAAGAGCAACAACGTCTATTTGAAAATACAGCGAATGATATGGCTTCTGTTGAAGAATTCATCAAACGCCGTCACATTCTTCACTGCTATCTAGCTGACCCAGCATATGGTGAAGGTGTCGCAAAAGCGATGGGTCTTTCATTAGAAGGTATGGACCTTACAAACCCATATGTAAAACAACCAACAAACGTTTAATATTCCACTTTATTATTGATATCCAAATCCAACTTTTACTCCATGTGAATCCACTATTCACATGGAGTTTTTTGATTAAAAAAGGCCTATGTCTATTTTTTGACATAAGCCTTTTCTTTCATTATTGGTAAATTCGACTGCCTGCTTTTTTAAACTCCTCTGCCTTTTCCTTCATACCTTGATGGATCGCTTCAGTCGTATTCAAATCCTTATCTTTCGCATAATTACGAATGTCCTGTGAAATTCTCATGCTACAGAATTTCGGCCCGCACATAGAACAAAAGTGTGCTGTTTTTGCTCCCTCTGCTGGCAGTGTCTCATCATGATATTCCACTGCACGCTCTGGATCTAGGGACAGATTAAATTGATCACGCCAACGGAACTCAAAGCGGGCTTTAGACAGTGCATCGTCTCGTTGTTGTGCACCTGGATGACCTTTTGCTAAATCAGCAGCATGTGCAGCAATTTTATAAGTGATAACGCCCATACGAACGTCCTCGCGATTTGGTAAACCAAGATGCTCTTTTGGTGTCACATAACAAAGCATCGCTGTACCAAACCAACCAATCATGGCTGCCCCAATGGCTGATGTAATGTGGTCATAACCTGGAGCAATATCTGTTGTGAGTGGTCCTAATGTATAGAAGGGCGCTTCCTTACAAACCTCTAATTGCTTGTCCATGTTTTCTTTAATCAGATGCATTGGTACATGACCTGGTCCTTCAACCATCACCTGAACATCATGCTGCCAAGCAATTTGTGTTAGCTCGCCTAGTGTTTCAAGCTCTGCAAATTGCGCCTCATCATTGGCATCTGCAATTGAGCCTGGGCGTAAACCATCACCTAAGGAAAAAGCAACATCATAAGCTTTCATAATTTCACAGATTTCCTCAAAGTGTGTATACAGGAAATTCTCTTGATGATGATATAAACACCACTGTGCCATGATAGAGCCCCCTCGAGATACAATACCTGTCACACGATTTGCTGTTAGTGGTACATAGCGTAAAAGGACACCTGCATGAATGGTGAAGTAATCCACACCCTGCTCAGCTTGTTCAATGAGAGTATCACGATAAACCTCCCACGTTAAATCCTCTGCTACACCATTTACCTTTTCTAAAGCCTGATAAATTGGCACTGTTCCCACTGGCACTGCAGCATTTCGAATAATCCATTCTCTAGTTGTATGAATATGTTTACCAGTCGATAGATCCATAATATTATCTGCGCCCCATCGAGTTGCCCAGGTCATTTTCTCAACTTCTTCCGCAATGGAAGAAGATACAGCAGAATTCCCGATATTCGCATTGATCTTTACATGAAAATTACGCCCAATAATCATTGGCTCTGCCTCAGGGTGATTAATATTAGAAGGCATTATAGCTCGTCCAGCTGCAATTTCTGAACGTACAAATTCAGGATTCATATTTTCACGAATCGCTACAAACTCCATTTCAGGCGTTATAATCCCCCTTCGTGCATAGTGAAGCTGTGTCACATTTTTACCTTTTTTAGCACGCAAAGGCTTTCTCGTCAACTCAGGGAAGACATTTTCTTGAATACGCGGGTCATCAACATGACGAAAACCATTATCCTCCGGTTTAATGGAGCGTCCCTCATATGCTTCTACATCCCCTCGCTCTTGAATCCATGCATTTCGTAAGGCAGGTAAACCTTTCGTAATATCTACTTGGTAGGCTGGATCTGTATAGGGCCCACTCGTATCATATACTCGAATAGGAGCATTTTCTTCATTTCCAAAACTGCCTGTTGTCGGACTTAATGCAATTTCTCGCATAGGTACTAGAATATCTGGGCGTGATCCTTCCACATATACTTTTTTGCTTCCTTCAAAGCTAGACATAATGGTAATATTCTTTTCACTAATTGCTGACATGAGCTACTTCTCTCCCTTAAATTTATTTTGATATAAGGACCGATTCTAGCTCACCCCAACAATCCAAAAAATAAAGGCCGAATCCAAAATAATTATTTGGATCCGGCCACGAATGTAAAGGTCTATTGATTGCATACTCTGCAATAGCTTCTTAACTTTCCCACGCTGGTATGAGCCAGATCAGGTCCAAAGGGTCAAGAAACTTCGTAGCGTTTCCCTCTCAGCCTGACTCATCAGACTCCCCTAGTTAATACTATTTAGTTTGATGCTAGTGTAGCAGATAATACTAAGAGATGGAAGTTATTTTTTATCTTACTAGGTAAATAATACTTCCGCAAAATAGATCACAATGGTTACAGTTATACAGCTTACAATGGTAGAAAATAAAACAGCTTGCGCGGCTGTTGCTGATTCTACATCATATTCCAATGCTAGACTAGAACTATTACGGGATGTTGGAAAGGCACTAGCTATAAACAGTGATTGTGCGACGACTCCATCTAATCCCAATATATAAATAATGGCTAATGCAACAGATGGTCCAATAATTAATCGCGTAAAACAGCTGATAATGACGGTTTTATTAAACATTGATTTCATCTCTAGTTGTGATAATTGTGCACCTAAAGTAATTAAGGCCACAGCAATAAATCCATCTGCCACATGTTCTACTGGTATTTTGATAAACTGTGGAATACCGATACCAAAATAGTTCATAGCGGCACCTATAATCAGCGCATGAATAATAGGCATTTTAAAGAAATCCTTGATGATTGTCATACCCGACTTTGTAGAAGAAATTAAATTGTATAATCCATATGTATACGTAGTCATATTTTGAAAGATTACGAGCATGACCTGAATGGCTACTCCAATAGGTTGCGTGGCAAATATCATTTGAGCAACTGGAATACCGTAATTGCCAGAGTTAATAAGCACCACACTATTTTTAAAGACAGCTGCCTCTGTTCTAGCTAAACCTAGCCCTTTTGCCATAAAATGACTGAGTAACATTTGACTACCGATAAAGAGTATAATAAATAATCCGACCTCTCCCAGTACCGATAACTCCACATGTGTTTCATATAAATTTACAAAAACAGCTGCCGGCATAAAGCAATATGTAATAAGCTGAGACAATGCTTTTAAATTAAAGCGAAATTTCTTTTGTAGGATAGCGCCTATTACAAGTAACACTAAAATAGGAACAACAATTTGAAAGAAAATCATTCCGAGATACATCATTTCAATGTCCCCCTTCCAGTGTTAATAGTAGTGTTGAATTCCTTCTAGGTCAATTTCTCTAACTTTCACAATAAAAGAAGACTGCCTCTATATTGAAGGCAGCCTTTGCTTTTAAACAAGCTTAAATCGATTTACAACTTCTTGTAGCTCGTTTGAAATATCGTTCATATTTTGAATAGACTCTGCTACTTTTTGTAATTCTGCTTGTTGATCCATTGCAGAAGCACTTACTTGTTCCGCAGAGGCTGCTGTTTGCTCTGAAATAGCCGAAATACTTTGGATAGCCATGATTGCCTGATTTTTATGCTCTAACATGCTAGATAGTTTATTCATTAATTCACTAATAGAATTTGCAATTGAACCTGACAAGTCACTGCTATCTTTAAACGCTAGTTGCGTGCTTTGTACTGACTCATTTTGAGATTGCATTAAATCTGCATTAGATGCAATAACAGCAACCGTTTGCTGAGAATTTTCAAGAATGCTTTCTACTGTACTCTTAATAATTTCTGTTTCATTTTTAGATTGTTCTGCTAGCTTTCTAACTTCCTCTGCAACTACAGCAAATCCTTTACCATGCTCACCAGCACGTGCAGCCTCAATACTTGCATTTAAAGCTAGCAGATTTGTCTGCTCGGTAATGCTTTGGATCGAAGCAATAATCTGATTAATATTGGCAATATTAGAAGCTAATGATTCCATTTGCTGCTGGATACGCCCATTCATTTCATTTGTCTCCATATTACGTACTCTTAAACTTTCAACTTCATGCAATCCTTTTTCCGTTGTTACACCTGTTTTATGAGATAGCTCATCCATTTCATTAGAAAGAGCCGTAATGGCATCAATCTGATCTGATAAATCCATCATTCGATAATTTGTTTCTTCTGTATCCTCTGACTGCTTCGAAGCTCCTTGTGCAATCTCGTTGATAGCTACAGAAACCTCCTGACTAGAAGCAACTACCTCGTTAAATGCCTCATTTACCTGATTAGAAGATTGGTTCAATAACCTCGTGGAATTTAGTACAGTTTGAATCGCACTATTGGTTTTATCTAACATATTATTATAAGCCACAGCCACTGCACCAATTTCATCAGGCTTAATATATTGCTCTTCTACCTTTTGTGTTAAATCCCCTTCGGCTGCAGTTTCAATCGATGCACGTAAAAATTTAAGTGGCTTTAGTTGTTTATAGATGAATAACACACTTGCAGCGGTCATCAAAACCACCATAATAATAGAAGCAATAATCGTAAATACAAATACATGATTATATGTTTCTAGAATCTTTGATTCAGCTAACACGACTTGAACAATCCATGTTTCGTCAATACCCTCTAAAATCATTGGAGCAAAGACATTATATGCCTTTTCCTTCAGTTGATTAGAGTCAACGTACATACTTGTTAGCTCACCATTTTCCATTGTCTTACTAATACTTGTCCAAGTAGGATCCTCTTGCATATTGCGCCCAACTAGCTCTTCACCAAAACTGTTAGCTGTTAGCACACCTTTATTCGTAATAATTGCCGCATAACCGCCTTCAGGGGCATTCGATTTTGTTAAATCATTTAAAAAATCTATTGATACATCGGCTGTCAATACACCGAAAAATGTTCCGGAGGCATTGATTAATGGCACCGAAATCGTTGTCATTAATACGGATTGTCCGTTTACATTATAATCATAAGGCTCTGTCAAAACTGCACGTCTCTCTTCTTTTGGTACCCAATACCATTCAGAAACACTCTTATCATCAATACCTTCGATTAGAGCAGTCGTGATATCATTTCCGTTCTTACTTAAATAAGGGATAAAACGTTTTTTAGTATCTACTAAAGAAGTCTCAGTTGGTTCTAAAATAATAGAATTTTGCTCAAAGATTGCTCCTACTCCAAGAATGTCATTATTGCTAGCTAAATTGTTTTCCATTATGTCTATGACACCTTTGGTAGACAACGTATTATTCTTCTCCATGCTTTCTATGATACGTTTTGTTGTTTGTAATGTCGTATTGGCTTTCTTAAAGCGTTCACTCATAATAGCTGCAGAAGATTCAGCTGTTTGTAATGTTCCATGCTCTGCGTCTTCAACACTTTGCTTTTTTATAATAATCCCCGTTATGACAGTATAGGATAAAAATAAAATGAGAAATAATCCTATTATAAGGGAAGAAAGTTTTAAGGCAATCCCTCTTGATTTTTTCATAACTAACACCCCCACTTTTATACTAATAATAATGGATGGATGATTGTATCACAATAAATTATTTAGCGAATAAAGTAGAAAATTTACAGAATTATAGAGAAAAATGCCGATACTTCGCCAAACATTTATTTTTCAATACAAAGGACTAATGGCTTATTTGAATTGAGATTCATAGTAAAACATCCTCTTCGAATTCTAAATTATAGAAGAATATGATATATTAACTACTAAATAGAATGATTGGAGTGACTTACATGAAAAATAAAGCGCTATCAACATTAATGGCCACGGCTATTACAGCGACACTAGTATTACCAATGTCTACTGCGAATGCCACAACATCTCAAATTCAATCAAATTCATATGAGACGCATGTAGCAGCAGCAAAAAAAGTAATAGGTGAATCCGTAACGATCAAAAATATTACAAAAGATACTGTAATAACATCTAACGGTACATTTAGAATTCATTCGGCATTAAAGCCCCTATTTGATACTTCAAATAAAACAGCCTTAACCAATGCCCGAGCAACTATTGTAGTGAAAAATGGTCAAATTACGGACGTTACCTCATTAATATTAAACAAAGCAGGTACAAGCAAAAAATCTGTCTATTTTGATGGAGGTGACGCACAAATCTCGGGAGATCTTACTGTAAACGCTGATTATATAAAGATTCAAGATGTTAGTGTGGATGGTCAGCTTATCATTACAAATAGAGTAAAAAAAGCCGTTACACTCGATGAAGTAGCAGTAGATGAAACAATTACACTAAAACCAATTGTAACGAAAAAGGTAAGTTGGCTATACGTTACTTTAATCGATATGAAATCATCAAACATCAATTTGGGACGTACTAAAGTCAATGTTTCTTCTGACCAAATTCTATCCAAAGTAGATGTAGTAGGTAAAGTGGAATCTTTTGAAGCAATGACTAATATAGAAAAGCTTACAATTGATGTAGCAAAAGATTTTAACCTTTATGGTGAGGGTAAAATTGAGCAAATTGTTGTAAAAGGCGGTACTAAAGTAGCTTTAGATTCAGGACATTTGGTAAACAATGTACAGGTGGACGATAGTCGTGTCTCCGTGACGCTTCCTGTCATTGATAAAAAAGAACTTAATACACTTATCGCATCCCCACCATATGTACAAGTATCTGTAAATGGCTACGATATTTTAAATACGGACAAATGGACAACACAAGCAGACCGCACAGTGTTTGATTCTGCTGTAGCAAGTGCGAGAGCTGTAGCAAATAATTCAAATGCTTCACAAGAACAGGTGAAAAATGCCATCATTCAGTACAAAAATGCACTAGCAGTCTACCAAGCTGCTCAAAAGAGTGGTACAAAATATGGTTATGGCGATAAAGCTTCACTACAATCTTTAATTAATTCTGTTCAATATGTTACGGTTTCTTGGGACGGATCAAATGTACCTTATAATTCCCCGTGGACTACACAAGCAGAAAGAAACGCAATAGAATCTGCTGTTTCATCTGCTCAAGCAGTTGTTAATAATTATTATGCCACTCAAACGGATATTGCCAATGCCATCAATAATTTAAACAATGCTATTTGGACTTATAAGAGTGCTAATAAGTATGGTAATAATGGGTATTATGTGGATAAAGCTAATTTACAAACAAGTGTTACTGCTGCGTATTATGAACTTCAAAATGTAACAGTTTCCACAAGCGGAACTGGGGTAGATGTTACTAACGGAATAAGATGGACAAAAGCTGTTGATCGAAGTAACTTTGAGGCTGTAGTTCAACAAGCACAATATATACTAAATGATCCTAATGTGTATCAATATCAAATTAATGACATGTATAACACTTTAAACCAAGCAATAGAAACTTATAGAAAAGCACAAAATGTAGGAACTATTAGCAATTAGGTTTTGCTATGTTGTCAAAACCTAAATCTCTTTTAGCATAACGAAGGACTCTACCTATTGTAGAGCCCTTCACTATTTAATAATTCTTTTTTAACTAAATGAATTCGTTTGCAACATTGTATTCATCTGCTTCCACCTACGATACCAATCCTCAACCTCCTCACTCGGTTCCACTGCCAAATGCTCTTGAAGCATCTTTTTTAACAGCCAATATTGCTCCTAAACAGCAGCTGAATTATTCAATAGCTCATAAAGCTTCATTAAGTAAAATAGTTATCTTCTGCATCAGCGAATAGTTTTGCACTTTTTCCTGCACTTTTATAGCAGCAATGTAACTTTCATTTCTTATGTAAAACTCACTTAGTTGCTGAGCATGGTGGAACCATAGTCTCCTTAAACGTTCTCTTTCACTTTCCGCCCATATATAATCACAATCTCCTAAATAATCACCCGTATCCATCTGGAATACTTGTTCATGTTCATTGACTGTTGTCTGCTGTATTGGTGGTAACAATTTTAAGCGAGATAGCCATTGTTCTACATCCACTACAACATTTTCAACTACTAGTTTGTAGCCAGAACTTAGCAAAGGACTTGAAATTTTTACGCCCTCAACCCCATAGTTTTTCAATGTTTTCCGTATTGTATAAATGGCTGTATAAAGTTGTTTTGGCGCTTTATCAATATCAGACTCTGGCCAAAATAACTCTAGAATCGTATCACGGTAAATCATTTCATTTTTATGCTCTAGCATGTAGGCAAATAGTTCCTTTGCTTTAGAAGTTCGCCATTTAATCGGTTGTGTACGACCATCTGGTAAAACAACATGAAGACCACCAAGAAGCTTGATTAGTGTTAGTTTGGGTGTAATTTTTTTGCTTTATTATTAATTTGTTCAGCAGTTCTATAGTTTTTTCTAAACGTGAAATTTGTACAGGTTTTAATAGATAATCAATAGCATGTAGATTAAATGGATCAATAGCATACTGATCAAACCCTGTAGTAAAAACAATTTCAACATTAGGTACTATTTCTTGAATCTTTTCACCCAATGCTAAACCGTCCATATCAGGCATGACAATAACTAAAAACACAACATTTGGTTGAAGGATCACTTAACCCAAAAAAGACTAGGCTTACAAAAAGCCAAGTCTTTCTCGGTTTATTTAAGATTTAAGACATTGACAAGATTACAAATAATAGCTTACTACACTCTTCTAAACAAATCCTGGACAAGTTAAGTAATTGAAAAATCAGCCACCATACCAATAACTTACTTGTAGATTTGGTTCATTTAGCAATCCCTTATTAAAAAATAAAGAACTAGATCATAGCCTATCTAGTCCTTCTTCAAATTGTACGTTGTGATTCTCACAATAATCACAACAATAAACTAACATAACCTCCTCAACAATTTCTAAACATTAACAAGCACCTCTTGCCACTAACATTTAATATTTTGAAAGCTGTTTCCCATCTTGATTAAATAAACGTGAGAATTTGGAACCTCCTCTCACATCATATACTGGCCCTCTCTCAAACATACTGTTCATTATCACAACTGCTTGGCTCGTGTTGAAGTCACCATGAGTATTTCTCTTAGAGTCGAAAGATATGTATTATTATCAATAAAATCTATCAACTATCTACCTATTCATCTAAAAATGCTTAAAAATATCCTAGGCTATGATAAAATTAAAACAACACCATATATTGGATAACCTCTGCGAACCGAGGCCAATTTTATCTATAATAATTATGGAAATAGGAGGTTTCTCATCATATGAAAAATAAAAAAAAGTTAGCATTACTGTCTTTAGTGGCCGTGCCCTCACTTCTTTATAGCGCACCAGTATCGGCTACTGAGATACCAAAGCCAGCCTACATAATTGCTAACTACAATGCTAACGTGGCAAATGTTATACAACTAATTAACAATATTAACAATACAACTGCTACTTTCCAAACCAATTTAGAGGCAGCTTTGAAGGCTTACAATGCTTTAACGGAAACAGAAAAACAGTATGTTACGAACTACTCCACATTGTCAGCACATCAGCAGACAAGAATTGCTTATCGTAAGCTTGCAGCACAAATTGAAGAGAAATTGTATTCTGTGGATTCTACGTCCTCTAATTATTATCAAAATGTTACTGAAACAAAAGATTGGTATAATACCCTGAATGCAGCGCAAAAAACCTTTGTAAGTGCATCTGCGCAAAAAATTCTAACTTCCTATATCGCGCCAAATACATCTGTTGACAAGGTGGTCAATAAAATTCAATTGATTAATTCATCTCGTCTCTCGTTCCATAAAGATGTAGCCAATGCCCGAGCAGAGCTTAATGCACTACGTAGGTTTTCGAATATTTCTTTACCTGTAGGTATCGAGCAGCAATTACTTGATGCAGAACAGCTGGTTGTAAAGGATAAGGCAGCAGCTAAAGAAGTTGAAAACGCTATTGCAGCTTTATCACCAAAAACATCGACAGCTCAGGATGTGCAGGCAGTCAAAACTTCTTTTGAAGCATTAACACCTGTTCAGCAGCAGCTAGTCCCAAATGTATGGACTTTAGTGGATTTTGTACAAGGAACACACACACTTCCTTCAAAAGATAACATACCAAAAACACCTGTTTTATCTGATGTAGCAGCTGTCCCAGGGAAAATTACAGCTATGATAAAAAATAAAAATATCTATAAAGCTAAAATTAATGTAGCCGCATCAGAAAATGACACGGAACGTTATATTCTAACAACAGAAGACAAAATGACCATCATTATTCCTCCACTTTATACACTTGTCAATGAAGATGAAGGGGTTATGGATATTCAAGTAACAAAAAAGGCAAATCGAATTACTCTTCAAGCTACATTGAATAAACAACCAGTAACCTTTGATGCAAATATGGAAATCATAATTGAAGGCTTACCAGCCAATTCTTCCTTCAATCGCTCAAATGGTTTTGGCAAGCAAGTTCCAGCTGACTTTACCATCAGTGGAAATCGTCATATTATCCAAACTACTACTCCTGGCACGTTCCAAATCGTAAGAAATTAAATTAAAGCACTAAATAAACAATGTTGGTTTCTTTAGTGCTTTCTTTCTTTTTGAAAAGTTAATCTCTATTATTAGAAGTGCACTTTAAAAAAGAATAGACAAAGTCAAATAATCAAATTTGTCTCATTTTAAATAAAAATATAACCTCTCTATAAATGTTATGTATTAATAATCATTTATGGGGTAAACCATCAATTTTTTTTTTAGTTGTAGCAACTAGTTGGTCCACAATGAAATCTAGCTGTTTTGATAATGAATAAATGTCGTTGTAGTAACAAAAACCAAAATCTATTTCGATAAGCCTTCCTTCTTTAATGGCAGGAATATTAGACCAAACTGGATGATCTGTTAAATCTACCATTCCGTCATAAGATGAGCGGAACACATAATCTCCTGCATAATCTGTTAATACTTCTAAAGAAACATCGATTGCCTCATTGGTGTTGTTTTTATCATCAATTTTCTTTTGAATAATATCTGGTGCTTTCATTTCTAAATACTCATAAATAGCTTGGGAACCACGTCCAAAGGTATAACTTGTCACAACGGACATTTTTCCTTTGCCGCCTTCCATAATACTAACCGTTTTATCTGAAATACCTGCCTCTTTTAGCTTCTTTTGACTATCCTCTACTTTTGTATAGAAATTAGCTAAAAGCTCTTTTGCTTCTTTCTCTTTTCCTAGTACTTCACCAATCTTTGTTAAACGTTCATCTAGTGAGGTTGAGAAATCGATCATGATTGTAGGTGCAATTTTCTGCATTTGATCGTAAAGCTCATCCTTACTTGGAATAATGATGACATCAGGTTTTAATTGAATCACTGCCTCGACATTTGGTTCAAACCATTCACCTAAACTTTCAACTGTTTTTAACTCTTCCTCAAATGCTGCTCCCTCTTGTATTTTAGAGGAGCCCACTGGTGTCACATCAAAAGCTAGTACATCACCCGTATAATACATCACCACTACCCGCTCAGGGTTAACAGGTATTTCTACGTCTCCTTTCATAGTAGAGACAATTTTTGTTTGTGATACGCTGACTGCTTGAGTGGTAGAGGCTTGTTTTTCCCCCCCTCCTGTATTGCTTGATGTCCCGCTGCTGCAAGCACTTAATAAAAGCGTCAGACATAGAAAGAGTGTTGCAATAGCTGATAATCCTCTTTTATTCATTGGTTCATACTTCCTTTCATTATATTGATAACCATTCTCAATATAATCTTGGAAGCTCCAATCGACAATGGAGTATCTTTCAGACATTGAAGGACTATCTTTTATCAGATCACTTACTTTTTGCTTTTGACGGAATTTTGCAGGAGAAACGCCTACTCTCTTTTTGAAAAGTCTACTAAAATAATAGACATCACTATAGCCGACACCCATAGCGATATCGCGTAAGCTAGCATTTGTCTTCTCAAGCAAAATAGAAGCTTTTTCAATACGTAGCTGAATTAAATACTCAATCGGGCTGCAACCTAATTGTTGCTTGAATTGAATGGATAAATGAGATGGACTATAGCGCAATGCCTTCGCAATGGATTCTAAGGTCAATGGCTGTGCATAATTTTGCTCTAGATAGGCTTTAATTTGACTAGAGACATTTAGCTTTTGAATGTCGACACTGTCCTGATCTAACTGCATGAAAATTTCATTTAATAATTGATAAAATAGCGATTTAACAGTAAATTTGCTGAGGTTATTGGCATTTTCCCACTTCTTATACATAAAATATATTTTTTCAAACATTGTAATAGGTGAGTTAGGAACAAGACTGTATTGATAGTTGAAAGGATTATTTGTTTGTAACGCCCTTGCTATCATTTTATTTGAGGTTAAAGGAATGGAAGCTCGATAAAATATTAAAAAATATTCAAAGCCTTTGTCTGTAGCCATTATTTGTAGTGTGGTGCCCTTTCCACCGTGAATAAGATGAAAGCCCTCTAGTGTATAGTTTATTAAATCGATTTGAACTTCCGCACCACCACCTGTGGCATAAAGAAACATATTTGCAGGCAATTTATATGATTTTCCGATTTCCTCAGGTTTGAATAGCTCATATCTTAAATCGAGCACTTTGATCGTTGCGTGATTCCAAAGAAATAGAAACTCCTCTTTTGGTAGCATCCTACATCATTCCTTCCAATTCTTCACTACCTACAAGTTTATTATAATTGATAATCATTCTCAACATAAACCTGTATAAGCATAGAAAAATCACCCAAACAATCCAATGCCTGAGTGATTTTATGGAATTCCACTTAATTTTGTTTAGTATGTTGTACTAGCATTTCCAATTACTTAGCTTATTTTTTATTCGTGAGCCAGGTTGTTAATTCTTCTACCTGAGCCAACACGGCTGTTGGGTCATAATACCATGAGCGCTCCTCTGGCCAAACATAAAGATGATCATTTTTTACGGCTGGCAAGCTACCCCATATAGGATCTTTCTTAAAATAACCTAAAAACAGTATTGTTCCTAGGTAACCAGATTGGGCGGTTGTGAAATACATTCCCTCCTGCATAAACGGCAATATAACTCCATATGCCATGCGAAATCCCGTAGTTTTAACAATTAATAGCATTCCTGCTATGACAAACACCCAATAATTTTCATTTTTTAACCCCCTTTCATTACACGAATCGTAGTCCAATGAAAGGTCCATTTTCCACCAATAGAAGGATACTTATACGGTAAAACGGATTTTATTTTAAGGTTAAAGTTAGATTTTTGGATAAACCTTAATGGCCCTTTTTCATTTTATCCATTGTTCTAGGCCACTGACTAATTTATGCTAGCCTATATCGATAATGATTATCATTTACGGAGGAAGAGACATGAAAAAATTAAAGCGACATATGCTCATTTATAGCTTATTATTACTGGTTAGTATCATACTGGCTGCTTGTGGTTCTACCAATGGAGAAACGAAGAAGGAAGAGACAACAACATCAGCATCAACAACTCGCCTTTATAAGGATTATTTAGGTCATGAGGTTGAAATTCCTGTAGATCCTGAGAGAGTGGTTTATCATGGAGAAGGATACGGTGATTTACTTGCATTGAATATCAAAACAGTTGGTGCTGGCTTCTCTTGGATTACAAATTATGCTTGGGAAGATCGCGTAAAAGATGTGGAGGACGTTGGTTTTCCTATTAATGTGGAAAAAACATTGTCATTAAAGCCTGACCTTATTATTATTGGTACTTCTGATGATAAGACATATTCACAGCTTTCTAAAATCGCTCCAACTATCGTGTTTGATACTTTTGCGCCATTAAACCAACGTTTAACCGAGCTGGGCGATATACTAAATAAAAAAGAAGAAGCGACTCAATGGATGGATGCTTATACAGAAAAAGCGGATAAAATGTGGGAGTCGCTTGTAGCTGATGACATCATTAAACCAGATGAAACGGCATCGGTTTTAACATATTATCCAGGAGACCGATTATTTGTCATGGCACGTGCTGGACTTTCTCAAGTTTTATACGATTCAAATGTGCTTAAGCCTGGTGACAAAATACAAAAAATTCTTGATGATGGAACAGGCTTTGCTGAAATCTCCACAGAACTTCTTCCTGAATATGCTGGTGATCGAATATTCATCCTCACACCAGTCGATGATGAAGCAAAACAATCGACAAAAGAAATGATGGAAAGTCCAATTTGGAAGAACCTACCAGCTGTGAAGAACGGTCATGTCTACACGATTGATATTGAAAAAAGTGATAGCGATGCCTCAACAAGAGAATGGCTGTTATCACAACTACCTACTATGTTAAAAAAATAGCTAACAAGAGACATTTCATCTTTGTTGAAATGTCTCTTTACTTTTTATACAATACATTTAATTGATAATCATTTTCATTTACTAAGGAAGTGAACAGATGGAAGACAACAAATCAGCTTCTATTAACAAGGATTTACTATTTCATTTAGAAAATATTTACTGTATTTCGCAGAGCTATCCGTTTATCTCGACTTCTCATCATACGATGATACTTTTTACAGATGGCTGTGGGACGTTGACGATTGATGATATACCTTATTTGGTGACGAAGGGAAAAATTTTTCTGGTACAGCCCCGTTCTATGATTGATTTATCGGATATAATTAATGGTTACTGTTTCTATAAAATTACTTTTGCAGCCTTTCAGCTAAAACATAAGCACCTTTCCCCACATCTAGGATCTATTTTTTCTGATGAAGTGGAATATACAATTTATCCTTATACACGCTTAATTCGTCTTACCGAAGATCTGGATAATTTAAATCCTAAATTGGATTTTCTTAAACAACAAGGACTGTTGTATGAACTATTAAATTTATTATTTGAATATCAGCTTCAAAAGAACTACCAGTTGTCAATGACAAAGGTAGTTGAAGAAACCATTGACTATATACATAACTATTTTCAACTTCCTTTAACGGTGAAAAAGCTAGCGGAACTCGCTCGTATAGCTCAATGGCAATATAGTGCGATCTTCCAAACCTTAACTGGGAAGAAACCGCTAGATTATATTACAGATTTACGTCTTACAAATGCCAAAGAATTATTGCTACAAACAAATGAGCCATTAAAAGATATTGCGCAGCAAGTGGGATTTGATGATGAATATTATTTTAATCGCCGCTTCCGACAGGTAATTGGAATTCCTCCAAAACAGTTTGCACGACAATATAAACAAAAAACTGTTGTAAAAGATTGGACAGGACATGAGGTAGCAATCCCTCGTTCACCACATCGTGTTATTTATCATGGAGAAACGTTTGGGGATATGTTGATTTTTGATGTGCAGCCAATAGGCGGAGACAAAACCTCTATTAGTAAATCCTTCTATAAAAACCATGTTCCTTATATTCAAGATGTTGCCTTTCCAATCAATCTTGAAAAATCTTCGCAGCTGAACCCTGATTTAATTATCTTTACAAATAATGACGAGCAGCAATATCAAGCACTATCTTCTATTGCACCAACGGTAACCCTAAATTCCTGGGATTCATTGGAGGAACGCGTCCTTTTATTAGGGCAGTGGCTTAGCCAACAACAGCGTGCAGTAGATTGGCTAGAATATTTTAAAATCCAAGAAAATACTATGTGGCAGCAGCTACAAACAGTCATAGAGCCTGGCGAAACAGCATCTGTTTTGACTTTTGATCATGGCAAACGCCTTTTTATTATGGGCTGTACAGGTCTATCCCCTGCCCTTTTCCATCCAGATGGATTTCAGCCGCACCCTCAAGTCAAAAAACTACTTCAAGCAGGCGAGGGGTATAAAGAAATACCAATAGATCACTTACCTCAGTATGCTGGTGACCGCATCTTTATGTTGTTATCTGATAAACCCGAATCGCAAATGGCTACGATGGAATTGATTAATAGCGATATTTGGAAAGGACTCACTGCTGTACAAACTAACCATGCTTATTTAGTGGATGCAACAAAGTGGAATTACGGAGATGCCTTTACAAGAGAGAAGTTACTCGGTGCATTACCAAAGCTATTGGTTACTACCAAGTAATTCTCATACTTATAATAAGGGGTGACATTTATATGAAAACGGAAAGTATAACAGATATGACAACTCAAATATCATTAAAGGATATTCGAGATTATATTGCTAAAAACCATAATCAACCTCTCACGATTAAGCATCTAGCACTCATTTCGGGTCTGAGTTCCAGCTACTTTGGAGAGGCATTTAAAAAGGCATTCGGTCAAAGTGCCACAGATTATTTAACGGCGCTACGTATCGGACATGCCAAGCAATTACTGCGTGATACCGATTTATTACTTCGTGAGATTGCTAGAAAAGTAGGCTACAGTGACGAATTTTATTTTAGCCGAAAATTTAAAAAGGAAGTTGGGATTTCACCTTCTGCTTATAGTAAGATGGCTCGCCAGCGTATTTCTACTTTTTCGGTCTCCGCTACTGGAAATTTATTAGCGCTTGGTATAATACCAGTTGCAGCTCCGCTGAATGCTAAATGGAGTCCTTATTATTACCATCATTATCAAGAGAAAATTCCCGTGCATGTTAATATATTTGATACAGAATCAGAGGACAACTTCAAAAAATTAGCCTCTGTTAAGCCAGATATTCATATTTTTCAAGAGGAACCCTCCCTCTCCATGCTTGATTGGCTTCAAACAATTGGCATCCAAAATATCTTTATACAAGCGAAGGATTGGCGAACACAGCTGAGAGAATTAGCTGTAGCTGTTAAAAAGAAAAGCGTAGGTGAGCGCTTCATTCAAACATATGAACAAAAGGTATTACAGGCGAGATTAGAAATTAATCAAGTTGCTGGAAATGATACGTTTGCCGTTCTTCGTTTATGCGGTGATCAATTATTTATGTATTGTAATAAAGGGATTCAGGATGTACTGTTTACAGATTTACAGCTTCGTTCTGTCGATGCTCGCCAACAAACATATAATGAGCATATTACATTTGATCAGCTAGTAAATATAGACCCTGACCGTTTGCTATTTATCATTTGTCCAGATTCACCAACCCGAAATTATTGGCTTACTCTACAATACCTTGATCGTTGGAAAGAGCTCCGTGCTGTAAAAAATGGACATGTCTATGTTTTACCTTCCAATCCTTGGTTCGAATACTCAGCTATTGCTATAAGCCGAATGCTAGATGAAATGTTACTTATGCTAACCGGAAAAAATCCAAATCCTTTTCCTGTCCCCGTCCATGGTAACGTATCAGACAGTGATTTATAATTCCATTTGAGAATGATTATCACCGGAAGGAGACTTTGATGAACAATGAAACAAAATTGTCGTAATCAATGTTATACAATTATAAAATCTGCCTATTTATTAGCGATGTTTTTGCTAACTATCGGCATACTTTCCGCCTGCAATACCCAATCAAGCAATAAAGAGGAACAGGTAGAAACGCAGGCATCCTCAGAAAGTACAAAGGAGCAAAGTGTTTACCCGCTAACACTAAAAGATGAGGTCAGGAATGAAGTAACACTACCGGCTAAGCCTACTAAAATTTTTGCACCTGTCATAGAGGATTCATTACTAGCTCTTGGTATCAAGCCTACTATGCAATGGTCTAACGGTGTTAAGCCACAGCTTTATTTACAAGATCAGCTACAGGGTATACCAGAAATTAGCTTTGCAAGCGGTCCCCCATCAGCCGAAGCCATTATGGCAGATAAACCAGACTTAATTATTTTGCATAATTCATTTTATGTGGAAAATGGCACCTATGAAAAATATGCAAAAATCGCACCAACCTATGTTTTTAATAATGCTGCAAGTAATTTAGAAGGCTCTATTAAAGTTTTAGGGCAACTACTTGATGAAACAGACAAGGCTGAGCAAGCTTTAAAGGATTATCAAGAAAAAGTAGATGTAGCAAAAACAAAGCTATCCTCTATAACAAAAGGTAAAAAAATTGCTTTAATTCGCTTTAATGCAAAAGGTATGTTTTTCATGACTGATGAGTATTTTAGTGGATATGTCCTGACACATGAATTAGGATTTGAACAAAGCAGCTACGTGAAAAATGGTGCCTTCGAAGTATCATTGGAGATTCTACCTGAACTGGATGCCGATTATATTTTCCTAATCAATGATGGTAATCTTGGGGATGAATTTTTAAATGAGTTGAAGAACAGTAAAATTTGGCAAAGTACGGCAGCCTTCAAAAACGATCAAGTATTTGAGACATCCGAGGATTACTGGCTAAATGGCGGTATTCATGCTCAAGGAAAAGTGATAGAAGATGTATTGGAGTTTTTAGCGCCATGACAACAATGACAAAGAAACCTTATACATCAGAAAACTACTTAGAAGTTACTATGACATCTCGTCAACAGCTAGATTATCGCCTTTTAATTGCAAGCCCAACAGATGAACCATCAGCAGATGGTTATACTGTCATCTACGCCTTAGATGGGGACGCCCTTTTTCCAACACTTGCAGAGGCAGTGAAATTACAAACCCGTAAACCAAAAGGCTATGATCCTATTCTTGTTATTGGCATCGGTTATCCCTCAAAGGAACCTTTTGATATGGAGCGACGCTGTCTCGATTTTACACTACCTGTTAGCAAAGAACATCTGCCACCACGTCCAGATGGAACGCCTTGGCCTCCAAACGGCAAAGCCAATGAGTTCTTAGATTTTATTGAACATGAGCTCATACCTGCTATAGCAAAGGAATGGCCTATCAATAAAAAGAAGCAAGCGATTGTTGGTCATTCCTTAGGCGGCCTTTTCACACTATATGCTTTATGTGCAAGACCTCACTTATTCAGTCATATTGTAGCTGGCAGTCCCTCTATTTGGTGGGCTGACAATGCGGTACTACAAGTAATAGACAGATTTTTTGAAGATTGGAACGGTCAGCATGCTATTAATCTCTTACTCACAATCGGTGCTAACGAGTTGCCTGATATGTTAGAGGGAGCTGATCTAGCGGCTGAACGAATGAAGCGTTTAAGCGACCAAAACATTTATACTAATTATGTGAAGTTTGACGAGGAGGACCATGTGAGCGTCCTACCTTGTATGCTTGCCCGCCTTCCTCGGTTTTTGGATACGTAGTAGAAAAGCCCAAGTGGTAATCATTCCACTTGGGCATTTTTATAACATTTACTTCTCTTTCTTCAAATGATCCTTAAGCATGCTAGCGATTTCCTCAACTTTTTATTCTATAGCAATGGATCATAAGGACAGAAACTCTCTGGGTTTAAGTTTAATACGCTATTATTTTTAACTGCTTCAATTGTCAATAGTAACGTGCATTTATATAAAAAATTATGTGGAGCCAGTCATTTAAAAATGAAAGTTAGTTCTAAGATCATTTAACCAAGAATAATACTTTTATAAACTAAATGGCTTATTAATTTTGCGAATTCTTTATTTTCTTTTTACGGATAACCTTAAATAAAATAGTTACGATGATTATGATCATTATAAAACTTAAATACGGGATCCACCATTTAATAGTTTCAACTATTCCCTCCGATAATCCAAAACCCATTAGAAATTCAGTCATATTATCTACTCCTTTTATTTAAGTCTATTGTCTAAAATTACCTGTTTTGCACTCTGATAAGTTGCAATGAAATATATTACATATAGCAACAAAATAATACCAAAGCTTAAAAACATATTCTGTTTGATAGAAACTTCAAAAAATGGTTCTAATTTTTCTAATACAACCTTAGTAGTAAAGATTGATATGAAACTAGCTAAAATTAAAGGTGAAATAAAATAAAATCCAATTTGTCTAAATAACAACCTATTAATCATTTTTTTATTTGCACCAATTTTCGATAATGTCAGGTATCTTTCTTTGTTATCCTGGGTTTCTGTTAATTGCTGTAATGCTAGTACCGATAACGTGACAATCATTAAAATTATTCCTAAGTAACTGCTAGTAAAAGCTATTACTCCAAATATGCCAAAGTAAGTGTCTTGTATCACACTCTTAGTTACATAATAAATCTCTCCTTCAAGAGATTTTTCAATCCATTTATTATTCATTATTTTATAGACCGTCCCCTCAATTTCTTGAGAGAGAAAAACACCATTCAATAAGAAACTATCAGGATTCATATAATTTTTCATATTGTCTGGAACAACCACTGTTCCTACATCATTTGCCCTTGTTGAATTTGTTAAGTAAGTAATGTTACCAAATATTTTTTTGTTTGCAGGAGTGAGCTCCTTATCACCAATTCTTATTTTCCCTTCATTATTTAAGAAATATTGAATATGTTTATTAAAAGGTTCATAGTTTGCATTAATAATGAATTTATTTTCTCCTAACTGAATTCCCTCTTCTCCAGATAGTTCCAATATTTTATTGTAATCTGTTTCAGTTATTAAAGTAACTTTTGACATAAGTATCTCTTGTTCTAAATCAGATAGTTTTACTTGTTGCTCTTTAAACAATTCTCCATAAGTTAAATCGGCATTAAACAACATTATCTCTACATAACTTTTAAGATTTTCTTTAAGTGGAATGCCATCTTGTTTTGCTGTTTCTAAAAGATTTTTGTTATCCTCATATGGTTTTACAATTGTTAAGTCAAATGGGGTTGCCGTGGTAACTTGTTTATTCATAGAACTTGTAACACTAAATCCTGTACCTAGAACAACTAGTGAAGCTATCAGTAATGCACTTAAGATACTTATTACTAGAAAATTGATTTGCATTTTACTTCCGAATTGTCGAAACAAAAATGAATTTAGTTCTTTAAAATACAGCTTTTTGTTTCTTTTAGCCAAGAACACCATCACACTGGAAATGGTATAATAAAACAAAATAATACCAACACCAAGAAGCGAGACTATCACAGTTAAATAATTCTTATCAAGTCCTAATTTCATTAACAATAGTATTCCAGTAGTTATTAAAGTAATTGCTACTAAAAAAAGGCTACTTGTCGCCCATTTGTTATAGACCTTTAACTCTTGATTTTTACGATTCGCAGTTAATAAATCGATAAGTTTAATGTTCATAATATTACGAGTATTAAAAAGTGCTACTATAATATAAATAATTGAAAAACTTATAATAGTTTCTTTTATAGCTTCTTTTGATAACAACAATTTATATCCTACTGCATCACCTACAAACATTTTTAAAGCTAATATCGAAATAACTTGTGACATTAAAAATCCTAGCCCAAGGCCTATAATTAAAGCAAATAACCCTACCAAAAAGGTCTCACCTACAAAAATAAAGGATATCCGCCATTTACTCATCCCTAATGTCATATAAATACCCATTTCTTTTTTTCTTCGCTTCATTATGAATTGATTGGCATATATGATGAGAAAAGCAAAAACAATTGCAATAAACCTTGTTAAAAGTCCAATATACGTAACTAATGCATCCCCAAAAATCTCCATAGAATAATTTAGATCATTTAAAGCTGGTTGTGATGATACTGAATTAAATGCATAAAATAGGCTAACACCTAAAACAAGAGTTAGAAAATAAATAGCATAATCTTTAATACTTCTGCCTACATTTTTATATATCAATTTAAAACTCATCATTGATATTTCCTCCTAGTAGTGCAACAACCTCCATTATTCGATTAAAGAAAGTTTTACGATCATCTTTTCCTCGTATTAGTTCATTAAAAATTTCTCCATCCTTTAGAAAAATAATCCTTCTGCAATAACTAGCATTATAAGGATCATGAGTAACCATCAAAGTTGTGGCATCTTGTTGCTGATTTAATATTTCTAAATTTTTCAGCAACATTTTAGCAGATTTACTATCAAGAGCCCCTGTTGGCTCATCGGCTAATAATAATGTAGGCCTTGTAACAATGGCTCTCGCTGCCGCAATTCTTTGCTGTTGTCCTCCTGACATTTGATATGGGTATTTGTACAATACTTCCTTTATATCCAAAGCGGCTGCAACTCTATCGACTTCATGTTCAATTTCATTCACCGGATAATTAATTATAGATAATGCCAAAGAAACATTTTCAAAAGCAGTTAGTGTATCTAGTAAATTATATTCTTGAAATATAAAACCTAACTTCTCACTTCTAAATTTTGATAATTTATGGCCCTTTAATTTTGTGACATTTTCGCCATCTATAAATACATGACCAGCCGTAGCAGTATCAATGGTTGAAATACAATTAAGTAAAGTCGATTTACCACTTCCACTTGGTCCCATAATTGCTATAAAATCGCCTTTTTGCACTTCAAATGAAATGTTTTTTAATGCATGGGTTACATTACCCTTATTACCATACACCTTTTCAATATTTTCAACTTTTAATATTGTATTCACTTCCCAATTTCACTCCTTTTATGGATGACTTATCCTTTTGCTACCATAATATTACCATTCAATGAATTAACAAAAAATCGATTATTGTATCATAATATTACCGTTTTGTAAGTTTACTTACTATGCACTATAATATTATAAAAAGGTATAAATTATGGAAATAAAACCATTCATTGGTTAAATCGAAGGGAGATTAAAAATGAAAATATTCATTATCGAAGATGATCCAATTATCAGAAAGGAACTTTTTGATTTTCTAGAGAGATATGGGTATGAATGCATAAGTGGCGACGATTTCACAAAAATTGTAGAAGATGCTCTACAAAGCATGCCGCATTTAATTATTTTAGATCTTAACCTTCCTTTTCAAGACGGTTTTCAAGTGTGTCGTGAAATTCGGAAATTGTCTTCTGTGCCCATTATTATAGTAACTAGCCGTGACACTTCCTTTGACGAACTATTAAGTCTTCAAATAGGAGCTGATGACTTTATTACAAAACCATATGATTTACAAATCCTTTTAGCTCATATTCAATCCGTTTTAAAGAGAACTTACGAAATTTCCAAAAGTGCTATGCTTTCTTATAAAGATTTAACACTGGAAATATTAAAGAGCAAAGCTATTTATAATAATATAGAAATAGAACTTACAAAGAATGAATTATGTATTCTTAGATTATTGATGATGAATAAAGGAAACGTGGTTTCTAGAGATGAAATAATGAATGAGCTATGGCAAAACGGAGATTTTGTTGATGAAAATACCTTAAATGTTAATATATCGAGGTTAAGGCGCAAATTGGAATCGATCGGTTTAAAAAAATATTTATTAACGAAGAGAGGACAGGGTTATCAGTTATGAGTTTAATTGAATTTTTTAAGGAAAAACAGTTAGCAATACTTTTTCATTTACTATCATTGCTAATTATCTCTAGTGTCCTCTACTTGTATAATGAAAATGGAAGTTTAGTAATAGTAATAGATTTAATTCTTCTATTTTTCTTTTTCACACCGATTATAGTTAAATACTATCAATTAAGTAAATATTATAATGAAATAAAAAATATTTCACAACAAATCAAAGAAAAAACATATATCGCAGATATTGTAGAGGAACCCCCTTTTTTTTCAGGGAAATTCTTCTACAACATCTTAAATGAAGCAACAAAATACATGAATGATTGTATGTTCTCTTTGAAAAACGCTCAACGTGATTATACAGACTACATTGAACTTTGGGTACATGAAATAAAAACACCAATCACTGCACTAAAGTTAATTTTAAGTAACCATAAGACACCTGAAAACATCCTTATTCAAGAAGAACTATTAAAAATAGAAGGTTATGTTGAACAAGCTCTATACTATGCAAGAAGTAGTACTTTAACTCAAGATTATAGAATAGAAACATTTACACTTGATAAAGCTGTAAATTTAGCTATTAAATCATTATCTCTAAGTATTATTCGTGCCAATGGTAGTATATATAAGGATAACCTTGATTTGAAAGTCACATCTGATTCAAAATGGATTATTTTTATTTTAAAGCAATTAATAGATAATGCTATCAAATATCATCATAATCCACTTCAATTATCCTTTATTGCTAAAAAAGTAGAAAACGGTACTTTATTGTTAATATCAGACAATGGTATAGGTATAGCTTCATCTGATATTGAGAGAATTTTTAAACGTGGGTTCACGGGAACCAATGGTAGAAACTATGTTAAATCTACTGGTATGGGTTTATACCTTTGTGAAACCTTGTGCAAAAAATTAGGGTTACGCATAAGTGTAGATTCTCAAGAAGATACTGGCACTACATTTAAAATATATTTCCCTGATAAACTACGATTATTCCAAGAATCTAAACAAAATATATAGAGTTTATTTATTTCAAATCTCTTTTTTTGATAATATAGAGACCTATTATATAAATTACTACTGAAAAGAAGCTTAAGTAAATAATATCATTAATATTGTAGTATAGAGTAGAAAAACCATCAGAAGCAATGTAAAATGGTGTATTCTCCATAATCGTCTTCATCCAACTTTCATCTCTTTCTACAATTTGTATACCAATGTTATATAAAAAAATATATAGAACATATCCAGCTATTAATGAGTAAACGCGATTAAACGTAATAGAAATTGTAAATATTCCTACTGATAAGATAGAAGCGAAATAAACTATATATACAATCCAAACTGAGAATAGCGTACTTAGGATCTCCATACTAGAGAAATGTTTACCTATGATAAGTTGAACAGTTAATCCAACTAATATATTAAATATGCCATATAAAGAAGTATAAAATAAAAATGAAACACTTTTAATATGAATTATTTGACTTCTACTGAACATACTACTAAATACCATTTTCGAAGTTCCAAAACTAAAATCGGATCCTATCATATTACTGCCTAAGTAAATAAAGTAAATTTGTATAATAAATAAGGAAATACCAATATTTCCGCTTAACTCTACGCTTTTACTTAAGTTCATCTGATAATAAAGAACATTATCAATAATTGTAGCAATAAATAATATTATTAAAAAAACGCATGTTGATGTATCAAATATTTTCTTTATTTCCATTCGGCTTATAGAAAACATACCAGTCATATTATCAATCTCCTAAATTTCTCTTTTATTAATAATTATTAAAGATATTAAAAATAATACTAAGCCTGTTAATGCTAAACAAATATTATTTGATATTGATAAATTATTATATTGCATTCCCTTATAAACCAAAGCCAGTGGATTCTCTTTAATCCAAAGAGCTAATTTTGTTGTAGAGTCTAATTTTATTAGAATAATACCTCTAATCATACTCTCAAATGAAAACATAGAAATAATGGAAACTATTGTTGCAATTTGACTGAACGTAATAAACCCAATGATGAAAGATAAACTTGAAACAAAAAAGGAAATAAGGAAATAATTTGTTAGATTAGTAAAAATATCGTGTGAAAGATTATTCAGAGTAAATTTATTATGTTCCAATACCCACAATAAATTGGCTAGTAATCGGTGAATAGTTCCAACAATACATCCAATTAAAATCAATGAAAGTAATTTTGATAGGACTATATTTATACGTGATAAAGGTCCTGTGAATATAATTCTAGAAGTTTTTAATGAAAACTCTCTGGACATAATAAAAGAAGGCATAATGAGAATAATATAGTACGAAATATCACCAAAGTAATTGTAATATGTATCCAAATCCGAAGAGGATGGGTACATGGGCCTTTTTAGATAAATTGTAATAGTGTATAAAACTGCAATAAATAAACTTGACCAAATGCCGTATCTTTTGAATAATTGTTTAACCTCTAATATTGATATTCTTAAAGTGCTATTCAATCTTATTTCCTCCCATTAACTCAAAAAATCTCTTTTCTAAATCTTTGCGAAGTGGATAAATAGCATTTATACTAATTTTATTTTTTACTAAATCTACTATAAGAGAATCAGAATCTTTATAAAGATATTGAAATTTTACTTTATCTTGATCTATTTCTATAAAAGGTATGTTTTGTATATCATTTAAATAGTTTTTTACCATTTCTATTTTTTTAGTTTCTATGATAAATTCATGTAGCTCTCTATCAGTCTGTTTTTCTGTTTTTAAATCAATATAATCTACTACTGTTCCCTTCTTCAAAAACAAAACTTTATCACAAACAGCTTCAATTTCTGATAAAATATGGCTGGATACAAGAATTGATATCCCTCTTTCTTTTGAAACTTTTCCCAATATTTCTCTTATTTCAGCAACTCCTTCTGGATCTAATCCATTTGTGGGTTCATCTAAAATCAATAGTTTAGGATTATTAACTAATGCCTGTGCAATTCCTAACCTCTGTTTCATTCCTAAAGAATACCTTTTTACCTTCTTATGAACAAAACCTTCAATCCCCAATAAATGGATTACAGATGAAACATTATCTCTATCATATCCCCCTGAAATCTCTGCAAAATAAATAAGGTTATCCATTCCACTCATATGGGGATAAAAACTAGGGTATTCAATCAGTCCTCCAATACGTTTTATATGTTGTAAAGGCTGCTTTTCAATATCAAACCGAACCTCCCCCTCAAACTTCGTTATTAATCCCATAATTATTCGCATAAGGGTTGTTTTCCCTGCACCATTTGGTCCAACTAAACCTATTACTTCACCTTTTGGAACTGAGAAAGAAACATTATTAATTACTTTATTATTTCGATAACTCTTTGTGATATTCGACAATGTTAAAATATTACTCATTTCTTTTCCCTCCTTGTAATGCATCTTATCAATTACCCACAATAACGTTACTGATTTTCCATAAAAATGGTTTATATTTATATTTTATTAAAATAAGTATTTATTGTAAAATAATAACATTTAAAAGAGATTACTCTTCATTAAAAAAGATATAGCAAATTGTAATTTAGTAGTCTTTCTCGATTTTAAATTCCTAGCTAAGAAGAGGTTGGGACAAAAATGTTTCAGCCAACAAAAATACCGAACTACCCACTGAAACGCTTACGAAGTATTTCAGAATAGTTCGGTTTTTCTAGTTATCATATTTTGTTAATTTAGAGATTATACGGCTTTATGAAGGTCCCAGTTAGTTATGTCCCAGCCTCTTTGTTGTAACTTTACTGCTTGCAGGAAAAACTAAAGTCTAACCTTGCCTTTCCTTCACAGTAGGTAAGAGTTCCACAATTCCGTGTAAATTGGTATATGACTATATTGCATCTGAAAGAGATTACATCATGGGTTTTGCTATTTCTTGATGTGTAGGACAGGCATGGTAGCAGAAAGATCCCACAGGTAAATATGGACATCAACATTCATAATGCCCTAACTTCTCCTATCTATCTTCTTTACTACTATTATTATAATTAAAAATTATTCTCAAATAAAAGCCAAACTACGATAGATTGTAGTTTGGCTTATGAATTATTCATGTTAATTATTTTTTGCATATTACTAAAGGCTTCTACTACTAAATTAAGCTGCTTCTTTAATGAAACAGGGTCATTGAAGTAGGAGGTAGTACTACCTAAAGTAGTAACCTTATTCACAGCAGGCATCTCATTCCCTAATGTACTTTATAGGTATTATAATTAAAATTCTATAACCAACCTTATTTCCAAAATTTAATGAAATGACTATGGTTTTGGATATATTTTCAAGCCAGCTACATTAGAAACATTACCATACTTATCTACTAAAACTACATAGATATAGTTATTTTGGAAGAATTCATTTTTTGCTTCTAATTTTACACTCATACCTGTAGCATCCCTCCCCATTAAGTCATCACCTTTTGCTGCAACTGGTCTACCTTTATTATCAAGGCCAGAAATTATTTGCTGAGGTTTAATACTAGCTTGCTCATCGGCAACTACAACATAGTAATATCTTAAATCATAATCAGGTGTTGCAAAGGTTGGTGTAAACTCCATGGTTTTAGAATGTTGAACCTTTCCACCATCACCTTCACCAGTTTCTACGTTACCTGTAAGATTGGCAGTTGTAATTTTAAAGCCTGTCATATCTTGCCCTCTATATTCACCAATAGAATTTACAAATGTTAGACCAGCAAAATCCTTCACTTGTGTTGTGTTTATTTTGCTCATATCTATTTTAAAATCAGTTAAAACAACTTTATCAAATTTAATTAAAAGTTTTCGTGGTTTATATGTTTCTAGATTCGTCATATCTTCCCATTCAACTTCAGTAATTCTTGCTGTCGTATCAATTAATTTTTCATTTAATGCAATTTTAAAATCATCATCTGTAATATCCAGAGCTTCAGAGAATGTAACTACAAATGTTTTATCATCTTCATAGGTCATATTATAACTTGAATCAGGATTTTGTAATATACTTGAAAACTCTTTTTCTGTTAACTTCTTAATCCATGGTTCTTTACCAACCGCTATTTTTGGATTAGTTCCGTCAGAATAAAATTCAGCTTGTTGTAATATTGTTGTATTTTTTGCTGCATCTTCAGCTATGTAATACAGAACATAGTCTTTATGCGCTTTGGGAACTGAAAACGCATGTGTTACTTGGGGGCCTAATATTAATTCTAATGTATTAGGAGATTTTTTTACCTCTTCTACAGTTGCCGGCTGCTCATCTTTGAGTTTTAGGATATACCTAATCTGACCAGGTTCATTAGACGTAATTTCTAGTTTTGCAGTTTCGTCACCTTCTTGAGGTCTAACAATACCTTGTGTAACAGTTGGAGCAGTTCTATCCTTAACAAGTTCAATTCTCTGTATTTCTTCTGTCAAGTTTCCTGAGCGGTCAGCCATAAAAATGTAAATATCCCAAGAATGGAACTTAGTTAGATTATTTGGTATAGGGATATTTAATTTAGTATCACCAATCTCAATTGCTCTTGAGCCTCCATACAAGTTTAGCGGTACGTCTTGTAAAGTTAGTTCATTATTTGTGCCATTCGGTAGTAAAGCCTTCAATTTTTTATCCATGATATCTCGCATTGACAATTCTGAAAACTTATTATTCGATGGCAAAATTACATAGTAATATGTCCCTGCTTTAGTTGCATTAACATTTAAAAAACCATAATCATATTGTTCGTTTGTTTCAACACTTTTAATTTTTAATAACGGAGCTTTTGTATCCTCATGTGTGTAAACAGCAAAATTTCTAGGTTTTTCATGAGTTCTACTATTTTCAAATTCATTACCCGCAAGGTCATATAATGTCGGTTCTATAGTTACTCGAATCGTATCATTATTAATAAGACCCGTTGCAGATGGTATCGTTAACGTTACCTTTGTATCATTTTTCTTATAGTCTACTTTTGATGGGTTTATTTCCTTCTGTCCAGAAATACTCATAATTCCTGTACCGCTTAAAACATAATTTTTTACATTTTGTGCAGCTTCTTCATCCAGTGGCTCACTAAAATGGACAGTAATTTCATTCAGTCCTGTCAGTTCTAGTCTTTGTTTTTCAATAGGAATGAATGGCGCAACATTATCAAGTGCCCCAGTTGAAAAATCAAACCTTGCTGCATCATCTTCTGAATAGTTACCAGAATCATCTCTCATAACAACATAAAGTTGATATTCTGTTTCAGCCTCTAAACCTGTTAACTTTTCTTCTACTCCTAGTTTACCAGCGATAGCTTTTCCTTGATCAGTTGGGTTAGCGACAATATCCGCAGTAGTTGGATGAGCTGCTGATGTTTTTTTTCTTACATAGTAGTAATAATCTCCTGGTTCACTGGCTGTAAAAGTAAATTCAGCACGTGTTCCTCCATGTAATGGCGTAACTTGTAGGGATTTCACTACTGGTGGTGATGCATCTTTCATTTGGAACTCTTGAGAAACTATATCTGAAGCATTTTTCGAGCCATCTACAACCATGATGTAGATAACATATTCTTTTTTCTCACCTAAATTGGAAACCTTAATTGAGTTGGTTCCTTTAATGGCTGCCGCAGTTCCATGTGCTACGTTCTTATTTGAGAGACGGTTGACCATTTCACTTTTATTTGGTGTCTCTGCGCCCTTTTCACGCACAATATAATAGTACGTACCGACTTCATCTGAAGTGAAATCTGCTTGAATTTCGCTACCATTTAGGACTTTGACATTTGTAATACTAATGATTGGTTTTGTTTTATCATCAGGATTTTGATTCTCGTTTTCCTCTTTATCAATTGGTTTGCCATCTGGATCTGTAATTTTGCCTATATTATCTTTATCATCGAGGAAATCGTCGAAGATATTATTCGGTGATCCGTCCTTAGGTAAGATAACCTTTTCAATATACGTATAATCTCCAATATCAATTTTGCCATATGAATTATCAACAAATAATGTGCCAATTCGTCCATCAATATATAGCTCTAGGTCTGTGTAGCTATTGTAATTGATCCAATCGATATTTCCTGAACCATAAATTGTAAGCTTTGTTTCTGTATTTAAATTTAACGTACCAATATCGCCTTGAATTTCAAACTCACGCACATTTCCAATGATGTCTACACGTGGTAGTTTTGTATTTGTTTCAATTTTTGTACCTGTTTGAGATACTACTAGTCGAGCAACACTGCTGTTATAAAATTCTAGGTATTTCTCAACATTTTTCATTTCCTCTTTTTCTTTAGACCAGTTAACAAATGGCTTATCATTTTCAGTATTTGGTTTTGTCCAATTTTGAAGATCGTTCGAATTGTTATTTGACGAATCATCGCCTTTATTATTATCTGGGTTTGACCAATTGATAAATGAAATATTGTTACTTGCCACACGACCAAGAGCTAATGGTTGATTATAAGTAGCCCCTAAATGCAATGGTGGGCGAACGGTTTCGTTGACAAACATTGTCCCTGTCAGCGTCATATTCGAGAATTCGATATAATTACCATTTACTACAATCGTTGCGCCAAAAGAACCGTAATTTCCATCAAAATCTAAAGAACGTGTGCTTGTTCCACTTGCATTAAGGGTTAATTTTGAAATGGAGCGAATTCCCTTACTCGATAAATCACCCTCAATGACAGCACCTTTTAACACAGGAGCATTATATTCGTTAAAAATATGAGCAAGGCTTTCTGGAATTGTATAAGATTGACCATTTATATAAACAACATCATCATCCACATTTGTGATTTTGTAAGATGTTTCATTATTTTTCTTCTCTTGTGAACCCACTACAAACGAAGCAAACTGTCCGCGAGTAACAGGATCAAATGGAGAAAATGTAACAGGAGTTGTGCCCTTTGTAATATTCAGATCGATTAAAGTTTGAATATAGATGGCATTGTTTGTTTTGCTATTCACATCTTTGAAAATATTATTGTACGTAGGGGATACCTCTAAATGGAATCCAACTACAACCATTTTGGCTAGTTCCCCTCTAGTCAACACTTCATTCGGCATAAACATGCCATTTGAATAGCCCGACATAATACCTGCATTTTGCAAGGCCGCTACGTATTTATAATATTGATTGCCCTTTGGAACATCCTTATAGTAAGGATCTTGGATATTTTTTGTATCCAATTTTAACGCCGTTGCCAGCATTTTCGCTGCCTCTCCACGAGTTACACTGACATCAGGACGGAAAGTATTATCCGCAAAACCGCTCATTACACCCTGAGAATATAGTTTTAATATTTCATTATAATTGTCCGAGTATTGGTTAATATCCGTAAAGGGAGAAGTAGCCGCTGCTGCATTTGGTGGAGGTACTACAACAGCAATCCCGCTTGAAGCAAATACGGTTGCAATCAAGGCTTTATTTACTTTTTGGATTTTAGATTTATCCATTCCACTCTTCCTTTCGCTTATGTATTTTGATACGTACAAATATCATTTTGCTCATATCCTTTATATCGACCAAAGGCTAGTGAACCTTCATAGATAAATCTAAAATTGTAGAGTAAATTTCTTCTAGAGTTCGAGACTAAAATACGATTTCTTTACTATGCGAGTTCATAAGCTTTCCATCACTCAATATTTAAAAATTCATAGTTTGCAATACATTAAAAAGAAGCCATTTAAAAATAGATTCGTAATTGGCTTCTCTCTATTAGCTATTAATTTTGAACTTTTAAAAGTTTGGTTAGTTTAAAAACACTAAATTATTTCATTCTTATAAATTACCTTGTTTACATTATGCCTAACAGTCTTATGACCTGCTTTTATACCTTTACCAATAGCAATCAGCATAACATCTAGATACCTATCAGAAATATTTAAGATCTCTTTCAATTTCTTAGAATCGTAGCCTGACATCGTAATTGTGTCAAAACCAGCTTCATTCGCTAACAAAACTAAGGACATTGAGGCAAGACTTACATCTCTAGTTAATTCTAACTTGAGATCTTCTTTTGTCTTACTTTCATAATAATTTATTGCAGCATTCGCAAGATAGTCTCTTAATGATTCATCAAAGTAACCTGCCTGGTACCCCTCCTCATGAATTTTAATAATATTACCTTTGTTAAATGCCTGATAGTCGCCCAACATGACAATTAACGATGAAGCTTCTACTATTTGTTGTTGATTAAAAGCTATAGGTAGTAATAAATTTCTTAAGTTCGCATCCTCGATTATTAAGTATCGCGTTGCTTGAATATTATTTCCGTTAGGCGACTTACTTGCGCTTTCAACTAAGGCAGTCAATGTTTCTGAACTAATTTTATAATTTGAATCATAATGTCTAACTGAACGTCTTTTTTCTAAAATATCTTTTACACTCATTATTAACAACTCCTAAGTTTTAATGTATTGCGCCTCTAATTATAGTAAGCAATAATAAATAAGAAAATAACGCACAAAAAAGTGGTATAGCCACTTTTTTGTGCCTATTTAGGAGAGAAAGCACATGTTGAACTATAATACAGGAATCAATATTTTTATGGATATTGCAGGTGGCAAATGGAAATGTTTAATACTATTTTTCTTGAGTCAACAATCAGTAAGGACGAAAGAGTTTTATGAATTAATACCCGGAATTACGCAAAAAGTTCTAACTGATCAATTGAAGCAGTTAGAAAGAGACGGACTTGTTCGGAGAGAAATATTTAAAGAAGTACCACCAAAAGTAGAATATAGTTTAACAGATTTAGGAGAGTCATTTATCCCAGTTTTAAATACGATGTGTACATGGGGAAATGATTATGCACGTTTAAAGGGAATTGCCAAGGAGCAACAAATTTGTTGTCATCAAAAAGAAAGCTAAGTTTTCCTTAAAGGCTCCTTGTACTAATCACTATTAAAACCACAGCTTGTTACTCTGTTAGAATATTCCACAAAATGCTAAAAAGCCAAGGAGCATCGGTGCTCGCTTGGCTTTTGACGATATATAGGCATACATCTAGTCGTACTTGGGGTGTCATAAGGGAAAGGGGGATAACCTTACGTCTTGTCAAGTCGATCAAGAGATGTGGCCCGAGTTACATATCATTTGAACATAATTTAAAAGTCATGTGGCTGATGACTTATATACAGCTTGCCCAAATGATGTTTGCATTAATCATTACCCCAAAAATTTGGGTTGTAAGCTCTTTTGTTGTATTTTTTTATTCCTTTTTTGAGACTCCGACTTTTACCTGATTTCGCCCTTCTTGTTTCGCAAGGTAAAGTGCGTCATCAGCCGCTTCAATTAGCTCTTCAGTTGTATTTGCCATTGCAGGATAGGATGCTATTCCTGCAGATAATGTTATTGGTCTACCACAAGGACTGACCGTATCAGCCAAAGTTTTTCGTAGTTGTTCTGCGACTAGTTTGGCTCCCTCTACCGTCGTGTTCGGTAGAAGCATGACAAATTCCTCGCCACCGTACCGGCAACATACATCGCCTTCCCGAGCTACTGATTCCATTTGTCTAGCCAAAAATTGTAAAACTTTATCACCTACTGCATGTCCATATGTATCATTTACACTTTTAAAGTGGTCTAAATCTAGCAAAATAATGACATGTGGTACCTTACTTGCTAACCATTCAGCAAGCATTGAATCCATTGTACGTCGGTTCGTAATTCCCGTCAGTGGATCAACAGTAGATTGATCCTTGAAAAAGGAGACCTGTCCATGTAGAAACGATAAACTTCGAACCAATGCATTCTTCAATGAATAGGCTTCAAAGTACCATCCACTAACAGATTTTAAACCTTCTACATTTTTCTTATCTAAACTCTCTTCTGTTAATGATGCTAGTTGTTGTAAGGGATTCGCAATACGTGCTGCAGCCCAAAGTACAATGATAATCGAAACAAACATAAGAGGGACAGATTTTATAATGACCTCCTGTACACGATCAAATGAAGGGGCTAATGCTACCTCTAAAGGTTTCTGCGCAACAACTCCCCACCCTGTCGATGCCACTGCACTATAGCCTGCTAGCATTTTCACTCCTTTTGTATTCTCAACTAGTTGGGCACCATCCTTGCCAGATGTAACAGCTTGAACGACTTTATTTTTCGTTACAATGTCATTAATACGACTTGGATCTTGATGATAGATAACTCGTCCATCTGAATCAACTACATATACGTAAGAACCATCCTTACTATAATGTTCTCCCAACAAGGTTTTAAAGGCATTAGGTTCCTTTAAATAGATAGTGCCAGCAATCATTCCTAGATATTCATTGGACTCCGAGAAAATAGGATGTGATATAAAAATGATGAGCCGCCCTGTCATCGCCTCATATGGCTTAGAAATAATGGGTGTCTTTTTGGCTAATGCCTCTTTAGCGCCAATGGATGTTAAAATCTCTCCTTTAATTTCTATAGAGGGCGGAGAGACAGATAAAACAAGTCCCTTTGCATTTGTTATAACCACCGAATTGAACATTTGATTTTGCAATCTCAAGCGCTCTGTTTCCTGATTCAATACTTGTTCATCATCCATTTTCGTCCTGACCTGCTCCGCACTATATCCTAAGATTTGAAAAGCTTCATGTAGATAGGAATCAGCAGTTGAGGCTAATTTTTGAGCATAGACTCTATTCGTTTCTAGCGCATTTTCCTTAATGGAATCAATGTTCATCCTATAGCCGCCCCAAACACTACCTATGCTTGTTAAAAAGAATGCTGCCATTGCTACGCCCATTATAAGATGCTTTAACTTTAATCGGTGCGATTTCATTTTTCCCCTCCTATTTATGATTTTTTATATGTATATTTTGAGAGATACTTTAAACAATTAGTGCCTATTATAAGCAATGGCTCCTATAGGTAAAAGTAACATGTATTAATTGTGTAAGAAGAATCCAACACACCTCTAGGATTGTATCAATAAACGAGATCGTATCATATAGAATCTAGCAAACAAAATTGCAACATTTTAGTTACTTAGATTAAAAATTCCAACAACTGACGCTAATTATCTGAAATTTGATAGAAAATCTAAATTCTAAATTTTTTTACTTTTATTGTTATTCTGACATATAAAAGTTGAAGCGTTTATTTTATAATAAAAATTAGCATAGGCAAGTTAAGATTCAATCTGTTATAATACTCATTAAAATACAATAAACTGTAATAATACAGTATATAGAATACGCTTTTCACACAATGGGGATTATGAGAAAAGCGCTACTCGCCATCATCATACAGATGGTTGTGTAGCCTACACAAAAAGGGGTTGGAAGATTTGGGTATTTTAAAGGGGTTAAAAATTCTCGATTTTTCTGCATTACTACCAGGACCAATGGCGACAATGATATTTGCTGATTTAGGAGCAGATGTTATCCATGTCGAATCTTCAAAGCGGGTTGATTTAACGCGAATCATGCCTCCCTATGACGAGGATCATGAGGCATATATCCATCAACATTTAAATCGATCAAAAAAGTCTATAACGCTAAATTTAAAATCACCAGAAGCTATCGACATTGTTAAATCACTTGTACAGGAATATGACGTTATTATCGAAGGGTTTCGACCTGGTGTAATGCATCGACTTGGCATCGGCTATGAAGCGCTTAAAGAAATAAATCCTAAGGTTATTTATTGTGCGATAACTGGCTACGGACAAACAGGGCCATATAGTAATCGTCCAGGACATGATAATAACTATCTATCCTTAGCAGGATTACTCGACTATTCACGCCATAAGGATAAAAAACCTGTTTCCATGGGCGTCCAACTAGCTGACATAGCTGGAGGGACAATGCATGCAGCAATAGGCGTACTGGCTGCTGCCCTCCATCGTGAAAAAACAGGAGAAGGACAGTTCATCGATATTAGTATGACAGATGCTGTCTTTTCACTTAATGCTATGTATGGTGCAGCATTTATTGGAGGTGGACGTGTCCCACAGCCAGAGCAAGAAATTTTAAATGGAGGCAGCTACTATGATTTTTACAAAACAAAGGATGGGCGATTTTTTTCTGTCGGTAGTTTAGAGCCTCAATTTCGCAAATTGCTCTGTGAAGCACTCGATATTCCCGAATTGATCGATAATACCTTCAATGACTCCTACTATACACAAATTCGTTTTAAAGAGGCTGTTCACGACGCCTTCTTGTCCAAGACATATGAGGAATGGCTTGAGGTGTTTAACGAGGATTTCGAAGGTTGTGTAGAGCCAGTTCTAACATTTCCTGAAGCCTGTGAGCATCCACAGCTAAAGGCACGAGAAATGATTGTGACTATTCCCAAAAGCGATGGCACTATGCAAAAACAAATTGCCTCTCCGTTTAAATTTGATGGTACGCAGCCTGAATACAAGCATGTTGGTGCTAAATTAGGCGAGCATAATGAGGAAGTTTTACTATCTCTAGGCTTTGATGCTGAACAAATTGAGGCTTTGAAGGAAAAAGGCGTTTTAGAGTAAAAAAAGGTGTCTAATACTGTGATGTATTAGACACCTTTTTTATACATATGCACTAATAAACATACGTAGGTTTTCAAAATGATCATCTATTAGTAGATATTTTTTGTAAATCTCCATTAACTTTTCAAAAAGCTCGTACTGCTCGGTTACAAACAAAACTCTTAAAATATTTAACATATGCAGGGATGCACTTTGTGCGACAACATAGTATGGTGCATTTGGTTGACGATAATTGCGTCGCCACTCTTCCACAGACAAACCAATATGTTGTAGAGAGTTATTCACATGAAGTGCTATATCCTGTTGAACATATGCCTCAATTGCAATAAGTTGTTCACTACTAAAGTTTTTGTGTACTAATGAAGAATTGATTTTTTTATTCGATGCTAAAACATGCTCTTTTAATAAAAGTAAGCCATCCTCATAACGTGCCATTTTTACATAGTGCTCCAGTAGAATGGCATATAAATTTTCTAAATAATTTAGCTGATAATTTTTAATAATGGCAGGTGGTGTTGGTTTACGATTTGGTAATAGCTCTTTATACTCTAGTAATATTTCAATGGCATAATTATTTATTCGCTCATCCTCTAATAAATATTCACCATATTGTATAACCATTTCACTCTGCTGTTCTCTATTTGCTATATGAAATAAAATATAGGCAATTAACACTTTTTCCTTCTCTGATAGTGCATACATTGAGTAGCGCCATTCAGCTTCAAATGAGGTAATAAGCGCTTTGACACTTTTAAAATCACCTTCTGATAAGCGATAATGAGTAACAATTTGATAAAGACGTAACTGTTTCTTTGCCAAACAGCTAGCATTATGCTTATCCACATGAGTTATACACTTATCCAGTATCGCTTTATAGTTATTCACAAAGTTATCCACATGTTCACAATTTTCTCTCACAGAATGCTCGAAATGTCCCATTATTTCATAAAGAAATGTGAATTGCTCTAAAGGTTTGTGGATAAGCAGTGAATAAACTTTTTTTGTGAAAAGCCAATGCCAAAAAGATACATGCTCTTTATACATCATATGCACTAAATATTCATCTTGAAATTTATATAAGATAATTGATTGTAGCTCATTAACTGGCATAGCTATTTGCATTCGTTTCCCAAAGACTAACCAAATTAATCGTTCTAAGTCTATTGTATGTTGTGCAAAAAGCTGCTCAAAAAAAGTATCTTTACCCTTTTGGGTATAGAAAAAAGCACTGAGACGCTCATTCACAAATTTTGAATCTAAACCATATTTGTCAAAATATATTTGCATTTCTGTTGATACATGACCCCAATATTTACGTGCTGTGGAAAAGGCAATATTCTTAGCCGTTTCTTCGTTTACTAAAAATAGATTGGGTGAAAGCGAAGTACCAAGTATTTTTGGATCTTCTTGCAGATTTGACTCTGCCTCCAGCCAAGTTGCTAGTATATTTTCAGCACCCTTTTTACTTCTTTGTTTATAAGCCATGAATAATTGCTCATCACAGTCCAACAGCATAAAAATGGATCCTCCCATCAATTTCTACCAACAAAGATCTTCCCCTATCATTTAAATACATGATTTTTACACTCTTTCTTCAATATAACAAATCTTAACTAACATATGCTAAAAAAATATGGGTATGTATAGCAAAAACGTTAACAAATATAAAAAAACCATCTATATAAGTGGACACACTTCATAGATGGATATCATCTTTACCAAAACAACGGATATTTTCTTTTTTCTCGTAAATTATTGATCAACAAACCGAAAAATACAATTATGACTGCTCCAATTAATACAGGGGTTAGTAAATAACTCCAACCATAACCTCCTAAAATAATAATTATAGGATTGGCGCCTGCTGGTGGATGGATGACACCTAAAAAGGCCATAAAAAATATAGTTAATCCAACACCAAGACTAATAGACAATATATTGGAGCCTAGTAATGAATACATGGCCAACCCGATAAATGCCGAAATGAAGTGACCTCCAATTATATTTCGTGGCTGGGACAAAGGTGCATTCCAAACGACAAATATAAGAACGCAGCTACCGCCTAATGATGCCATTAACCAAGGTGAATCGGTAATGTTAGTTAACCATAGCAACACAAAAATGCATATTAATCCTCCCATTGCTCCAGTAAAGGCATCAGCGAAATTTGTTCGAGAAGGAGCATGACCTCCCCCTCTCATTTTTAATATAAAAGGTTTTATACTACTCTTTTTCTCTATTTTGTTTTCCACACCTATAATTTCTGTCATTAGACACCAACTTTTCTCTTCTATACTCATCTATTTTATATAAGGTCCTGTTCATCATTGTTAAACTTTAACTATTATATCAACACAACAATAGATTTCAATCCAAACTTCAAATTTCAGAAAAACAATTACTTATCTGACTTATAGCTCATACAAAAAAGCAAACTTTTAAAAGTTTGCTTTTTCAAGAAATAATTTATTAGTCATATTGTTTTTTAATAGTTTTATATATTCTTACCTTTTTCAATACAGTTTTAGGTACTTGGAAAGTGGCTGTGACAACCCCTGGATGGCGTCCGATTTCAATGGAGCCTGTGATTGTTGCTCTATTTAAAACCTCTGGTTCGCTCATCTCAAATAGCTTCGCAGCTCGACTAATCGCGTTATCAGTCGCCTCATTTAACGTTTTACCAGAACCAACCACCGACACTGGGAATGCATCCTCTACCTGCTTAACACCAAACTCCTCCGCTAGCTCACGTGCGCGACGTTTTTCTTCCTTTGTAAAGGGCTTTGCTGTATAAGGTAAATCTTCTACATTTGGTAGTAAAATTGGGCCTTCCAAAGCTACTTTCTTCAAGACCTTAACTTCAAGCTGTACAATACCCGCTACATCAGTTGTATGTCCTGCAATCTCGCCGTCCCCTTGCATAGCATGCATGTCTCCAATATATACACCACCGCCTGGTACCTTGACTGGACAAATAATAGTCGCACCTTCTCGTACTCGGCTGATATCCATATGTCCATCGGTACGATGTAAATCCAATTCTTCTTGAGTAAAAGCATATTCATGTGGTGCTCCAATTAAAAATGAACCAAAGTCACCTGCATTATGTGAATCAGGCATCGCTTTAGAAGGGGTTGTACCAAGCTGACCTAAAAATGGTCGCATTCTTGCCAATACACCTACTAAATCGCTTGGAGCCAATGCTACAACAGGATTTTGTACAGAATTTTCAGGTGTTCTCATGTAGGTTCTAGCATCAAGTGCAATTCGTCTAGCACCCTCTCGTCCAACCGTTACACCCATTTGCCCTTTATGATCTAGTACCATCGTATAACCGTTTGTCATTTTAAAGGGTGCCGTTTCTGTATCACATGTAGAACATCGAATTGCATGTGGGCCTATTCCTTTTACAACTGTGCTTGGATGAAGCTTGCCACAGCCTGGACATTTTACAGAAACAAACGGATCACCAATGAATCGATCTACAATTGCCTCATCATGGCCAGACGAAGTTGCAAGAGATGTGACCTGAATAGATTTAATTTTTATAACAATAGCATCACCCACCTCTGCCCCTTCTACAAACACGGGTTTCGTTACTTCATGTCCTCCGCGAATAGTAGGTGTAAGCATGGGGCCCCAACATCCAGGTGTTGTATTGGCAATAATCGTTCCACCATCTTTAAGCGGTCCTAACATCTTCTGTGATGGATCTAAAATACCATCAATAAACTCATTTACGAACAATGTTTCAGCGGCTTGAGGTTGCTGTATAAAATCATCACTTTCTACCTCTTCTTTTTCTAGCACATGCATGTCGTTTGTCATTTTCTAATCACGCTCCTAGAATAATTTTTATGTATATCGTTATATGTTAAAAATGCTCTCCACACTTGCAGAGAGCTATTTTTATCAATTGTTCATATATAAATCAAAAATATGTGAGAAGTCTTCTTTTTTATACTTATCTTTATGATCGACCATCCAAGTATTCGCAAAGCTTGTAATTTCTTTGAATGACGACGCAGGAGATATATTGTCATTGCCAATTCGACCAAGTGATGATGATGCTATGTTTAAACTTTTTTCCGCTACTTCTAGCTTATAAGCATTGTTCTTTTGTTCATAGCTAATGGCATGTAGTGCTTTATATAAATCTTTAATGTCATCAATAAAGCGTTTATGAATGTCGATGGACAGTGGGGAATTGCCGATTGTAAACTTAATTTCGACATCAAGGTCGATTGTTCCTGCTGTTTCGAGAAAAACTTCTGTCACAGTATACATTGAATAGTCATAGCGTCGCAGTAATCGTTTCTTGCTCATAGCACTTTCGCCATCTACATGAATAATCGCACGATTTGTAAAGCAATACTCATCTGCCTTCGTTTTAATTAAAAAGTAAATTTTTTCATCAATTTCATGTAAGATAAAATCATCTGCATCTGTCTTATCATAGTCCTCTCTTGGCACAACCACCCCAATATCTGAAAGTCCAAGTGCATCTGCTGCTATTTTTTTAAACATCGCCATTCCTCCTAATTTGTAATACTCTTTTTACGCTTTAGAATCTGTAAAGGTTTCACCTTGTAGTGGTTTATATAAAAAATGTACTTCCTTTCTTGTAGAATACAACCCAACATTTCCTCTTTTCTATACATTTCATTTATAATAATTGTCAGTAAAGATTCTTCCAAATCGAAAGGTCGTGTGAACAAGTGCAAGAACCAACCATTTTAGTAGTGGATGATGAGGCAGATTTAGCGAATCTACTAAAAGTAAGCTTACAAAAAGAGGGCTACAAACAAATTTATACAGCTAGTACCATTCGCGATGCTTGGACAAGCTTTCAACAAACAACACCCGATATTATACTTCTAGATGTCATGCTTCCCGATGGTGAGGGTTACGATTTATGTAGACGTATCCGTGAAGTATCCCATGTCCCTGTGCTCTTCATGTCTGCTAAAAATGAGGAAATTGATAAAATTTTAGGACTAGCCATTGGCGGAGACGATTATATTACAAAACCTTTTAGCCCGAAAGAAGTAGCCTATCGTGTGAAGGCGCAATTACGTAGAGCTGGCTATCAAACACAAGATACCATAACGAATATTGTTGAAAAAACACTACAAATTGGACCATTTCAGTTGAATGCCGATGAAACTGAAGTGCATAAAAATGGCGTGTTATTGGAGTTAACAGCTAAGGAAATTGGGTTAATGGCGTGCTTTATGCACAATCCCAATCGAATCTTAAGTAAAGAAACATTGTTTGAACGTGTATGGGGAGAGGATTTCTTCGGTTCTGATAACACTGTTATGGTGCATATTCGCCGGTTGCGTGAAAAAATTGAGCAGGATGCGTCTAATCCTCTATATATCACAACTGTAAAAGGACTTGGCTATAAGTTTGTCATGCCCAAAGAGGCACAAGAATGAAGTGGAAATTAACCGCTCGCTTTCTCCTTTCCGTACTTTCTATCGTCATCATTGTTATTTTTGTCAATACAGCTATCTTCATGGGACTCCTTACTTATCGGCTAACAACTGACTCTGAAGGTGTTTCTGCCACCGAAGAGGAAAACTTTGTGCGAGAATTTCAAAAACATATCGAGATAAAAAATGGAGCAACCTCCATACGTGAAGATGGACTCGAACAATTGCATCAAAGAAATGCTTGGATACAATTGCTTGATGAAAATGGTCAAGTTATTGATTCTCATTTTGCACCAGATAAAGCACCATTGCACTATGCACCTATCGACTTAATTCAAGTATATAAATATAAAGAATTCGATTCTGATACTACGGTGTATATTGGCAGTAAGGATCCCTTTAGTTATTTAATTGGTATTAAAGGTAGCGGTGTTACAAGGCTTGTTACGCATGTTTCTGGTACATCACTCTTACAGTTTATAGGGAAATTTGGCCTGTTCATCGTGATTGCGGACTTGTTAGTAGCTACATTAGTAGGATGGCTTTTTGGTCGTACATTAACGAAACCTCTTTATGCGATGATAGATCGCATTCACCATTTAAAGAATCATGATCATACGTCTATTAAGACTCCTGGTGGTGTCTACAAGCCGGTTTTTGAAAACTTAAATGAAGTATCACGAGAATTGGCAGCCCATGAACAGGAGCGAAAGAGACTAGAAATTATGCGTGAAGAATGGATTAGTAATGTCTCCCACGATATGAAAACGCCACTTGCCTCTATTCGAGGTTATGCAGAACTATTGAATGATGCACAAATAACAAATACTGAGCAAATCGAGTACGCAAAAGTTATAGAAAAACAATCATTGCATATGCAAAATCTACTGGATGACTTAAATTTAACGATGCGTTTAAGACATCAACAGCTTCCACTTACACTAAATGAAGTGAACATGGTACCTTTTATTCGAGAGATAGTGATTGAAACATTAAATACACCACAATATGAACAAGCTAATCTAACGTTTGAGGCGACAACTGCGAACAGTCTTCATCAAATAGATGAACATTTTATGCGCAGAGCTATCATGAACTTTTTACACAATGCATTGCTTCATAATGCTCCCGATGTATCTGTCCATGTGTCTGTTGATGAGCATACTCTAACAATTTCTGATAATGGCAAGGGGATAGCCCCAGAGGATTTGGAACATATTTTTGAACGCTATTACCGTGGCACAAATACGGACAATACTGCTGGTACTGGTTTAGGTACAGCTATTGCTAGAGATATCATTGAGGCCCATGGAGGAACAGTGACCATCACCTCGGAAAAAGGAAAAGGTACATGCGTTATTATTGATCTACAAAAGGAATACTAAATAAATAAACTAAATTTAACCAGTTGAATTTAAACGCTAAATACTTTGCACTGAACTTTCGTGTGGAAAAGAAGGAGTCTCAAAATTTGAGACTCCCTCTTTGTGTTATTTCATTTGATCCTGTACTTTAGCAGGTAATTCATGGAATTTCACTTCATCAAATGAAGTAACTTCTGTTTCCTTTTTCACGTAAAGCTTTAAATAAGCATCCTGGCGTAAATTTTTATGAGCGGAAAACTTTAATGTTTTCTCTTCCCCATTTTTATCGTAAGTAGGTAGCTCGTACCAATACATTTTAAAGATTTCACCACTATCTGCTTTAAACTCCTCTACCTCACCATCAGCCGTGATATGAACATAGTTGGTATCTTTATTTAATCGGTTAAAATCTACAGTCATCAATACAATTAACCCTGCTACGAATAAGATAAACAATGCACCTATTCCGAAAAATACTTTTTTCATATTAATTCCCCTGTCTCACTATTTTATAAAACGAACGAACGGTAAAGATATAATAAATAAAGTAAATAGCTGAATATGCAATCATCCACAAGATGACTGGTTTTGTAATATTCATGTTAAATAGCTGTGAAAATGCTAGTAATGCAAACACACTATGTGCAATCCCCACAATAAGTGGCGCACTAAAGATAACAGCGACCTGTCCTGCTACTGTCTTTAAGATTTGCTTACTATTTACACCAATTTTATTTAAAATAGCATATTTTTCCTGATCTTCTTCGGCTTCCGTTAAAATTTTGAAGTAGATAATACTGCCCGTTGCTGTTAGGAAAACCAATCCTAGGAAGCTTCCTACAAACAATAGAGCACCAACTGTTGCTAAACTATCCTCATAGCTTTGCGGTACACTAGAAAATGATTCTTGTTGTTCAGAAGACAACTGCTGGTAAATGTCTTTCGACACATCCTGTTGTTTCAAATCATTATCCAATCCAACAACCTGCATCATAATTTCATCGGCATCAGTAGCTTTAAACTCTTGATCATTCACAACGAGAACTGTTCCAGCTGCTATAAAGTTTAACACGCTTTCCGTGTACATCTTCTCTACATGGAAGGAGTCTCCGTTTTGTAGCTTAAAGTCCTCACCTGTATAATCATGTGAAAATCGTTCATCATAGGCTGCATCAAGTAAAACCGTAGAACCCTCTGGAATGTGTAGCTCTTTATCCTTGCCTTGTAATTTTGCTAAACGATTATAGTCCGATTCCTTAAGTAATGTATATTCGAAAAATGAGAATTCATTATCTACACGTAAATTTTTCACAGCCAGTGCTTCATTATATAAGACATCTTGTTGTGAAAATTCTACTGTCTCGCCTTTCCACATAAATGTGTTTGGCAGCATCTGACGTACAGAAGCTTCTGCATTATAATACATACCGAAGACACCGCCACCTGCTGTAATCGTAGTGGCACTTAAAATTGCAATGATTGACAACGATTTGGCATTGGCTCGAATACGATACAACAATTGAGAAACACCGATTAAATTTAAACCCTTCCAGGACCATGATGTTGCTTTCTTTAATGCTGTTAACACAAAGACACTCACACTATGGAATAGAAGGTATGTCCCTGCAATTGTCACCCCTATAACCATTAATGGCGTACCTAATACCGTAAAGAATCGCCATATTTCACTCGTAAACATATCAGAGGCAGCTGTATAATAACCAAATGCAATAAGTACAGTGCCGAGTAGAGCAGCTACTAATGAAGCACGTGGAATTTGCTCTCCCTGTTTGTCTGCGTGGAATAAATCAATTAGCTTAAATTGATAAATTACACGGTAACCTTGTAAGGATGTGAATAAAAACAGTAGTGCAAAAATGCCCGTTGTATTAATTAGTGCCTCCATTGAAAATGTCAGGCTACCAACCACTTCATAGCCCATTAAGCGTACTAGTATCATTAATAGCCCTTGGGACATAAAGAAACCTAGAAGGATACCAAACATTAGAGAGACAAGTCCTATGACTAAATTTTCAAAAAAGAGCATTAAGCCAATTTTTTGCTTACGTACACCTAGTAACGAGTAAAGGGCTACTTCCTTTTTCCGCTTCTTCATAAAAAACGAGTTGGAATAGGCCATAAAGATGACAATGAAGAACAGAAGTACGACTGACGAGGCACTCATCAATCCTTTAATTTGTTGTGACGATTGCTTTAAGGCTGAAAGATCATCATTATATTTGAGCGTCACAAACGTAAAGTAAATAACGATACTAAATACCATTGAGGCAATATATAAAAAGTAATTCGATAAATTGCGTTGAATATTTTTACGCGCTAAACTAAATAACGTCATTTACTCCACCCCCGATGCTAGATAGCACCTGCAAGATCTCTTGGAAAAATTGCTTTCTCGTTAGAGTCCCACGTTGAATTTCCTTAGATAGCTGTCCATCCTGAATAAATAGAATGCGCTGACAAAAGCTAGCTGCAAAGGCATCATGAGTAACCATCATAATCGTTGCTGCTTGAGATTGGTTTAAATCACTTAAGCTTTCTAATAAATCGGTTGCAGATTTTGAATCTAGCGCACCTGTAGGCTCATCGGCAAAAATTAGTTTCGGTTCTGTCACTAATGCTCGCGACGAGGCTGTACGCTGCTTTTGCCCACCTGAAATTTGATAAGGATATTTGTTTAATAAATCACTAATTCCAAACAATGCAGCAATGCGATCAACTCTCGCATTAATAGCCTTTGTCGGCATTTTTGCAATCGCTAGTGGTAAAACAATATTTTCTCGCACTGTTAAAGAATCAAGCAAGTTATAATCCTGGAAAATAAACCCTAAATTATCTCGACGAAAATCCGCTAATTCAGCATCCTTCATACGTGCCAAATTAGTATCTTCAATAATAATTTCACCAGTTGTTGGCGTATCAATCGTTGCTAATACATTAAGAAGCGTAGATTTTCCAGCCCCAGAAGGACCCATTACCCCAACAAACTCCCCCTTTTCTACTTCAAATGATATATTCGATAGCGCTGTAAAAGTATTTGCGCCTTTGCCGTAATTTTTCCCAACGTTTTGTACCTTTAATAATGGCGTCATATACGCTCACCTCTTCTTTCTGACTTTAGTATACGACCCCAAACTTACAGCAAATTTGTCGCAAGCTTACAGCAACCTTAAATCCACTGCTTTTTGGAATTTATAAACAAAAAAAGATTCATACACAAACTGTGCATGAATCTTTTCTAATCTATTGTGCTAATACTTTTTGAATATCTTCCTCAAAGCTACTTGGCTTATCTGCTGAGGCGTATCGTCCAACAACCTCTCCATTACGGTTTACAAGGAATTTTGTAAAGTTCCATTTAACACTATTGCCTAAAAATCCTTTGGAATGAGAAGTAAGATAATCGAAAATAGGATGTGCTTCTTTACCATTCACCTTCACGATCTCATGCATCGGGAACGTCACTCCATATGTTAGTCGACATTGGGAAGCCGCTTCTTCAGCTGTCGCTAGCTCTTGTTTAAATTGATTTGATGGAAAACCAAGTACAACCAGACCTTGCTCCTGATATTTTTCATAGAGACCTTCTAATTCTTCAAATTGTGGTGTAAAGCCACATTTGGAAGCTGTATTAACAATTAGCATCGGCTTTCCTTTATAACGTTCAAGGCTATAGATAGTACCATCTTCTAAAGTTACATTAATATCATAAATGCTCATCTCTCTACCTCCTATTATAAACGTCCATTCATTCTTGCCACCTGCTGCAAAGGGTCCCAAACACCATTGAATGGTGGTGCATAGGCCAAATCTAAATCTAGCAAATCAGGTAAGGTCATTTTACTATATAATGCTGTCGCAAACACATCGATACGCTTATCGACTCCCGCTGGTCCCACGATTTGGGCACCCAATAACAATTGATCGCGCTTGCGAACGACCACTTTTATAAACATACGTTGTGCACCTGGATAATAGCCGGCTATATGGCGTGCAGATAATTTAAATGCCTCATAGTCAAAACCAAGCTCTTTAGCATCGCGCTCATTTATACCTGTTGTAGCAATAGTTAAATTGAAAAATTTTAAAATAGATGTGCCCACAATTCCTCTAAATGGAGCAAATTTGCCTGACATGTTGAGACCTGCTAAACGACCTTGCTTATTGGCAGTCGTTCCTAAAGGTATATAATCTAAACGTTCTTTCACAATATTAAAGTGAGTTGCACAATCGCCAGCTGCATAAATATTTTCAAGGGAAGTCTCTAAATGGCGATTTACAATGATCGCTCCATTTTTTGCAAGTGCAATACCAGTATTCTTTAAAAACTGTGTATTTGGTTTTATGCCTGAAGCGACAATGACTAAATCCGTCTCTAGAACGCCGTTATCTGTAATAACACGTTCCACTCGTTTATTTCCTTCAAAAGCTTCAACGCTCGTATTTAATAATAGCTCTACATCGTTCTTTTTCGCTTCCTCATGCACATGCTGAGCAAGTTCTTCATCTAAAATACGAGCCACATGACTTCCGCGCTGAATAAGTCTTACCTTTTTCCCACAGGCATGTATGGTTTCAGCCATTTCTAAACCAATATAGCCACCACCTATGATTGTTACCTGCTCAATCTCTGATGTTAAATCTGCCATCAAATCTTCCAGTTGAGGAATTGTTTTTACCGTATGGATACCATCTAGCTCATTCCCCCTTTTCACAGGCATGACTGGACTAGCCCCCGTTGCAATAAGAAGTTTATCGTAGGTAATCTCAAATTTATCACCACTTGCTTGTGTACCTGTAATAACCTTCTTCTCTATGTTTACATTCTCTACCTCATAGCCAACTCTTGCATCAATGCCATACTTATCTCGAAAAGTTTCGACATCTCTTGCAATTAAACGTTTGGTTGATGAAATACGACCATCTACAACATAAGGCAATCCACATTGCCCATATGAATAAATAAAACCACGTTCTAAAGTAGTTATTTCTGCTCCTGGAACATTCCGATAGATTTCCATTGCTGCAGACATACCTGCAGCATCCCCACCAATGATGACGTATTTCATTCTACAAGCCCCCTTATTTTTTCCTTGTTGCCATTAAATCTGCATATTGATCGATATACAAACGTCGTTTTCCACCACTTACGATGACCCGTATCACATGAATAGCTATTATCATTGTAAGTGCAAAACCTGCTATTGCGGCAAGTAGAGAAATGACAATTTGTAGAACATAAAATGGTGAATCCATATCTAATTGGATGTCACCTAAAGTTGTAATGGCTCCTGATAAACACAAGGTAGCGATAATAGCAATACAACGACGCCATGATTGCTTTACAATACTTTTGCCTTTCTTGTTGACCATTGTAAAACGCATCACCTTCATACCTAGTGTTGCACCATTCATCATACTTGGTAACACCCCAAAGAGTATCACGTACAGAGCCATTTTCACTAAGAATTCAAAAGTACCGCTATACCCTGTCAGAACACCAATAATCATCCAAACTGATTGGACGATAAATAAATCAATGGCCAATGCTAGTAAAATAGAAATCGGCTTAACAATATCATTTTTTTCCATTTCAGCAGCTTTAGCCTCAACCTCTTCATGAGAGGGGAATAATGCCCAAACAATTGGTGCTAAGAAGAAACCTAGGAGCGCACCTACACTGTTTAGTAATAAGTCATCGACATCGAAGATTCGGTATGCGCAATTAAAGATGCCATAAATGCCTGTTCTTTGTGTGACCTCATAAAACAATGTTAGCAAAAAGCTAATTAAAAATGCACGTTTCCAGTACCTTCTTTCTTTAAGAAAATATCGCAAGTAAACGCCGAATGGCATTAGTAGTAAGAAATTAAAGAAGGCTTGAAAAAATGCCTGCTGTTTTGTGATAGCAAGCCATGTAGATGGATTTGTGACAACAACGCCACTATCCTTTAAAACATCATCAACAAATTGAAAAAGTCGCAAATTAGTATGAACGGTTTCCGCGGATTGAAGTGAGCAAGTATCTCTTGTAGACGGAAATGGTAGTAATACTAAACATAGCGCAGATAAAAAGTAAAAAATAAATGAGAACATGATAATGGTTTTGGACATCGATAAGTATCCATACTTACGATACGTATAAATCAGCCATGGTATAAATAGTACAAAGGATAAAATAATAGTTATGAAAAATGCTATAAAAATGGATTGCGTGTACGTTGACATAGAAACACCTCTCTCTTTAAATTGCCCTATTTTCTGAACACTAAAACTAAGTTTAGTCCTTCAATACTACATGTATATTTCATCAAGCTTACATAATCCTTAATTCAATAAAAAAACAGGTAAAGAATCTATACTCTCTACCTGTTACTTACTATGCTTTCGCTATTTCTTCTTTACAGAATGTCAAAATTTCTTCTAGTTCATCATCTTCTAATGCAAAGTCTAAATATTCACCTTCAGCCTTTTCCATGATGAAGTAATTTAATATAAATGGTTCTTCGTCTTTTTCACCAATTAGGACACGAATTTCAATGCCAGCTTCGTGGTAAAGCTCATCCTCTTCATCAATTTCTACATCCAGAATAAATTCATAACGCTTACCTTCAATAATATTTGTTGGGTCTAAAATCTCTTCCATTGAGAATTGTGTAATTTCCATTATATTTGCTCCTTTTTCTTTAGCTGTTCTTTTCTATATTAAATCAATTTCAGCATGGGTCAACTAGAAAACTCGTATACACCTGTAAGTAATTATGCCACAATGAAATGGAATTAATTTAGAACTAAATTTCCCTACATACGAGGAGGCTTTTTCATGAAAGAGCTATTATATTATCAAGACGTTATGTTACAAGAGTTTGATGCAACTATTATTAGTAAAGGAACTGACGAATCCGACCGTCAGTATGTTGTACTATCGAACACCGCTTTCTATCCAACTGGTGGTGGTCAACCTCACGATACAGGTACATTGAATGCGTTGGAGGTCATAGATGTTGAAAAAGTGGATGATGAAATTCGTCACTATATTGAAGGTGATCTATCGACTTTAGATGGTGTGGTACATGGCAAGTTAAATTGGCCAAGACGATTCGATCATATGCAGCAGCATGCTGGGCAACATATTTTAACAGCTGCTTTTGTAGAGCTTTTTAATGCGCAGACTGTAAGCTTTCATCTAGGCAGTGAGCAAGTAACAATTGATCTTGCTATAGAAACGATTTCTGAGCAACAGCTTGCAGCGGCAGAAGCAAGAGCCAATGACATTATTCTAGAGAACCGCCCCATTCAAACTATCTGGGTTACAGAGCAAGAGCTGGGCAACTATAATCTTCGTAAAGAAGTTGCAGTGACGGGAGACATCCGACTTGTGATTATCCCTAATTTTGATTACAACGGTTGTGGTGGCACTCACCCTACATCCACAGGGCAAGTTAGTACCATCAAAATATTAGGTACGGAGAAAATGAAGGGCAATGTGCGCGTTTCTTTTGTGTGTGGTCAACGCGTTTTGACTGAGCTTGGCATGCGTAAAAAAGTATTAGCGGACGTTGCTCGTCAATTAAGTGTCCCTGAGATTGAAGCTGCCACAGCACTTTCAAAAGTTTTATCTACTCAAAAAACTACAGAAAAGGCTCTCGCTGCTGCGAAAGAGGAATTACTCACGTATGAAGCAAGGGCACTTGTTAATAGCGAAGGTGTCGTAACAGCTGCTTTTAATCAGCGAACAATGCAAGAGCTACAAAAAATAGCACGTTTGATTGTTACGGAACAAAAAGATGTAATAGCTCTACTTGTATCTGAAAATGAAGGCAAACTACAATTCGTCGCAGCAAGAGGGAATAATGTTTCAAAAAGCATGAAGGATGTTGCCCAAAAGGCACTGCCTCTTATTAATGGTAAAGGTGGCGGAAGTGACCAAATGGTACAAGGTGGTGGCGATTGCACCGTTTCGAAAGAAGAATTACTAGCAGCGATGCAAGACGCTTAATTGCATTATAATAGAGGAGCTGTTATTAAAATTACGGCTCCTCCTATATTGTTGAAAAAAGACAATGTTACTAGCAGAAAAAGAATTTTTGACAAGGTGAGGGGTTGATTTTCGTTCCGCCAGCGTCCTTTCCAGGGGGTGTCTGACAACCGTGGGATAGCGAGACAGACGAGCCCCTGCATGGAGCGGTAATCCATCTTCACCTTTCACAAAAATTGTATGAATGATTTTGTTTTTTAACACTCTGAAGGAGCTATCATTAATAGACAGTTCCTCTCTAATTTAATATTTAAATTTTTGAATGGCTTCATATAAACGTTTTGCCATTTCTGATAGTTTTTCAGTTTGATTGTTCATTACTGCTACCGTCTTCAACTGTTCCGCTGTTGCATCTGTTACCTCATGCACATAATCACTGGCCGCATGTGCAGTAGCTGCCATTTCTTCCATAGACGCGGAAACTTCCTCCGTGTTGGCAGACATTTGTTCAGCTGAAGCATTCATTTCTTCAATTTGACCTGCTATTTCTCCTACTGCTTGAACCATTTCCTCGAAGCGTTCTCCTACTGCCTCAATGGAAGCTAAACCACGCTCAACATTATCTTCACCAGATTCCGCTGCTTTTACTACTTCTAATGTATAAGATTGAACTCTTTCGATGAGCACATTAATTTTAGTAGCTGATTCTGCTGTTTGCTCCGATAGCTTGCGAACTTCTTCTGCTACAACGGCAAAGCCTTTACCAGCATCTCCAGCCCGTGCTGCTTCAATAGAGGCATTCAATGCCAATAAATTTGTTTGATCGGAAATATCGGTAATCATTTTTGAAATTAAGCTAATTTCTTCTGACTCTTTTTCTAGTTTGTGAATAATTGATAGTTCATCTGTTGTGCCTTGCTGAATCTCATTCATACATAGAACGGATTGTTGAACTGCATGATTGCTTTCACTAATTTTCTGGGAAATAAAATCTGTATTACAAGCAATTGAGGAGGCAACTTCAGCTACATTTTGTATCCCTATTGCCATTTGTTCCATTGCTGAGGCACTTTCCTCTGCCATCACAGTTTGGCTTTGTGCCCCTCGATCTACTTCACTTATTGCACCAGCAATTTGCTTTGAACGCTTTGTTACTCCATTTACATCTCCCATTAAATCACACGCAGCTTCATTCACTGCCGTTGCTTCTTGACTCACTTTGGCTATCATTTCCCGCATATTATCAGTCATGCGATCTAATGCACGTGCCATCGTTCCCATTTCATCAATACGTTTCAAATATTTTTCTGGAATCTCCTGTGTAAAGTCTCCATTCGATAAGCCCTCACTAATGCGAAGTACATGTCGAAGTGGTCTACTAACAGAGCGAGAAATGGCAAATGAGATGCATAGCCCAAGTATCGAAACAATGATCGTAGTGACAATGAAGTTGGTCTTAAGCTTAGTAAGCCCTGAAAGCATCTCATCTTCTAGTGCGATAACCCCCATTTTCCAACCATTATCGAGGGTATGATAGCCCATTAGACTAGTTCCTGTATCTTCCGTTTTAAAAGTAAAATAACCGTTATCATTAGTAATCATTTCTTTAGCAGCCATTGCTCTGCCTGTCTTGATACCTGTTTTGTCTGCTTCCTTAATTGGATTGTATTGCTCCTTCACATACGAGTGATTATTATGTCCAATAATTGTTCCGTTAGCGTCTAACATAAATGCATAGCCACTGTCTCCAACCTTAATGTCTTCTACAATTTTAGATAGGTAATAGCCGTCAATACGTGCTAATAATAAGGCTTTTTCACCTGTCACTGTATCAATTGGAGAAACAATTAAAATGACTGGTTCACCTGTTACACGACTAATCGTAATTTCTGACATGACAGACTTACCAGTAAAACCTTCTTTTACGTAATCACGATCCCCTAGTTCAGCTGTTGTATCATCCAGATAATGGGCAACTCCATTAGCATCGATAATGCCAAAACCTAAATAATTCTCATTACCGGCAAGACGTTTCGATAGATACTGCTTTTGCTTTTCAAAGTCCATGCTCCGAACTGCCTCTTGCTCTGCAATTGCCTCCACCTCCACTAGTGTTAATTGGAAGTGTTCTTCTATGTATTGGGAAACATCCTCTGCTCTAGATACCAAATTAGATTCCACTTGCTCATTCACGGCTTTTGTACTATTTATCCAAGTAGATAGCCCAAGCGTGCCACATGTTACAAATACAAGAGCTATAATTGCAACAATTAATTTACCGCCAATTCCTTTTAACCACATTTCTCTTTTTCTCACTTCTTCCATTTTTAGCTATACAATCCGCATATTTTTACATAACTTCAGAGTAAAGTCACTAAAAGTAGAAGTCAACAAAAGTTTTCCAATATGATTAATAAATGTATAATAATACCATTTACACTACCTTTATAGTGCTAACAATTTTCTACAAAATTTTCAATTCATAGATCCCTCTTGTCATTTAAAAGGAGAGTACATCATGCTAATGGAGGAAATTAAAACATTTTCCAACAAAAATTGATTATAATTCACATTTTTTGCTGATTATTAAAGATAGGATCCGTTTAACACATTTTGAGGGGAGGACTTCCATGAGTTCAGACAAAAATAATGTTTCTCGTCGAGACTTTTTAAAAACTACAGGTATTGCTGCTGGTACATTAGTCGGTGGTGGTTTAATTGGAGGATTAGTTGGTTACAACATCAATGGTAAAGGTACTTCTACCCTAGAGCATGGTGGTCATGAAACAACGAATGAGGCCACAGGCTCACCAAAAGCTAAGATGTTTTTCAGAAATGAAAAAGATTTTAGTATCTTATCAAAGGCCACGGAACGTATCTTTCCAGAGGACGATTTGGGACCAGGAGCTATTGGTTTAGACGTTCCCTATTTTATCGATCATCAACTTGCAGGAAATTATGGGAGTAACTCTAAAGAATATATGCAAGGTCCATTTGATGTAGGTGCCCCAACTCAAGGCTACCAGAGCCGTTTAACGCGAGCGGAAATTTTTAGACAGGGTATCCAAAAAATGGAGGATGAAGCACAAAAGCGTTATAAGAAAAGCTTTAACGATTTAGATGGCAAACAAATGGATGAAATATTAACTGCCTTCCAAAAAGGTGACATAGAAATGGTTGGGGTTACTTCCGCGTTCTTCTTTACATTATTACGAGCAGCAACATTAGAGGGAGCTTATTCTGACCCTATGTATGGAGGAAATCGCAATATGGATGGCTGGCGTATGAAGGGCTTCCCTGGTCACCAGATGGCTTATATTACACAAATAGAAGATGCCAAGTTCCAAAAAATTGAGCCTAATCCATTAGGCAACCATTAAGGGGGGATAAAAAATGGCTAAAACATTACCGAGTGTAGACGTAGTAACAGTTGGTGTAGGTTGGACTGGCGGTATCGTTGCTGCAGAATGTGCTAAAGCTGGCTTAAAGGTAGTCGGTTTAGAGCGAGGTCAAAAGCGTGGGACCGAGGATTATTTAAATGTTCATGACGAATACCGTTATGCCATCCGATATGATTTAATGCAAAATCTTTCTAAAGAGACCGTAAGCTTTCGTAATGATCGCAATATGAAGGCATTACCAATGCGTCAGCTTGGCTCCTTCCTACTTGGAGAGGGTCTGGGTGGATCAGGAACACACTGGAATGGCATGACTTATCGATTTTTACCCTATGATTTCCAAATCAAAACATTAACAGATAAACGTTATGGACCTAATAAGCTGGGACCGAATTATCTGATTCAGGATTGGGGCTTAACATATGATCAGCTAGAGCCCTATTTCGATAAGTTCGAGAAAACAGCTGGTATTTCGGGTGATGATAAAAATAAATTTAGTGGAAAGCGTTCGAATCCCTATCCAACACCGCCTATGAAAAAAACGCCTATGCTTGCACAATTCGAAAAAGCTGCAACAAACCTGAAGCTAACACCTTATATGGTTCCATCAGCTAACGTATCAGAGGTTTATAAAAACCCAGATGGCGAAACGATCAACGCTTGCCAATATTGTGGTTTTTGTGAACGCTTTGGATGCGAATATGGTGCAAAGTCATCCGCAGAAATTACAGTTGTCCCTACAGCCCTCAAGACAGGAAATTTTGATTTACGCTTCAATTCCAATGTTGTTGAAATTTTAAAGCAAGGTAACAAGGCTACAGGTGTAAGATATATCGATACTGTTTCGGGAGAAGAATTCATTCAGCCAGCTAACGCTGTTGTATTAACTAGTTATGTCTTTAATAATGCCAAGCTATTAATGGTTTCTGACATTGGTGAAAGATATGACCCTACTACTGGCAAAGGAACACTTGGCAGAAACTATTGTTATCAAATCTTGCCTGGTGCCGCTGGGTTCTTCGAGGAACAATACAATACATTTATGGGTGCAGGTTCGTTAGGCATGTGTATAGACGATTACAATGGGGATAATTTTGACCATAGTGATTTAGATTTTATTCACGGAGGTAATATTGCGCTTACACAGACAGGTACACGACCAATCGGCTCAAATCCAACCCCGCCTGATACGCCTACTTGGGGACCAGAATTTAAAAAGCAATCTATTTATTACTATACACGTTCATTTGGGATTGGTGCGCAAGGAGCATCTATGCCACATAAGGAAAACTATATATCGCTGGATCCTACCTATAAGGATGCTTACGGGCTACCATTAACTCAGTTAACATACAATTTTACTGATCAAGATCGAGCTCTTCATAAATACATCTCTGCACGTGCAGCTGACATTATGAAGGAAATGGGTGCAAAAACAATTGTCCCTAACGCAGAAATTACCGATTACAATATCGTACCTTACCAAACAACGCATAATACTGGTGGTACGGTAATGAGCTTAACACCAGAACAAGGTGTTGTGAATAATTACTTACAGCACTGGGATGTTGATAACCTTTTCGCAGTAAGTGCAGGCAACTTTGCACACAATAGTGGTTATAATCCAACCGGCACATTAGGGGCACTTGCCTACCGTTGTGCTGAGGGAGTCATCAAATACAGTCAATCAGGTGGTTCATTAGTATAAAAAATCATTCTAAAGGAGGCAAGACTTATGGGAGGTCTAGGAGCAATTGGAGTACCTGGATTAATCATTATTTTAGTGATTGTATTAATTGTATTTGGCCCAAAAAAATTACCAGAAATCGGTGGAGCGGTTGGTAAAACGTTTGCAGAATTTAAAAAGTCTACTAAGGGACTTATGGATGATGAAGATGATACCGTGAAAAAGGTCGAAAAAAAATCTGATGCTTCGTAGGAGGGTTTCCTATGGATCCATATGAAGACGGAAAAAGAAAATATTTAAGCCCTCTAGATAAACCACAAGCCGAGCCTCCAAAACCAGTGGAGGCTTTAGTTGAAATACCTACGGTAGCAATTGAAGAGGATCATGTGTCAGATGAACCCCTGATACCTGTTACCTCATTATTGGAGCATCTTAGTGATTTACGTAAGCAAATTATCAAAGGGTTAACGGTTTTTATTTTATTTTTCATTGTTGTCTTTTCTACTATTAATATTTGGTTTCCATTTATAACGCGAGGTCACTCACTCGTTATTTTAGGACCGCTAGAAGTAGTTAAATTTTACATGACGATTTCAACTACTTTAGCTTTTGGTCTTGCAATGCCTTTCCTCGTCCACTTTCTATGGAGCTTTATTAAACCAGGCTTAAAAGAAGAGGAAAGTCGATTTTTAGGCCTCTATGCACCAATCATGTTAGTTCTATTTTTAGTAGGAGTAGCTTTTGGTTATTTCGTCGTAAACCCACTTAGCTATACATTCTTAGTAAGCATTGGAGCTACCAATTTCGATGTCATGGTATCAGCAAATGAATATATGCACTTTTTAATCATGACTACAGTACCGCTTGGTCTATTATTTGAGTTACCGATTGTTGCCCTATTCTTATCAGCCATTGGTGTACTGACTGCTGAATCCATGAAAAAAATACGAGGCTGGTCTTATATCGCAATGGGCGTAGGCTCTGCTGTTATCACGCCTCCAGACTTTATAAGTCAGTTACTCGTATTAATACCGATGATTATTTTGTATGAAATAAGTATTTACCTCGTTAAACGTATAGAACGCAAACAAATTGAAAGCACTGCGTAAATTTTACGCAGTGCTTATTTTTTCTTTAGATCCATCACAATAATTTCTGGTAGATTAAAAATGCGATATGGTACTGAGCTATTACCTAACCCTCTACTAACTACCATTCTCGTCGCGCCTGCTTCGTAGACACCAGCTGTATATTTTGGAAACAGCCCCTGTCCTGGTGCAACAAGTCCTCCAAGCCCAGGAATACGAACTTGCCCACCATGCGCATGTCCCGAAAATACTAAATTTATGTGGTAATTTACATACGTATTAAATAGTTCTGGTCTATGTGCTAGTAACAACTTAAACATATCGTCTGGCAAATAGGCCGTTGCAATGTCCAGCATATCTTCTGTTGTTCTACCCATTAACGGATCCTCAATACCAACAATCGCCAAGCGCTCCCCGTCGCGCTCTAACACGGTCGATTCGTTGGACATAATATGTACCCCTAACGATGACAGCGCCTCATAAATTTCATTCACCTTATTTGACGCTACCTCATGGTTTCCTAGTACATAATAAACATCCGCTATTTTAACTAGTCCTTCCACTGCTTGTAGACTTTGTTTTAAATTATAGCGATTACTATCGATCACGTCACCTGTGATAAAAATATAATCAGGCTTTGTATCCTTTACATTAGCAATCAATTTTTGTTGCTTGTCACCAAAGACAGCGTCATGTAAATCCGAAACTTGTACAATGCGTAGCCCATCAAAGCTGTCAGGCACACTTTCTGATTCAAACACATGTTTACTTACGACTAGCCAGTGATTGTTTACGTACAAAAAAATGACTATAAAAACAACAAAGAAGATACCATATAATAATTTTTTCAATCGCAATCGCTCACTTTGTGGCTACTTTTTTCAGAAATAATTCTGACTTTCTCATTATAAGCAAAAAACAGAGTGATTGTAAGTATATGCACTTTAAATACACAAAATGCACAAATACACTTAACTTAAAATTTTTAGCATTAGATTATGATACACGGTTTAATCTATTTTTCGTTAACTATTGGCATGCTATAATATGGGTAGAAAGGCATATTTTATTATCCACTCATAATACATCACGATTTGGGAAATGCATCTCATTTACTAAAGTGCGAGAATACTAATAAACTTAAATCAGTTAAAGGAGAAAAAAATTGCTGTACTGTAGGTAATGATCCAATTAGTGGACTGTAAACAGTGTTTTACCACCTAATAAATTACATAATTTTCATAATTTTATAACTTTAGAGTACAAATTCCATTTCTAAGTATAAAATTGATGACGAAAAATTTATTAAGTACAGTTGCGCTACATAATATTCTAAATTTAGATGTTAAGAGGTGAAAAAATGTTAAAAGCCATCATAGTTGATGATGAAATTTTAGCGATCCATTTATTAGAAGCTACGTTACATGATAATAGCGCTGTTACTATTATCGGAAAATTCGTGAATCCACTAGAAGCTATAGCAAATATCCCTATACTCAAACCTGATATTCTTTTTTTAGATATAGATATGGCGGAAATGAATGGTATTGAATTTGCTAGTAAGATTGCAGACTTTCCTTTTTTAATGGATATTGTATTTGTCACTGCCTATGAGCGTTTTGCAATAGAAGCTTTTAATGTACAGGCTGTTGACTATATTTTAAAGCCTATTGAGAAAGAACGTTTAATGAAGACAATCAAGAGAATATCCATGCGTAGAAAGCAATTTCAAGTAAAAGCTGCTGTACACCATATAGAGGAAGATGCTCATATAATAGAGGATTTTCACTTTCATGTTCATTCCGGAAGAGTATATATCGGTAACACAGCATTAGCCTTATCTACAAAGGAATTTCAAATTTTTTTCTTTCTAGCTCAACGACCAGGACAAATTTTTCCCCCATCAGAGCTGTATAAGCTTATTTGGGCAGAGGAAAGTATTGGGCATACACAGGCATTGAAGGTTCATATTAGTAATTTACGAAAAAAGCTAGAATCCGTTGCTGGCCATAGAGCAAAGATTATAACAGTGAGGGGTTCGGGATATAAATTCCTTTTCGAGCCTTGAAAAAGAAGGGCACTGCGATTACCTTACGAATCGCGTACCCTCTTTTTGGTTATTTTTTTGCGGCTTCTTGAATCTCATAAAATACCCAATGGTGTTTTGGAACATCTTTAAATAATGGTATTTGATCTTCAATGAGGACTTGACGTTCAAACAGTCGATTTAATACCCTCACTGCTTGTGCACGTGTTAAGAATCCATCTGGATTGAATGTATCGGCTGTTATTCCTGTCATAATTTCCGCTGCATTGACAGTATCAATTGCTTTCACTGCCCAATGATGGACGCTCACATCTTTGAATGCTGCACTTTGTAAGGCTGGTGGACAGAAATCGGCATCAGGACGTTCCACACATTGCTGTTCTATCCAGCGGGCAGCCACCGTAGCCATCTGTGCACGCGTAATCAAGCCGTTTGGATTAAAGTTAGTTGCTGTAACCCCTTTAAACAGACCCTTCTCCTTCGCAAATTCGATTGCATCTTTAGCATCATGTTGGAATGTATCTGTATAGGTTGCCTTTGCTTGCGGTATGGCATTACCTGTTAATTGACGAGCAAACATACTTGCCATCTGTGCTCTTGTAACAGGAGCATTTGGACGGAAGGTACCATCTGGATAGCCTTGAATGTAAGGTAGATGTGTAACACCCTCAGTAGCTGGCTCCTTCACTTCTTCCTTCTCTGGTAAGTAGAGAATAGAGAAGGTGGAGAATTTATTCACTTCAAACTGTAAACCTGTTATTCCCTTTTGATATTCTACAACCTTACCTCGTACAACTTCTTTTGTGCCATCACTATGCTCGATAAAGATCGCCAAATTGGCAAGTTGTTCATCTGTTAAATCTGTAGGCAACGGCAATGTTAATTTAACAGGACGGCTTTGCATATTGGTTTCGATGGTCATCGGACGACCAAGCAACTCAATAACCGCACCTTCTACCAATTGCTGGACAACGGTTTCCCTTTTGGCTTGTTCTTCAATCTCTAGCTGTTTATCATGCCCTTTTATCGGAACGAGTCGGAAGTATAGATTCTCATTAAACATTTCCAATGAAGTTTGTGGCACTTCAATTCTAACGTTATCGGTAACAATTTCGAGATGGACTGCTCCATTTTGCAAAAGTGACAGCACATTTTTCGGAATGGACACTTGGACTTGATTTACTTGATCCTTCTCGTCTGGGATAATAATCCTTGCTTTATCATTCCCTTGTTCCTTTAATTTCCTAATTGTCTCTGTTGCGCTCTGTGCCGTTAATGTCACTTCATCGTTTATAGTGTTATCTACATTTTTTGTTCGTTTTATTGTTGTTTTAGAAACTAGCTCGCCATCACCAGACTCAACATCTACCACAACTTCCTCTACATTGGTTGAAGGTGTTGATGAACCAGAATCAGGATTTGGTGAAGGATCAGTATTGCCCCCACCCGTATTATTAATAATCCATTTTGCGTAGATCACTGTGTTCGCTGTAATAAGAGTATTAAAATTATATGGTGTTGTGTAGGCATTACTTGTATACCAGCCACCAAATGTATAGCCCGCTTTCGTTGGCGCTTTCGTTGGCTGACTTGCTTTTCCTTCATGTACTACCGTCTGATTAGAGACAGCACTTCCTCCGTCTACATCAAAACTTACCGTATGTGTCACAGTCACTGGATTCCATTTTGCATATAATATGATGCTTCCACTACCCATTATGAAAGTTGAAGCTGGTGCATAATCTGTTCCAGTTCCATCTGCTTGCGTGTTCCAGCCCTCAAACGTGTAACCCACTTTTACTAGATTTCCTATATTACCTAGAACTGTTACAGTTTCTCCTTGCTCATACGTTTCACTATCTGTTGGAACTGTGCCCCCTGTGTTTGTATTGCCGTTGTAGGAGATAGTAAACGTACTCATCACAGAAGTATTCTCTAGGGTTCCTGTACTTACTAATGAAGCTTTGTGCGTCGCCGTTTCTTTCACTCTCGTGATAAACGTATACTCTGTATCAGGCGTTAGTTCAATAAAGATCGGACTGTCCTGCCACGTTGTTCCGTTATCTCTACTATATTCTTGACCTACTACCCCATTTAGCGTAATATTTGTCGATGTTTTACTGGCTACAGTTGGGGCTGGCGGAGCACTTGGTCCATCCGCTTTTTCCACAATAGTTGTTTCCCCACTCATTACACTTCCTGTTGCATTTGTTCCATCGGCACTGGCTCTTACTTTAATCGTCTCTCCAATATCTGCTTGAACCAACATATATGTGGAAGAGTTCGCTCCTGAAATGGCCGTGTTCCCTCGATACCATTCATAGGTTGGTGCATCTGCTGTCGTTGGTGGCGTATACGTGATCCCACTAATATCTGCAGTTAACACGCTTCCATACTTCGTCTCTCCCGTGATGCTTATCGTACCTCCCATTTCTGGAACCGCTACAGTTTGAGTTTGTGTTTGGATCGATGTTCCTGTACTTACCAGTGATGCCTTGTGAGTGGGTGTCTCCTTCACTCTCGTGATAAATGTATACTCCGTTTCAGGGATTAGTCCATTAAAAATTAGACTATCCTGCCACGTTGCCCCGTTATCTTTACTATATTCTTGACCTACTACCCCATTTAGCGTAATACTTGTCGATGTTTTACCGGCTTCGATTGGGGCTGGCGGAGCACTTGGTCCATCCGCTTTTTCCACGAAAGCTGTTTCACCACTCGTTATACTTCCTGTCGCATTCGTTCCATCGGCAGTGACAGTAACTTTAATCGTCTCACCAATATCTGCTTGAACTAACGTATACGTAGGTGAGGTCGCCCCTGATATGGCCGTGTTCCCTCTATACCATTGATAAGTTGGCACATCTTCTATCGTCGTTGACGTATATGTGATCCCACTAATATCTGCGGTTAGCATGCTGCCATACTTTGTCTCTCCTGCGATGCTTACTGTGCCTTCTATTACTGGAATCGCTACAGGTTGAGTTTGGATCGGTGTTCCTATACTCACTGACGAAGCTTTATGAGTTGCCGTTTCTTTCACTCTCGTGATAAACATATACCCAGTATTAGGAGTAAGTTCACTAAAGATCGGACTATCCTGCCAGGTCGTCCCGTTATCTTTACTATATTCTTGACCTGCTACTCCATGTAGCATAATACTTGTTGTTGTTTTACTGGCTTCAGTTGGTGCTGATGGAGCACTTGGTCCATCTGCTTTTTCCACAGTTGCCGTCACTTCACTCGTTACACTTCCTGTCGCATTCGTTCCATCGGCAGTAACTGTAACCTTGAGTTTCTCACCAATATCCGCCTCTACCAATGTATACGTGGACGAGGTCGCCCCTGGAATTACCGTGTTCCCTCTATACCATTGATAGGTTGGTACATCTGATGACGTTATTGGTGTATACGTGATGCCACTAATATCCGAGTTTAATACGTTTCCATACTTTGTCTCTCCTGCAATACTTACCGTGCCTCCTATTACTGGAATCGCTACAGGTTGAGTTTGGATTGGTGCCCCTGCACTTACTAGTGATGCCTTATGAGTCGCAGTTTCTCTCACTCTCGTGATAAACATATATTCCGTATCTGGAGTGAGTCCACTAAAGATCGGACTATCCTGCCAGGTCGTCCCGTTATCTCTACTGTATTCTTGACCTGCTACTCCATTTAGCGTAATACTTGTCGGCGTTTTACTGGCGTCAGTTGGTGCTGACGGTGCACTTGGACCATTCGCTTTTTCCACAGTTGCCGTCGCTCCACTCGTTACACTTCCTGTCGCATGCGTTCCATCGGCACTAACTGTAACCTTGAGTTTCTCACCGATATCGGCCTCTACCAACGTATATGTGAATGAGGTCGCTCCTGGAATTACCGTGTTCCCTCTATACCATTGATAGGTCGGCACATCCGCTGTCGTTGTTGGTGTATACGTGATACCACTAATATCCGCGGTTAGCACACCATCATACTTAGCCTCTCCTGTGATGCTTACCGTGCCTCCCAATTCTGGCAAAACAGTTAGTGTCTCAAACATCTCATTTTCACCATAACTAGTCCCCACCGAATTTTTCGCGTACGCTCGGTAATAATAAGTACTACTTGGATTAAGACCTGATAGATCAACACTAAACGCTCCCGTTGTTCCAATAGCAGTTACTTTCTCACTATTCTCCGTAGTTGGTTCGGTACTCGTTGAATACACAATTCCACGTTCTGTAATCTCGGCTCCTCCATCAAAAGTTACCTCCCCACCTACCGTTGCACCTGTACTCGTAATATTTGTCGCTGGGGTTAAGGTTATAACTGTGGGTGCTTGAGTCGGTACATCTGGATTCCCATACAGTATAGTTCCACTATTACCAACTACTACAAACTGGCCATTTCCATAAGTAACCCCCTGTAAAATAGTTTTACCTAAACCAACCGCTTGTTCATACCAATTTATTCCATCTTTAGAGTAATATACTTTACCAGAAGCTGCCACTGTTACATAATGACCATTTCCATAAGATACACTAGTTAAGAGGAAAGACATTGCATCTACTGGTAAATTGTATTGAATTGTCCAATATACCCCATCTGGTGAGGTGAGAATCGTTCCATTTTGACCAACGACCACATATTGACCATTTGCATAAATTACAGATCTTAAAATATTTTTGGTATTAGAGGTTTGCAATAACCAATTTTCCCCATCTGGAGATGTTAATATCGTTCCACCAGCACCTACTGCGACGAATTGATTATTAGCGTATATTACACCATAAAGATGATTTGTCTGTGGGGTTTTTTTTTGCCATGTCACCCCATTGCTTGAAACATACATATTACCTAAATTACCAACAGTAACATATTTATTATATCCATATGTTACTGAATGAAGAGGGGTACTACTATCTACTGAAGTAGCTGTTGTCCATGTTTGCCCATCTGATGACGTATAAAAATTAGATGAATTGTCAACTGCCATAAAATGATTATTTTCATAAACTACTGAGTTAATTGTTTGTAAGGCAGTTATAATAGTTGATTGTGTCCATGATGATCCATTTGTTGAATAATAAGCCTTACCAGTAGTATCAGTAACTACATATTTACCATCACCATAAGCCACTGCTTTATAGTTTACACTTGGAGGTGTTGCTAGTGTAAAATCAGCAAATGCACTGGGTATCCATTGAAAAAATAATAGAAAGATTAGTAGGATACTTACTATTTTCTTATAACGTTGTCTCATAAATATCTCCTCCAACAAAACTATTCCCTCTATGTACCAAATAAAGAAATGGTATACGAATCTAGCATTTTGCACCACCTACTGTTGACTAGGAAATATTCCCTGAATACATATGATAAAATTCAATGCTTGGAAAGGCTGTCGAATATCCAATGCAGAAGGCGCCAATTGACCAGCTGGCGCAATCGTGGTTGTTACATTCCCACTCACTGTTCCACCTGAGACAGTAAATGGCTTCAAGGTTGTATCCGTAGCTCCTGTCGTATAAAAATCTGCTGTTCCCATACCGTGATCTACAGAAGCTGCAAGACTTGCATTATTTGGTGAATTACTTCCTCCCCCTTGAGAGGAGGCTGGAATCGCAACGTTCATATTACTTACAGTTAAATTAGATGTAGACGTAGTTGCACTATGAGTATGCTGTGGCATATTTAATGGAGAAAGTGTTACTTTCTCCACACCACCAGTCTGTCCTAGATTACATGGAGTGACTCCTGGTGGTATAGTTCCTCCCATTCCCCCATTCCCACACGCGCCTACTGGCACACGTCCATTCAAGTTTGGTAAACAAAAAGTATTCTTTCCGTCTCCACCATAACGAACTCCTAATACAGCAAATAAAGCTTGATTCTGTTGAATTGAAAGTTCTTGACCGTTGCAAAATGCCCAGCCCTGTGGAGCAAATGATGCTGGCCATGCTACAATCGTTCCTGTGTAATTCTCCGCCATAATATACCTCACTTTGATTTTATTTAAATTTAAAAATAGATTTTATTTATTCTGGAGTAGGGAACCAACCTTGAATACAAATAATATAATTCAACGCTTGGAAAGGCTGCCGAATATCCAATGCAGAGGGCGCCGATTGTCCAGCTGGAGAAATCGTAGTTGTTACATTCCCACTTACTGTTCCACCAGAGATGAGAAATGGCTTCAAGGTTGTATCCGTAGCTCCTGTCGTATAAAAATCTGCTGTTCCCATACCGTGATCTACAGAAGCTGCAAGACTTGCATTATTTGGTGAATTACTTCCTCCCCCTTGAGAGGCGGCTGGGATTGCAACGTTCATATTACTTACAGTTAAATTAGATGTAGACGTATTTGCACTATGAGTATGCTGTGGCATATTTAATGGAGAAAGTGTTACTTTCTCCACACCGCCAGTCTGTACTAAATTATATGGCGTGACCCCTTGAGGTATAGTTCCTCCCATTCCCCATTTCCCACAAGCACCTACTGGTACACGTCCATTCAGGTTTGGTAAGCAAAAAGTATTCTGTCCGTCTCCACCATATCGAAATCCTAATACAGCAAATAAAGCTTGATTCTGTTGAATTGGAAGTTCTTGACCGTTGCAAAACGCCCAGTACTTTGGAGCAAATGGTGCTGACCATGCCACAATAGATCCTATATACATTTCGGCCATAATTTATACCTCACTTTAATTTTATTTATTATTACAGTGGGAAAGTTCCTTTAATTCAAATATGCTTGAAAAGGTTCTCCGACACTCACGTTAACTTAAAAATTCGTATTAGTATTCGATCTTATAAAAATCAGCATTCCCTCACTTTAACTCCAATGCTAAAAACTACTTAGCAAGTTCAAATTCAAAAAACCATTTATTAATTCCTATGCCACGCCATCATCACATACGGCCCTACCTCTCCCGTCACAACAAACCCACATCTCTCATATAACCTCTGTGCAGGATTCCCCATCAAAACATTTAATTCTATTGGCAATCTCAATTCAAGAGCTATACGTTGAAGTTCCCTCAATAGCACTGTACAGATTCCTCTCCCTCTATATTCAGGAAGTATGAAAATATCAATCAGACGTATTACTTCTTGCTGTACCTCGGTTATTAATCTACCAATACCTACATCTTCATACATTATGAGTTCATAGTTGGCATTAGGAAATTGTTGCTGATAAGAAGCTTTTTGAGCACCATATTGCATACGTAATAAACCTTCTATTTGTTGCTCATCCAATTCTAATATGGCAAATTCATTTTTTCTTGTAGATACAAATAATGAATAAAGGGTATCTTCCTCTTCAGGTAATGCCACTCGCAATTTCACTTTATCTTTCATTTTTGCTTTGCCACTCACCTCTTTCCTGAAATTTCAAACAATATCAAGCAACACTCGCTAAAATATCCTTATTTTCTTCTTGTATAGATACAACTTCTTGGATTTCCATTTCCAAAACCCTTGCTATCTCGGAAGGTGTATGCTTCGTAAACAACATGTACATAGCTTTTATTTTCTTTGCTTGATCCCCAGAAACTTTTAGAGTATTTGAGATTTCGGCTAAATCCGTATGGTTCTCTATCAAATACGATCCTAATAAAGTATTAGTGATTTTTTGTAACTCATTTTGATCCATAGCATTTTTGCATAATGCTTCTGCAGCTATACTCGCTGCCACTGATAAATCCATCCCTTTTTCATGCATACGTTTCATCGCATTAAATTGATCAGACCATTTGCGTAATGTATAATTTTGTTCCTTTACTAAGAAAACTAGCTCTCGATGATTTACAACAGTATCTTGTAAAAGTTCTGTCTCTTTAAATGTCATTGCAAGATCTTTAAAGAAAGCATTAACTTGACTTTGTCCACGATAAATCTCTTGTTTAGTCTTCGTTAAATCCTCTTTTGCCTTATTCGTTTCTGCTTGAATATTTTCAAAATACTCTTTCCGCAATTCTCCTTGAATAATTCCTGTAATAAGGTAGAGGACAGCGGCTATTGCACCAAGCGTACCTAGTTTCGCAACTAAGCTATCCAGCACTTTTATTTTTCCAATCCATTGATTAACTACAAATAATGTAAGCGCCACATACTTATCTAAAGCGATTTTTTTATAAGAAGGCACAACGATTGATAAAGAAATCAGTGGCAACGTATTTTTAAAGCATTTTCTCCATTCGAGGAATTCCATTAGCAAACTATTTAAATCATCTTGGATATCATGCTTTAAAATATTTAAGTCAATTGATGTTTCACTCAACTCACTTTTCAGCTCTTTTAAAAGCTTAATTGCTTGTGCCTTTCGCTCTGGGTTATCTGTACGAAATAGATTATCACCAAGCCATGCACTAATTTCTAAATCCTCGTCCAATAGCTTAGAAATGATGCTATCAATTCCCTCTTTACATTCAGCAAGCTTATCTTCTACTTCATAAATATTTTTTAGTGCGGGCTGTAATTCTTCGACATAGGTTGTTAATGTTGCTTCTGTAATCGCCATATTATCCATCCATTCTAAGATTATTTTTTAGCTAACAATTGCTATTAAATCGCTATTTGTCTCTTGAATTGTCATAACCTCGTTTACATCCATTTCCAAGACTTGTGCAATCTCATCTGGTGTATGCATTTTAAATAACATGTAGGTTGCTTTTACTTTTTTAATTCTTTCTAAGGACATATCAAGCTTTTGAGAAACTACACTATTGGGCTCTCCCATTTCAATAAGGTAGGCACCCATTAACAGTTTGCTGTAATTGTCTAATTCATTTTCATCATCTTGTTTATTTACTAGATTTGCAGCAACCACTTCTGCTGAAAATTCAATATCTAAGCCTTTATTAATCATTCGCTTCATCGAATCATATTGATCCGACCAACGTCTTAATGTGCCAGCCTGTTGTTTAACAAACGATACTAGCTCCTGATGGTTTGTATATGACTTTGTTAACAAGCCTGTTTCTTGAAAGCTCTTTGCCACATCTTCAAAAAAGGTATTTACTTGCACCTGCACATCATTGATATCCTGCCTTAGCTTTTTAACATCCTCCATGGCAGCCTTTGTTTCTTTTTGGATATTTTCAAATAGCTCCATTCTTTTTTCGCCTTGAATTATTCCATCTATTAACACCACCACAACAATAAGACCTACAACACCTAACCCTAATACCTCAAATATTGGTAGTAATATATCTTTCAAGACGACGGTTAATACAAACCCTAGCATTAATCGATGAAAGGGGTTAAAAGCCTGGAATTTAGGTACAGCTATGGAAAACGCAATAAATGGTAACCTATTATCAAAGTAAGTTTTCCAGTCCCCATACTCTTTTAATAAAGTATTTAATTCATCTTGGATATCATGCTTTAAAATATTTAAATCAATTTTCGCATTACTTAATTCATTGTTTAAGTCATTTAACAGTTGAATAGCTGTTTCTTTCCTTTTCGGGTTATCTGTCCGAAATAGATTATCACCAAGCCATGCACCTAGATCAAATCCTTCATCTTTTAATTTAGATAAAATACTGTCTATATCTCCACCGGCTTTTCCAAGCTTGTCTTCTAGTTCAATTATATTTTTAATACTGGGTTGAAGTTCCTTCACATAATTGTCTAATTGGTATTCCGAAATTGGCATAGCATTCTCTCCTTTCTGTTTAGGAAATAATTAAAGAAAATAATTCTTTATTTTCTTTATAAAAAGCTTCAATCTTCATCAATTCCAAATTCACTTGTTCAGCAACTACTACTATGCTCTCTTGGTTTAACAATAAGTATGCTGCTACTAATAGCTTTGCATGTTGTTCAGAAAGCTTTAAATCTTGTGCTAATGTCACATAGGTCGCGCCTGTTTCAAGTAGATAAGCTCCTTGTAAAACTCTCTGGTTTTGATAGATTTGCGCTGATTCCTCTAAACTTTCGCTTAATACTTTTGCCGTTAGTTGTACAGCCTCTTGGAATTCCATATCTTTTTCAAGCATTGTATGAAGCATTTGATAATGATCGGCCCATATTTTCAACTGCTCACCCTTGCTTTTAATCTCAGCAATGAAATCAAGTTGCGTATAGGACGATTCTGACAATCTATCACTTTGATTTAAATTTGAGACGACATCGCCAAATTGTCTGTCCAATTCAATTTCAGTATCCATAATGATTGACATTAATTTAGCAGCACTGCTTTTTGCTTCATTTATTTGCTCTTTTATGTTCACATCAAAATTGTCTAGGGTTACTATTATTTCATTTACTTGACTCGATTCAATTGTTGCAGTTAGAAGGGGTAATTTTGTTACTATCTCTTTTTCAATTAAGAGGAACAGCACTATGTTGAATTGAACATTTGAAGAAAGACTTGTCTCAAAAGGGATGCTTGATACTGCAAATGGAAGTAGGGGAAGCATATTCTTTAAAGTTTGCTGTAATTCTCTGTTATTTTTTTGCAAAGTGTTTATTTCATTGACAAGTAGCTGTTTAATATGTGCCATACCAATTAAAGATTTTTGTAAATCCGATTGTAGTATTCTTACTTCTTCGAGATGTTTTTCTTTCTTTTTACTTGCTAATAAAAATCTCCTTTCTTTTTTTTGAATATAGTTTTTGATACTGCTGTCAATGTGTACAATGACACTTTCGACCTGTCCCTCTAAATTAAAAAAGTACTGAATCGTTTGCTGTAACTTTTCTTCATATGTCTGTAAAGCCGTATTTGATATTGGCACTTCACATTCACCTCTCTTTAGTTTTTAATAATGGACGGGAATCAGCTTCAAAAGACTTGATACGTTTATTGCCACCTCATTTTTAAATAGAGTTCATCAGTTGACACTACATGAAATCCTAGTCTCTCATATAGATTTCTTGCAGGATTTGTATGAAGAACTTGTAATATCACTGGTTTATTTTCTTCTTTTGCCTTTTGCTGAAGATTGCTAATGAGATAAGATCCTACTCCATTACCTTGAAAACTTGGCAAAATAGAAATATCAATTATATGTAGTCGCTCAGGTAAATCTTCTGTTAACAACCTTCCAACATATTGCTCATCTGAAGTAATAATACAATGGCTTGCATGTGGAAATTGTTGTCTATATGAGGTTTGCTGTGCGCACCACTGCATTTCTAAAAAGCGCTGTATTTGTTCAGCAGACCATCCCCATGAATCTATTTCTTTCCTACGAGAAGAAGCATAGACTTCGTAAAGGAATGGCTCGTCGTCTTTCGTAATAGACTTAAGCTCTACTTTCATCCTCTCGCCCTCTTCTTTTCTTGAATAGCTTACTAATTATAGAGTCATATCCTATATATCCCATACTTCATTTATCACAAAATTCAGATTTTTAAAATCCTAGTAATAAATATTACTTAATACCCAAATAAAAAGTCTGTTATTGCATTTATTTTGTGGCTTTTAGCCTTTTTTTCATTATATTATAGGTCAATAGATTTCACTATGAATTTATTCCATTTTTTAGGTTAATTTTTCTTAACCTTTTATTATGATTAGTGATACTAGTAGCTAAAGTGTAGTTATTGGCTTCTTTTTAACTATCAAATGGATTTAATTCCATTATACTTACTTTCCTGTAGGCGAGCGCTGATCCGCTTCCATTCCATGCAGGGTTCGCCTGTCTCGCTATCCCACCGGAGTCAAGTAGCCTTCCAATCCGCCCCACAAAAGTGTTACCTTTTTAGCAAAGGTTTTCAAATAAGGTGGAGGTCTTCACTACTCTTATGAAGAGGTGTTGTCACCCATCACTTCTCTACAATGAAAAAAAGCCTATTCTTTCTCTAGTAATACAAATAATGGGCTATTTTGTTCACTACAGCTAAGTATGAAAGATAGGGAAAAGTTGACATCATTTTTTTCAACACAATGAAGAATCTGCTAGAAAGCTAGCAGATTCTTTTGATTGTTCACCTTATTAATCTAATTGGAATCGGGAAAAGATCTTCCATACTAGCTCATTCCGATTCGAGACATTTACTTTTTGAAAAATTACCTTTAAATGATCTTGTACTGTGTAAGTTGAAATATCAAGATTATGAGCAATTTCTTTTGTAGGAATCCCTTTAATAATTTCAAACACTACTTCCTTTTCTCTAGGGGTAAGATTATAGGCCGTTATTAAAAAATTGAGCATTTCTCTTGATGATGCTTCATTTATTAATAAAGCAATTTGCTTTTCTTGTTGGCTTGTCAGCAAAAGTGATGCCCGAATAGCAATATAGCCTGTATCTTTGATAGGTACTATTAAAGAAGTATTTGAATTGTAATTGTCAGCTAGTAGCTTTGCGCATATAGCTTGAATAGGCTTAGGTACTTGTATATCGGCTAAACTTTCATACTTTCTTAAAATAGAGAGCAATTCACAAGCTTTGGTATTACTTGAAAGAATTTTTAAACTTTTATCAAAAATAACAATGCCTTGTTCTCCTTCTACAGCTGGAATCCTCTCCTCAATAATATAATGATGGAACTCCTTTAACGATTGCCCCATAATTGGCATCAGTATTTTTATAAGCACTAGATCTTGATCTTGAAATAAAGGCTGCTCATTTTCAGCTCTTTTGAAAAGTGTTAAAAACCCATAGCATTGTCCTTGATAGGTTAATGCAGCTCTTATTTCATCACTAAAACCATTGGGCATAAACACTTTTTTATAACGGAAGCTTTGACTTGACGAATCGCTTAACCTACCTATGTTTTGACCACTTTGAACTAAGAATCCATATTTATTTACATCTTCTGTCGTATATTCCAACTCCATAATCTTCTGATGAATCGCCTCTATTGATTTTTCTGTGACTGCTCCTACTGAAAAAAGTGTATGTGCATCCGTTAATGTACAGCAATAAGCATCAAAATTTATATGCGTTCTTAGAGCTTCTATCATCAATTGACGATATTCAAATGAATTTTTGCTGTGCTTGAAGCATTGTTCAGATTTTCTTTGCCAATAGTGTGCTTCCTTCATAAAAACCTACCTCCCCCCAGAAATATGGGATAGTTCTTTTTTTCCGAAAGTTTATAATTGAGAATAATTCTTAATTGAATTGTACAGAAGTTCAACAAGGAGGAATACTATTTTGAAGAAATTTTATTTTTTATTTTTTATTGTCTTACTAACAACTGCCGTTATTAGTGGCTGCTCAGAGAAATCATCTCAAGCAACCACGGGGGATCAGAATTCAGACGAACAGCAAACTCTTAAAGCTACTATTAGTGCACCTAAATCGCCAGCTATTTTTCCAAGTATCTTATTGGCAGAGCAACAGAAGGATATTGAACTTATTACCTGGGAAACAGCAGATACCCTTTTAGCTCAAATACAAAAAAAACAAGCACAATTTATTGCACTTCCTCTTAATATGGGGGCAAATCTATATGCAAAAGGTATGCCTTTACAGCTTATTCAAGTCAATACATTTGGCTCTATGTTTCTTGTTTCTACGGATGACAAGGTTCAAAAATCAGAAGATTTAGCACATCAAACTATTTTCGTACCTAGTCAAGGTGGTCCACCAGATATTTTAACAAATTACTTAATTGCTCAAAATAATATCCCAGGTGTTAAGCTCTCCTTTGTCAATCTATCTGAAATTGGTCAACAACTAGCATCAGGAGCTATTCAACATGTTGTTATTCCAGAGCCATTGTTAAGTATAGTGCAAGCTAATTTACAGACAGATTTACATATTGCCATCAATTTTGAAGAAGTATGGCAGAAACAATTTAGCAAACAATTACCTCAAACCGGTATTTTTGTAAATAAGGCTTGGGCATCTAGTAACCAACATGCTATTAAACAATTTCAAGCGCTTTCTGAACAAGCAATTACTGATTTATATCAACAGCCTGATGTTTCCTTGCCCTTATTGAGTAATTTTTTCAAAAGCAATGAAAAAATCATGGAAAGTGCATTAACAAATAGCTCCTTACACTTTCAAACAGCTCAACAAGCGCGGAATGAAACAGAAGCTTATTTTAAGATTTTACTAGAGATTGCACCTGACTCTATAGGTGGTGCATTACCTAATGAAGACTTCTATTACAATGAATAGTCTACTTCGTTCAACAGGTAGCATGATCGTACTAATATTTTTCTGGATTATATTAGCTACTAAATATCCTGACGTACTATTACCTAGCCCTATTGTAGTTGTTTCTGTCTTATTCAAACTATTAGGAAACCCTGTGTTTTGGTCCGCCTTTTTTATTACAATACTGTCCTTTCTTATTGGAATACTGCTGTCTTTGTTATTGGGTAGTATTTTAGGAATCGCAGCAGGTTTATCAAATAAGTTAAAGGATTTTATAAAACCGCTTATTACATTAGCTCAATCCATCCCTCCCGTTTCATGGATGTTATTTACGGTTTTATGGTTTGGAGAACAGGGTGGTGCTCAAATCTTTATTATTTTCGTCACTTTAGTGCCTATCTTTTTCTTTAATGTCATGAAAGGGATACTTCAAACTCCTCAAGAACTGCTCGAAATAGCTCAATGTTTTAGAGTTTCACGTAAGAAAGTGATAAGAGATATTTATTTTCCACAAGTATCACCTTACTTACATTCAGCCCTATTAATAGCAGTTGGAATGGGGTGGAAGACAATTGTCATGTCAGAGTTAATTGTGGGTCATGGAGGGATTGGTCAGCAGCTTAGTCAAGCACGTGTTTTCTTTGATACCCCAACAGTGTTTGCCTGGACAATCATACTTGCATTAGTTGGTCTAGCTATGGAGTTTTTCCTACAAAGACTACTAAAGCAATCTATCTAGTATTATTCCTGTACATCTTTAGAAAGGAGCTTAGCCTATGTTAATCCTTGAGAATCTATCCTTTTCAAGAAATCAAAAGGAAATTTTTCAGCAGTTTCAATTACAAATTGCCCCTCAGACAGTGACATGTATTTTAGGCTCTTCAGGTATCGGAAAAACGACATTATTAAGGCTTATTGCAAAGTTTATATCACCCGATTCAGGGCTAATAAGCTCTCCTACTAGATCTTTAGGCATGTTTTTCAGGAGCCACGTCTTCTTCCTAGTCTCACCGTATTTGAAAATATTGCATGGGTCAGTGAGACAGTTGATGTGGAACGGATAAATCAATTATTAAAAATTGCAGGGCTCTATCACAATAAAGCACACTATCCGCATCAATTAAGTGGAGGTATGAAACAGCGAGTCTCACTTATTCGAGCGATGGTTAATCAACCAGCTCTTTTATTAATGGATGAACCATTCCAGTCACTGGATGTCCGTTTAAAAAAGGAAATGTTGCAGTTAGTCCATACACTTTGGTTGGACTATCAACCAACCGTTTTATTAGTGACACATGATTTACACGAGGCTCTTTTTCTTGGACAACGAATACTTATTTTTGGGAATAGTCCTACACAAATACTGGGTGACTTCACTAAACAATCATCAGCCTTTCATCCGAATGATTGCTTAAAGATGAAGGAATTGCTCTCAGAATCTTAACGCATAGAAATTAATTATTTTGGAGGTATTTTAATGAATAGATCTTTACATAACTGGGACAGTCCTTCTGTCAACACTTATCAACAGTCCATTCGACAAAAAATCATAGGCTATAACCTTATTTATGACATGATGGTCAATATACTTCAGGATCTTACTACTGTAAATAAATTTTTAGTGGTAGGCGCTGGAGGCGGACAGGAATTACTCACATTAGGCAAATCATTTCCTTCTGCCCATTTCACAGCAGTCGATTCATCAAAGGTAATGCTGGAGCTGGCTGCTAAACAAATTGACTCGCTACCACATCGACCGACTATTATGTGGGTTGAGAAGGATCTACTATCCTTAAGAGTAAATGAGGTCTTCGATGTAGCTAGTTGTCATTTGGTTTTACATTTCATAGAAAGCCTTGACCAAAAGAGAACAATGCTTCAAAAGATTGCGGATAGCTTAAATGAAAATGGTGTGTTATTTATTTCATCGATTAATGCTGATTTAACTTCCCCAACATTCAAACACGAGCTTCGTTATTGGCGAAGCTCCATGCTTCATAACGGAATAAGTGAGGATCATTGGCAACGCTTTGAGCAATCCTTTAGCGTCACAACCCATCCGATTACTCTTGAATTGCTTATTAATTTACTAGGAGAGGCTGGTTTTACGACAATCCTTCCCTATTTTAAAACACATATGATTGACGCTTTAGTCGCTATTAAGGGAGAAACTACTTTATGAAAAATGGGAATATCTTAATCATCGGAGGCTATGGTGAAGTAGGAGGGAAAATTGCAAAATTATTGTTGCAAAGCTCTCCTAACAGAATATGGATTGCCGGAAGAAATATAGAAAAGGCTAAGGATTTCTGCGCCCAGCACAATAACTTAGTAAGACCTCTACAATTGGATGTGTCGAAAAAAGTGCACCCAGAGCAATTAGAAAATGTAGCACTGGTCATTATGTGTTTAGAGCAAAAAGATACTGCATTTGCACAGCTTTGCTTAAATAAAGGGATTATGTATATCGATATTACTGCAAGCTATACCTTCCTTAAAAAGTTAGAGGCACTACACTTACTAGCTGAACAGAATCATTCAACAGCCGTATTTAGTGTTGGTATGGCTCCAGGATTGACCAATTTAATGGCCATGCATGCTGCAAAGCAATTATCCTCCGTAGAGAAGCTGCATATTTCTATCTTACTCGGGGCAGGCGATACGCATGGCACTGCAGCAATTCTTTGGATATTGCATCAATTAAATAAACCTTTTAGTAGCTACAACAATCAGAAGGTTGCTAATTTTACTAATAAGAGAACCGTAAAATTTAAAAAGATTGGGAAACGAAGTGTGTATCAATTTAATTTCTCTGACCAGCATACAGCATTTCCCTTCTATTCCTATCGTCACAAGATTAGGCTTTGATGTTGAGCCACTCAATAAATTTGTATCCTTTTTACAAAAGAGTAGAATTGCTTGCCTATTAAAATTTAACGGTATACAAATCTTGCTCGCTTCACTTATTCAAAAAATAAAAATTGGTTCTGATGTGTGTGGCATACAAATAGAAGCCATTGGGAAAAAACATCACAAAGAAGCAAGCTTTACATTAGACTTTCTTGATCGCGATGAATCACTTGTAACAGCGAAAGTTGCAGCATTTATAGCTAACGAGCTCCTTAACAATAAACATCCAGCAGGAGCCTATCATATTGAGGAATTATTTACATTAGAAACCTTACAGACTCATTTTGATAGGTCCTTTCAATAAAAATGGCATTTAGCTCTCATCTAAGGGAGAAGCTAAATGCCTTTTGTTTTATTATAAAACCTTCTCTAAAAAATCCTTAGCACGCTGTGTTGATGGCGCTGAAAAAAACTGTTCTGGAGGAGCATCCTCAATGAGCTTGCCGCCATCAAGGAAAAGAATACGATCAGCAACCTCACGAGCAAAGCCCATCTCATGTGTCACAATCAACATAGTCATCCCAGAATCTGCGAGGTTTTTCATAACGGCCAATACCTCTTTAACCATTTCAGGGTCAAGTGCCGATGTAGGCTCATCAAATAATATAACTTTAGGGTCCATGGCAAGTGCTCGCGCAATGGCAACACGTTGCTTTTGTCCCCCCGATAAGCGATTTGGATATTCTTGACGCTTCTCAAACAGACCCACTTTCTTTAGTAACTCTTCTGCTTTGTTGATAGCAGTAGTCTTATCTATACCCTTCACATTGATTGGCGCATATGTTAAATTTTCAAGCACGGTTTTATGAGGGAAAAGATGAAAATGCTGAAATACCATACCTACTTCTTCACGTATTTTCATTATATTTGTCCCTTTATCTGTCAGGACATCCCCTGCAATCGTTACCTTCCCACTTGTCGGAGCTTCTAATAAATTTAAGCAACGAAGAAATGTCGATTTACCTGATCCCGAAGGTCCAATAATAGCAATTACTTCTTTTTCTTTAACTTCAGTTGATATACCCTTTAATACTTCATTCTGCCCATAAGATTTGTGTAAATCTTCAATTTTAATCACTTTTTCTCATTCCTTTCTCGATTCGTTTACCAAGGAACGTTAAAACAAGCGTCATGATGTAATAGATTACCCCTGCAAAAAGTAATGGCTCAAGATAACGGTATGTCGAACCGCCTACAATGTAGGCACGACGCATAATATCTAATGCACTGATTACTGTCACAACTGCCGTTTCTTTATTTAATGTAATAAATTCATTTACTAAGGAAGGTAAAATATTTTTTACTGCTTGCGGAATAATAATATCCTTCATCATTTTTGCATATGGAATACCCAGTGCTTGTGCAGCTTCCATTTGTCCTTTATCAACTGCATTGATACCAGCACGGATAATCTCTGAAATATATGCTCCTGAGTTTAAACCAAAAGCAATAATAGCTGTTGGAATAGGCTCAATTTGGATATCTAGTAATTGTGGTACTGCATAATAAATAATTAGTAATTGTAATACAAGCGGTGTACCGCGGAAAATCGACGTATAGAAATCAGCAAACCAACGTAAAAAATTCACTTTACCAATTTTACATAATGCTAAAAGTATACCTACGATAAAACCGATGATGGATGCACCGATTGCAATTTGAAGTGTAACACCTATCCCTTTTAAAATATAAGGAATAGAGGGAACGATAGCTGTAAAATCTAAATTCACAGCGCTCCCTCCTTTCTTTTTCATCATGATGTGGCTTTGTTTTTTGTACCGAACATAAATTTAGAAGAGGCTTAAAGCATAATAATGAAAAGCACAAGCGATAGCCCAAAAGTAGAGCTATCGCACGCAATTATTATTCAACTTTTTCTAACCATTTTTCTTCTAGCTCTTGGATTTTGCCTTCTTCAGCTAGCTCTTTTAAAGCTTTATTAATTTTATCTTTTAAATCGCTTCCTTTTGGAACAGCGATTGCTTTGAAATCTTCAGGCTGTTCTTCCACTGGGAAAGCTTCTAATTGATCATTCGTTTTTAAATAGCCTTTCGCAACGCCGCCCTCTAAAATACCTGCGTCTAAACGTTTAGACATCATATCTTGCACAATCTCAGGGATTCGCGTACGTCCTTCTACTGTTACATCAATCTTTTTCGCAATTTCATTACCTAAGTTTTCCTGGATAGATGCAGTTTGTACACCTATTTTTTTACCAGCTAAGTCAGCTTCTTTATTAATACCGCTATCCTTTTTAACAAGGATTACTTGCTCTGTTTCATTATATTTATCTGAGAAATCTACCACTTTTTCACGCTCTGGATTCGGTGTCATACCAGAAATAACGACATCAATTTTCCCTGCTTGTAGTGCTGGCACTAAACTGTTAAAGTCCATATCTTGCACTTGCATATCAACGCCTATTTTTTCTCCAACTAATTTGATTAGATCAATATCAAATCCAATAATTTCTTCGCCTTTTGCTGCATCCACATATTCAAATGGCGCATAGTCTGCTGAAGTACCAACTTTTAATACTTGCTTACCCTCTGTATCCGTAGTAGATCCTGTATCGCTTGCATTATTGTCTTTAGTCCCACATGCTGCAAGTACACCTATTACTAGTACCAGCACCATGATGAATAACTTGTTCTTCATAAACCGTAACTCCTTTTATTTATAATTTATTGTGTATGAGAATACATTTCTCGAAAATAGCTGATTGGATATTTATTCATATTGAAGAATAAAAAATCTATCTGCTAATTAAGATATACTCTTTTGAAATAATAATCAAGATAAACTAAAAAAATTTTAGCTGAATATTATATACACAATTTTCTGATAAGACAATTTATTTTTGTTTTCATTCATTTTACAAAGTAACTTTACTATTTTCCGTTTTAGCATTATTTATTCCTCCATCGTAAAAACAACTTAACTTCAACAGTGTTCAGAGATAGTGATTATCGCCATTATTTAAGCTCGCAATATTTAGATTTCATGGCTAGTAGGAATTTTGTATTAATGCCGTAAGTTATCTTGTATAATCCAAATAAATCATTTGAAAGGGATTTTTACGATGAAAAAATTATCGTTGTTGTTCGCAATTATTATTGGCTCAGTGCTGATAGCAGGCATTACCTTTTTCTTAACTCAACCTAAGTCGCATGGGCCGCAAGCGATTGAAGGTGTGATGGATTTACGTCATCATTCATTTCACGATAATACGCCTATCAAATTAGATGGGGAGTGGGCATTTATCCCGAATCATTTAGTGGACGGTGAAGCCTTTGATTCTTATCAAAGCTATCTTGTTAATGTCCCTTCAGCTTGGACAAAATATACAATTGATGGGCAACAAATACCTGTATTTGAAAGTGGAACTTATCGTCTCAAGGTTTTAATCGATGATACTGAAGATATTTTAGGAATTAAAACGAGTAACATTCGAATGTCGAACGCATTGTATATTAACGGAAAGCGAATTGGACATAGTGGAGAGCCAGCTGAGGATAGCAGCTATATACCCCACAATACCCCATATACCGCTTATTTTTCGCCTGATAAAAAAGAACTTGAAGTGATTGTCCATGTAGCCAATTTTGATTATGCACCAGGAGGAGGAATTATTAGCTCCATTTTTTTAGGGGATCAATCTAGTATTGCAAAGCTTCGAGAGGGTGCCATATTCTACGATTTAATTACCCTAGCAGGTTTTTTAACAATGTTTATCTACTTTTTTGGCTCATATCTTTATTCAAAATTTGGTATAGAACAGCTTTACTTCTCTATATTTTGTTTTGCAAGTGGGGTCTACACCCTTACTCATGGGGAAAAGTTATTACTAGACTTTATAAATGTTCCCTATGCTCCATTTCAGAAAATGCAAATGATCTCTAGTATAGCTGTAGGCCTTTTTATATTGTTGTATTTTTACCGTGCTCTAATAAACCATATGAACCGTTTAGTTGTGAAAGTGTTTTGCGCAATAGGTACCCTTCTAATGCTTGTTGCATTTTTTCCAACATCCATTAATTCACTATTTCAGAACATCAACTCATTGTATGTATTCGCAAATATTGTTTATATTTTCTATGTGCAAATTATAGCAATTTACAAACGCGCGACAGGAGTAATGTATTTAACATTAAGCTCCCTAGCCATTTTACTTTATTTTATCGTTGCAACGTTAAATACAAATATTAATCTTGAACTGAGTGCTCTACCACCATTGTTACCATTTATTTGCCTGACAATGCTTTCCCTATATATTTCTCATCGTTTTGCAGATTCTTATTTAGAAAAAGGCAAGCTAACGGAGGCACTTATACGTGTAGATAAATTAAAGGATGAGTTTCTCGCTAAAACCTCTCATGAATTCCAAACGCCCTTACATGGCATTATAGGCATTTCGCAGTCTATGCTGAAGGATGATAGTTTACCTATCTCAGCGGACGAACAAAAAGAAAAAGTATCACTTATTTTCAATATTGCAGAACGTCTATCCTATTTAGTCAATGATTTACTAGATTTTTCAAAGCTTAAGGAGAATGAATTAACATTGCGGATGACATCTGTTGATTTATATGCCATTGCACATATGACTGTAGAAGTGCTTTCCTACACGATTAGCAAGAATGTCAAAATTTATAATCATATAGAACGGGGAACCTTTGTCCAAGCTGATGAAAACCGTCTTCGCCAAATTTTATATAATTTAATTCATAACGCAGTGAAGTATACAAATGAAGGAAAAATTGATATAACTTGTTATGAGAAACAGTCATTCCTAGTGATTGAAGTTAAGGATACGGGGTGTGGGATAGCACCAGAAAATTTAAAAACCATTTTTAACCCATTCCAACAATTCAATTATTCAATCGGTGGCAGTGGATTAGGTTTACATATTACAAAGGAGCTTGTCGAGCGGCAGGGTGGAAAAATATTTGTTGATTCTATTGTCGGACAAGGTGCTACCTTTTCATTCAAATTACGAAAAGGTCAGCCGACAAATGAGGAATTACCATCAATCCCAATCCAAACATACCAGCATCCTTTCCTAACATTCCCACATATTGTTGAAAAAATAGGAAAGAAAAAAATTCTTATTGTGGATGACGATGCTGTTAATTTAAAGGTACTAATAGATATTTTGACACAAGAAAACTATTCCATTATAGCAATTGATAATGGACACCATGTATTTGAGTACCTTACACAACAACCTAGTATTGATTTATTAATTTTAGATATTATGATGCCCACTATTTCTGGCTATGAGATTTGTCAACAGGTTAGACAAAATTACACGTCTACAGAGCTACCTATTCTAATGTTGACTGCGGCTGTTCGCCCAGAGGATATGATTGCAGCCTTTCAAACTGGTGCAAATGATTTTTTACATAAACCTTTAGATGCTACCGAGCTAAAGACAAGGGTACGCAATCTTCTTTTATTGAAGGAGTCTGCAGAAACAGCAGTGAAGATGGAAACCGCGTTTTTACAGGCACAAATTAAACCGCATTTTATTTATAATGTCTTAAATTCCATTCTGTCACTAAGCTATTTAGACTTAGATAAATCACGGGCAATGATTACAGATTTTGCTACATTTTTACGTAATAGTTTTGCCTTTGAAAATGCCAACAGTCTTGTCCCTTTGGAAAAGGAGCTTAGTCTTATTGAGGCCTATGTAAATATTCATCGCACTAGATATCCTGAGCAATTAGAATTTAATATTTGCATGGATGAGCCTATCCAATGCCTTATTCCTCCTTTACTGCTTCAGCCTTTAGTAGAGAATGCCCTTCTTCATGGTTTGAAAATCAGAAAAGAGCTTAGCGAGCTACTATTAGTTATAAGGCAGGAAGAGCATATGGTGATTTTCCAACTGATAGACAACGGCATTGGTATATCTTCAGAGCTTTTAAGGCAAATTCAAAATGGTGAGAAAACAGCTAGTCAAGGCATTGGTATTTTAAACATTTCCAAAAGATTAAAAAAATTCAACAACGCTACTATCTATTTTGATAGCCACGAAAACAAAGGAACGACTGTTGAAATAAGATTTCCAATAATTACTTTATAGAGGATGTGAGCAGCTTGTTAAAAGCAGTTATTATAGATGATGAAATTTTAGCCATTCGTTTATTAGAATCCATGCTAAATGCAAGTGGCTCTATTGAGATTATTGGAACCTTCCAGAATCCAAAAGATGGTTTAGTAAATATTGATATGTTAAAACCTGATATTTTGTTTTTAGACATTGAAATGACTGAAATGACTGGTCTTGAATTCGCTTCTAAAATAGAAAATGTTTCAAGCTATATAGATATTGTCTTTGTTACAGCTTATGAAAATTATGCTTTAGAGGCCTTTAATGTACAGGCTATAGATTATATTTTAAAGCCCATTGACCACAACCGACTCTTAAAAACAATTGAGCGGCTACTTGAACGAAGGCAGCAAAAAAAGTTAATACAACCAATTGAACATACTTCTGTAAATGAAGGAACCAGAATTATTCATACATTACACTTCCATATACATTCAGGAAAAGTTTCAATTGGTGATACTGTATTAACTTTATCAACAAAGGAATTCCAAATTTTATTCTTTTTAGCACAGCATTGCAATCAAGCTTTTCCAGCTGCCGAGCTGTACCGACTTATTTGGGACGAGGATAGCTTTGGACAAACACAAGCCTTACGAGTTCATATCAGCAATTTAAGAAAAAAACTTGAAACGATTCCTGGTCATACAGCTAAAATTGTTATGGTAAGAGGCTCTGGGTATCAATTAGTTTTTCAAGAATAATTTGAAAGGGAAGTTGATTAAACCAATCAACTTCCCTTTCACTTGAATGTTATGAAATGTCCAATGTTTACTACCTTCTAGCCACTGCTCTCTCATCTCTTATGCAGGGATTTCCCCACTCTCTGTGAACAATCTATTCATCAATTTTGCAATTCTATTTTTAAAAAAGACTGTTTGCTTTAGGGCAAACAGTTCTCCTTCTATTTTATAGTATGTTCTTCAGGGAACAATTTTGACTTTAATTCATCTTCACCAGAGCCCTTGGCTAATGGAACGCGAGAACGATAGGCTGCACGACAAATTAAATGCCCTGCAACGGGTGCTGTCACAAAGACGAAAAGAATACCTAAAATGAGCCGTACACTAACAAAACCGTCATGCACCCAGAAATAGATAAACGCTCCTAACAAACAGGTTAAGACTGATAATGTAGAGCTTTTTGTAGCAGCATGTGATCGTGTATAAACATCTGGTAGGCGAATCATTCCAAATGCGCTAATAACACTCACAATGGAACCTATAAGAATAAGGATAACTGCTGCCCATTCAATCATTTGATTTACGTTCAACAATCACACCTCTTTCTATATATTTTGTAAATGCAATCGTTCCGATAAACGCTAAAATGCCCAAAATAAGTATAGCTTCTAAATATGCTTTAGTCTTCAATATAATAGAGACAATCGCAATAGCCGATAATAAATTAACCCCAATTGTATCGAGAGCTATCGCTCGATCAGGCATTGATGGACCACGGATAACACGATATAACGACAGCGCAATGGAAATACTGAAGAAAGCAAGTGCAAGAAGTAATATATTGTTAATCATTAGCGTGTCACCTCCATTATTGCTTGTTCAAATTTTCCAATTGATCGTATAACTGCATCCTTTGACTCTTCTATGTCCATAGCATGGATATAAAAGACATCTCCCTCTTCCGATACCTCCATGACGACAGAGCCAGGAGTTAATGTTAATAGTAAGGCAAGGGCTGTAATCTCCCAATCCCCCTTTAATACAGTTTTATATGTGAAAATACCAGGTGTAATATTTAACTTAGGTGTTGTGATTTGTCTTAATACACTATAGCTTGATAAAAATAGCTCCCAGTTAAACAACCATAATAACTTGATAATGGAAAAAACTCTCCGCATATAAAATTGAGTACCATAAAAGCGATGCATCGCATATAGAATGCCCATACCTACAACAAAGCCCATTAAAAATGTCGAAAATTGTGGTGTCACTTCATCTTGTAGGAGTAACCAAAGTGTTGCGATAAATAAGTTTAAAATAAACTGCATCGCCATTATTTATTCACCTCACCTTGCCATTGTTCGCCATCTAAAACTGCATCGATATAGATAGATGGTGTATAAAGAGTTTCAGCTGCATCTGTGACAAATGGTGCCATTTTTTCTGCTCCAATCCCTAATCCAAATGTGCAAACAGCCAGTAATGTTAAAGGCAACAGTATACGTTTAGGTAAAGGTTTTTCATCCTCTAGGCTAATAATGGTTTCGCCAAAAAACGAAGAAAGAAATATCCTTAACAATGAATATAAAACAATTAAACTAGAGAAAAACCCTAGACCTAATAGAACGAAATGGCCACCTTCTATCGCTCCTTGTCCAATTAAAACCTTTCCTAAAAAACCACTTAGTGGGGGTATACCAGCTAGTGAACACATTGCTATAAAGAACAACCACCCAAAAAAGGGATAGTTACGGATAAGTCCACTCATCTTATCAATTACTGTTTCCCCAGTGAGATAGATCATCATGCCAACAGCTAAAAACAACATAGCCTTAGCTATCATATCGTGCATTAAATAGTAGATAACACCTTGTAAGGCTGACTCTGTACCTACTGCTAGCCCAATTATTATAAAACCAACGCCAATTAATACATTGTAGGAGGCTATTGTTCTAACATCACGACCTGAAAGTGCACCGATACAGCCTGCTATAATTGTAATTCCAGCCATGATGCCGAGAGCTGTGTGTGTGACTTCAGGATTATTAGGGAACAGCAATGTAAAGGAACGAACAAGTGCATACATCCCTACCTTTGTTAATAAAGCAGCAAATAAAGCAGCAATGGCAGTTGGTGGTACGCTATACGAGCCTGGCAACCAGAAGAATAATAAAAGTCCCGCCTTCAAGCTAAAGACGATTAAGAAAATAAGCGCTACTGTTGTAATAAGAGGATTAGCTCCTGCCTCCATTACACGAACTGAAATATGGGCCATATTTAATGTGCCAACTGTTCCATACAGAAAAGCTAGTGCTACTAAGAAAATCCAAGAGGCTACAATATTGATAAGCACATATTTTAATGCTTCACGTAGCTGAATTTTTTCGCCACCTAAGCTGATCAGTGCATAGGAAGCAAGCAACATCACTTCAAAACACACAAATAAGTTAAAAATATCGCCCGTCAAAAATGAGCCATTGACACCTGCTATCATCAGCAAGGTAAATGGATAAAAATACATTTTTTCATATCTTAGCTCCATTGTAAAAATTGCATATAGCATACAAATGAGGGCTACAATATTTGCAACTAACACTAATAGTGTCGCAAATGAATCGGCTACAAATGAGATTCCAAATGGTGGTGCCCATCCACTAAAGTCAATGCGCATCACACCCTGTTCTTGAATCTCTACTAATAAAATGACGCTGATGATAATAATAAAGCTCAATGTCAATAAGCTGATGATGCGTTGTAGCGTCACATGCTCTTTTAAAAACACCAGTAAAATAGCCGTAATTACCGGTACAATTAATGGTAAAACAATCATATTACTCATCAGGCGTACCTCTCAATTCATCAAAATTCCCTGAACCATTTGTTTTGTACGCACGATACCCTAAAACGAGAACAAAAGCAGTGACAGCAAAGCTAATCACAATCGCTGTTAATATTAATGCTTGAGGTAATGCATCTGTATATGGTCCCTCTGATTCTCCTAATAACGGTACATCCCCTTTTTTTAAACCTCCCATAGTCAGAATCAGTAAGTGGGCAGCATGAGATAAAACAGCGGTGCCTAAAATAACACGTAATAACTGCTTTGAGAGGATTAAGTACGTCGCAACAGCTACTAATATACCTACTAAAACAAGTATTAAAGACTCCATTGGCTACTCATCCTCACTTATACTTAAAATAATTGTTACAACAACCCCCACCACTGTTAAAGCTACACCCGCTTCAAATATAGTGACAGTTGAAAAGCCCAATTTCCCAAAAATAGGAACATCTATATACGTATGTGCTTGTGTTAAAAATGGTACATCGAAAAACAACGAACCTATTGCAGTTCCTGTTGCAAGCAATACACCAAGAGCTGCAACCTTTTTAAAGTCGAAAGGCATCCCTTTATGAACAGTTTCAATATCATAGGCTAGATACAACAAAACAATGCCTGAGGCTAACACAAGACCACCTATAAAGCCACCACCAGGAGCATGATGCCCAGCAAAGAATAAATACACGCCGAGTGTTAAAATAATGAACACGACAGCTTTGGTGATGGTCCTTAAAATCACATCATTAATTTTCATGATCTGCTTCCTCCTTTCGTGGCTTAAGCTTTGTTAGAGCATAGACCCCTAAGCCAGCAATTAGAAGAACAACAACCTCTAGCATCGTATCAAAAGCACGGAAATCCCCTAGTATTGTATTAACGATATTGGAACCGCCAGCCAATTCATAGGCATCATTGAAGTAAGTAGCCACTGGTTCAAAGCGATCATAGTGTACTACTGCTAAACCAACAATTGTTACGGTTGCACCAACAAAAATAGAAATCAATGCTTTTGACCATTGAACCCTTTTACGTGGTAGCTCTGGCATCAAATCTGGCAAATATTTAAAACATAAAAGGAATAAAGCTGTTGTGACCGATTCAACAACTAATTGTGTTAAAGCTAGGTCTGGTGCACGGAAGATAACAAAGAAGAAGGCAATAGAATAGCCTAGTACACCATTTAGCAACATGGCTGTCACCCGACCCTTTGCGAAAATCATCCAAACAGCTGCAAAGATCATGACAAACACAAGGATTAACTCGTAGGATTCTATAGCGGAATCTTTATCAAAATTAAAGGTCATAGCATCTGACCAAACAAAATAACCAGCGATAAGTGCAACAAAAAACACATATATATAGATAAAATAATGTGTTAAATTACCTGTCATATATTTATTGGTAAGCCTCTGTGAGCCATTTTCACTCATCTCTATCATTCGATTGTAATACGTATTAAACGTATATTTTTGTGAAAATAGACGATAAAGTGGCTTCCAGCTTTTTAATGTTTTAAATAAGATAATTCCAATAATAATGACACCTACTGTCATCAATAACTCTGTATTGATGCCATGCCATGCATGAATATGTGGTGTTAACTCACTTGTAGTTGGGAATGTAGGATAAATACTAGCCATAGCAGGCTCTAAAATATAATGCCCTAATATATTAGGGCAGAAAAAGATACCAACTACCAACAAGCATAAAATAATTGGCGATATTAACATGCCAAGTGGAGCTTCGTGTGGTTTTCTATCAATCTTCTCTGGTTGTAGTTTACCCAAAAATGTACGACTAATTAAAATCAAACTATAGATAAAGGTAAAGATACTTGCCACCCATGCTATGATGGGGAAAAATAACCCTATATCAGCAATAGAGAATGCTTCTACATCACGAATAGCCAATACTGCTGCAAAAAACATTTCCTTACTTAAAAAGCCATTAAATGGTGGCAATCCTGCCATTGAGAAGCTACCAATCACTGCGATTGTAAAAGTGATAGGCATGAAAGACATTAAGCCACCTAATCGACGAATATCACGAGTACCTACTTCATGATCGACAATTCCAACCATCATGAATAAAGCTCCTTTAAAGGTCGAATGATTCACAAGGTGAAATAGCGCTGCAAAGCTTGCTTGAGTGTACAGAATTGAGTTTTCCTCATAGCCATAATAATGACCAACAGACCCAAGACCAAAGAGACTCATAATTAAACCAAGCTGACTCACTGTTGAAAAGGCTAATAATGCTTTTAAATCCGTCTGACGGACTGCATTAAATGAACCCCAGAATAATGTAACTAGGCCTATAACACTAACTAGCCAGAACCACACAGCCTCTCCACCAAAAACTGGTGAAAAACGAGCTACTAAAAAAATGCCTGCCTTTACCATTGTTGCGGAATGTAAGTAAGCACTAACAGGTGTTGGGGCCTCCATAGCATCAGGCAACCAAATATGGAAAGGAAATTGTGCAGATTTTGTAAAAGCCCCAAGTAAAATTAGAATAAGTGCTGGCGTAAATAAGGCATGATCTCGTATAACCTCTACATTAGCAACAATTTCACGAATACTATATGTATGAGAAGCTACATAGAGCATTAAGAAACCTGCAAGCATTGAGAGTCCGCCAAAGACTGTAATTATCATAGCTTTTTTGGCTCCAGCTCGAGATGCCTTTCTATGATGCCAAAATGCAATTAATAGGAATGATGACACACTTGTCAGTTCCCAAAATGTGTATAATACCATTAGGTTATCTGAAAAAACAACGCCAAGCATAGCGCCCATGAATAGTAATAAATAGCAGTAAAAGTGATGAAGAGATTCTTTCGTTGATAAATAAAAAATAGAATATAAAATGACTAAACTACCTACACCTGTAATCAGCAGACCAAAAATCATACTGAGTCCATCTAGGTAAGTTGTGAAATTTATATTAAAAGAGGGAATCCACTCATATGTATGAATAAAGGTTTTACCCTCGGCTAATTGAGGAATATAGCGAGCGAGTAAAAGAAACAAGATGAATGGAACAGATAAAACAAACCAGCCAAGATGTGTGACACGCCTTAGTCGCCTGTAAAGCAATGGAATTAGAGCAGCACAAACAAATGGCAAAAGTATCGCAATGAGAACTGTGACCAAATGAAAACCTCCTACTATCTAAATCATCTAGCAAATTTTTGTGGTGATGGGCATGTAAAGTGCTAAGACTTTAGAAATTTGTTCAAGCTAAGTAACATATTAGATGTATTCTTGAAATTTTTTAATGGAATGTGGTGGGGTGTTAAAGTGCCTAATTGTTTATAAAAACGGTTATTTTAGTTATTTAGTCACTTCTAACCCGATGCAAGCCTAAATAACTTGTGGAAAATCAGATAATTTATACAGTTACAACTCAGTTAATATCAGCATAATGAAGACACTTGACTATCTATTTAACTCACTGCATAATAGTGTGGCATATGAAAGCAAATTAGCATAGATGCACAGAATGCATAAATTAAATAATCTCTAATTATTGATTTAAGCTTAATCCTTCAAGGGTGTTCCAATACATTTTCGTTAACTTTTATACATTTTTAAGTATACAATATAAATGAGCATAATGCACTGTAACAGCATTGATTTTAGCTGTTTTAGGATAATTTTTTCAAAATCAACAGTGAAATTAACAAAATACCAACAGATAAGAGGTGTACATTTTTTATGAAGCATGTAAAAGGGCGTTTGGATGAAAGTATATTAGTTTGTGTTTACTACGGCTTAAATGGCGAACGTTTGATTCGTCGTGGTCATAAGATGGCCACAATGCTTGATTGCCCACTTTATATTCTTTCAGTCGATTCGCAACCCCTTGATGCATTTGACGCAGAGAAATCTAGTTATATAGAGCAATGGAAAAAGTTATCAGATGAGCTTGAGGTCGAAAAATTTATTTTGCAAGATAATGAAAAACGCCCCATACAAAAGGTTATTGCAGAGGTCGCAAAGAATTATAGCATTTCGCAAATTATCGTAGGGCAAAGCGCACAAAGCCGTTGGGAGGAAATCACTAAAGGCTCGTTCCTAAACGTACTGTTAAAGGAAGTTCCCTTTGTTGATTTTCATATCGTAGCTGTTCAACGCCCAACAGACGATGATGCAAATGAAACATATGAAAAAGGAGTACGTGCTTACTTAATTAAAGAACAGGAGAACTTTAAAGTAGCATTTACATGTCCTAAGTATGTATCGATTGAAGGTATATTCTTCAAAGAAATTGGCACAGATTTTGACAACGGCATCTTTAAATTTACTTACAACGATAAAATGCATGAAGTTCATATTTCAGAGGGCTATGTAATCGATCAGGAAAAATTGCCAGCAGAATTTTTAGCTCCATTAAGACAATAAAAAAAACGCGTAGATACGCGTTTTTTTTATGAGACAGCAGCTGAAGCAGGTTTATCCTTCGGTAAGAAGAAGGCAACTAGTAATAATAAAGGTAATAATGAAACAACAATCATTGTAAAATCAATGCCTTTATGATCCATTAAAACGCCGATAACCATTGCCCCTATTGCGCCCATACCAAAAGCAAATCCTGTTGTTAAACCAGCCATTGTGCCAATTTTTGTTGGGACTAACTCTTGTGCATAGACCACCGTTACGGAGAAGCTAATCATAATCAACGTACCAATAATAACTAAAAATATCATAGCCGCCCATAATGGTACATATGGCAATGCCAAACAAAATGGCATAGGGCCAACTACAGAAAGGATGATGACATTTTTCCTACCAATACGGTCTGATAAAGAGCCTCCGAAAAAGGTACCTACTACACCAAATGCCATGAATGTGAATATTAATATTTGCCCTAGTCGAAGGCTAACCTCATAGTGATCCATTAGATAAAACACATAAAAACTTGTTATATTTGTTGTATAAAATGATCGTGCAAAAATAATTGTAAATAATAATGTTAATGCCATTCCAACTTGTTTCTTTGTTAATGGAGGCAATGTTGAAACGAGTACACGCTTTTTCTTGGTTGTACGCTCCTGCTCCAATTGTTTTTTATACCATGTAGCAATTTTACTTAATAAAATAATACCAAACGTAGCAATGACTAATATGATCGCAGCCCCACGTTGTCCAAGAATATCAAAGATGTAAGCACTTATTAATGGTGCCAGTGCTTGCCCTGAATTTCCCCCCACTTGATAAATAGACTGCGCAAGTCCTCGTTTAGATCCAGCTGCCATAAAGGAAACCCTTGATCCCTCAGGGTGAAAGATAGCTGACCCAAAGCCTATAAATAATACTGCAATAATAATAATCCAATACTGCGTTGTGAACGCTATAATAGCAATCCCTATAAATGAACTAATCATACCGATAGGTAAAGCATAAGGCATTGGTTTTTTATCACTGATAAAGCCTACCGCAGGCTGCAATGCAGAAGCAAATATGTTTAATACAAAAGAAATCATTCCAATTTGTGTAAAGGTCAATCCTAATTCACTCTTAAATATCGGAAACATCGCTGGGATAACAGCTTGCATCGTATCATTGATAAGGTGAGCAACACCGATTGCAATCATAATTGGATAGATTGGATTTGTTACATTTAATTGTTTATTCATGTTGCCACCTCACTCTTATTTTGTTTAAACAGGATTGTCGCATACTATCGACCATTTTGCACAAGCTATAGTTCGACAGCTGTAAAAGGAGTTGATATATGCATGGAAAGCTTTATTCATGCTCACTTTTGGGAAATGATTCTACGCACAACACTTTCGTTTTTTGCCTTACTAATTTTGGCACGTATACTTGGGAAAAAACAACTAGGCCAGTTAACATTCTTCCACTATATTACAGGTATTACATTTGGTTCGATCGCTTCAGAAATTGCCTCTCAGGAAGAAACACCATTTTTAGATGGTTTGATTTCGCTCGTTTGGTGGAGTGCTTTAACGTATTTGATGACCGTTATTACGATTAAATCTAAAAAAGCTCGCGTTCTCGTTGATGATAAACCAACGATTGTTATTCAAAAGGGTCTTATATTAGAATCTGCATTGCAAAAAAACCGTCTTCATCTAGATGAGCTTACAATGATGCTACGTGAACAAGCCATTTTCTCCGTACAAGATGTTGAGTATGCCTTACTAGAAACGAATGGAAAGCTCAGTGTGCTACAAAAAACCTCTGAACAAGTGGCTACAAAGCAGGATGTTAAAGCAGATGTATCACCACCTACCTATCTTCCTACTGAAGTTATTTCTGATGGTCAACTTATTACTGAGAATATTGTTGAACTTGAGCTGACAGAAGACTGGGTATTAAAGAAATTGAAAAAGCAAAATGTGCATTCTGTAGAAGAAGTTTATTTTGCTCAAGTCCAAACAAATGGTTCCTTGTACATCAGCTTAAAAGATAAAGCGAGACATTCAAGCCCTTAATTGCTTGTCTAGTCTCGTTTTTTGTTAATCAATTTTGACAATATCTAAGGGCGTAATAATACCGAGTAATCTTTGATGTGGTTGACCATGCTCCGTTATTAATAATGCCTCAAAGCGTCTCCCTCTTTCGACTCCTTGTTTAAATATTTCCTCAGCCTCATAGATGGATATCGTTCTACTGACAAATTTGTAATTCACTCTATTTTTCTCATGCAATAAGATATCATGCAGTGTTGGTATTTTTTTCGGTAAATGATCGCCACCCATCTTTGACGCAAGCCAATTTGTGATTCCAACTGTTGTGATTAGCCCCTTAAACTGCTTATTATAATAAACAGGAAATTGTGTATATTTGCGCTGACGTATCACTTTTAAAACATGTCTTAAAGAATCATTTTCTTGAAAAATCAATACTCTTTTACGGAACATTTGCCCTACAAGCGTTGGCTTAGCAAGGGTAGCATCTATGTATTCAATTCGTTCTACAACATCAGTATGGGGCTCTGCAATCACATAATGTAATGATGTACGATGATGCACAATCGCATTTCGTAAGTCTGCATATGAGCGCAGATCATCTTCATATTTCTTCACCAAGACATCCTTTTTCTTCGCTTGATCAATCAGCCGATAAAAAGGCATAAAATCCTTAGCACCTACAATATCTCTCAGTCTATGATCTATTCGATTAAACGCTGTCAGGAAACGATCGGAATTTTCAGTTCCCACTTTTCATGTCCCTTCTTTCTATAGTAGTCTATATATTTTCCGAGTTATTTGACAAATTTCGAGTTACACACCCATTATATTCCTAAGTTATAGAGATTCCAAGGAAGTAGTTTTACAATCCCTCTTGAAAGTGACGTTACGTCATTTTATATAATGGCATGAAAGGAGGAGTGATTACTTTGCTTACGATTCACAATGTATCAAAACAAACTGGCATTTCTGTTCGAACATTACGTTACTATGAGGAGATCGGCTTGTTACTTCCTATAGCAAAGACTGAGGGAGGACATAGGATTTACGGAGAGAACGAGCTCAAAACGTTACAACAGATTGTATTTTTAAAGGCATTAGGCTTCAAGTTGAAAGAAATTCAGACACTTATCCATAATTCATGGAATTGGGAAGCAAGTTTAGACCATCAGTTAGCTTTTGTAGCAGAAGAGCAAAAGAAACTACAGCAGATGAAGAACACCATCCTTGGATTAAAGAATGCTTCGTCTATCGAAGGTGGGTTAACAGAGTCCCTTATCCAAAAGTACATTAAGCTTTCAAATCAAGAACGAGATAATAAGCAAGCCTTCCGCCAGCAGATTTTTGCAGCTACGGAAATAGAACTTTTCCGAAAATTACCCAATTTAAATCAAAATGATCCTAATTCTTTAGAGTGGATTGGTTTATTAGGTCAATTAAAGCAGCTTCATAAGGAAAGCCCTGAAGCCGATTCCGTGCAGTTTATTATTAAACGAATGATGGAAAAGGCCAAGGTAGAATATAACGGAAATGATGAATTTTTAGAGAAGATGTGGACGATAAGAAAATCTACTTATAAATCTGAACAAATAGGATTATATCCTTTAGAGGAAGAATTTCTACATTTTATAGAGCAGGCTTTTCATGTTTATGAAACAAAAAAACAGGCGTTAGGAAAGTCACAATCATGAACATAGAAATGTTGCTACTGATTGGCACCTTAGCTTTGTTAGACATGTTTAGTCCTTCTATAATTGGCGTATCCGTCTATATATTGCTTGTGGCTAAAAAAAAGCAGACCCGCCTTTTATCAACCTATTTAATGACTGTTGGGTTGTTTTACTTTAGTACTGGGATTTTTTTAATGTTAGGTCTAGGTGTCATATTCAGCCCTATTTCTAATTTACTAGATAGTTACTCAGCTCGATTAATCATGACCATTGTAGGAGGAGTTTTATTTATTGGCAGTTGGTTAGTACCAAAAAGAACGGCAAATGGATCACCTAAACCAAAATCTTTACATGTGAGCTCTATGGTAGCTTTAGGTTTCACAACTTCTATTTTAGAAGTTGCAACCGCTCTTCCTTATTTCGCGGCAATAGGTATTTTAACGAGTAATCAAATAGTGTTTTATGAATGGTTACCTTTATTGGCAGGATACAATTTAGTAATGATTGCACCAGGGATCATCCTACTATGCTTACATCTATTATTCCGCCGATTTATGAATAAACCTTTAAGAAAAATTCAAAAACTTTTTGATCAAAGAACAAGTTCGACCCTTTCTTGGATTATGTTCTTTGTGGGATTGATTTTACTTATAAATGGTAGGATGATTTAAAATAAAAAACGGTAAAAATCCATTATAAGTTGGTTTTTACCGTTTTCTCTTCAGATTTTTGTCATAGACGCATTTCTTTTCATCATCACGATACCAATGCCGATGCAGATAATTGTCAATGCTAGCGTAATGACTAAGCTCCACCAGTAATCTGATATCTCTATTGTTCCTCGAAATTTTGCAATTCCGTAGCTTGCTAGTTTCCACGGTGATATTGTCCAAAAGATTCCTATAATCATATCGATAATTTGCCCAACAAAGATCACTGTAAATGCACACGTTGTAGCAATAACTGTTTTAAAGCTGGCACTCATCATTAACGTAACAGCTATCACAAATAGCAACCAAATATAGTACGTAGAAAAGCTTACTAACAGTGCACTCACGTCCAACGTTCCATATAGAATAGTTGTATAATAGACACTTGCAGCAAACCCAGCTAAAATACTAACCAAACAAATGGTGCTCATAACAACAAATTTACCTAAAAAATATGCGCCAAATGAAATGGGCCGAGCATATAGTAATGTTGCCATACCATTAGCACGTTCCTTACTAATAGCTCCTACAAACGAAGCCATCATCACCAATAAGCCAATCGTTTGAAATTGCCCGATAGAAGCTTGAATTAAATCCAGTGGCATTAATTCTGGCATCAACATTTCAAAGCCCTCTGGTACATTCCCAACAGCATTTAAAATATCCATCATATAATAGTTTGTTAGTGGATCACTCATTCCAAGCAGAGCAAACACTAGAGGAATCCATAGAAACTTCCAACTCCTCCATGCTTCTCTAAATTCCTTTTGCAGAAGTACATTGAATCCTCTCATGCCTTTTTCGCCACCTTCATGAAAATTTCTTCCAAAGATGCTGTCTGTCGCTCTACCTTTCTAATTGTATAAGGACATTCACTTAACCGTTGAAGCAACATTTTCATCGTCGGCTCCTCATTCACGATCTCAATATACACATTACAACCTATTACATGATTAGACGGATTTGCAAAAAGCTTAGCTTCTTCTTCACTGCCAAATTCAATGACATAATTTTGCTCATCAAAACGTTGCCGTACTTCACGTAATGTGCCCTGCTCTACTAGTTTTCCATTTTGCAAGAATAATAGTTGATCTGTCATTTCTTCAGCATCATTTAAAATATGCGTTGAGTATAAAATAGTCGTCTCTTGCTGTAGTCCTTTTAATAAATCAAGTACTTCTCTACGGCCAACTGGATCTAATGCTGAAACAGGTTCGTCTAATAGCAGTAATTTAGGCTTATGCACTATTGCTTGGGAAATACCAAGTCGCTGCTTCATCCCACCTGAAAAAGAGGCTATTTTTTTATGTTGGGCATCCCCTAACCCTACAAATTCTAAGGTTTTTTGGGCTTCTAATTTAGCCTTTTTGGCTGCTACACCATTCAACTTTGCAGCCATTTCTGTAAACTCTAACGCAGTTAGCCAAGGATGAAATTGTGGATATTGTGGTAAAAAACCTATATTCGCACGTAAATCATTACCTAGCATCTTTACATTTCCAGCAGTCGGTTTCAAAAGTCCCGTTAACATAGATAAAGTGGTTGTCTTGCCAGCTCCATTCGGACCAATTAAAGCCGTAGAAGTTTTTTCCTCTAAGTTGAAATGAATAGCATCTACAACTTTGTGCTCTGCAAATTGCTTGGTCAAACCTGTAACTTGAAGTAAAGTTGTCATGACTGCTTTCTCCCCACTATAAAGTACGCAATTGACCCTAATAGATTAGCAAATAGAATGATAAACACCCAAAGAATTTTAGGGCCGTTTGTTGCATGAATTTTTCGTAAATCAATAAGTGCTACGATCATCAAAATAATTTGAACGATGATGAGCGGTGCTATAACTGCCCATGGAACTTTTGCTAATTCCTCCATCATACAGATCACCTCATTATTTGTTATACACTAACTATAACAACTTTGTTCTAATATGTATAGAACAAAGTATCTCTTACACCATAAAAAAAGATGTACCTTAATTAGTACATCTTCTCAATTATTTATAAAGTTTTTGCAGTGCGTCCTCCATTTTAGGGCGTATAGTTACTACTGGACGAGCTTTTTTGACAGCTGACTGTGCTGCTTCTAACGAATCAGCCATTCCCAACTCCATTAAGATAGCAGTAGCTGCAACACCTGCACGTCCACCCCCACTTCCACAGTGAACATATACTTTCTGCCCTGTCTCAAAGGCTATAGCAACTTCTTGCGCTACTTGTTGGATGGATGATGCTACCTCACTATCTTCATCTGCTATAGGCATATGTTTATAAGAATAAGGAACTGTTTCCTGCTCTTGAAGGGATAGCCCTTGAACACGAACATCTATCACAACATCAACGGATTCTTGTGTAAATGCAGCCTCTGCATCTTTTGCACCGCCAAAGAACAGTTGATCCTTTACTAAAACATCGTAGTTTTTCTCCATATTCTCCACGCCTCACATGTTTATTTTAGTAAATGCTTAATATCCTCATAATATGGTAGAGCCGTTAAAGCACCTGCTTTTGTTGCGGCAAAAGCGCCTAATTTGTTGCCAAAGCTTGTACAACGCACTAGTTCTGCTTTTGTTGTAGGTAAACCATTATAATGGACATCACGTAGGACACCTGCCATAAATGCATCTCCCGCACCTGTAGTATCCACAGGCACTACTTTCTCAGTCGGTACATGGATAACCTCACCATTAAGGACCGCATAAGTCCCGTTCTCTCCTACGGTAATTAAAATAATAGGCACTAAATAGCTATTTAATTGCTCGATACCTTCTTCTAAGCTACTTGTCTCTGTCAGGAAGAATAACTCATCATCCGTCACCTTTAAAATATCGACATCCTCGAAAAATGATGTAATCGTATCTCGACAAATTTCTTCACTGCTCCAACGTAAAGGACGGATATTTGCATCCATTGCAATAATCGCACCCTTGTCCTTAGCCATTTCTACTGCTGCTCGTGTTGTAGCAAGAGCTGTTGGATGGAACATTGTGCCTGAACACACCGTTAAAGCAGAGGCATGCTTAAAAGCTGCTTCATTTAGCTGTGATGGTTCAACTTGTAAATCGGGTGTTTCATCAACATAATCCTTAAAAATCCGCTCACATGCTTCTGTTAGATGCACATAAACACCACTTACTCGTTTTGCTGGATCAAATACGGCATAATCCAGTTTCACACCCTCTTGGGCAAGCCCATCTCTCACAAATTGCGAGCCCTCATCATCACCCGTAATTGTAATTAATGCGGAAGGCGCACCAATGCGGCTAATACCCGCTGCAACATTGACCGTTGCGCCACCCATATATTTAGTAAATGATGAGTTTGTTACATCATCAGCAATATAGTCAATAAAAGCATCTCCATAGACTAATATAAAATCCTTCTCTTGCTTTGTCATGATAGTCCTCCTGAAAGTCTAGTCATTATAGATTAACACGAAAATTGTCATTCTATAAAGGTTTTTACTTTTGGCATTTCTTTACGAGAGGATGGATAACTTGAGTCATCCCCTATCTTTGTTATACTTGCCTATAGAAAGGTAGGGATTATCAAAATGAGTATTACAATTCGACAAGCGCAACCACAAGATGCCCATGCTGTTGTGCCTTTAATTATCGACGCCATTGGCGATATTGCTAATCGGTTAACTGGTGAGCAATCAACGGAGGCTGTAATACAAGAGCTGACTGTTCTTTTTCAACAAGAAGACAATCGACATTCTTATTTAAATACTTTTGTCGCTACTGAAAGTGAACAGATTTTGGGGATTCTCGTTTATTATCACGGTCAACAAGCAGTTCATATGGATGCTAACCTTGTTAAATGGCTTGAAGCAAAAAATGCACCATCGATTGTTATTGACCAGGAAGCCCATGAAGACGAGGCTTACATTGATACAGTTTGTGTTGCACCAGCTGCACGTGGTAAAGGAATCGGAACATTGCTATTACAATTTGCCGAAGAGCTGACAAAGCAGCGTGGTTATACAAAATTATCATTAAATGTTGAAACCCAAAAAGAAGAAGCTCGCCGTCTTTATGAACGACTAGGCTTTGTTATTACGGAGCCTTGGTCAATTATTGATGAGCCATTTCACCATATGGTTAAACAGTTTTAGGAAGTGAATAACTAATATATGAAAAACAATTTGATTTACCCTCTTTTGATTGTTATTGCATCTAGTAGTTACGGGATCTTGTCGACTATTGTCAAAGTAGCTATGCAGCATGGCTTTACATCAGCAGAGGCTGTATCAAGCCAATATATTATTGGCTTTTTACTCGTAATATCCATCTTTATTTTTACTGACAGAAAATTACCAAGACCGTCCAAGAAGGGTTTACTTATTTTAATATGTGCGGGAATTTTTACAGGGACAACAGGTATCGTGTACGGAGAATCTTTAAAGTATCTTCCTGCTTCTCTTGCAGTAGTCATGTTATTCCAATTTACATGGATTGGTCTACTGATTGATTGTGCCCTCCATAAAAGATTACCAAGTAGACCTGAAGTTATTTCAATCGTCATCTTATTTATCGGAACGATTCTAGCTGCAGGTGTATTAAATGTAGATTTAAGTGACATTCCTATTCAAGGATGGCTATTCGGTTTTACAGCAGCCGTTACTTTTGCATGTTTTATTCAATTTAATTCTCGACCTGTCGAGGGCGTGACTACCACATCAAGGGTATTAATCGTTTCCTCTATAGCCCTTATTATGATCAGTATTTTCCTAAGCCCCGAGGTTATTTGGAACGGTAAACTATTCATGCAAGGCCTGTGGAAATATGGACTAGCACTAGGTCTTTTCGGTATCATTTTACCGATTTATCTATTTTCGATTGCTATCCCTAAAGTCGGTGGTGCGCTTGCTTCTATTTTAAGCGCCATTGAATTACCAGTGGCTGTTACTGTTTCCGTTATTGTTTTGCATGAACCTTTAACTGCTGTACAAATTATCGGGATTGTACTGGTGATTGCTGGCATGATGCTGCCAACTATTGTTGCACAACGTCAACAAAAGGATAGCTTATTAGAAGCACATTTATAAAACGACAAAAAACTCCCTAAAAATGGAATGATTCCTTTTTAAGGAGTTTTTTTGAACTTTAATGAAATGCCATTGCTTACCATTATGCACTTCGCTATGATGAATGCAAATGTAATTTTTTAATAATTCTAACATTAATGTTCCCCTTCGGTATTATACTGCAATATGCAAGTAACTTACTTTAAGAAAGGGGAAGTTGATGAAAAAAGCCTATATTCTTGGTTTTTTCCTTATGTTAATGCTTGTCGTTTTAGCTGCTTGTAATGGCAAAGATCAGCAAAATTCTACAAATGATGCAGCAAATAATGACGAGGCATCGAATGGTAAACAAACAGAAGTAGCAACAACATCGCCTTCAGGCAAGCTAGTAATTTACACTGGACGTGACGAAGAAATGGTACAAAATGTGATCGATCAGTTTAATGAAAAATATCCAGACATTGAAGTAGAATTTCTAACAATGGGTGCTCAACAGATTTTAGAACGTCTTCGTGGAGAGAAAGCCAATCCTCAAGCAGATTTTTGGTGGGGCGGAACGCAATCCGCACTCATTGTTGGCGCCAATGAAGACTTACTACATGCTTGGCAGCCGAGCTTTATTGACGCTATTGATACCGCACACAAAGATGTAGATGGACGTTGGTTCGGCGAGATGCTGTTACCTGAAGTAATTATGATTAATAGTGATTTACTAACAAAACAAACTGGTCCACAGGACTGGGATGACTTATTAGATCCTAAATGGAAGGATCAAATTTTAATCAGAGGTGTACTGGCGTCAGGCACAATGCGTACGATTTATTCTTCCATGATTGTACGACAAGGTGCGGATTCACCTGATAAAGGATACGAGTGGTTACTACAATTAGATGCCAATACAAAGGAATACACACAAGACCCTAATGCTTTGTATTTAAAACTAGCACGTCAAGAAGGCAGTATCTCCCTATGGAATCTACAAGATATTTTGTTAAAAAAATATACGACAGATTATCCTTTTGATTATATTTATCCTAAAAGTGGTGCACCTATTTTAGTAGACGGTGTAGCAGTTGTAAACAATGCGAAGAACCTAGAAAATGCGAAAATTTTTGTAGAGTTTTTATTTGAAAAAGAGATGGTAACACAATTAGCTAATGATTATTATCAAATTCCTACACGTTCAGATATCGACAAAGGCTCCATGCCAGAATGGTATCAGGAATTAGATTTAAAAACATTTGATATTGATTGGCAGCTAATGTCTGACAAAGAAGCAGAATGGATGGAATACTGGGATAACAATATTAAAGGGCGCGGTAAATAGTAGAACGGGTAAAAATTCGGCTTATACAGCGAATTTTTACCTTCCTGTATCATCTAGATTCTTTGTTAGAGAGGAGCTAATGATTGAGAAGTGTCAGAATCGAAAATGTCTCGAAGCAATTTGGTCAAGTGTATAGCGTGAAGGACTTAAATCTTGAAATAAAAGCTGGTGAATTTTTTACCTTTCTGGGTCCTAGCGGCTGTGGCAAAACAACCACTTTAAGGATGCTTGCAGGCTTTTATTACCCTACTAAAGGCAAAATTCTTTTTGATGATCGAGATGTCACTCGACTTCAGCCCAATAAGCGCAATATCGGCATGGTATTCCAAAATTATGCCCTTTTCCCCCATATGACGGTTGATGAGAATATTGCATTTGGTTTACAAGTTCGAAAATTTTCAAAAGCTGAGATTCAGCACAAGGTGGATCGAATTAGAGGTCAAGTACATCTTGCTGCTTACGGCAACAGAAAAATAAATGAGCTATCTGGTGGGCAACAGCAGCGTGTTGCTTTAGCTAGGGCACTCGTGATAGAGCCAGATATTTTATTGCTTGATGAACCTCTATCCAATCTAGATGCAAAATTGCGTGAGGAAACACGTATTGAAATCAAACGAATCCAATCTGAGCTTGGAGTCACAACGATATACGTTACTCACGATCAAATGGAAGCCATGTCTATGTCGGATCGAATTATGGTTATGGAAAATGGCTATATCAAACAAATTGGTACTCCTCAGGAAATTTATCATCAACCCAAGGATCGTTTTGTGGCAAATTTTATTGGTGAAACTAATTTAATTGAATGCTCAATCCAAGCTATTGATGGGGAAAATGTACAAGTACGAACAGTGAATGGACATAATTTAATTGGGCGAAAGCAACAAAGCTCTCCCTCTTTAACGCATATGATTGGAGACAAAGTATTTATTTCTATTCGTCCAGAATCGATTCAACTTGGTACTGGTGAAAACACATTAACAGGAAAAATTACATTTGTTGAATTCACAGGTATTAGCGTTAATTACATTGTAGATTTTACTGCGTTCTCACTTAAAGTAATGCTGATTAATTCTTATGACCAAATCAAAAAGATCGGTGAAGATATTACAATCCATATGGCACAAGATTCACTGTACTTTTTAGGGGAATAGGAGGAAGCCAATATGGGGAAACAGTCTGAAAGTACGTGGACGCGAATTTTGCATGCCAATTGGTTTGTCTATGTTTTAATATCGCCATTATTTTTAGTGTTATTCGCCTATGTGGTTTATCCCTTCTATCAAACTTTCATCCAAAGCTTTGCTGGTGATGAAGCATTCTTTCACTATAAGAAATTTTTTGATATAGCTAGTCCAGCAAATTTAGAGGCCTTGTGGACCAGTATTTGTATTTCATTTATCAGCGTTATTTGCTGTGCACTTGTTGGGGTAACAATGGCCTTTTTACTAGAACGCTATAATTTCCCTGGGAGACGGATATTGTCTGTTTTAGTTTTGGTTCCAATGGCACTTCCTCCTCTAGTAGGTGTTTTGTCCTTTTCATTTTTATATGGCGATAGCGGGATTTTCCCACGAATTTTTCAGCATCTATTTGGGTTGGATCACGTTCCTTTTGCCTTGAAGGGAATATGGGGCGTCATCGTTGTTCATACATTCACAATGTATACGTACTTCTATTTGACTGCCTCTGCTGCTATTAAGGGGCTTGATCCTGCTCTTGAAGAGGCAGCTACTAGTCTGGGTGCAGGGCGTATTCGCGTATGGACAAAGGTTATTTTACCGATGCTCACACCTTCTATTGTCGCCTCATCCTTATTGGTGTTTATGATTTCTATGGCTTCTTATACTGCACCTTTGATGTTTGGTGTGGAGCGTACTATGACGATGCAAATTTATTTATCACGTACAAATGGGAATCTTGAGATGGCGGCAACACAGTCGATGATATTATCTTTTGTGTCTATCACTTTTTTAATCATTATGCGTTGGTATCAAAATCGCAGAAATTATCAAAATCTGAGTAAGGGAATTAGTGTTCATCGATCAGAGGTATCCTCAAAAAAGGTAAAAATTATAGCAACCATTGCTTCTTTTGTTGGCACATTAATATTGATACTGCCTATTTTAGTGTTGATATTGATCTCTTTTTCTGTGGATGGAGCTTGGAAAACGCAAATTCTCCCGACCGATTATACAATCGATCATTATATTGCCCTTTTTACCGATGAACGCACATGGCGACCTATTTGGAACTCCATTCAAATGGGTGTCATTGCAACACTGGGCAATATCATCTTTGGAGTCGCGGCAGCTTATGCTATGGTGCGCTTAAATTTTAAAGGGAAAACCTTGCTCGATATTTTGATAATGGTACCTTGGGCTTTGCCAGGAACAGTTGTTGCTGTTAATTTAATTGCAGCCTTTAGTACAGAAAGTATCTTTAGTTTTAATCAAGTATTGATCGGGACATTTTGGATTTTGCCATTAGCCTACTTTATTCGACATTTACCACTTGTTTTTCGATCAACATCCGCCTCTCTTGTACAGCTAGATCAATCAATTGAAGAGGCATCACGTGGCTTAGGGGCCAACTGGTGGTATACATTTAGACGTATTGTCGTGCCTTTAACATTCACCGGGATTTTAGCAGGGACACTCTTAGCCCTCGTGCAAAGCTTTGGTGAATTTGTTGCATCCATTCTAATTTACAGTACATCCACTATTCCATTGTCTGTAGCGATATTCCAAAAATTATATGCATTTAAATTTGGGACCGCCTGTGCTTATGGTGTCTTACAAATTTGTTTAATTTTAGTTGTCCTTATTATTTCTGAAAAACTATCAAAAGGCAGTGCTGGTACAGCCATCTAACTGCCAATCTATTAGGGGGCCTTGACAATGTTTGAAGATTTTCGCAATAAAACACAGCTGGAAGATGGGATGATATTCCCTTCTAACATCTATCGAAAAATCGTTTTACAGCCAGCTTATGATGAGGCAAAGAAAAATTTTTTAACAATTATGCTACAAATCAATATTGCTCATTTAAAAATGTTAGAAGAACAAGGACTTGTAAAAAAAGATGAAGCAAAGCAAATTGGGATAGCTCTAAAAAAAATTGACTTAAATTATTATCGTTTAGAGGATTACAGTCCCCAATATGAGGATTTATTTTTCCGCATTGAAAATAAATTAATAGAGCTTGCTGGTGATGTTGCTGGAAATCTTCACATTGGCAGAAGCCGAAATGATATGGGTATCGCCATCTATCGAATGACATTAAGAAAAAAATTATTATTATTAATGCGCGAGTTACTAACATTACGTGATGATTTAATCGCTGCTGCAGAGGAACATATCGATACCATTATGATTGGCTACACACATACACAGCAGGCCCAGCCTACAACCTTCGCCCATTATTTAAAGGCCGTCATCGACCAGCTAGAACGTGATTTTGAACGAATGCAGCATGTCTATAAAACGGTCAATCGTAGCAGTATGGGAGCCGCTGCCTTAACAACGACAGGCTTTAATATTAGTAGAGAACGTATGCGTGACCTACTTGCCTTTGATGATATTATCGAAAATGCATGGGATGCAGTTGCAGGAGCAGATTATATAGCCGAGGCTGCAAGTATTGTACAACTTGCTGCACTCAATCTTGGCCGTACTTCTCAAGATTTTTTATTATGGGCTACTCAGGAGTTTAATGCGTTTACACTCGCAAGTCCATATGTGCAAATAAGCTCTATTATGCCTCAAAAGCGTAATCCTGTTTCTATAGAACATACACGCTCATTACTATCTGCGGTTGTAGGAGATGCAAGTACAGTATTACAGATGGTACATAATACACCTTTTGGAGATATCGTAGACACTGAGGATGATATGCAGCCTTATTTATGGCGTGCCATTGACCGCTTAATTGGTATTTACAAGTTGTTTGGTTCGCTTGTTGTTACAATGGATGTCAATAAGAAGAAGTTAAAAAGTCGCGCTGAAAATAGCTTTGCGAATGTCACTGAGCTAGCTGATACATTAGTCCGTTCAGAGGGAATTTCCTTCCGTCAAGCACATAGTATTGTTAGTAAATGTATTAAGGTTCTACTTGCTCATGGAGAGGAATCATTAGCTAGTCTTACATGGGGACTTGCTAATACACAATCGAAATTGATCACGGGCAAGGAATTAACTATTTCAGAAGAGGATTTTTATAAGACGTTAAGGCCAGAATCCTTTGTTGGTGTGCGAACATTACTAGGTGGTCCCGCTCCAGCCACTATGAAGGCTGCTCTTGAACGTTCCAAACTGAACGCCCATGATTTTTATGAATGGATTCGCTTAAAGGAAAGTTCCATTATTGAAGCAGAAAAAGAACTAACAGCCTTTCTAGAGGAATGGAATCAATGAAGCAATGGTTATTAATTATTGATGGTGGGGCGACAAAAACAGCATGTGCAGTTGTTCATGCTGAATCTGGTGACATTGAGTATTCTACATCCGCTAAAGGCTCTAATTATCAAGCCATTGGTGTTGAATCGGCTACGGCAATATTACAAGAGCTTTTAGCAAATGTTGAAAGATTTTTGCGAAAGTATCCTAATTCTCAAATTGCTGTAGCTACCTTTGCTTTAGCTGGCATTGATTCTCCGAAGGATCATGCAGCCGTCGTGACTATTGTTCAAAATGCTCTTAAGATCACACAGCTACAAATAGACACAATGATTATTGAAAATGATGCAGAGGCCACACTATTAGGTGTGACTGCTGGACAGGCAGGTGCACTGCTCATTGCTGGAACAGGAGCTATTGCCTATGCCTTTGATGGGCAGCGGATTGTACGTGCAGGGGGCTGGGGACATCGGGCTGGCGATGAGGGAAGTGGGTATTGGTTAGGGCAGGAAGTCGTAAGAGCTATATTTAAAATGGAGGATGGTCGTGGGAAACCAACAATCTTAAAGGAAGCTGTCTATCAGTCTTTAGGTATACAAGATGTTACAGAGCTTGCCGAATGGCTATTCCAACCTTCCTATACAAATGCACAACTGGCCAAGATAGGCTCTTTTGTGGCAAGAGCAGTCGAGCAAGAAGATGCTTGTGCCATCGCAATATCTCAACAAGCTGCCCATGAACTAGTCCTTCTAGCAAGCGCTGTATTGAAAAATATTGACTATCAGAATGAACCATTTACTTTTTATTGTAATGGTGGTGCCATCAAGCATAATCCACTCATTTTAAAGATCTTTACAGAGGAAATAACCTTCATGTATCCTCAAGTGGACATTACCCTTTGTCAGCACCAGCCTATTACTTATTTAATTGAACGAACAAAAAGGGCATATGACTGTTTATAAGTCATTGCCCTTTTCTTGCTTTTAAAGTGCCAGTCTCTTCAATTCTTTCGTCGTAAAATAGAGATAGCCATCCTTTATAAATAAATCCTTCGAATCCTCCCTATTTAGTACCTCTTCTCCACTACCATCTGGACGAATCTTTGTTAAATACGCCCCTCGGGAATAATTACTAAAGTAGAGCCAACCATCCGAATAAACGATATATTGCGCCCGGGAATTTGTGACACGTTTCGTCTTACCAGTTTTCATATCTAGTACATATAGCTTATTGTCATCTGCAATATTACTATAAAACAATTGGTCTCCAACCTGTGCTGGGAAGTCTATATCATGATAATAACTATACAGTGTGCTTGTTGCTTTTGGATAGTCTTCAGCAATCCACGAGTGATCCTTCGCCATTGTACGGTCATCTACTAAAAAGTATTGGTAGCGTATTGCACCCTTACGATCAGGTACTGGATCATTCCATGTCGTATCGAGATGATACCACTGTCCATCCAACTTGACTAGATTCCACGCATGTCCCTCTTGACCTACATAGCCCACAATATATTTTGTTTCAATACCCAATTTTTGAAGCATAGAGTGAGCAAGTAAAGCATAGCCCTGGCATACTCCCCCGTGCTCAGCAAGAACGGTATAAGCGCTGTGTGGGCTAGAGTTCGTTTGTTCTGTATAGGAAGTATTGGCAACAATATAGTCATTGACAGCTCGTACCTTTTCTACATCCGTCATAGATTTTTTACTAATCCTAGCAATAATTTCTTGAACATTCATCTCTACATATGCCGCCTGCTCTGGCGTCATTAAATAGCTCTGTTCTCCAAAAATAGTTGCTTTATTTCGCCCATATTCATATCGAATTGAATGTTTACTTACATGGCCGTAAATATAGTCATCGCGTTTGATAGCATTGTTATAGGCCTCTTCTACAATTTGTTCAATTCTCTGTGTATTCCCTTTATATTGAATTTCAAACTTTGGTGAAAAGCTATTATAATACGCATACATCGCATCAGCCAGTTCCTTGGCATTTGTCACGACTAACTTTGTTTCAGGTTTCTGAATAGGTGGAGCTGTAGGGGCTACCTCCACTTCATGTACATCTTCTATAGGTAGGGCTGTTTCTATTGAGGCATTATCTGAAAGTCTTGCAGTAACATCTACGATCTTCTCCTTTGTTGAAAGTAGCATCGTTTCTATTTCATCATTATTTGTCCAATCGACCATCTGCTGAATAACTGCCTTACCAGCTGTATAAATAGGATCAATAAAAATAATAATAATGGCAATTATAGCTAATTTCTTCCACAAACTCCTCACCTCCAACCGTCTTCCTTACATTATATACAAAAAAAGCACAAAGAACTCACTTAAGGGTCCATTTGTGCTTGTTAATATTTGTTTGTTGACTTAATTAATTTTAAGTTTATGTTCTTTTGTTTGGACATTATACAGTAAATAATTGTCACTAACCTTTAAATTTGTTACTGGCTGCTTCACTAACACCTCAGCTTTTAACGTTTTTAAATCTAGCTTTGTCAAATACCCACCGTTACTGTAATCACTATAATATAGGTTTTGATTAGTCCCTGTAATATACAACGACCGTTTATCTAATACCTTTGACTTACTACCACTAGTCATATCAAGCTTATACAGTTTATCGTTATCTGCAGTATTACTAAAATAAACAATATTATTTAACTGATGTGCGAAATGGACATTAAGCATATAACTGTATTTAGTGCTTGTAGCAGTAGGATAATTTCCTTTAATCCAAGTATGGTCTTTGCTAATTTGATTGTCCGACACTAAAAAATAGTCATAGGACGCCGCACCAACGCGATTTGGCAAAGGATCGTTCCACGTTGTATCCAAATGATACCATTCCCCATCAACCTTTACTAAATTCCAAGCATGTGCCTCATTCCCATTTACAAAGCCTACAACATATTTTGTCTCTATCCCAGATTGCTCTAACATAGCATGTGCTGCCAATGCATAACCTTGGCATACAGCTTGTCCTTCAAAAAACAAAGCATAAGCACTATGTGGACTTGCCTTAGTTTTAGTTCCGTACATAGTATTGGATACAATATAATCGTTAATAGCTTTTACTTTTTGAAAATCTGTCATAGAAGGTTTGATAATATTTTTCAGAATTAGATTAATCTTTTTTTGTACAGCTGCTTCTTGAGTTTGACTTGTCAGGTACTTCATTTTATACGTTACATTCCCTAGAGAATCTGCGGAAACCATGGTACTTTCTATATGTCCACTTGCATAAACGGCTTGTTGCTTAGCTTTTTCAAGTGCGTCCATCATTTCTTTTTTTAGGTCGCCTATTTTGCCTGTATACTTAATTTTTATATCGGTCTCAAAGTTTTGTATTTGCTTTGCAAGTTCTTCTGTTAATTGATCCCAACTTGCTACTGTTGAGTTAGCTACCATAGGATAAATTGGGGAGGTATTTTCTGTTTGTTTTGCATAGACCGCAGTTGGACTTAACATCAATAAAGCCGCACCACATAACAATAATTTTTTCATCACTCATCACCTTCCCTTTGATTCTTTCTTTACTATTTAGCATAGCAAATAATGTACCTACTAAGCTATCATACAAGTTCACTAACTAAGACTTTTAACTAAAAATATATTAAATTTTATATAATATAAAATACCTACTAATAAAATATAATTAGCGAATATAACTATTTTTTTGCAAAATAATAAAACTCACCTAATTAATAGTGAGTTTTATTTCGATTTAGATTCTGTAATTGTTCAGGCGTTTAGTAAATTATCTACTTTTCACCACTAAATTAACTGCTTCCTGAATGGCTTCGTTCATTTTTTCACCATCCCCTTCAGCATTCTGTACACATTCCAATAGGTTCGTACTAACAATAACCCCAACTGTACGGTCTACAGCAGAGCGTACTGCTGATAATTGTGTAATGACTGCCTTACAGTCTTTTTCCTCTTCCATCATTTTCAAAATGCCACGTAGCTGTCCTTCCATCCGTTTCACACGATTTTTCACTTGATCTGAATATTCCATATACATTGCTCCTTCTCTTATACTCGCTACGCTCTAATGAGTGATCGTTATTCTTTATCCTAGCTCATTATTTTAAATTTAAACCTAGCCATTACTATTCCTTGGTTTTAGATAATTGATGAGCATTCTCGTAATAATGGTACCAGCGTTTGTTATTTCATCGTACTGAATTATTGAATTCTTCTTTATACGTAATTGCCCAATTTCTACCTCGAAAACTGGACACTTTCTTTTAAGTGCAGCAATCAACATGTTTGTATCATAATCATAGCGTTCACCTTTTACTTTCATTAACCAAGGCAACTCATTGATGGAAATATAACGTAAACCTGTTTGTGTATCCATTAATTTCTTATGATACAGTATCTCGAAAAATAAGCTTGTTGCACGATTTCCCCAGTAAGAAAGAAATGTACTATCAGTTGAACGAAAGTTACGCACACCTAGCACAATCCCTTCAGAAAACACCTTTGTCATGGTTAAAACAAGCTTAACATCTTGTAAAGTATGTTGCCCATGAGCCCCAACTGTAAGGATACCATGGCACCTTGCTTGTTGTTCTCGTATATATGCAAAGGCGGTCTTAAGTGCGCCACCCTTACCAATATTGCAATCATGCTGTAGTACTTGGCAGCGTTCAATTTTATCTAGGTTTTCAAAAATATCTTTATATTTTTGATCACTCCCATCATTGACAATGATGATTTGTGTAATAGTCGTTGCTAATAATTGATGTACATAGGTAATGAGTGATTGTTGTGGATTATATGCTGGTATAATAGCTGCAATATTTTTCATTTCGATCCCCCACCTAAAGGCTGACAGGTTCTCCGTAGCTACGAATCTCCCTTATATCAAATAGTATCATGTAACACCAACAATTCAACTGATCAATCCCATTAAAACATATCAATAATATCGATTTTTCTCCGATATATGAACAAAGAGATGAAGAGGCGCTTTGTAAAAAGGGTTAAAAGTAAAATGTTTGCAATAAAAGCCGAGGTAATTAACTGAAAGAGGTGAGTACTTTCGTCATGCATTATGAAAATCTTGAAGAACAATGTCAAAAATTAAGACAGCTGTCCTTCACAACATTATCCAAAAATTTACAGGATGCTAGTTTGCTCGCCATTTCAACCCCAGCAGAATCCTTACAGAAGTCACTTCTTGTATTAGAGGAAATTTTATATGAGATTTATCGATTGGAAATGCATACCGAACCTAAACTCAAAAATGTCCGAATGCTATTAAATAATCGAAGTTTTGTGGCGCAAATTCATCCTCGTCGAATTTATTTATTGATGAATCTAATTCATAAAATGACAAGCCATACTAGTAATGACATTGTAGAAGCCAAAGCAGCTAAAATTGTTTTAGACTATCTTAGCGATATTGTTGAATGGTTTATGAAGCGCTATGATCGTAGTTTCAAATCGAACCGCCTGTCTTCTCATGTCACAGAACTTCCTTCTATATTTGATAAAAATATACTTCAGCATGAGCAGTCACGAGAGGCTTACGAACATGCTGTCAAATGGTTTGAAGTAGCTGCCCAGAATGGAGATGCAAGTGCTCAATATAACTTAGGTGCTCTTTACAATCATGGGCGAGGTGTAGAAAAGGACTATAGGCTTGCAAAAATGTGGTATGAACGAGCTGCCGCACAAAATGACGCAAATGCTCACTATAGCCTCGGTGTACTTTATCATCTAGGCCAAGGTGTTATACAGGATTATCTAGAGGCTGCACGTCATTACCAAATAGCTGCTGATTTAGAGAATGCTGACGCCCAATACAATTTAGGTGTACTCTATAATCAAGGCTTAGGCCTATCTCAAAATTTTAATGAAGCTGCCAAGTGGTATACCTTAGCAGCCAATCAAGGGAATACAAGTGCCCAAAACAATCTAGGCTTTCTTTATCATAATGGCACGGGTGTGGAGCAAAGCTATGATAAGGCCGTCGCTTATTTCAAAATGGCTGCCTTAACTGGAGATGCAAGTGCTCAATACAATCTCGGTTATATGCATCTTAAAGGGCGTGGTATTCCCCAAAACCAAGAAGAAGCAGCAAAATGGTTTCATATGGCTGCTTTACAGGACCATGTGAACGCAGAGTTTCAACTGGCCATGCTCTATAATACTGGGCAAGGAATGACGAAGGATCATATAGAAGCTTTAAAATGGTTCAAGCTAGCGGCACATAAAGGACATTTAAATGCTCAATACTGTCTTGGCCTGCTGTATGAAAAAGAACAGAATCTTGTGTCAGCAGAAAAGTGGCTACTGCAAGCTGCTGACAATGGCCATATCAGCGCTGGCTTCGAGCTTGGACGTCTATATGCATATCAGCTTCAAGACCCAGCCAAGGCAATGTCATATTTTAGGACAGCCGCTGAAAAGGGCTATGCAGATGCACAGTATGAGCTTGGCCTATTACTGACATCTGGCACTGGTGTTCCTATAAATTATAAGGAGGCCGTTAAATGGTGGCGAGCAGCAACCGATCAATCACATATTCAAGCTGAATATCAATTAGGCCTACTTTATGAACAGGGATTAGGGGTAGCCTTAAATCTTGAGGAGGCACGCAGATGTTATCGACTAGCAGCCACTCAAGGCCATGCAGGTGCGCAGTATCAACTGGGCAATTTATTTGATAAAGGTAAAGGCGTAGAACAGGATTACACAGAGGCAGCTAAATGGATTGAACAGGCTGCATCACAAGGACATATGAAGGCACAATACCAATTAGCCCAAATGCACATTCATGGACAGGGCGTACCAAAGGACTTTGCAAAGGCCGCCCAGCTTTATCGACTATCTGCTAATCAAGGGCATCAAAAAGCCCAATTCCAGCTTGGTATGCTCTACAAAAAAGGGCATGGTGTTGCACAAGACTATCAAGAGGCGACAAGATGGCTGAAAAAGTCACTGGAAGAAATTAAATAAATATTAAAAAACCTACCGCATCACATAAGACACGGTAGGTTTTATTAATGACTGCTATTATCCTTTTGTTGTTGAATCATAAATGTTACAACAATAAATAAAGCAAAGCTAATTAATAGCGTAGTTCCTCCTACAATAAAGAAGACTAATGTAAAAGTGCTACCAAAATTAAATGGATTTATATTGTAAAACCACATGCCTAACGTTAAGCCCAGAACACCCACAATAGCTGTCCAACCATGAATGGTTACTAATTTTTGTGATTTCACTTTGAAGGCTCTATAAAAAATACCCCAGGCAAACATACTAAGCCAGCCAACAAGTAAAATATGTGCATGTATCGGTCTATATTCATAACTACCTGATCCCGACATATGTGAACCTAAATATGTGCCGATTAAAGCAAAAATTGCCGCTAATCGAATAAGGCGTATGCTCCACTTTTGTTCCATACGATAACTCCCCCTAGTCGTGTTTCAACTAAGTAGCAGTTTATCTTGTGAACATGAACTTTACATGAACTCCTTATGACAAAATTGGTAGATGGATATAAACCTTTGTGCCCGCATGCACTGTACTTTGCATCTGTATGGTCCCTCCATGTAGCTCAACAATTTGTTTGACAATCGCTAAGCCTAGTCCGGTCCCTTGCTTGGTTCTAGACGCATCGGCACGATAAAAACGGTCATATACTTTTGCTAACTGATCCTCAGTCATTCCTATCCCACTGTCCTCCACAAGAATTTCAACTAAGGCAGATCTTTTTTGTAAATGTAGATGTATTTGCCCACCCTCTACATTATATTTAATGGCATTTGTCAGTAAATTATCCCATACGTTTTGTAAAAGCCCTGCATCGCCATCAAAAATAATTTGCTCAAGCTTATATGATATTTGAAGTTGTGACTCTTCCATTTGCCAACGATACTTTCGTACAGTTTCCTTTAGCTGTTCATCTAAACGATAAGACTCACGTTTTACAATTATTGTCGATTGGTCAAGGGAGGTTAATAATAATAACTGTTTGGTTAATGTAGATAGGCGTTTTGTTTCTAGTTCAATGATTGCTGCATATTCCTGTCTTTCCTGTTCAGTAAGGGAAGGATTTTTCAGTAAATCTACATACCCTTGAATATTTAATAAAGGTGATTGAAAATCATGTGATACATTACTAATAAATTCCTTCCTTGTACGATCAGTTTCCTGTAATCTCTCGGTCATCCTATTAAAGCTTGATGCTAATTGACCAATTTCATCTGCACGATCAATATCTAGAACTGTATCAAATTTTTCATGCGCTAGCTGTTGAGTGGCTGCTGTTAACTTTGTAATGGGGCGAATTAATGCTTTAGCAAATAGTAGCATGGCAAGTAGGCTCAGTATTGTCATAACCAACATTAATCCTGCAAGTATTGTATGCACCTCAGAAAACAATAAACGAATATCAGGTCTTATGAATAATGCATAGGACTTGCTTCCATAGGTAAATGGCACACCAATTGTATTATTCAGTTCATTAGCAAAAAATCCTGTTACAAAGGTTTCTTTAGGAAAATCTCGCATACCATGATAGGTTTCCCCATTTAAAACACGCTCTACCACAGACGTTGACAATGTTTTATCACGATATGGACCGCCAAAAAATTGCCCCTCCTCACCAGTTGTCACATAAATTTGATAGCCGATTTCACCCAATGTTGTCAGATAGCTATTTAAATCCTCTGGTTTGTCTGTCTCAATATAATGCACAATATCCTGTGCTATGCTAACGTTCTTTGCATCATTTTTTTCTTTTATAACTTGATGGTAATAGGTATTCGTTGCCAAAAATCCCATACATAAGCTTCCGATCATTACCAGCATTGTTGTTACAACAAATTTACTATATAAGGTTTTCATGTTGCTTCCTCTAGCTTATAGCCAACACCTCTTACTGTTGTAATTTCAACAGCCGTGTCATATCGGTTTAATCTTTCACGAATCCGCTTCACATGCGTATTTAACGTTTGCTCATCTCCATCATAGTCATAGCCCCATACTTGTTCCATAATATAGCTACGAGTAAACACTTGATGGGGACGTGATGCTAACAAAGCCAGTAATTCAAATTCCTTTAAAGGTAATATAAGTGTATTTTCCCCTATTACAACCTCAAAGCTTCGTCGGTCAATTACTAGTTTACCTACTTGGATGGTTACTTGGTTTTTTTTATCAAATCTCCTCAATATCGCAGCTATACGAAATAATAATTCCTTTGGTTCAAAGGGCTTTACAACATAATCGTCAGATCCTGCTAAAAAGCCACGTTCTTTATCCTCTAGCTCACCTTTTGCTGTTAATAATAAAACAGGAATATCATAATCTTGAGTTAAATACTCTGTCAGTGTAAAACCATCCATTCCTGGCATCATCACATCGACAACAGCTAAATCAGGCAGACTCCCTTCGAGTAAGGCTAGTGCCTGCTTTGCATTTTCAGCAAGTAGCACTTGGTAGCCTTCCTTTGTAAGATAAATATTGACTAGCTGTAAAATATGAACATCATCATCGACAACAAGGATCTTCACCTGCCCACCTCCAGTTAATAAGAAAAAAACCGATCATATAGAACAAATTTTTTCATCATAAATTACTATTATTTTATAATGAAAATATAGAAATCAACAGCAATAAGAGAAAAGGTAATCCAATAACAATATAGCCTCTAGGATTGGCAAGGTTCATGGTCCATCCTACCCCAAAGCGTTTCTCCACAAAAACGGATGGGTCTTGTCGATTCATATAAATTAAGCCGCCCTTCCAATAACGATCCTCATCCACATCCATTACTTGGGAATCTATATTTGCTTCATAGCGTACTTTATGTTTATACTTTTTCACCACATATATCAGTAATGAACCCAGCAAAACAACTAAGAACAAAATAAATACTGGTAATAGCTTATAGCCTACTGTCATAGAAGGATAGATGTTACTTAATTGTAAAATTGTTAATAAAGCTGTTAATGCAGAACTTATCAGTAGTATTTGCCAACTCATGTATTTTCGTGTTTTTAGCTGATCCTCCAACGATTCCTCTTTGCGATTTACAGCTAATTTAATTGCAGAACGTTTAATGGAGTCGGTAATTCCCCACATCATACACTGCATCATTAGCATTACCAGTGGCAGTGAAATAGCTGTAAAATAGGTCTTGTTTCTCCAGGCATCCGCTTCGCCACTCGGCCCCCAATGTACTGCTATATCATTTGGCATGAGATCGTAATGAAGGTATGTGTAAATGATCAAAAATACCGATATTCCTAATGGAACAGCAAAAAAAGACCAAGGAAGCATTTCATCACGGCTTCTTGCAGTTAAATCCACTGCCCGTACTTGTTTAATATTTGCGCCCCACTGCTCTTGTTTTTTCAACTTCGATACCTTTTGATGATTTATCCAATACAACGCCATACTTACTGCAAGCATACTAAACAAACAGCTTAATAAAACAATACTTTGAATAGATTCAGAAGGAGCAAATTGATTGTAACTTATAATCATGATGATTAGAAAAACTATCCCTGTTCCCCCTACGAACTGCACATACTGTTTTTTCAACTGAGCTAAGATGGGATGCTTAATATTTTGATCAGGCACTGTGACTCCAAAAACGATTGTCTCTCGTACAATATAGGGAACGACTATTTGCAAAGCTAATGTCATGATGTAAATGGTTATAAAAACGCCAAGTAGCATTTTGCTACACTCCCTCTGCTGGAATTTGCAAATCGGCAAAAACTTTTTTCATCATGTGCTCAATTTGTTCAGCTGTTGCGCCGAGCACCATTCCTTCTGCCACAACAGGTTTCAAATTCTTTTCGATTTGTCGCAGTTGCTCAGGTGATAAAGCTCTCTCCTCTGCTGAACTTATAGTAGCCCCAGATTTTGGCCGAATGGTAATAATCCCTTTTGCCTCTAATTCATGATAACTTTTATTAACAGTATGCATATTAACACCTAAATCGGCAGCTAAACTTCGCACAGACGGTAAAGTATCACCTGGCTTCATTTCTCCTTTAGCAATTCCTTCGATAATTTGACGTGTTACCTGCTCATAAATAGGTACGTCTGATTGAAATTCTATTTGAATAAACATGTTTATCAGCTCCACATTTGTTATACAACTAATATAACAAATTTCTCTCCACCTTGCATGAGATTGAAATTTTTAAATAGGGGTATTTTTTATGGTTTCAATAAATCTTTGCACAAGTAAATTCTGCTTCTCATTATTCCTTGTACAAATTGCAATTTTATGTTTAATGGCATGTATATCCTTCACATAAACTCTCGCCAATTGCCCACTCTCTACATACTCTCTAACAGCAAGAGAAGAAATAAAATTTGCACCATAGCCCGCCATGACTGAGCGAATGGTTTCATGAATGCCATTAAATTGGAGTGCGATATTGGGTGGTTTCACTTGGTAGGTTTGACATAATGAGAAAAGATGCTCCCTCATTTTAAAATGCTTTCAAAATTCACATGTTGCGCATCTATAATGACACGACACCCACTATCCGTCTTTCTGATTTGTTTCTGGAAAGGATAAATAGCTCTTAGATTGCTCCATATACTTAAAAGCTGTTGAAATTGTATTTAATCCTACCTCTAATTTGTTACTCAAATGCTCTCGGCTTACTTTGATAATGCCATTGTATGTAAAATCATAAATCAATTTTTCTAGCACCCTATGTACTTTCTCACCAGGATAAATACCTTGTGCTGCTAAAGTTTCTTCTAGTTGCTGCAGGCGTTCTTCTTTGAGTTGCCGATCTCCTTTTTGATTGCCGTATGTAATAAATGTTTAGACTGCTTGGTTTGGTGTAGTTTTTAGTTTATTTTTCATGATAGTTGCTCCTTTTTTGAAGCAAAAAAGCGTTTTACATCGCTGTAGTAACGATGCAAAACGCTTTCGATGACGGAAACTTTTTAATAAATTTACGCCTTTGGCGAATAACCGTTCAATGATCTCGATGCCTTCTTTAGTGTTTCGAGCCAATCGATCCAATCTGGTTACAACAAGCATGTCACCTTCATTTAATTTAGACAGCAGCTCATTTAATTGTGGTCGGTCTGTTTTCGTTCCTGTGAATTTCTCTTTATAAATAACAGTCGCTCCTTCACTCTCCAACGCTTGAAGCTGAACCTCTAATTCCTGTGATACAGTCGATACCCTTGCATAACCGTAAATCATAGAAAAATACCTCATTTCTGCACTACATTTATCGACCTAAGTTATGACACCTTTTTACACCTTGATATTACTGCATCAACACACTGGTGTAAAAACTATTAAGTTTTGGCACTGTATAAATAAAAAAGACCACCTCGTATGAGATGGATACATCATTCTATCTATTCAATTAAAGCACCACGTTTGTTGAACAAGGAATTTTGTTTACCCTTCAACAATTGCAAGATATTTTTTGATTTCTCCTTCAGATTCAACAATTAAAATATCTCCTCGTTCTTTGGTAGAAAAAATCTTTGTACCAACAGGAAGTTTATTCGACATCTCATCTCTAAAATCTGTATTAGCATCATTTTTTGTTTTTATTTCACCGATTTGAACATCTTTTGTTAAAGACAATTCTTCAACCCAATCAATATTAGTTTTGTAGATAACTCCATCATACTGAAAAATATCAGCATCAGAATCTAATGTTAAAACTTCTTCGGCATCTATACTGTCAATTGATACTGTTGTAGTTCCCCCTTGAATATTGCATCCTGTAATCATGAATAAAGCTAATGCGATCAAACCATAGAATAATTTTTTTATTTTCAATTTACCCACCTCTTTTATATAGACACCTATTGTCTACCAAAAGTTACATATTCAACTAAATATCTTCGTTAGTTGAACAAGAATCCGTTCCACAACTCTTTAAGTTTTGATATCAAGGCTGATGGGAAAGTATGGGTATTCACCCCATACATTAGAATTTAAATCCATAAATAACTTTTATACCATTTAAATCATCAGTTTGGGGAGTTGTCATTTTAGTTCTATCTCTGCTGCTATCCATAAGACGGCTTTGTACTAGCCGTAGTAAATTAGCATAGAAAAACCGCGTAACTAAAAAAACAGTTACACGGATGTACTATATAAAAGATGCCTTACTGCTCCCCATCTAAGCTAGTAAGACATCTTTACCCCTTAAAATCTCTTAACTTTTATTTATAGACCCCTTTTAATTCAATCGTGCTCATCTCTTTAAACGGGGGAACAGACCCCGTCACGTTATGTTAGTGGAATAGGCTGGATTGTACCCGAGTGCAATCCTTAGATAGTTATTAGGAAAGTTTGATATGTTGGATAGTAGACTTGTATTTTACGCTAATTTTTCATACCCTGGAAGTGTCAAGAATTCCGCAAATTCATCTTGTTCAATTAAGGATTTAAACAGTTCAGCAGCTTCTTCATAGCGACCACTGTTATAAGCTTGTTCCCCAACAGCCTCTTTAATTTTCACAAGTTCTTCTTCCAATATTTCTAAAACAAATGCTAGTGTAATACCGCGTCCATCATCTAAGATTCCTTTGGGATGACGGATCCATTGCCATACTTGTGTACGAGAGATTTCTGCTGTTGCAGCATCCTCCATCAAGTTATTAATTGGTGCAGCTCCGTTACCTCGAAGCCATGAAGCAATATATTGTACACCCACACTACAGTTAATACGTAGACCTTCAATTGTAATTGTTCCTTCTGGTACAGCTACTAAATCTTCGGCTGATACTTGTACATCCTCACGCTTTTTATGAATTTGATTAGGCGTTGTCATAATAGCATCAAATTGCTCCATCGCTGTTGCAACCATACCAGGATGTGCTACCCATGTACCGTCATGCCCCTCTGTTGCCTCACGACGTTTATCTTCTGCCACCTTTGCAAATGCCACTGCATTCGCCTCATCATCATTTTTAACTGGAATTTGAGCTGCCATTCCGCCCATTGCTGGTGCATTTCGCTTGTGACATGTTTGAATACATAAAGATGTATAGGCTTTCATAAAAGGTACTGTCATCGTTACTTGCCCACGGTCTGGCAAAATAACATCAGCTTGATTGCGTAGACGTTTAATGTAGCTGAAAATATAATCCCAACGACCACAATTCAAACCAGCTGAATGTTCACGTAGCTCATATAAAATTTCATCCATCTCAAATGCAGCTAAAATCGTTTCGATTAATACAGTAGCTTTTATTGTCCCCTGTGGAATACCAATATAATCTTGAGCAAACACAAAGACATCATTCCATAGTCGAGCCTCTAAATGACTTTCAAGCTTTGGTAGATAGAAATATGGCCCTGTACCTTGTGCAAGTGCGTTTTTGGCATTGTGGAATAGATATAAACCGAAGTCAAAGAAACTACCTGAAATCGGCTCTCCATCCACCAGGACATGCTTCTCAAGCAAGTGTAGACCTCGTGGACGAACTAATAGCACTGCCGTCTCATCATTTAATTTATATGTTTTACCATTGGATACTTGTGTAAACTCAATCGTCTTATTAATAGCATCACGCATATTAATTTGACCGCCAATCATATTTTCCCATGTCGGAGAAGATGCATCTTCAAAGCATGCCATGAACATTTTTGCTCCAGAATTTAACGCATTAATAACCATTTTCCGATCAACAGGCCCTGTAATTTCAACACGGCGATCTTGCAAGTCGTTTGGAAGTGGTGCGATTACCCAATCACCTTCACGAATATGCTTTGTCTCTGGTAGGAAATTCAGCTTCTCTCCCGCATCAAGTCGTTTTTGGCGTTCTTGTCGAGCCTCCAACAGCTCCTTGCGGCGAGCATCAAATTTTTCGTGCAGAGCAAGAACAAATTCAAGAGCTTCAGGTGTCAAAATTTCATTAGTTTGCTCATTTTGTTCTCCAACAATTTTAAGCTTACCTGTCGTTGCTTGTTCCATTAGCTGTTTACCCACCTTTGTCATTTTAGTTTCGTCATCCTCCGCTTTAGGAGGAGCGGAGGAGACTATTCTATGATTATGAATTTAGGAAAACACGTATTTAAACTACGACTTATACAAACTGTTCTGTTTCAGTAGAACCAGCCATTGCTGTTGTAGAAGAAGTACCACCAGAGATAACCTGAGAGATTTCATCAAAGTATCCAGTACCTACTTCGCGTTGGTGACGTGTAGCTGTATAGCCTTTAGACTCAGAAGCAAATTCTGCTTGTTGTAGCTTAGAATATGCAGCCATACCATTATCTTTATAGTCATGAGCAAGCTCGAACATAGAGTGGTTTAGTGCATGGAAACCTGCTAAAGTAACGAATTGGAATTTATAACCTAACTTACCAAGTTCACGTTGATACTCTGCAATTTCTTCTTCTGAAAGATTTGCCTTCCAGTTGAATGAAGGTGAGCAGTTGTACGCAAGCATTTTACCTGGGAACTCAGCATGAATAGCTTCAGCAAATTCTCTAGCTTCTTCAAGTGATGGTTTAGAAGTTTCACACCAAATTAAATCTGCATATGGAGCGTAAGCTAAACCACGAGCAATTGCCTGTTTGATTCCAGCTTTTGTACGGAAGAAGCCTTCAGGTGTGCGTTCACCAGTGATGAACTCTGCATCACGTGGATCAATATCTGATGTAACCATATCAGCAGCATCAGCATCTGTACGTGCAATTAAAATTGTATCTACACCCATAACATCTGTTGCTAATCGTGCAGCTACTAAGTTACGAACAGCATTTTGTGTTGGAAGTAATACTTTACCTCCAAGGTGTCCACATTTCTTTTCAGAAGCTAATTGATCTTCTAAGTGAACACCAGCTGCTCCTGCTTCAATCATACCTTTTACAAGCTCGAATACGTTTAGAGGCCCACCAAAACCTGCTTCTGCGTCTGCTACGATTGGCGCGAACCAATCAAATTGATCAACACGTCCTTCAGCATGATCAATTTGATCTGCACGTTGAAGCGCTTGATTAATTCGTTTTACTACTGCTGGTACAGAGTTAGCTGGATATAATGATTGGTCAGGATACATTTGACCAGACAGGTTTGCATCAGCAGCTACTTGCCAGCCTGATAGATAGATAGCCTTTAAGCCAGCTTTTACTTGTTGTACTGCCTGATTCCCCGTTAATGCCCCCAATGCATTGATGAACGGTTCCTCATGTAATGAATTCCAAAGTCGAGTAGCACCTTTTTGCGCTAGTGTTTGTTCAATTACTACTGTTCCCTGTAATTTAACAACTTCTTCAGCTGAATATGTGCGTTCAATACCAGCCCAACGTGGGTTTTCAGCCCATTGTTTTTCTAAAGTTTCGATTCTTTCTTGACGAGTTGACATATTGAAATTCCACCTTCCCCTTTGTGTACAATATACTCTGTTAAAAAACTTTTAATTATCTGTTCCATAACAGGTTTATTTGTTGTAAATTAATATATAACAGACTATTTGAATTTTCATTATTTTTCGATAAAAGATCAAATTTTAAGGATAAAACTACCTTTTTTGACGATGAAATTTGGAAGACTGTTTACAAACAAGGGGGATATTCACAATGAACAATGAGTTAAATTCTTTCGTAAAAGATATTTCACAACAATATATTTTTATGTTGAAAGACTGGATACCTGCTGATTCATCCATTGCGATTGCTGTTGAAAATTCTTATGTTTATTTTCACTCTGGTCACCAAAGTATTCATTTAGAGATAGGTCAACAAGTCTTACCTGGGAGTATTGCGGACCAAGTATTACAGACTCAAAAAAGAACAGATGCTATATTAGATAATTCCCTATTCGATACGCCATATTACGGCATTGGTTATCCTATATACATTCAAAATAAGCCTGCTGCTCTCGTCATTGTCCTACCGTCATCATTTACAGCAAAAAGAGCAGAACCATTTCAATTTTTAACTGGAAAGCAAGAGGAGGAATGGAATCCTGTAGCAATTAATAAAATATCTCATATTGAAAGCCTACAGAAAAAAACATGGTTTTATGTAGAGGGTGATCAGTATAAAACGAGCATTACACTCAAAGAACTTCAATTACGATTACCATCATATTTTATTCGTATCCATAGATCTTACATTGTAAATATACACTTCATAAAAAAAATGGCACGTGATTTAACATCAAATTTTATTGTCACTTTAATTGATGGAAGTGAGTTGCCAGTGAGTCAATCTTATCTAACTGATCTTCGGAGTGCTCTTGAATTTTAAGTATATAGGGCTGTCTTTTTCGGGGGACAGCCTAATTTAAACTATCTTCTTAATTTGTGTACAACAAAAAAGACCAGAGAATTTATTCTCTGATCTTTCATTTGCCTAGCGACGTCCTACTCTCACAGGGGGAAGCCCCCAACTACCATCGGCGCTAAAGAGCTTAACTTCCGTGTTCGGTATGGGAACGGGTGTGACCTCTTTGCCATCATCACTAGACTTTGTATTTAATTGAAAGAATTGTTCTTTCAAAACTGGATAAACGGTGCATTGAATGCTTCAAACTTTTTTGGTTAAGTCCTCGATCGATTAGTATTCGTCAGCTCCATGTGTCACCACACTTCCACCTCGAACCTATCTACCTCATCGTCTTTGAGGGATCTTACTTACTTGCGTAATGGGAAATCTCATCTTGAGGGGGCTTCATGCTTAGATGCTTTCAGCACTTATCCCGTCCACACATAGCTACCCAGCGATGCCTTTGGCAAGACAACTGGTACACCAGCGGTGTGTCCATCCCGGTCCTCTCGTACTAAGGACAGCTCCTCTCAAATTTCCTACGCCCACGACGGATAGGGACCGAACTGTCTCACGACGTTCTGAACCCAGCTCGCGTACCGCTTTAATGGGCGAACAGCCCAACCCTTGGGACCGACTACAGCCCCAGGATGCGATGAGCCGACATCGAGGTGCCAAACCTCCCCGTCGATGTGGACTCTTGGGGGAGATAAGCCTGTTATCCCCGGGGTAGCTTTTATCCGTTGAGCGATGGCCCTTCCATGCGGAACCACCGGATCACTAAGCCCGTCTTTCGACCCTGCTCGACTTGTAGGTCTCGCAGTCAAGCTCCCTTGTGCCTTTACACTCTACGAATGATTTCCAACCATTCTGAGGGAACCTTTGGGCGCCTCCGTTACCTTTTAGGAGGCGACCGCCCCAGTCAAACTGTCCGCCTGACACTGTCTCCTGCCCCGCTAAGGGGCATGGGTTAGAATTTCAATACAACCAGGGTAGTATCCCACCGACGCCTCCTTCGAAGCTGGCGCTCCGAGATCTCTGGCTCCTACCTATCCTGTACAAGTTGTACCAAAATTCAATATCAGGCTACAGTAAAGCTCCACGGGGTCTTTCCGTCCTGTCGCGGGTAACCTGCATCTTCACAGGTACTATAATTTCACCGAGTCTCTCGTTGAGACAGTGCCCAGATCGTTACGCCTTTCGTGCGGGTCGGAACTTACCCGACAAGGAATTTCGCTACCTTAGGACCGTTATAGTTACGGCCGCCGTTTACTGGGGCTTCAATTCGCAGCTTCGCTTGCGCTAACCACTCCTCTTAACCTTCCAGCACCGGGCAGGCGTCAGCCCCTATACGTCACCTTACGGTTTTGCAGAGACCTGTGTTTTTGCTAAACAGTCGCCTGGGCCTATTCACTGCGGCTCTCATGCGCTTGCACGCTCAAGAGCACCCCTTCTCCCGAAGTTACGGGGTCATTTTGCCGAGTTCCTTAACGAGAGTTCTCTCGCACACCTTAGGATTCTCTCCTCGACTACCTGTGTCGGTTTGCGGTACGGGCACCTCTCACCTCGATAGAGGCTTTTCTTGGCAGTGTGAAATCAGGAACTTCGTCCATACGGACTCGCCATCACAGCTCAACGTTACAGTGTGCGGATTTGCCTACACACACGCCTTACTGCTTGGACGCGCACAACCAACGGCGCGCTTACCCTATCCTACTGCGTCCCCCCATTTCTCAAACGGTGAGGAGGTGGTACAGGAATATCAACCTGTTGTCCATCGCCTACGCCTATCGGCCTCGGCTTAGGTCCCGACTAACCCTGAGCGGACGAGCCTTCCTCAGGAAACCTTAGTCATACGGTGGACGGGATTCTCACCCGTCTTTCGCTACTCATACCGGCATTCTCACTTCTAAGCGCTCCACCAGTCCTTCCGGTCTGACTTCAACGCACTTAGAACGCTCTCCTACCACTGACATCGTAGATGTCAATCCACAGCTTCGGTGAATCGTTTAGCCCCGATACATTTTCGGCGCAGCGTCACTCGACCAGTGAGCTATTACGCACTCTTTAAATGATGGCTGCTTCTAAGCCAACATCCTGGTTGTCTGTGCAACGCCACATCCTTTTCCACTTAACGATTACTTTGGGACCTTAGCTGGTGGTCTGGGCTGTTTCCCTTTTGACTACGGATCTTATCACTCGCAGTCTGACTCCCGTGTATAAATATCTGGCATTCGGAGTTTGTCTGAATTCGGTAAACCGGGATGGCCCCCTAGTCCAAACAGTGCTCTACCTCCAGTATTCTCATCACGAGGCTAGCCCTAAAGCTATTTCGGAGAGAACCAGCTATCTCCAAGTTCGATTGGAATTTCTCCGCTACCCACACCTCATCCCCGCACTTTTCAACGTGCGTGGGTTCGGGCCTCCAGTAAGTGTTACCTCACCTTCACCCTGGACATGGGTAGATCACCTGGTTTCGGGTCTACGACCACGTACTATTTCGCCCTATTCAGACTCGCTTTCGCTGCGGCTCCGCCTTCTAAAGCTTAACCTCGCACGTAATCGTAACTCGCCGGTTCATTCTACAAAAGGCACGCTATCACCCATTAACGGGCTCTAACTACTTGTAGGCACACGGTTTCAGGATCTCTTTCACTCCCCTTCCGGGGTGCTTTTCACCTTTCCCTCACGGTACTGGTTCACTATCGGTCACTAGGTAGTATTTAGCCTTGGGAGATGGTCCTCCCGGATTCCGACGGAATTTCACGTGTTCCGCCGTACTCAGGATCCACTCAGGAGAGAACGAACTTTCGACTACAGGGCTTTTACCTGCTCTGGCGGACCTTTCCAAGTCGCTTCATCTAACTCGCTCTTTTGTAACTCCGTATTGAGTGTCCTACAACCCCAAGAGGCAAGCCTCTTGGTTTGGGCTCTTCCCGTTTCGCTCGCCGCTACTCAGGGAATCGATTTTTCTTTCTCTTCCTCCAGGTACTTAGATGTTTCAGTTCCCTGGGTCTGCCTTCAAGACGCTATGTATTCACGTCAAGATACTACGCGATTAAACGTAGTGGGTTCCCCCATTCGGAAATCTCCGGATCAAAGCTCACTTACAGCTCCCCGAAGCATATCGGTGTTAGTGCCGTCCTTCTTCGGCTCCTAGTGCCAAGGCATTCGCCGTGCGCCCTTAATAACTTAACCAAGTTATTAAGCCTATAAAAAACTTAAAAAATAAATGTGTTTGTTACAATTTCAATGTCGTTTTATCCAGTTTTCAAAGAACAAAAAAATGGTGGAGCCTAGCGGGATCGAACCGCTGACCTCCTGCGTGCAAGGCAGGCGCTCTCCCAGCTGAGCTAAGGCCCCAAGAGGTATATATGGTGGGCCTAAATGGACTCGAACCATCGACCTCACGCTTATCAGGCGTGCGCTCTAACCAGCTGAGCTATAGGCCCTCTTGGAAGTTTTATTAAATTTCATAAACCTTCAAAACTGAACGCAAAACGTAATCTTACAAACCCAAGGTTTGTATTCCGAAATAATCCTTAGAAAGGAGGTGATCCAGCCGCACCTTCCGATACGGCTACCTTGTTACGACTTCACCCCAATCATCTATCCCACCTTCGGCGGCTGGCTCCAAAAGGTTACCTCACCGACTTCGGGTGTTACAAACTCTCGTGGTGTGACGGGCGGTGTGTACAAGGCCCGGGAACGTATTCACCGCGGCATGCTGATCCGCGATTACTAGCGATTCCGGCTTCATGTAGGCGAGTTGCAGCCTACAATCCGAACTGAGAACGACTTTATCGGATTAGCTCCCTCTCGCGAGTTGGCAACCGTTTGTATCGTCCATTGTAGCACGTGTGTAGCCCAGGTCATAAGGGGCATGATGATTTGACGTCATCCCCACCTTCCTCCGGTTTGTCACCGGCAGTCACCTTAGAGTGCCCAACTAAATGATGGCAACTAAGATCAAGGGTTGCGCTCGTTGCGGGACTTAACCCAACATCTCACGACACGAGCTGACGACAACCATGCACCACCTGTCACCGTTGCCCCCGAAGGGGAAACTATATCTCTACAGTGGTCAACGGGATGTCAAGACCTGGTAAGGTTCTTCGCGTTGCTTCGAATTAAACCACATGCTCCACCGCTTGTGCGGGCCCCCGTCAATTCCTTTGAGTTTCAGTCTTGCGACCGTACTCCCCAGGCGGAGTGCTTAATGCGTTAGCTGCAGCACTAAGGGGCGGAAACCCCCTAACACTTAGCACTCATCGTTTACGGCGTGGACTACCAGGGTATCTAATCCTGTTTGCTCCCCACGCTTTCGCGCCTCAGCGTCAGTTACAGACCAGAAAGTCGCCTTCGCCACTGGTGTTCCTCCAAATCTCTACGCATTTCACCGCTACACTTGGAATTCCACTTTCCTCTTCTGCACTCAAGTCCCCCAGTTTCCAATGACCCTCCACGGTTGAGCCGTGGGCTTTCACATCAGACTTAAAGGACCGCCTGCGCGCGCTTTACGCCCAATAATTCCGGACAACGCTTGCCACCTACGTATTACCGCGGCTGCTGGCACGTAGTTAGCCGTGGCTTTCTAATAAGGTACCGTCAAGGTACAGCCAGTTACTACTGTACTTGTTCTTCCCTTACAACAGAGTTTTACGATCCGAAAACCTTCTTCACTCACGCGGCGTTGCTCCATCAGGCTTTCGCCCATTGTGGAAGATTCCCTACTGCTGCCTCCCGTAGGAGTCTGGGCCGTGTCTCAGTCCCAGTGTGGCCGATCACCCTCTCAGGTCGGCTACGCATCGTCGCCTTGGTGAGCCGTTACCTCACCAACTAGCTAATGCGCCGCGGGCCCATCCTATAGCGACAGCCGAAACCGTCTTTCAGTCCTTCACCATGAAGTAAAGGAGATTATTCGGTATTAGCCCCGGTTTCCCGGAGTTATCCCAAACTACAAGGTAGGTTGCCCACGTGTTACTCACCCGTCCGCCGCTAACGTCAAAGGAGCAAGCTCCTTTTCTGTTCGCTCGACTTGCATGTATTAGGCACGCCGCCAGCGTTCGTCCTGAGCCAGGATCAAACTCTCCATAAAAGAAATTTGATTAGCTCAAATTGTTTTGCTGGCATCATGTTTGATGTCCAAAATTGTGTTTCGTTCACTAACCGAAGCTAGTTACTTAAAACTTTATTGATTACGTTTTGCTTGTTCAGTTTTCAAGGTTCATTTATTTGAATTGGTGGAGCCTAGCGGGATCGAACCGCTGACCTCCTGCGTGCAAGGCAGGCGCTCTCCCAGCTGAGCTAAGGCCCCGTTTTTTTATTTTTAGGAAATGGTCGGGAAGACAGGATTCGAACCTGCGACCCCTTGGTCCCAAACCAAGTGCTCTACCAAGCTGAGCTACTTCCCGTTGTTATTATGGCGCGCCCGACAGGAGTCGAACCCATAACCTTCTGATCCGTAGTCAGACGCTCTATCCAATTGAGCTACGGGCGCATTTAAATGGTGCCGAGGACCGGAATCGAACCGGTACGGTAGTCACCTACCGCAGGATTTTAAGTCCTGTGCGTCTGCCAGTTCCGCCACCCCGGCACATTTGGAGCGGAAGACGAGGTTCGAACTCGCGACCCCCACCTTGGCAAGGTGGTGTTCTACCACTGAACTACTTCCGCATGTGCATAAGCTTTTTTTATCTGGCAATGAAAATAATGGTGCGGGTGAAGGGAGTCGAACCCCCACGCCTTGCGGCGCTAGATCCTAAGTCTAGTGCGTCTGCCAATTCCGCCACACCCGCTTATTATTATTTGAAAATGGTGAGCCATGAAGGACTCGAACCTTCGACCCTCTGATTAAAAGTCAGATGCTCTACCAACTGAGCTAATGGCTCGAAAAATGGTGCCGGCTATAGGAATCGAACCCACGACCTACTGATTACAAGTCAGTTGCTCTACCTGCTGAGCTAAACCGGCATATGGTGGAGGATGACGGGCTCGAACCGCCGACCCTCTGCTTGTAAGGCAGATGCTCTCCCAGCTGAGCTAATCCTCCTGGGTATTATGCCTAGCGATGTCCTACTCTCGCAGGGGGAAGCCCCCAACTACCATCGGCGCTAAAGAGCTTAACTTCCGTGTTCGGTATGGGAACGGGTGTGACCTCTTTGCCATCATCACTAGACTTATTAAAAGACAAGATTTATTATACCATATTTCAGTATAAATACAAGCTTTTTTTAAAACTTACTTGTTCTTTCAAAACTGGATAAACGGTGCATTGAATGCTTCAAACTTTTTTGGTTAAGTCCTCGATCGATTAGTATTCGTCAGCTCCATGTGTCACCACACTTCCACCTCGAACCTATCTACCTCATCGTCTTTGAGGGATCTTACTTACTTGCGTAATGGGAAATCTCATCTTGAGGGGGCTTCATGCTTAGATGCTTTCAGCACTTATCCCGTCCACACATAGCTACCCAGCGATGCCTTTGGCAAGACAACTGGTACACCAGCGGTGTGTCCATCCCGGTCCTCTCGTACTAAGGACAGCTCCTCTCAAATTTCCTACGCCCACGACGGATAGGGACCGAACTGTCTCACGACGTTCTGAACCCAGCTCGCGTACCGCTTTAATGGGCGAACAGCCCAACCCTTGGGACCGACTACAGCCCCAGGATGCGATGAGCCGACATCGAGGTGCCAAACCTCCCCGTCGATGTGGACTCTTGGGGGAGATAAGCCTGTTATCCCCGGGGTAGCTTTTATCCGTTGAGCGATGGCCCTTCCATGCGGAACCACCGGATCACTAAGCCCGTCTTTCGACCCTGCTCGACTTGTAGGTCTCGCAGTCAAGCTCCCTTGTGCCTTTACACTCTACGAATGATTTCCAACCATTCTGAGGGAACCTTTGGGCGCCTCCGTTACCTTTTAGGAGGCGACCGCCCCAGTCAAACTGTCCGCCTGACACTGTCTCCTGCCCCGCTAAGGGGCATGGGTTAGAATTTCAATACAACCAGGGTAGTATCCCACCGACGCCTCCTTCGAAGCTGGCGCTCCGAGATCTCTGGCTCCTACCTATCCTGTACAAGTTGTACCAAAATTCAATATCAGGCTACAGTAAAGCTCCACGGGGTCTTTCCGTCCTGTCGCGGGTAACCTGCATCTTCACAGGTACTATAATTTCACCGAGTCTCTCGTTGAGACAGTGCCCAGATCGTTACGCCTTTCGTGCGGGTCGGAACTTACCCGACAAGGAATTTCGCTACCTTAGGACCGTTATAGTTACGGCCGCCGTTTACTGGGGCTTCAATTCGCAGCTTCGCTTGCGCTAACCACTCCTCTTAACCTTCCAGCACCGGGCAGGCGTCAGCCCCTATACGTCACCTTACGGTTTTGCAGAGACCTGTGTTTTTGCTAAACAGTCGCCTGGGCCTATTCACTGCGGCTCTCATGCGCTTGCACGCTCAAGAGCACCCCTTCTCCCGAAGTTACGGGGTCATTTTGCCGAGTTCCTTAACGAGAGTTCTCTCGCACACCTTAGGATTCTCTCCTCGACTACCTGTGTCGGTTTGCGGTACGGGCACCTCTCACCTCGATAGAGGCTTTTCTTGGCAGTGTGAAATCAGGAACTTCGTCCATACGGACTCGCCATCACAGCTCAACGTTACAGTGTGCGGATTTGCCTACACACACGCCTTACTGCTTGGACGCGCACAACCAACGGCGCGCTTACCCTATCCTACTGCGTCCCCCCATTTCTCAAACGGTGAGGAGGTGGTACAGGAATATCAACCTGTTGTCCATCGCCTACGCCTATCGGCCTCGGCTTAGGTCCCGACTAACCCTGAGCGGACGAGCCTTCCTCAGGAAACCTTAGTCATACGGTGGACGGGATTCTCACCCGTCTTTCGCTACTCATACCGGCATTCTCACTTCTAAGCGCTCCACCAGTCCTTCCGGTCTGACTTCAACGCACTTAGAACGCTCTCCTACCACTGACATCGTAGATGTCAATCCACAGCTTCGGTGAATCGTTTAGCCCCGATACATTTTCGGCGCAGCGTCACTCGACCAGTGAGCTATTACGCACTCTTTAAATGATGGCTGCTTCTAAGCCAACATCCTGGTTGTCTGTGCAACGCCACATCCTTTTCCACTTAACGATTACTTTGGGACCTTAGCTGGTGGTCTGGGCTGTTTCCCTTTTGACTACGGATCTTATCACTCGCAGTCTGACTCCCGTGTATAAATATCTGGCATTCGGAGTTTGTCTGAATTCGGTAAACCGGGATGGCCCCCTAGTCCAAACAGTGCTCTACCTCCAGTATTCTCATCACGAGGCTAGCCCTAAAGCTATTTCGGAGAGAACCAGCTATCTCCAAGTTCGATTGGAATTTCTCCGCTACCCACACCTCATCCCCGCACTTTTCAACGTGCGTGGGTTCGGGCCTCCAGTAAGTGTTACCTCACCTTCACCCTGGACATGGGTAGATCACCTGGTTTCGGGTCTACGACCACGTACTATTTCGCCCTATTCAGACTCGCTTTCGCTGCGGCTCCGCCTTCTAAAGCTTAACCTTGCACGTAATCGTAACTCGCCGGTTCATTCTACAAAAGGCACGCTATCACCCATTAACGGGCTCTAACTACTTGTAGGCACACGGTTTCAGGATCTCTTTCACTCCCCTTCCGGCGTGCTTTTCACCTTTCCCTCACGGTACTGGTTCACTATCGGTCACTAGGTAGTATTTAGCCTTGGGAGATGGTCCTCCCGGATTCCGACGGAATTTCACGTGTTCCGCCGTACTCAGGATCCACTCAGGAGAGAACGAACTTTCGACTACAGGGCTTTTACCTGCTCTGGCGGACCTTTCCAAGTCGCTTCATCTAACTCGCTCTTTTGTAACTCCGTATTGAGTGTCCTACAACCCCAAGAGGCAAGCCTCTTGGTTTGGGCTCTTCCCGTTTCGCTCGCCGCTACTCAGGGAATCGATTTTTCTTTCTCTTCCTCCAGGTACTTAGATGTTTCAGTTCCCTGGGTCTGCCTTCAAGACGCTATGTATTCACGTCAAGATACTACGCGATTAAACGTAGTGGGTTCCCCCATTCGGAAATCTCCGGATCAAAGCTCACTTACAGCTCCCCGAAGCATATCGGTGTTAGTGCCGTCCTTCTTCGGCTCCTAGTGCCAAGGCATTCGCCGTGCGCCCTTAATAACTTAACCAAGTTATTAAGCCTATAAAAAACTTAAAAAATAAATGTGTTTGTTACAATTTCAATGTCGTTTTATCCAGTTTTCAAAGAACAAGTTTTGAAGTGTTTCATTCAGATAGAATGAACCTTCAAAACTGAACGCAAAACGTAATCGTACAAACCCAAGGTTTGTATTCCGAAATAATCCTTAGAAAGGAGGTGATCCAGCCGCACCTTCCGATACGGCTACCTTGTTACGACTTCACCCCAATCATCTATCCCACCTTCGGCGGCTGGCTCCAAAAGGTTACCTCACCGACTTCGGGTGTTACAAACTCTCGTGGTGTGACGGGCGGTGTGTACAAGGCCCGGGAACGTATTCACCGCGGCATGCTGATCCGCGATTACTAGCGATTCCGGCTTCATGTAGGCGAGTTGCAGCCTACAATCCGAACTGAGAACGACTTTATCGGATTAGCTCCCTCTCGCGAGTTGGCAACCGTTTGTATCGTCCATTGTAGCACGTGTGTAGCCCAGGTCATAAGGGGCATGATGATTTGACGTCATCCCCACCTTCCTCCGGTTTGTCACCGGCAGTCACCTTAGAGTGCCCAACTAAATGATGGCAACTAAGATCAAGGGTTGCGCTCGTTGCGGGACTTAACCCAACATCTCACGACACGAGCTGACGACAACCATGCACCACCTGTCACCGTTGCCCCCGAAGGGGAAACTATATCTCTACAGTGGTCAACGGGATGTCAAGACCTGGTAAGGTTCTTCGCGTTGCTTCGAATTAAACCACATGCTCCACCGCTTGTGCGGGCCCCCGTCAATTCCTTTGAGTTTCAGTCTTGCGACCGTACTCCCCAGGCGGAGTGCTTAATGCGTTAGCTGCAGCACTAAGGGGCGGAAACCCCCTAACACTTAGCACTCATCGTTTACGGCGTGGACTACCAGGGTATCTAATCCTGTTTGCTCCCCACGCTTTCGCGCCTCAGCGTCAGTTACAGACCAGAAAGTCGCCTTCGCCACTGGTGTTCCTCCAAATCTCTACGCATTTCACCGCTACACTTGGAATTCCACTTTCCTCTTCTGCACTCAAGTCCCCCAGTTTCCAATGACCCTCCACGGTTGAGCCGTGGGCTTTCACATCAGACTTAAAGGACCGCCTGCGCGCGCTTTACGCCCAATAATTCCGGACAACGCTTGCCACCTACGTATTACCGCGGCTGCTGGCACGTAGTTAGCCGTGGCTTTCTAATAAGGTACCGTCAAGGTACAGCCAGTTACTACTGTACTTGTTCTTCCCTTACAACAGAGTTTTACGATCCGAAAACCTTCTTCACTCACGCGGCGTTGCTCCATCAGGCTTTCGCCCATTGTGGAAGATTCCCTACTGCTGCCTCCCGTAGGAGTCTGGGCCGTGTCTCAGTCCCAGTGTGGCCGATCACCCTCTCAGGTCGGCTACGCATCGTCGCCTTGGTGAGCCGTTACCTCACCAACTAGCTAATGCGCCGCGGGCCCATCCTATAGCGACAGCCGAAACCGTCTTTCAGTCCTTCACCATGAAGTAAAGGAGATTATTCGGTATTAGCCCCGGTTTCCCGGAGTTATCCCAAACTATAAGGTAGGTTGCCCACGTGTTACTCACCCGTCCGCCGCTAACGTCAAAGGAGCAAGCTCCTTTTCTGTTCGCTCGACTTGCATGTATTAGGCACGCCGCCAGCGTTCGTCCTGAGCCAGGATCAAACTCTCCATAAAAGAAATTTGATTAGCTCAAATTGTTTTGCTGGCATCATGTTTGATGTCCAAAATTGTGTTTCGTTCACTAACCGAAGCTAGTTACTTAAAACTTTATTGATTACGTTTTGCTTGTTCAGTTTTCAAGGTTCATTTAGCAACCATCTCTCGACAGCAACTTTTAAATTATAACATTTCTTCTTTTTCGTTGTCAACACTTTTTTTGAAATACTTTTCAAATCATCGGAGACAACTTTTAAATTATATTATAATCAATTGTTTATGTCAACATCTTTTTTCAAATTGTTTTTGAAGTTCGATGTCGTTGATTGCATTGTCTTAACGACAAGTAATAATTTATCACGTTGGAAAGCACTTCGCAAGTGTTTTTTAAACAAAATCTAATTTTATTTAATAAACTTGCTTTAATAAGCTATTTTGCGAATTTACGAGAATCGTGAATCATAGTATCTTTCCTTATTTATTATTTGTTTTACTATACATCTCTTTCTATTAAATCTCAATATCTTAAATTACAATACTACTTACTTTTCAAGTTAAATATAGCTCATAAAAAACTACAAATTTAAATATGTTGTTTAAGTCTTAGAAGGTTTTATAAAAATGCAATAAATGAAAATAAGCAGGCGCTAAAGTAGAAGTACTTTAGCGCCTGCTTATTTCTAATATGTCCCTATTTTATTTCATTACCTTGAGGGTCAACTATATTTAAACACCACAAGAAGTTATCCCATGCAGAATACCAGCCACTAAAGATTTCAGAAGAATCGTCCCAACGAACATCAAATTTCTTATGGCCATCTATTTCTACTAAATATAAAGTAAGAGTCTCGTCTTTTTTAGCAACGACTAATTTCATACCATGCTCGAGTTCTTCCTCTGTAAACGGAACATCAGAAACAGAACGTAATTGTGCCTGTTCATATACTTGTTTGTTAATAATTTTGTAATTCATTATAAGCCCCCAATAAAATACTTCTTTTTTATACTTATTGTATTTGAAAAACATAGAACTATAAAAGTATAACCTAAATATAAACCACGTTTAAACAACTTAATTTTTTTCATTGAACAAAAAGAAGAGAACTCACTATCATGTGAATTCTCCTCTTAATCCATTGACTGCTCTTTAATAGCTCTATAAAGAGCCTACGCAGCAATTTATTTTGTAATATGACGCATTGTTGGGAACAATAATACATCACGAATTGATGGTGAATTTGTTAGTAGCATAATTAAACGGTCAATACCAATACCTAAACCACCTGTTGGAGGCATACCGTATTCTAATGCTTCAATGAAATCATTGTCCATTTCATGTGCCTCATCATTACCTGCTTCTTTTTCTGCCAATTGTGCTTCAAAGCGTTGGCGTTGGTCGATAGGGTCATTTAACTCAGTGAAAGCATTGGCGTGCTCACGACGAACGATAAATAACTCAAAGCGATCTGTAAAACGCTCGTCCTCTGGATTTTTCTTCGCAAGAGGTGAGATTTCTACCGGGTGACCATATACAAATGTAGGCTGTACAAGCGTCTCTTCTACTTTCTGTTCGAAGAATTCATTGATAATATGACCTACTTCGTGAACATCCTTTACTTCAACTCCATGCTCTTTAGCAAGTGCTTGTGCTTGTTCTTTTGTCATCGGCTGCCAGAAGTCTACACCTGTTGCCTCTTTTACAGCGTCAACCATATGAACTCGTTTCCAGCCTACAGCAAGGTTGATTTCATCTTCACCATATTGAACGGATGTTGTACCAAGAACTTCTTGGGCTACATGTGCAATAAGGTTTTCAGTTAGAGACATGATATCTTGATAATCAGCAAATGCTTCATACAGTTCAATCATTGTAAATTCAGGGTTGTGGCGTGTAGAAATTCCTTCATTACGGAACACACGTCCGATCTCGTAAACTTTCTCTAAACCACCAACTATTAAACGTTTTAAATGCAATTCGATGGCAATTCGCATATATAATTCCATATCAAGGGCATTGTGATGCGTAATAAATGGACGAGCAGCTGCGCCACCAGCAATTGTGTGAAGCATTGGTGTTTCTACTTCTAAGTATCCAGCATTATCTAAGTAATTTCGTATTGCACGAATAATTTTCGAACGCGTGATAAATGTCTTTTTGCTATCTTCGTTTGTCATTAAATCTAGATAACGTTGGCGATAACGTTGCTCAACATCCTGCAAGCCGTGGAATTTCTCTGGCATAGGACGTAGCGCTTTTGTAAGGAATGTGAATTCCTCAGCCTTTACAGAAAGTTCTCCCACTTGTGTACGGAACACGTTACCACGCACACCAACGATATCTCCTAAATCAGCTTGTTTAAATAATTCATACGCTTCTTCGCCTACATGATCTTGACGAACATAAATTTGTATTTGACCATTTAAATCTTGAATATGTGCAAAGCCAGCTTTTCCTTTACCACGTTTCGTCATAATACGGCCCGCAATAATTACCTCTTGAAGGTTTTCCTCAAGCTGTTCTTTTGTTTGATCTGCAAATTGCTCACGTACTTCTGTTGATAAATGTGTACGCTCAAAACGGCTTCCAAATGGATCTTGTCCATTTTCTAGTATCGTTGTCATCTTTTGGCGTCTCACCAATAGTTGATCATTTAATTCTTCTATATTTGACACTTGTTTCACTCCTTAAGTAAATTGTCCGCGTTTACGTCCATAATATTTCTATTGTACACAATTTCAGTGCTGTAATCATCTGTTTCAATTTATTTTCAATCCAATGCAAAATAATTAATAATTCTAAAAATTAAAGGTGTTGCTGAAAAGGCGCCTCTATCAAATTATAGAGACGCCCATAATAAAAACTATATAATTAATTCTTTGACTTCTGGAACAATCAATTTAGTTTCGCTTTCTTCATACTCCTGTACAAGACTATTTAATAGTACTCGAAGTTCTGCCGCCGTTTCTGTTTGGTTAATAGCATTGCGGGCCTTACCATTGCCACGGATTCCTTTTAAATACCATGATGCATGCTTACGCATTTCCCGTACTGCAATTCCTTCTCCCTTTAATTGAAGAAGTCGTTCAAAGTGTAGTAAACATACGTCCATTTTTTCTCGTACACTTGGCTCTTCTTTTAATTCACCAGTTGCTAGGTATTGAACCGTACGATAGATCATCCATGGATTACCTAAAGCAGCACGTCCAATCATTACTGCATCTACACCTGTAGTTTCCAGCATACGTTTAGCATCTTGGGGTGTTTCCACGTCACCATTACCTAGCACAGGAATGCTGACATTTTCCTTCACTTGACGAATGTAATCCCAGTTCGCTTTACCTTCATACATTTGTACACGTGTACGACCATGAACTGCTACTGCAGCTGCACCTGCACGCTCAACAGCTTGAGCGTTTTCAATTGCAAAGATATGTTCTTCATCCCAACCAATACGCATTTTTACGCTAACAGGCTTTTTAACAGCATCCACAACAGCCGCTACCATCTCATATACTTTATTAGGATCAAGTAGTAAACGTGCTCCCGCTTCACATTTTATAATTTTATTAACAGGACACCCCATGTTGATATCAATAATATCAGCAGTCGTATTTTCATCCACATATTTCGCTGCTTCCACTAAGGTTTCTTTATCTCCACCAAAGATTTGCAATGAAAGAGGATTTTCACGTTCATCGATATAAAGCATACCTAATGTTTTTTCATTTTTTTGGACAATGCCCTTATCACTAATCATTTCAGCGTATACGAGACCTGCCCCAAACTCCTTAACCGTTAATCGGAAAGCAGAGTTACAAATCCCAGCCATTGGCGCTAATACTACTCGGTTGTCCATGACAATATCGCCAATTTGAAATGGCTTCTCTGTTGACTGACCCAACGTTTTTCTTCCTCCTCTATAGGCTTTACCTATTTTCTCTATCTATCGTTAATGCTATACGCTGATAATTCATTCCTATACAAATACTTAATTTACCGCTGACGGCTCATTAAAGTGGTTCCAGAAGATTACGCCTTCCTTTTCACAATCCATTTGCTGTAACAGATCATGCGCTTGTTGTAGCTGTTCATCGAATGGTGATGGTGTAATCTCTACAAGTGGTACTAGGACGAACGCTCGCTCGTACATTCTTGGATGAGGAACAATTAAATTCTCCGTTTCAATATTCTCTTGATTGTAAAGTAAAATGTCAAGATCAATAACTCTTGGGCCCCAGCGGAATTCTCTTACACGCCCTAATTCCCGTTCGATTTCTTGGCAAATATTCAACATCTCAACAGACGATATAGCTGTTTTTAGATGAACAGCTATATTTAAAAAATCTGCCTGATCCGTATAACCTACAGCAGCTGTCTCAAAGACAGATGAAACACGAATCAACTCTAGTTCCTTCTTTTCCTTTAAAAGGTCTACTGCGTGCTGAAGATTCTCATATCTCTCCCCCATATTTGTTCCGATAGATAAATAGACATCCTTCATTAGAAAACACCCCTCGTAACCTCAACAGAGACTTCTTTATAATAGCCATGAATAGGGGGGTCTGGTTTAATGAGCTCTACACGAACTCCTTTTACTTTATCAGGATAGCTTGCTAAAATCACATTTGCTATTTTCACAACAAGAGCCTCAATAAGCTTAAACGGTTCGCCCTCTACAATATCCCTACATAACGCATATACCTCTGCATAATTAACGGTATAAGAAAGATCATCCGTTTCACCAGCTTTTGTCATGTCTACTGCAAGCGAAACATTTGCTCGAAAGCGTTGGCCTAGAGTAGTTTCAGCTGCTAATACACCATGATAACCATAGAACTGCATGTCCTTTAAATGAATATAATCCATCACGCTTCCTCCTTAAACAAACGTTTACCCACTAATACATCCGTCATATACGTTGCCCGCGCCATTTCCTTTACATCATGAACTCTTATCATATGACAACCCTTTTCAATTCCATAAACCACTGTTGCGCTTGTCCCTTCAAGTCGCTCCTCAACAGGTAAGTTCAGGACATTACCAATCATTGATTTACGTGATGTTGCTAATAATACGGGATAGCCCATAGCCACTAAATCCGATAAGTGTTGCATCATAGCTATATTTTGTGCAGTATTTTTAGCAAAGCCGATACCTGGATCTAAGATGATATGATGATCGGGAACTCCCGCTTGCTGTGCAATGGCAATACTTTTTTCTAAATCTGCCTTTGCAGTCGTCCAAAAATCAACACCATAATCCATATTTTCACGATTATGCATTAAAATGATCGGAACATGTAAGTCTGCAGCAACCTGAGCAATTTCTGGTTCTGCCTTTGCTCCCCAAATATCATTGATGATGTGTGCGCCCGCTTCAATTGCGGCACGCGCCACACTTGCTTTATACGTATCAACTGAAATAATGACCTTTACTTCCTGTGCTAACGCTTGAATAACAGGCACGATGCGTGCAATTTCATCTTCATCTGAAATTCGTTCGTACCCAGGACGTGTAGACTCTCCACCTACATCGATAATTTTTGCTCCTTCAGCCACCATTTTTTTTGCTTGAGTAACAGCAGCCTCCACATTGTTATACTTTCCTCCATCAGAGAAGGAGTCCGGTGTAACATTTAGAATCCCCATAACAAATGTTTCTTGTCTATAGTCTAATGTAATACCATTAATCGTTAATGGTTTCGTATATTTTTCTAGCATGTAAACGCTCCTTCTATCCTCGTTCCACTTCTTGAACAAATGCGCTATGCAAAATGGAATAAATAGGTCCTTTATTGCCTAAAAATGGCTGGTTCTCCAAGCTACTAATAGGCACAAGTTCTTGTACTGAATTGGTAATGAAGCATTCCGTACTTTGTAGTAAATCCTCTTTTGTATAAAAGCCTTCCTGTACGTCAAGGTTTAGCGCACTAGCCTTTTCTATAACCCATGCACGAATAATTCCTGGTAAAATACCTGTCTCCAAGGAAGGCGTATATAGTATATCATTTTTTATCCAAAATATATTTGATGTCACACCTTCAGCTACATAGCCTGATTCTGTTAAAAAGAAACCTTCTTGTTGGGCCAGTGATGGCATTTCAAAGCGACCAAGCACGTTATTGCCGTAATGGTGCGATTTAACACGAAAGGCTTGTTCAGGTGTATTGCGTGGTATGGTAAGCCATTGTGCAAACTTTTCAGTACCACGCGGTGTGTCTTGAAGTTCCTTGCGAAAAATGATGATATTAGGTTGTCTATATTCTGTTGGCTGTAATCCAATATTATGTTCACCCGCAGATACATTTAAACGGAAGTAACCATCCTGACCGCCAGCAAGTTGATTTAGTTGTTGCACAGCCTCAAGTAATACACTTTCAGGATAGTTTAAAAAAATGTGATATTGTGATAAAGCATGCTGTAATCTTTCCATATGTGCTTCCCAGTAAAATACCTGACCACCATATGTTCGGAACGTTTCAAAAAATCCTAATCCATATAAAAATCCATGATCAAATGGCGAAATTCTCAGATCCTGGGCCGCCATATAGTTTCCGTTCATCCAGCACTGCATCTATTTCACTCCTTCTACATACATTTCTATAAATTGGCGAAGTAGTTGTTTCCCTTGCTCGGTCATAATGGATTCCGGATGATATTGTACACCCTCAATAGGATATTCCTTATGACGTAAACCCATAATTTCTCCTTCTTCTGTCCAAGCTGTTACTTCTAGACACGCTGGTAATGTCTCCTTATCGACAATAAGAGAATGATAGCGAGTTGCTTGGAATGGATTTGGCATGCCTTTATGCAAACCTACTTCAGCATGCAGCACGGGTGATGTCTTCCCATGCATTAAACGTTCCGCTTGTATAACATGACCACCAAACACTTGTGCAAGTGCCTGATGTCCAAGACAAACCCCTAAAATCGGAATATTTCCCGCGAAATATTTAATAATGTTCAGGCTTTCCCCTGCCTCATTTGGACTACATGGCCCTGGAGAAATAACAATCATATCTGGCGCAAGTTGTTCTATTTCTTCTACTGTAATAACATCATTACGTTTTACTACTATGTCATGACCAAATTCGCCCAAATATTGGACGATGTTATAAATAAATGAATCGTAGTTATCGATCATTAAAATCATTTTACTCGCTCCTCTGCCATTGCCTTTGCCTGCCACATTGCCTTCGCTTTATTTAAAGATTCCTGATACTCTCTTTCCGGAACAGAGTCAATGACAATACCTGCTCCAGCTTGAATATGGGCAACCCCATCTTTTACAAACGCTGTACGGATTACAATATTAAACTCCATATCACCTGTAAAGCCTAGCCAACCGATCGAGCCTGTATATAAACCACGTCTTACAGGCTCCAATTCTTCAATAATTTCCATAGTGCGGATTTTTGGTGCTCCTGTAATTGTGCCACCTGGGAACATCGCACGAATAACGTCTGCATTCGTTTTCCCTTCTGCTATTTCTCCACGCACATTCGAAACGATATGCATAACATGTGAATAGCGCTCAATAACCATAAACTCATCCACTTTCACTGTTCCATAGGTGGATACACGTCCTAAATCATTGCGCTCTAAATCCACTAACATCACATGCTCAGCACGTTCTTTATCATTATCAATTAATTCTTGAGCCAATGCTAAATCTTCCTCTTCGGACTTTCCTCTTGGTCGAGTGCCAGCTATTGGTCTCGTCGACAACTCATTGCCTTGACGCTTGACTAGTAACTCTGGCGATCCAGAAACAACAGAGAAATCAGGTGCTTCAATATAAGCCATATATGGTGACGGATTAAACGCTCGTAGTGCCTCATAGACATCTAGTGCAGTTGCATTGAGTTTCTTAGACTGACGCACAGATAAATTCACCTGAAAGACATCACCTTGCGCGATATACGTTTGGATTTTTTTAACCGCTGCCTCGAAATCGTCGCCTGCAAATGAAACAAGCAACTCATTTTCATCATTCTTAACTTCTATAGCGGTTGTTTTCTCAAATTTGCGCGCGTCTAATCCAGCCTGTGCTGCAACCTGCCAGATGTTAGCCCATTCTTCCAAGTTAACCTCATTCTCTTCTAACTTCATAAGTGTCACGGTATTCGTTTTCACATCATGTACGGCCCAGCAATCAAAGATATAATAATAGATATCTGGCACTTGTAAATCATCTGTTGCTGTATTAGGAAGCTCCTCAATTTTACGAGCATAATCATACGACACAAATCCAATAGCCCCTCCCTGAAAAACAGGTAGCTCTCCATTATAAGAAACCTGATATTCCGCCACAAGCTCTTCCAGTAAGTCGAGGGGCTCACCTTGTAAAACTTCCTGTCTGCCATTTCTCCAATTGACCAAAAGCCCACCCTCTACTGATCGTGCGGTAGCTAATGGATTCCACGCAGCTATTGAAAAATGTCCACCACGTCCACTTTCTAAAAACACATGCGCTTGCTGAGTCTCTGTCTGCCTTTTATAGCTATAAAAAAATGAATCTGCATCCATCGTTAATGTTTTTGTAAGTATTGTTTTCAAGTTTATTTTCCCCTTTAAACATATGCTGTGATTCCATCTTAACTTGATTATTACATAGAAGCGAATATTTTTATAATTTTCATAGTGTCCAAGTTTTTGCACTAAAAAAAGGGCCCCTTTATAAAGGAGCCCTTACATAAAAAAATTGAATTAGTCTTCAAATTGATATAAAGGTGTTGATAGATAACGCTCACCATTAGAAGGCACAATAGCAAGGACATTCGAACCCTTACCTAAACGTTTTGCCGCTTCAATTGCAGCATAGATTGCAGCACCAGATGAAATACCACATAGGATTCCTTCTTCACGCGCTACTTTACGTGCTACTTCAAAAGCAACCTCATTTTCAACAGGGAATACTGAAGAATAGACTTCCGTATCTAAAACTGCTGGTACAAATCCAGCGCCAATTCCTTGAATTTTATGAGGCCCTGGTTGACCACCAGAAAGAACTGGTGAATCCTTTGGTTCAACTGCAATGATTTCAATGTTTGGATACTTTTCTTTTAAGACCGCACCAGCACCAGTAATTGTACCACCTGTGCCAACACCAGCTACAAAAGCATCAAGTGTTAGGCCATCAAATGCTTCTACTATTTCTGGGCCTGTTGTTAAACGGTGAATTACCGCGTTCGCAGGATTTGTAAATTGTTGTGGTAGAAAGTAGCCATGTTCTTCAGATAGTTCTTCTGCTTTAGCAATTGCACCTTTCATACCTGCTGGACCAGGCGTTAATACAAGCTCTGCACCGTAAGCACGCAATAAATTACGACGCTCTAAGCTCATTGTTTCTGGCATAACTAAAATGGCTTTATAACCTTTAGCAGCGGCAATCATTGCAAGACCAATACCTGTATTACCAGATGTCGGCTCAATAATTGTACCACCTGGTTTTAATGTCCCGTCTTTTTCGGCAGCTTCGATCATGGCTAAAGCTAGACGGTCTTTCACCGAGCTTCCCGGATTAAAATATTCTAATTTTACATACACAGTACCTTCATTTTCACTTGTTGCATGATTTAATTTTACAATTGGTGTTTTACCAACTAATTCAGCTACCGAGTTTGCTAATCTACTCATTTACTAATCCACTCCCAATCCCTACTATTTTTATAGGTTTTACTTATTTTGTATTTTATCAATTTTTCCATTCGATTGTCAATAAATAAAACTAATATTTTCAGAATATTTATCATTGCTTTGAAAAGGAAAAATCTTATCCTCTGCTAAAGAAAAAGAACCTGCATTTTGGGTAATTCACTACGAATGCCTGTAAGTTTGATCAGACTCATTTTACCCCGCAAAACCTGCAGACTCTTTTCATGTATTATTTTTCTTTTTTAGTCTCTCCATAATACCAAGTAGCATTAAATTCAGACCAAAATGCCTCTGGCGTAACGGATTGTGGTAATTGCTCTAAAGCTAATTCTCGCTCAATATGTTCTTTCACATCGTCATATGTAAAGGATTGTCCTTCTAATACCTCTTGTACTTGAACAATGCCATAATGACCATTATCTAACTTAAAGGCTTTACTTACCTCATTTGCCTTTAGGGATTTTACAGTATTAATAATTGCAGGGTCTATATTTTCCTGATTTTCTGTAAGGAAACCAATATCCCCTCCTAAACTCGCTGAAGCACTATCAACAGAAATTTCTCGTGCCAGCACTGTAAAGTCAGAGCCATTTTTCAATTCACCCAGTGCCTCATCAGCAGCTTTTTTTGAATCGACCTCAATAAAATTCGTACGATAGCTTGTTTTTGTATTATATAAGCCTTGATTTTCCTCATAATACTTTTCAACGTTTTCTTCCTCTATCACTACGTCTTTCGTGAGTACCTTATCCAATATAAGCTGTGACCGAATCTTTTGGCGTAGTTGCTCTGCCGAAAGATTTTGCATGGCTGTATCAAACTTATCTTGAGCTGATCGCATTAACGCTAATTCAAGATCAATTTCTTTATCAGTAACTTTAATTTTATATGTTTTGGCAGCCTTTTCCATTACCGTTTCATTGACTAAATTTTGGAGTGTTTCTTTACCATATCTTTCCTCCATAGCAATCATCCACTCTTGGCGCGTGATAACATCCCCGTCAATGGCAGCGACTTGTTCGTCGCTACCAATTTCCTGACCTTTGTTCGGGATCAACCAACTAATGAACCATAATACATTTCCTAATAATAAAACGGCAATGACAGCTAAAGCAGGCTTTGTCTTTAAACGACGTTGCAATAAAGGAGTTTGGTTTGGTGTTACATTGGTTGAAGGTCGGCGATTACGCGTTGAGCTCATCGATAAACCCTTCTAGCTCATCTTTAGAAAAGCTATATGTCTCTAAGCAGAAGTGACATTGTGCCTCTGCACCGCCGTCTTCATCAATCATTTCTCTAATTTCCGCTGTTCCTAGACCTAAAATTGCCGCACCAAACCGCTCTTTTGAACATTGACATTTAAATTCAACTGGCATGGAATCTAAAATTTGTAGATGTCCATTTCCTAATACAGCTTCTAAAATTTGCTCTGGCGTAAAACCTTTTTCAATCATTTTTGAAACAGGCTCTATTGTAGCAAGGTGTTGCTCAATTTCAGTTATCGTCTCTTCCTCACAGCCTGGCATTAATTGAAGTATAAATCCGCCAGCCGCAAGAATAGTGTTATCTGGATTAACTAATACGCCTAAGCCTACAGATGATGGTACTTGCTCAGATGTAGCAAAATAATAAGTAAAATCTTCAGCAATTTCGCCTGAAACAATTGGTGTTTGTCCTGAAAACATATCTCTTAAACCAAGGTCTTTAACAATTGTAAGAGCACCTTCTGTTCCAACACCTGCTCGAACATCTAGCTTACCTTGCTCGTTTAAATCAAAGTGTACATGAGGGTTTGTCACAAATCCACGCACTTCTCCATGTGCATTACTATCAATTACCATTGGGCCAATTGGACCGTTGCCCTCAATTTTAATAGTGATTTTCTCTTCACCTTTTAGCATGGCTCCCATCATCACAGCCGCTGTCATTGAACGACCTAAAGCTGCTGATACAACTGGCCATGTATCGTGACGGCGTTGCACTTCTCCTACTGTAGCTGTTGTACGTGCTGCAAACACACGAACTTGTCCATTAAATCCTAAACCTCTTACTAAATAATCACTCATAAATGGAATGTCCCTCATTTCCTATTGGTTACGTTTATAGAGCTTATATAAACCCTTTAACGTTAAAAATGGATCTACAACATCTATAATTTGTGTCTCCCCTGCGATTAGATTTGCTAATCCACCTGTAGCAATAACTAATGGCTCCTCTTTACTTTGTGCTTTTATACGATTAACAATGCCCTCAACTTGCCCGACAAAGCCATAAAAAATTCCCGCCTGCATGGCAGAAACGGTCGTTTTCCCCACGATATGTGTAGGTCGAACGATTTCAATACGTGGCAATCTTGCAGCCTGTGTATAAAGAGCCTCTGTAGAAATAGTGATGCCTGGCGCAATAGCTCCACCCATGTAATCACCCTTTTCGTTCAAGTAACAATAGGTTGTTGCTGTCCCAAAATCAACTATGATACAAGGGGCCTTATATAAATCTAGAGCTGCTATGGCATTCACTATTCGATCAGACCCAACCTCACGTGGATTTTCGTATTTAATATTTAAACCTGTTTTCACACCTGGTCCTACTACCAAAGGCTTTTTTCTAAAATACTTCTGGCACATCGACTCTAGTGAAAACATAATTGGTGGCACAACTGAGGATATAATAATGCCTGTTATTTGTTCAAATGAAATGCCTGCATGATTAAAAAATGAAAGAACTTGCATGGCATATTCATCATCTGTTTTATGAAGATCCGTCACCATACGCCAATGGAAGGCTAATTGATCGTTGTCATCATAGACGCCTAATACAATATTTGAATTCCCTGCATCTAAAACTAAAATCAAGAATGACACCTCCCATATCGTCATTGTAACTTTTGCAATCCTCATATTACAACATTCTCTCTAGCTGGAATGAGGATAAAACACTTTAGAAAATGATACCATACTTTTTATCTTGATTCAGCAGATGTTGTTTGTACTACAAGTGATGATAAACACTATATTTTTTGTTAAAAACAATTGTATGTTATCATCCTTCTTTAAAAAGAGGCCCCCCAAATATGGTAGCCTCTCTTACAATCATTTGAAATTAAATTTTTCTGGATCTGGACCACAACGTAGTCCATCGTTCATTGCATCTAACTGTGTCATTTCCTGCTCAGTTAACGTAAAATCAAAAACAGCTAGGTTTTCAACCATACGTGCTGGTGTCATTGTTTTCGGAATCGTGACAACATCATGTTGCACATCATAGCGTAGTACAATCTGTGCAGGCGTTTTGCCATATTTAGATGCTAGCTCTTGAATCAATGCCTCTTCCAGTAGAGAACCATTCATCAACGGAGACCATGCCTCCACCTGTATGCCCTTATCCTTACAGTAGGCACGTACTTCCTCCTGTATTAAGTGCGGATGGAATTCAATTTGATTAATAACAGGGACGACAGTCGTTTCCTTCAAAAGGTTTTCTAAATGGTGTACGTGGAAATTACTAACACCAATCGAACGTACACGACCATCCTGGTAAATCTTTTCTAGTGCTTTATAAACCTCAATATAATTTTGGTCTATGCCAGGCCAATGTACTAAATATAAATCCAAATAGTCTAATCCTATTTTTTCTAGACTGCTGTCATATGCCGCAAGTGTTTCTTCATAGGAAAGTCCATCGTTCCAAACTTTCGATGTTATAAATAATTCTTCACGAGTTACTAAGCCTTCTTCAATGGCTGCTCGTATTCCTCGTCCAACACTTTCTTCGTTGCGATATACTTGTGCTGTATCAATACTACGATAACCTTTTGCTATAGCTGTTTTGACTGCTTCAGCTAGGTCATCTCCTTCGGGTACTCGAAAGACACCATAACCAACCAATGGCATTTTAAGACCATTATTCAATACAACATTTCCCACGCGTATACACTCCTATCTGCTTTGGCTAACATCTCTCTAAATGGCAGAGTTGTATGCAGCTTGTCTTTTTTACTACTCTATCCTAATGCTTATTAATAAGAAAAGGCAAAGAAAAAGACTGCTTACTGAACTAGTAAACAGTCTTCCCTATTTTTAATCACGTTTTTCATCGATACCCTTAGGTGCATCATTCGGTTCTTTACGTTCTTTTGCTAAATCCAAAGTTGTTGGATTTGACTCTTTACTTAGTAGCTCTTTTTCAACAACTGGTTCGCCAATAGTATCTAATGTAGGCTTTGCTTCAATCTTTGGAGTGTTCTCCTCAATTTTTTCTGTAGCCTCAGGTTCTGGTAACACACCATGATCACGTAAATGCTCAATTTCTTGTGCATTTAATGTTTCTTTTTCCATTAGTGTATTGGCAATTAAATCAAGCAGGTGACGTTTTTCCGTAAGAATACGCTTAGTACGCTCATATTGTGTATCAATAATTTTTTGCATTTCTTTATCAATTTCATAGGCTATTGAATCAGAATAGTTCTGGTCAGAATTAAAGTCACGGCCAAGGAATACATTACCACCTTGACTTGAACCAAATTGCATAGCTCCAAGGTTCTCACTCATTCCGTATTCAGTAACCATAGCACGGGCAATGCTTGTAACCTTTTGGAAATCGTTATGTGCTCCCGTAGAAACTTCACCAAGAACAATCTCTTCAGCTACACGACCACCCAGAAGACCTGCAATACGATCTAAAAGCTCTTGCTTTGTCGTAAAGAAACGCTCTTCCTTCGGTAACATAATCGCATATCCACCCGCTTGCCCACGAGGAACAATTGTTACTTTGTGTACTGTATCAGCCTCATCTAGCTCAAGACCAACGACTACGTGGCCAGCTTCATGGAAGGATACAAGTTTCTTCTCTTTCGCAGAATATACGCGACTGGCTTTTGCAGGACCAGCAATTACTCGGTCTGATGCTTCATCAATATCTGCCATATTTATAGTGCGCTTACTTTTTCGAGCAGCTACAAGCGCCGCTTCGTTAAGTAGATTTTCTAAATCCGCACCTGAGAAACCTGGCGTACGTTGAGCAACAGCTGCTAAATCAACTGTATCTGCTAAAGGCTTATTACGTGCATGTACTTTAAGAATTGCCTCACGTCCTTTTACATCAGGATGCCCTACTGTAATTTGACGGTCAAAACGACCTGGACGTAATAATGCTTTATCTAAAATATCAGGGCGGTTTGTTGCGGCAATGATAATAATTCCTTCATTGGCACCGAAACCATCCATTTCAACTAATAACTGGTTTAATGTTTGTTCACGCTCATCATGGCCTCCACCAAGACCAGCACCACGTTGACGACCTACTGCATCAATCTCATCGATAAAGATGATACATGGAGCATTTTTCTTAGCATTTTCAAATAGATCTCGAACACGTGAAGCCCCAACACCGACAAACATTTCTACGAAGTCAGAACCTGAGATAGAGAAGAATGGAACACCTGCTTCACCAGCTACTGCTCGTGCAAGTAATGTTTTACCTGTACCTGGAGGACCTACAAGTAAGATACCCTTTGGAATACGGGCACCAATTTCAGTGAACTTGCGATGGTCTTTTAAGAATTCTACCACCTCAACAAGCTCTGCTTTCTCTTCATCAGCACCTGCTACATCTGTAAAACGTACTTTTTTCTTCTGATCATCATACAGTTTAGCTTTACTTTTACCAAAGCTCATCACTTTATTACCGCCACCTTGAGATTGACTCATTAGGAAGAAGAATAAGAAAATGATGATAATGAAAGGAATAATTCCTGTAAAGAATTGAATCCATCCACTTGTTTCTGGTGCTGCTAAAAAACTAATATTACTATTTTTATCCTTAGCAGCCTCATCGATGCGGTCCATTAAAGATTGGTTTTCACGAGGGATGTTTGTAGTAAAGCTTTCCCCTTTTTCATACCCCTTCAGTGTTCCTTCAACGACGTAAACTGATTTATCAGGTTGAATTGTAGCACTTGTTATTTCTTTCTTATCTAGAGCTTCTTGAAACTCATGATAAGTTAATTCTTTCGTTGGGGAATTTCCACCATTGAAAGTACCAAAAATACCGATAATCACTAGGAAAATCAGTAAATAGAATATGGTATATCGAAATATTCGATTCATCTCCAGCCTCCTCATTACAAACAGAAAAATTATAAGTAAAATCTTAACATATCATGATTTCATCATACAACGAAAAGCCCTACTTAAAAAATGTTTCGTTCACCTATTGCCGTTATCACAACAGTTTTTAGGCCATCTTTATATGTCCCAGCGTAATTGTACCTGTTCCTCGGGCTCGATATAGCTAAACATTGTGTCAAGATTTTGAATTATGTTAAACATAACTAAAAATACGTGACCTGCGCTGGAGACCTTTACTTTTTATAGCTGGTCTTTTGTATCTTAGAAAGAATATACCTCAGGCTTTAAAATACCAATATAAGGTAAGTTACGATATTTTTCAGCGTAATCTAAGCCATATCCTACAACAAAGCCATCTGGCACTTCGAAACCAACATAGTCAGCAGACAAATTCACCTTCCGACCTGATGGTTTATCAAGTAATGTAACAATTTTAATGGACTTTGCTTTGCGATATTTAAATAAATCTACTAGATAGCTTAAAGTTAAACCACTATCAATAATGTCCTCGATAATTAATACGTCACGTCCCTCAACGCTTGTATTCAAATCCTTTAAAATCTTAACTTCACCAGATGACACGGTAGCATTACCGTAGCTAGACACATCCATAAAATCAAGTTCGATGAAAGAATCGAATCGTTTCATGAGGTCTGTCATAAATGGCATTGCCCCTTTCAGTACGCCAACAGCTAATGGAAATGCATCTTTGTATTCCTCTGTTAATTGCGCGCCTAAGTCTGCAATTCTTTCTTGCAATTGTTCTTCTGTAATCATAATTTTTTCGATGTCGTTTTGTAACATATCGATTCCTCCTCGTGATGTATCAAAAAATCTTCACCCTATTTCGGTGAAATATTTTACAAAGACCTTAGTCTACGATGAGCACTGTATCATCGTTTGGTTGCGGAGTGGTTGAAAAAAATATTCCCATACGCACACCAATTACCGCTACCACCTCATCAGATTGAGAAATCAGTAACGGCCAGCTATTTCGCTCATTTAAAGGAATCTTTTCATCTATAAAAAGGCGAGATAAGCGTTTTGGCTGATCCATTCCTTTTAACAGCATTCTATCTCCATCCCTGCGTGCCCGAACATAGAGCGGTAGGTGGAGTTTGCTAGCGTTAAAATAAAAAAGTTGTGCAGTATCCGTCAGCAATTCAGACGATAAATCATGCAAATTGACTACGCGTAAGCGCTCACCATTTGTCAGTGTTGTCCAGCCATTAGCAGTCGAAATAACCTGTTTCTCAGGAGAAGCTAGGCCTTCTAACGGCTCCTTTTTCTGAATCGTTAAATTTCCATAACGGCGAACTGCTAGAAAATCTTCAGGTAAGTGAATTTCAGCATACCCTGCTGTTGTATCACAAAGCTTTAAAATTGAAGTCAATAAGGCATAACTTTGTATCGTATTTGAATCTTTGTAAAGATAGTTTAATAGTATTAAAATGAGCCTCCTTTGTAAAGCAAGTGGTACCAATTGAAATGCCTCAATTTCCATGCGATATGTATTTTCATTATTTCTTATGATGATTTGGGAAAATACATCTTGGGCCAATGTCATTAAAAAGGTATCGTCTTCTTGCAATTGCTTTGTGAAATGGGTCACCTGTTCAGTCACTCGCGGATTCTCTGCCTGCAGTAAAGGCACTACATGATGTCTAAAACGATTACGTACATAGGTATCTTTAGAATTGCTAGCATCTTCTCGATAATCTAAACCTTTTCTAAGTAAATATTCCCCTATTTCAGACTTTGTAACCGTTAAAAACGGACGAATTAATGATTTTCCTCCAAAAATTCTTTGAGGACGTATGCCCTGCATGCTATTCATTGTTGCATTTTTTGTAAGGGCCATTAATACTGACTCCAGTTGGTCATCCGCATGATGTGCAGTTACAAGCTTATTAGCATTTGTTTTTTGCAGAATTTCTTTGAAAAATTGATACCTTTCCCTACGACAAATTAGCTGTGTATTCCCGTTCTCCTGTGCCAATATTGTAGGTATAGGAATTTCCTTGGCATGTAAGTAAACACTATTAGCGTCACAATATTTTTGAACAAAAGCCCTATCCTCAGAAGAGGCTTCTCCTCTCAACATATGATCAACATGTACGGCTTCTACCTGAATGTTCCACTGCTCCTGTGTTTGAATAAAGTAATGAAGTAAAGCCATAGAATCTACCCCACCCGAAACGGCGATGAGAAGATGGTCGCCTTGCTGTAATAATTGCTCTTCTTCTATAAATGCTTTGACCTTTAATTCAAATGACAAACGCTTCTCCTCCCCTTTTCGTTGTTAGTTTAAGATGATTTACTCATTGAATACTGAGCTGGTCTAAAGACAGCCCATGTCGGTACAACATGTGTCACCTCTAACATTAATACTGTACAATCATCTTCTATTTCAAAATAACCTTGGAATGATTGCATAATGGTTGTTAGTTTTTCTTGAATCGTTTTATTTGTACTTGCTACCTGCTGTGCGAAAGCTAAAAATGTTTCCTCTTGTTCATCCCAATCAGCTACACTTGAGAACAGTCCATCTGAATGCATTAAAATAACATCACCTGCCTTCAGTTTTCTTTTTTCAGCTTCGACTGCTGAAATAGATAAGAATCCTACAGGTGCTGCATTACTTTCAACTTTCAGTACCTCTTTTCCACGCAAAATGTAGGTTGACATTCCACCCGCCTTCCACGACCACAAATCTCCGTGCTGTAAATCGACAAGTGCAAAATCAAGCGTTGCATACATATCATCTTGCTGCTTTAATGCCATGACATAATGGAGCGTATGCATCGCCGTTTCTGGATTCATATTGTAATTTAGACACTCTCGCATTAAATGAATCAATTTTCTACTTTCATGTTGTGCTTCTTTACTTTGCCCCATACCATCAGACAGCAATATCGCAAATAATCCTGGATGCAATTGGAAAAGGGCGTGAGAATCACCCGAATATAGTGTTGCATCTTTAGACATGCTATATATATCATACTCTACTTCAAAGCTAATAGCTGATCTAAAGCAAATTTGAACATGACGAAATGGTATTTCACAGGCTACTACTTTTTCAATTTCAAAAGGTTCATCAAAAATTTCATAAAGAATCGGCAAAATCATACGTTCAGCTAATGTCGTATCTTTCTCCCAGTTGACACGTGCTGGTGCTAAGGCACAAACAATCTTTCTTGCCCCAGGCTTGTTGCTTAGGACATCAAGTTGAAAACATTCAATATTGGCTTCCTTTAAGCGTTCAACAATGTCCTTCTCAACACTTACAAAAGAAATTGTATCTTCCTTCATCTCAGCAATTAACTGATTTAAATGATTGCTCATATCGCGCAGTTGAAGGGCAATCATTTTTTTACCATGGAAATACTGCCCGTTGATTCGTTCTCTATAAAGTTCTGTATCTAATTCCTCGAAGATTTTCGTGGACTTCACACATTTATAGCGTATTTGTTCTTCAACACGATGAATAGCTGATTCCTTGCCTACTCCTTTCATATGAAACCAATCTGTCATCAGCTTGTCCATACCATTATTTTGCGCACCCCAGCAATGATCATAACGGAAACAACTTAAACAAGTATTCATTGGTGCTACTTCCTTCGCCGCTTCAACGGGTGCTGTCATAAAGCGATCAAACACAAGTTCCTTCATGAATTGCACAAAATGCTGAAAGTGCTCTAATTTATATGTTACATGTTCTGTTAACCAATTCTGTCGGGCTAATAAAACCTCTTCTCGTTGTGGAAAGAGCTTGTCCCTTACCTTATCTGAATATTTCTTTGGAATGGTTAGAAATAAAATACTACCAATGGCAATTGAGGTGAAATAAACACTATCCAAGGGCAATGTGGCGTCATAAAATAAAAAAAATACACTAGGTAAAATACTACCAATAGCAACGCCAAATCTACCACCTTTCGCTCCCATACCCGCACATAATCCAGTTAAGGTAGCCACCGAAAGCATACCGGTAAACGAAAGCTTGGCCACACCTATAAGCGTCCCTAGCACTGCTCCAATGACAGTTGCTAAGGGCACACTTCCAACCAATGCGCCAAAACAGATAAAGAGCTGTAGTAAAAAAATAGGGAGTGAAAAATAGCTTATTACAACCGTTTGCATTCCAGTAAGCATGGCTGCAAAGACGACTAATCCTGAACCTAGCTTTTCATATGTCCAATGCGTCGTAAACCATTCATACGAATTAACAAATAATACTTGCATAAACAATGTCATAATAAGAGCTAAAGCTGCTTCACAGCCCACATAAAATTGTACAAGCACTGGTGGTAAACCCTGATACATCACCCCTTGCCACATTATTTGTACCAGTAATACAGCTAAAGACACCGCAATACTTTGGGGCAGTTGCCAGTAACGAAAACGCATAATACATTCATACAGGATAATTTGTAAAGCGAGAATTAGGACTTGTCCAAAGCCCAAGAAAAAGCAACCCGCTAAACTCCCAAATAATACGAATTTGGCATACTCCCTATATTTTGTTCGAATAATGGCCCAAAAAGGAACTGAGAACGGTACAGCCGCTTCAAATACAACAGATTGAGCCAAGAAAAAGGCGGTTAAAAAAAAGAGAGAGCCTATTAGGATCTGCTTCTTTTTCAAACCTATTTTTTGGTCATCTACATTCGTTGTATTATACCATTCAATACTTGTCATTTAACTATCCCCTTTCCGCACTTTTGGTTATTATAAAAAATTATGTGTGGAAAGATTGTCTGACGTTGACAGAAAAAAATATAAATATTTCGACTAATAGCTATTCATAAATACGAGAATTGGCAACAATTTCTATAGCAAGAGGCTTTTGATCAATATAAATATCGGAAAATTCAATTATTTAATCAATATAATAATCACTTACTATTCATCTTAAAGCCTATTTTGAAGGGATTTTACGTACTATTAATGGTTTGATTCAGCTCTTCTCTAGGATATATTTCTACGTAAGAACAAAAAATCCGCTAAAATATTCTTCTATAGTTAAATGTCCTGAAATATCTTTAAATAATTTTTCAAACCTACTTGACACTAGCACGATTGGCTTGTATTATTTAACTTGTTGCTTAAATGACATGCGGAAGTAGTTCAGTGGTAGAACACCACCTTGCCAAGGTGGGGGTCGCGAGTTCGAACCTCGTCTTCCGCTCCATTTCTAAATTTGGCGGCCTAGCTCAGCTGGCTAGAGCGTACGGTTCATACCCGTAAGGTCGGGGGTTCGATCCCCTCGGCCGCCACCATTTAGGCCCGTTGGTCAAGTGGTTAAGACACCGCCCTTTCACGGCGGTAACACGGGTTCGAATCCCGTACGGGTCATATCAAATAGGTATCTCAGAACTAGATTCTGAGATACCTATTTTTAATTTAACCATCTATCTACTTCTTTGCAAATTCTATCCGTCCGCTCAAGTAAAGCTATGTGACAGAATATAAAAGTATGGCATACTAGTAAAAACAGCGTTTTTAGGAGGTTTAATTCCCTTGAGTGCATTAACAAAAGCTGCTTTAATTTGTGGAAGTGGCTCAATGATTATTCTTATTTCAATTCTAATAAACTTACCGTTTTTTGTTCAAATAATCTTATTGCTTGGTGGACTAGCTGTGAGTGTATATGGTGTTGCTTTACTTGTCAAAATGGTTATCCATCCAGTAAAGAAAGAATCCATTAGTCTTACCGATGAAAAAACAATAACACCCACAAAAAAGAAAAAGAGACCTTCTTCTACTTTATAGGTATATTAAAAAAGGGAGTAGCTTTTTAAAAAGCTACTCCCAACTCTATTTCATACACTTTTTCTACGATTAAAACAGTCAGCAAACTACCCTCTTCTAGCTCCGCGACCTCCGCGTTTTGATTCTGTAGCACGTTTAAGTGTTGCTAGACGTTCATCACTATCTTTTAAGAAGCGTGCCATTTTTTGCTCAAAATTTTCTTTTGGCTGGTGGCGTTCGTTGCGATCATTAGAACGATTATCACGACGTGGACGTGCTGGACGCTCTGGTCTTTCAGCTTGAGGCTTTGCTTTACGGATTGAAAGACCAATCTTTCCGTCCGCTTCAACATTCATCACTTTTACTTCAACTTCATCTCCAACTTTTAGATGCTCATTGATATCTTTTACATAATTGTCAGCAACTTCACTAATGTGAACTAAGCCTGTTTTGCCATCTGGCAGCTCAACGAATGCTCCAAAATTTGTGATTCCTGTTACTTTACCTTGTACCTTGCTGCCTACTTCAATTGACATAAAAAAAATGCTCCTCCTTAAAAATTAAGCGACTCTTTTGAGCCATGTAATCAATTTAATCAAACTTTTTACTGCAATAAGCTTCTCTTTTCATTATATATAACAATAAAAGAGTGTCAACAATACATAGCTTTTCAGTCGTCTTTTTTATCTTCCTTATCTGGAATGATGAAAATAATCTCACCTTTTTCCGATAAGTAGTACTCTTTTCTTAATAGCTTTGCGATATATTCATCATCCTGCAATTGTTTGATTTTAAGATTTAATGTATCTTGTTCTTCTTTCAATTCAGTGAGATGCCGATTCGCTTCTTCCTTGGATTTCTCTTTTGCTGCTAATGTTTCATTCTGATGTGACAGCACATTTAAGAGAAGAGCAATAATAATGACTGGTACAATCGCAAAAAAGACAATACGACGCATCTTACGTTTTCGAGCCTGTTGTTTGCGATTTATAGCTCTATCCGTGTTACGGACATAGTCATTATCAAGCTTAGTGAAGTTTTGGGATTCATCATTTGATGAATGACGTCTAGTCATGTCCGCACCTCCGATAATTATTGTTGCTTTTTATTATACTTCAAATATCGTAATTTTTTAAAAAAAGTGTAGGACAAATACGAATAAATTTTGACAAAAGGTCTTATAACAAACATAACAATATTTATTAATAATTGCAAAATTTGTCGAATAATCGTAATTATGAAGCGTACTATGAACCAAAAGGGTCTCCATGTTATATTCACCAAAATTCTAGCAACGAAACGTAAAAAGGTTTGAAAAAATGATTGATACAAAAAAATTCCGGCTATTTGCGCTAGCGGGTCGTAAGCCCGCCAAGCGCCATCTTTTAGCCAAAATAATAAATAGTATGTCAACCCTCCAAGTAGAATCCACGTTATTAACTCAACAACCATCATCCACTTTCGAAGGCTTGACCTTTTTGGAGTTGAAAAAACAATGAGCCTTATACTATCAATTATGAAACCAACTGCTATACCGCTCAAAACCATGACAATTAATTGATAAAATTGTTCACTGACAATCATCCAAATAACTTATGAAGGAAACCTTTCGAGAAGCCACTTTCCTCCTCGTCGTACTGTAAAGTTTTTACAGTTCCTTCAAGTGTCAATAATCCTTTGTCAACATCTAAATGAACGATATGCAGTTCCTCTCCACGGATTAACAAGTGCCCTTGGGACGTCTTAATGAAAAACTCTTCCTGATCAAAGCGTTCAATTGATTTTACAGAAGTCATGTCCATTCTTTTACGATTACGAATCGTTAAAATATGCTCTCCAGATGGAATTGTGTAACGATTACTTTCTTGATGTAGCGTCATTTTTTTCCTCCTTTAGTCGTCCTAGCTTCTGTTCACTTTATGCGGACAACCTTCAAAGAATGACAACTTTATTTAAGTTGTGTAATATTTACACCTACAAAAAGAAAGGCGGGACAACATGAGGAGGGCCAGAAAATAAATTTAGCTTTATTCCTCATCATCAATAAATTCAGGCTCAATCTTTTCAAGTCGTTCTTCTTTCAAAATGGTAAACATTTTTGCTGCATCTTCTTTTTTCACAGTATCACGTATTTCTTCTACACGTGCCGTTACTATTTTTTGACCAAAACGGATAGCAAGCTCATCACCAGCTTTCACTGTACTACTTGCTTTTGCAATCTTTTCATTGATTGTAATACGTCCTTGATCGGCCACTTCTTTGGCTAAAGTACGGCGTTTTATTAAACGTGACACTTTTAAAAACTTATCTAATCTCATAATCTTACTCCTTTTCTAGTTGCTTTGCTTCATTCCAAAATGCATCTAATTGTTCTAATGTAAAATCGGAAAATGGTTTTCCACTTGCCTTTACCTGTTGCTCAACATAGCCAAAACGTCTTGCAAATTTCTCATTTGCATGTAGCATGGCTTCTTCTGGTGATATTTTATAGAAACGTGCTAAGTTTACTAATGTGAACAATACATCGCCAAATTCATCAAGACGGGACGCATTAGAGCCTTTCGTCACCTCATGGCGAAATTCCTGCCATTCCTCGGTAAATTTATCCCAAGCTCCCTCCACATCTGGCCAATCAAATCCCACTTGTGCTGCTCTTTTTTGATAATTGTAGGCTGTTTGTAAAGCAGAAGATGCTCTATACTCTTCGCCTAATAACGGTTTATCGCTAGTTCCCTTTTCTTCAGCCTTGATGGCCTCCCAATTAGCCACAACACCCTCCGCATCTTCTACTGCAACATCCCCAAAAACGTGTGGATGGCGACGAATCATTTTTTCACTAATTGAAGCTAACACATCTTCAAGTGTAAAGTAGCCTTGATCTTCTCCTATTTGTGCATGTAAAAATACTTGTAACAACACATCGCCAAGTTCCTCAATCATGGCAAAATCATCTTCAGCATCAACCGCTGACAAGTATTCATGTGCTTCTTCAAGTAAGTATTTTTTCAACGACTCATGTGTTTGCTTTTGATCCCAAGGACAGCCATTTGGGCCTCTCAGCGTTGCAATGATTTGGCGGAATGTTGTCCAATCTCTTAATGACTCCTCCTGTGATTTTACAGGTGGTACATAGACTGTTGTTAAATTATTTACTTCTACACTTTGATCGAGTTCATAGAGCGGCACTGTGACAATCTGTTCCTGTGAAGATCCAGCCGCTGTCACAACTGTCACAGGATACTCATCATCATATTTCTCCATCAACGTCAGCTTCACTTCTGATGCGCTGAATGTATCGTATACTTGAGCAATCAAGATGTGCTGACGCATGTTAATTTCATGCATTGAAAAGCTAGTACCATCAAGTAATTGAAAGCCTTCAATTGGATCGATTTTTAAGGCACCAAAAATGGGATCTAAGAAACTCTGACCACCTTCAATGACTAGCTCAATTTTCCCTTCATTTGCTGCGGCAATAAGTAATTGCACTGTTTGCTCTGCAACTAATGGGTGCCCTGGCACAGCATACATAACATCCTCAACAGCGGTAGCTTTCATAAGATAATCAGCTATTTCCGCATAAACAGGTTGAAATGTATCGTGTTTTTCATACACATTGTCAAAACTTTCGAATGCCACACCCTCTGCTGCTAATTCCTCTAAAACCGGATGATCCACTGTCCGTACATATAATTTTTTTGCAGCCTTTAATTTTTTATAAACACCCATTTGCAGCTGATTAAAGTCACCTGCACCTAAACCAATAATTGATAATGTATTCAATATTTACACCTACTTCTTTGAATTTAGCCAAAGTTGATAAACGGCCATTCTACGTCCAAACGGCAGTAAATACCATTCTTTTTCTACTAGTACTCTTTTCTTTGCAATAATTGTTAGCATAACAAACGCCCCAATAGATACTGCTGTCAAACCCGCCACCATGGCTATTATACGTGAAGACATCAGGTGATTTAAAAAGGACGATACTAGCTGTAACCATATAAGAACGACGATTGTCATACTGAAAGAGGCTATACCTACCTTTTTATAAAATGCGCCCGAAGCTAATTGAATGCCAGTCAATGTTTTTAAATAAATAATTAGCAAGGTTGCTGATAATAATAATCCTATATCATTAGCGATGGCAGCTCCTAGTACACCTAATCCACCAATTAATCGTACATTTAAAATCATTTTTATTAGAAAACCGATTATAAGAAATAACGCAGGTTTTTTTAATTTCCCATAGCCTTGTAAGATCGCTGTAAATGTAAGGATAATTGACAAAGGGACAATTTGAAATACATAGACAATCAATACCTCCGATAAGGAATTGGTTTTAAAAAGCATTTCATTTAAATAAGGCATAACTAGCATTAAGCCTAGTGCTGCAGACCAGCCGAACAGGACGGATGCTTTGTATGTTAATTGTATGAATGGCACTGCACTCCGTCCCGCTTGTTTTTTCGACAAATGGGCGACAAGTGGCACAATGGCCAACGACAATGAGGATGCAATGACAACACCTAGTTGAACTAACGGTTGTCCTCGATCATAAATCCCTTTCGTTTCCTTCGCTATTGTAGGAGTCATGCCATTATCAATTAATGAAGAATAGATTGTAAATGAATCGACCAATTGATAGCCGAGTAGTAGTAGACCACTCATACTGACACTCAAACTCAGCCATGTGACCTCTTTAATGATAGGTAAACTTGAATTACGATGTAGATGCTGTTTAACTTGCAGTAGACCAAATCGTTTATGCGAGATATAAGCAAGTAATAACAATGCTGTAATTTCTCCAATTACTGTACCGATAACAGCCATTCTTCCTGCACCATAAAGTGATTTCGTCGTTGTCATAATAAGAAAGGTACCTGCTAATATGACAGTTACTCTCACTGTTTGTTCAAGTACTTGGGCATAAGCAATGGGCTCCATAATTGCTCTAGATTGAAAGCTACCTTTTAAAATAGCCAGCGCTGGCATAACCAATACTACTAAGGAGCCTGTACGAATAAGTGGTGCTAATTGAATATCTCCCATCAAATAGGCAATCCTTCCAGCACCTCCAAATAAAATGGCAAAAAACAGTAGTGATAATACCGTTAAATACCTGAAAACTACCTGTGTTATAGTACGACGTCTTTCATCACGTTCTATTGTATCAACAATACAATCATTGTCTGCAAGCATTTTAGAAATGGCTATAGCAAAGCCACTAGATGTCCAAACAACGAAGATTGAAATAACTGGATATACCTGTTGATAGATATAAAAGCCTTCATCACCTACTAGATTTTGAAAAGGCACACGGTAAATGGCACTAAGAACTTTTACAATAAGGGCTGCTATCGTCAATAAGGCGGCACCCTTCATGTAGCTTTTCATACCAAAACGTTGCGACATAAATTGCCCTCTTTCCTTCTTAACAATGCCAATAGTATAGCATATCTCAAAAGTTTGACGTGCAAGGTGGCACTACTGTTCCTATAACGATTCATCTTTATGTACGCAAAAAAGTTATTGTTCAGCCTTAAAGGTCATCGCAATAACTTTTCCATGCATTAACTATTCATTTGTTTTGCTAAGAAGTTTGCAGCTGTTTCCACTACCTTGACTTCTACCTCACCAACAAAGTGTACTTTAGACAAGACGATAATACAGCCAATAGGATCACCATTCACCATTATAGGTGTCGCACAATATGATTTCACTTGCTCATATTGTCCAGGGACAATTTCAATCGTTGTCTCCATTTTTTCAATTTTTGTGGAGCGCTCGTCCATAAAGCTTTCCGCAAAGGACGTAATGCGACGATTTATATATTCCTTTTTCCCAATCCCTGCAACAGCGATTACTTCATCACGGTCAGTGACAAATGCCGGTGTGCCCATTGTTTCATAAAGTGTTTCAACATATTCTCTTGCAAATTCCCCCAAATCATTGATGGGAGAATATTTTTTTAAAATGACTTCGCCTTCACGGTCCGTATAAATTTCAAGCGGGTCGCCTTCACGAATACGTAGCGTCCTACGAATTTCTTTTGGAATAACTACACGCCCTAAATCATCAATACGACGAACAATTCCTGTTGCCTTCATTCTAATGCCTCGCTTTCGCTACAATGAAATTTTTATTCAATGATAGTATGGTTTTTATTTGAGCAATCTATGCAAAAACTGAAGAAAAAGGATTTCACAACCATCAATTTTTTTCAAAAAACGGTATTACATCAATCAACTCCTTATTAGATTACCCAAGTAATAAGTTTCTATAATTAATTCATAAAAATATTGGAAAAATTCCATTATTCCTGTGAGCAAATATGAGAGAGATGGTGATTACTGAATCAACATGAAAAAGGCTCTTCTTATCTTTTACAGTAAAAGATAAGAAGAGCCTTTTAACTACTATTGCTGCTTTTTTGCATTATCAATAATTTGCATTAGTTCTTCCAACATATCAAAGGGTTGATATTTCCCAATCTTGCGTTCATCTATTGTTAATTTTAACTGCATGCCATCCATACCAAAACCAACAGCACGCTCGAATTTCATCGATTCTTCAATAATCTTACTGCCATCGACACTTGCCGTCCCTCGTTCTGATAATAGTATTGTAATAAGTTTTTGCTTCTCCTTTACAGATACTACTCCCGCACCTAAGCCCCAAACTTTCATTCGTGCTATTCGAAGTAAACGCTCTGTTTCAATTGGAAGATCGCCAAATCGATCCTCTAATTCCTCCCTGATTTCGTCATACTCCTCCACCTGATCCATGGCTTTAATTCGTTTATACATTTGGATCTTTTGATAACCATCTGGAATATAAGCGTCTGGAATATAGGCATCAATACTCAGCAAAATTTCAATATCTGGCTTTTCTTCTTTTTTCACGCCTGTTTGACGTTCCGCGATGGCATCCTGAAGCATTTGTGAATATAAATCAAAGCCAACTGAATCAATAAAGCCATGTTGCTGCGCTCCAAGTAAGTTTCCTGCGCCCCGAATAGATAAATCTCGCATCGCAATTTTAAAGCCTGAGCCAAGCTCTGTAAATTCTTTAATTGCTTGTAAACGTTGCTCCGCTACATCTGTCAGAACTTTGTCGCGTTGGTACATAAAATATGCATAGGCTACTCTGTTAGAACGTCCAACGCGCCCGCGTAATTGGTAGAGCTGGGCTAAGCCCATGCGATCAGCATCATGGACTATTAATGTATTTACATTCGGTATATCGACACCTGTCTCGATAATCGTTGTCGTAACAAGCACATCATAGTCGCCCTCTAAAAAGGCTAAAATCACTGATTCTAGCTCTGACTCAGTCATTTTTCCATGAGCAAAGCCTATCCGTGCTTCAGGGACCAGCACTTGAATCTCCTCAACCCTTCGAGCCATATCCTCTACCCGATTATACAAATAAAATACTTGTCCGCCACGTGCCATTTCCCTCTCAATAGCTTCTCGTACTAATGCACCGCTGTGCTCCATCACATATGTTTGAACTGGGAAACGATTAGCAGGAGGCGTCTCAATAACAGATAAATCTCGGACCCCTACCATGGACATATGAAGTGTCCTTGGGATTGGTGTAGCTGTTAAAGTTAAGACATCGACATTTGTCTTTAACTGCTTAATTTTTTCCTTATGCGTCACACCAAAACGTTGCTCTTCATCCACAATTAGCAGACCAAGGTCTTGGAAAATTAAATCTTTAGATAAAATACGGTGTGTTCCAATAACTATATCGACTCGGCCCTCTTTTAAGCCTTTTAATGTTGCTGTTTGCTCCTTTTTCGAACGGAAGCGAGATAACAATCCAACATTAATGGCAAAGTCCTGAAAGCGCTCACGAATAGTCTCATAATGTTGCTGGGCTAGAATGGTTGTAGGGACAAGGAATGCCACTTGCTTTCCATCTTGAATAGCCTTAAATGCGGCACGAATGGCTACCTCTGTTTTACCATAGCCTACATCACCACAGACTAAACGGTCCATAGGGCGTTCACGTTCCATATCTCGTTTTACTTCAACAATTGAACGTAGTTGATCTTCTGTTTCTTCATAGGGGAACATTGCTTCAAAATTACGCTGGTCATCGTTATCAGGTGTAAAAGCATGCCCTTTCTCTGCTTCACGCTTTGCATACAGCTTTATTAAATCATCCGCAATATCCTGTACAGCAGAGGATACCTTCGCTTTCGCCTTTTTCCACTCTGCTCCACCTAATTTATGTAGCTTTGGTTCTCGATCCTCTGACGCCACATATTTTTGGATTAAGTCTATTTGCTCAACAGGTACATATAATTTATCGTCTGCACGATATCGAATATGCAGATAATCCTTATGTGTACCATTAACCTCTAATGTCTCTACTCCAATATATTTACCAATCCCATGATGAACATGTACAACATAATCACCTGGCTTAATTTCCGTATAACTTTTAATACGTTCAGCATTGGTCATTTTTTGTGTGCGTGTTTTTTTCTTTACCTGCTGTTTAAAGAGCTCGTCTTCTGTTACAATTGCTAAACGCTGTAGGGGCAATTCAAAGCCACTCGACAAGCCACCATCTACAATATAAATACCAGGTTCTGTTGGCTCACCTATTGTTGTATGAATATCGTATTCTTCAAGCATTTGCTGAACTCTTTTCACTCGTTCTTTATCCCTTGCTATGATGAGAACTGTAAATTTGCCTAGTAACCAGCGTTCAACCTCACTTTGAAGCAAGGACATTTGTCCATGAAATTGCTGCATTGGCTTGCAAGAAAAGTTGGTTGTTTTACTAAACGTAATCCCTGCAAATGTTCGCGAAAACAATGAAAATGAAAGCTTTTGTTGTGACAACATCGCCAATATTTCTTTTAATGAGAAGGCAGGTTTGACATCGTGAACCATTTTTCCCTCTTCGATTAAAGATAAAAACCACTCATCTTCTTCACGCTCCCATGCATCCATTACCTCTTGAATACGTCCAAGCTCGTCAAAAAGTACAATACCATCATGTTCAAAGTAATCTCCTAAAAAGGCTGTTTTATCGTATAATAATGAGCCATACTTGTTTACATAATCAGGTAAATTCCCTTGTTGTAGCAACTCAATATCATATTGAATATGCTGATACAGAAGTTCTTTTGTCTCCTGCTTTTTAACCTTCTTTAGGCTGGCTGCTAATGCCACTTCTAAACGGTCTGCTAATGCCTGTCTTTCTGATTTTGTAAGAATGACCTCTGAAGCAGGGAGAATACGAATTTTTTGTAATTTATCAATAGAACGTTGGTCATCTGCTGAAAATGTTCGTATGGAGTCAACCTCTGTATCAAATAATTCAATACGAATTGGTGATTCTAAATAAGGTGGATAAATATCTAAAATTCCTCCACGTAATGCGAACTCTCCAGGTGATGTCACCATTGAATTCCGTACATAGCCCATCTCAACTAATGTTTGCAACCATTTATCAATTTCAACATCTTCGCCTAATGCGGTTTGTAAAAAATAGTGTAGCCAGTGTTCTTTTGGTTGCATTATTTTACGTAGACCAGCCACAGGTATTACATATACGGCTTTCTCACCTCTAGCTAAGCAATCGAGCGTCGCGATTCGCTCCGCGCGAAGTTCTGGTGAAGCCACAGAAAGATCGGCTGCAATAAATTCATCCGCAGGATAATAGTGAACATGTTCCTCACCTAATAGTCCAACAAGCTCATCCGCCATTTTTTGTGCCTGCAATAGATTAGGAGAGATAATGTAGATTGGCTTCTTTACATATTCAAATAACACATCAACCATTACTGGGCGTGCGCTTCCTGTTAAACCTGTTATAAGCTGTGATGCAGTTTGACCGCTCTGAATTTCCTTTAAAAATGATGTAATATGTTTATCTTGCGACACAAGCTGTCGTAAAACCTCCACAGTCAAGCTCCTTTCAGCATAAATTCTATATTTTTATTTCTATTATTCTAGTGTTATTTTACATATCTCTATTAATGGCTGTTTTATGAAATGGAAAAAGCCTTGAACACACATAAGTGTGTCAAAGCATCCTTCCAATTATTGAATCCATTTATTGAGTGCGTGATAATCTGGATATTGTCTCAGCGAATCCTCACATTGCTCACAAATGCAGTGCACAGTCGTTTGACCATGTTGATCTTTCTCAACATAATCATCCGCTTCTCCTAATTCGAAAATATGCAACTTTCGAATTGTATCATCTGCATCAAATGGTAGTGTCCCTATTTCTACTTCACAATGCCGACATCGATAGCGAACTGACATCTCCAAATCATCCTCCTTTAAGCAACTTTCTACTTAAAGTATAGACATTTATAAAAAGGATTATGCACTTTTCACTGTCATCATCATTGTAATAACTTGAAAATTAGAGAATTAATTTTTACCTGTAGCTAAGACTATTCACTACAAGTATTAGCTGTAATAATAGTGTAAGGCAGTTCATTACTCACCTTACACCATGCCAATTATCCAAAAACTTTAACAGAAATTTTATTACTTCCATCTATTTGCTTGCGTTAAAGTGATTCATCACATCAAGAAACGGCTTTGAAAGAGATGCTTCAACAGCGTTTACAGAATTTACAATGGCGTCTTGCATAAGAACTTGGTCTTCCTTCGAAAATTTAGCTAAAACATAGTCTGCTACCTTCATGCCCGCTGGCGGACGATTAATGCCCACTCGAATACGATTAAATTCCTGAGTACCTAAATGTTGAATTAACGATTTAATGCCGTTATGACCACCTGCACTCCCTTTTTGTCGCAGACGTAATTTACCTGTCTCTAAATCCAAGTCATCATAAATGACAACTAAATCTTCTACCTCTATGTCAAAATAGTCCATTAGGGGACCAACACATTCCCCTGATAAATTCATATATGTTAATGGTTTAACAAGTAGAACCTTTCCTTCTGGTCGATGTACAGTAGTGTACATCCCGTTAAATTTTGAATTTGTTAAAGGTGTTCCCCATTTTTCTGCTAACGCATCAATAACATCAAAGCCAATATTATGTCTTGTATGCTCATACAGTTTACCTGGGTTTCCTAAACCAACGATAATTTTCATAAGTACCTCTCTTCTTTCAAATCTAATAGTCATTATTTTACCATATAGCACACCTAGAAAGCATTTTGTACAATTATTAAAAGGCATAAAAAAATAAGGCTAACAAGAAAGCTATAGCCTTCTTATTAGCCTTAAGCGTCAATTACTTTTATACTGTCTCTTGCCCTTCTTCACTTTCTGTAGCCTCTTCCTCTACAGAAACAGGTGCCACAATTGTTACTAACATATAATCATCTTCACTAATAATTTCAACAGGTGTAGCATCGCGAATATCTGCTACTGTTAGGGATTCCCCAATTTTCAACGATGAAATGTCCACATCAATTGATTCAGGTAACTCTGTTGGCTTTACTTTTACTTTTAATTCTAAGTTAGGCTGCATTAGAATACCGCCCTCACTCACGCCAACTGACTGTCCAAGTAATTTAATCGGGACATCAGCTTCTAGCTCTTCCGCCATATTAATGGCTAAAAAGTCAATATGATTTACTTCATCTTTCAATGAACATTGCTGAATCTCTGACACAACAGCATTCACCTTTTTCCCCTCTAACTCTAGCGAAAACACACTATTTTGCCCATTTTTTTGAATGGACTTTTTAAAATCTTTTGCAGCAATAGAAATTGGGGTTGAATCTACTTTGTAGCCGTAAATAACTGCAGGAATGGCTCCCCCTTTTCTAAGTTGGGTTAATGTTGAACGATGCCCAGTTTCGCGCTTTGTAACACTTAATACTGTACTCATACTTCTTTATTCCCCTTCCAAGAAAATTATTTACGCCTCAACAATAATTCGTTGTAGGCTATGATAATATTTAGCTCTATTTGTTTAAGGTAGAGTAAATATTATTAAGACACATTATTATTATACCCCTTTGTGAGAAGGCTCACACATAAAACACTCATCTATTTCTTCGCCTTGATAAAATAGTGCCTAATTTATATTGAAAAGACCAATCTACTCAAAGAGTAGATTGGTCTTATACTTACAATATTTATTAATCAAATAGAGTACTTACAGATTTATTTTCATAAACGCGAGAGATAGCATCCGCCATTAATTTAGCTACAGAAAGCTCTGTAATTTTTGGAGATTTTTTCTCGTCTGATAGCTGAATTGTATTTGTCACTACTAATTCTTTAATAGCAGAGTTTTCAATACGTTCAATTGCTGGACCAGATAATACAGGATGTGAACAGCAAGCGTAAACTTCTTTTGCACCAGCAGCACGTAACGCATCTGCCCCAATCGTAATTGTACCTGCTGTATCAATAATATCATCAATCAAGATTGCCACTTTACCATCAACATTACCAACAATGTTCATCACTTCCGCAACGTTTGGTTTCGGACGACGTTTGTCAATAATTGCAATCGGTGCTTTTAATCGTTCAGCCATTTTACGAGCACGTGTTACCCCACCATGATCTGGTGAAACAATAACGATCTCATCTCCTGGAATACCTTTAGATTTGAAGTAATCAGATAGTAATGGTACTGCCATTAAGTGGTCGATTAGGATATCGAAGAAACCTTGGATTTGAGGTGCGTGTAAATCTAATACGATAACACGTGTTGCACCAGCAGTTTCAAGTAGGTTTGCCACTAATTTAGCTGTAATTGGCTCGCGCGCTTTTGCTTTACGGTCTTGGCGTGCATAACCATAATAAGGCATTACAACGTTTACTGTACGAGCAGATGCACGTTTAACTGCATCTACCATAATTAAAAGCTCCATTAAATGTTCGTTTACAGGTGCAGAAGTAGACTGCACGATAAACACATCACAACCTCGAATACTTTCTTCAATGCTAATTTGAATCTCTCCATCACTGAAGTGCTTAACAGAAGATTTACCTAATTCTACGCCCATTTCCTGCGCAATTTCTTGAGCTAATGGATTATTAGAATTAAGTGAAAATATTTTTAATTGTGAGTTTGCATAATGATACGGCATGATGGCCTCCTGTTTAGTTGATAATTATTTTGAATTTAATTTGCTTACATAATTCGGTTTGTTTTCTTGTCTTGCACGAGCTATGGCAAGTGCATCTTCAGGAACTTCTTTTGTAATTGTAGAACCTGCTGCAATAAATGAACCTTTTCCAACTTTCACTGGCGCTACTAAGTTAGTATTACATCCTACAAATACATCATCTTCAATAATCGTTTTGAACTTGTTTTTTCCATCATAGTTTACTGTAATGGAACCACAACCAATATTGACGTTACTACCGATCTCGGCATCGCCAATATAGCTTAAATGTGAAACTTTCGAGCCATTATCTAGCTTGCTTTTCTTCACTTCTACAAAGTTACCAATTTTCACATGACTACCGATGTCTGAAAGTGGTCGAATATGAGCAAATGGCCCAATAGCAGTATCCTCTGCAATAGTGCTTTCACGGACAACTGAAGAATGTATAGTTGTACGATCACCAACGCGGCTATCTATGATTTGAGTATTTGGACCGATAATGCAATCTTCACCGATCACAGTAGCACCTTCAATCATTGAGCCAGGTTGAATCACCGTATCACGCCCAATAACTGCATCTGCACTAATATGCGTTGTTTCAGGATGGATAATTGTTACACCATTCCGCATATGTTTCTCGTTGATTCTTGTACGCATTAATGTCTCGGCTTGTGACAAAGCCACACGATCGTTAACACCTAGTGTTTCTTCAAAATCATCAGTGACATATGCTTCAACAATATCACCTTGCTTTTGTAAAATTTCAATGACATCTGGTAAATAATATTCACCTTGCGCATTATCATTTTTCACAAGTTTCAATGTTTCAAATAATAATTTGTTATCAAAGCAATATGTGCCTGTGTTTATTTCTTTTACTAATTGCTGCTCTGCTGAAGCATCTTTTTGTTCAACAATTTGCTCCACCTGTCCGTTATTGCCACGTAATATACGGCCATAGCCAGTTGGGTTTTCAGCAATTGCAGTTAAAATAGTTGCTTTAGCATTCTTTGCATGATGATGTTCGAATAGAGCTTGCATTGTTTCAGGACGAATTAGTGGTGTATCTCCACATACAACTAACGTTGTACCTTCTTCATTACCTAAAATGGCCTCTGCTTGTTGCACAGCGTGCGCTGTACCTAGTTGTTCAGCCTGCAGCACATACTCACTTTTTTCACCAAGCTGTTGTTGCACTTTTTCAGCACCATGTCCGACAACCGTTACAATGCGATTCACATCTAACGTCTGAATATGATCCACCACATGTTGTACCATTGGTTTCCCACATACTGGATGGAGCACTTTATATAATTTGGACTTCATACGTGTACCTTGACCTGCAGCCAAAATGACAGCAAAAACATTGCTCATCAGTAAGTCCTCCAATACGCTCATTTTCTCTTATGACTATATAGCAAAATTCATCTATTTTCAAGGCATGTAGAGTTGACAAAAACATGAATTCCTAAATCCAATGCACCTTATGCTCGAATGTCATGAAGTATATCCTGAAATTGCTCATATTATCTTTTTATCAAAATAAAAAGAACCCTTCCAACTAGAAGAGTTCTTCCTATCTTTTTTACCATCAGTTTGTAACATATCCTTAAAAAGTAAGTTATTTACTATTTATTACACACCGATTCCCTCTAATTCTTCCTCTTTACCAGCTTCCTCTACTTCACTAGAGTTATGATACTCGTTTAAAATGATCTCCTGAATTTTATTTCGAGTATCAGAATTAATTGGATGAGCAATATCTCTAAACTCCCCATCTGGTGTTCGTTTACTAGGCATAGCTACAAATAAACCAGTATTTCCATCAATGACACGAATATCGTGAACAACAAACTCATTATCAAGTGTAATGGAAGCAATCGCACGCATGCGACCATCCGTCTGTACCCGACGTAATCTCACATCAGTAACTTCCATTTTCTCACCACCTCTCTTCTTGGATGCCTAAATGAAAATATCATATTCTCAATTACCGAATATTTTCCTTTTCATAGTCTATCAAATTTTCTAAAAAATTTGAATACTTATTAGAATAATATTTTTTCTTATATACGTAATTTTTGACAATTGTTTGTCAGCGTAAAAAAACCCACTAAAAAGAATAAAGGATCTTTTTAGTGAGCTTAACAAGTTTTAATTATTTTACGATTGCGATTACTTCGATTTCTACTTTTACATCTTTCGGAAGACGGGCTACCTCTACAGCTGAACGAGCTGGTTTATGATCACCGAAATGATTTGCATAAACTTCATTCATCGCTACAAAGTCATTCATATCTTTCATAAAGACCGTTGTTTTCACAACATTATCTAAAGAAGTTCCAGCTTCCGCTAAAACCGCTTTTAAATTAGCAAATACTTGATTTGTTTGTACAGTTATATCGCCTTCCACTAAATCACCTGTAGCTGTTAATGGAATTTGACCAGAGCTATAAAACATTCCGTTAACAATAATACCTTGTGAATATGGTCCGATTGCTGCTGGTGCATTTGTTGTTGCTACTACTTTCATTTGTCATGTCCCCTTTTAGAAAAATAGTTACCTTCACTTAATGCAATTGTTCGATCTTTTTCATTAACTTCATGAAGCTTTACAAGTGAATAATAATCATCTACTAATGTTTCGTCCGCATGCTCAGCCTCCACAAGCACTGCAATGCCTGCTAGCTGACAGTCAAACTCCTCTAAGAGGTTTTTCATGCCATTCATTGTACCGCCGACCTTCATAAAGTCGTCCGTAATTAATACACGTTGTCCACTCTTCATGCTTCTTTTTGATAATACCATTGTCTGAATTCTTCTGGAAGAACCAGATACATAGTTAATGCTTACTGTAGAACCTTCCGTTACTTTACTATCTCTTCTCACAACTACCACTGGTACATTTAAATGTCTTGCGATGGCATGGGCGATGGATATCCCTTTAGTTGCTACTGTCATTATGACATCGATTTGTTGATCTGCAAAGGCAGAAGCAAAGACCTTCCCTACACGATTAATTAAATCTGGGTTTCCAAGCAGGTCTGTCATAAATAAATATCCACCTGGTAACAATCGATCTGAATGTTCTAACTCTGCTTTTAAATCTTGAATCACTAAACGTACTTCAGCCTCGGACATTTTCGGAATATACTTTACTCCTCCTGCAGCACCCGGCACTGTCATCAATAACCCGATTCCTTTTTCTTCGAAAGTTTCTTTTACAATCGTTAAATCTTCACTAATGGATGACTTAGCAGATTGATATAGTTCTGAAAAATAAGTTAGCGGGATCAGCTGATGTGGATGTTCTAGTAAGTAGTACGTCATATCAACTAGTCGTTCACTACGCTTCCATTTCATGCGACCCTCTCCTAAACACGAATATTTATAGGTAAAATTAACACAAATTTGCGTTTCTAAGCAAGCGTATTTCGCTCACCTAAAATTCGTACTGCATAAACTTCCTCACAAAAACCACGTAAACCATTATAAATGCGACTTACACGAGCTTCACTATCCACAAGCCCAAATACAGTTGGACCGCTTCCACTCATTAACGTAGCATCTGCCCCAAAGCGCTTCATTTGTTCCTTTAACATCACAACTTCTGGGTGTAGCTTAAATGTTACAGTTTCCAAAACATTTCCTAATGATGAACATAATAGCTCATAATCTTTTGTCTCTATAGCTTGTATCATCTGCTGTGTATTGGGGTGTTGCAGTCCTTCAACCTTAAGACCCCCATAAACTTCTGCTGTCGACACACCAATTTTAGGCTTAGCTAGTACAACCCAACAATTAGGTGGAGCTGGTAATTCTTTTATTTTTTCGCCTCGCCCTGTAGCGAGTGCCGTGCCTCCGTAAACACAAAACGAAACATCCGAACCAATTTTAGCACCAAGCTCCGCTAATTCATCTATTGATAAACCTAAATCCCACAGTTCATTTAGCCCTTTTAATGTTGCAGCTGCATCACTACTACCTCCTGCGAGTCCTGCTGCTATGGGTATTTCCTTTTCAATCGTAATGGATACACCTTGTCTAATGCCATATGTATCTTTAATGAGACGCGCTGCCTGATAAGCAAAATTACGATGGTCATTTGGTACAAAATTATCTGTTGAAGTGATTTGAATAACACCATCTTCTCGAGATTCAAGACTGATACGATCAGCTAAATCGACTGTTGTCATAACCATCTCCACTTCGTGAAAATTATCGGGTCTTTTATAAAGTACATCTAATGTTAAATTGATTTTTGCAGGCGCCTTTACATAAAGCATATTTCTTCCTCCTTATAGCTACACGTATAAACAGTTCTTTTTTTCGCGCAAGATTATTCATTTTATTTTACCATATTGAGAATACGAAAATGGAAAAAAAGAACCGTTTACCCTATTCGGAGTAACGGCTCTCTCTCGTCAGTTGTATTTGTTGTGTCAGTAAGGATTTTCATCCCTGCTGAATGAAACTTTATAAGATGACTATTTTAGCAAAAACAGCCTACTTACGCTCTTGCTCACTACTTGCCCGTTCAGCCATTTCTATGGCACGTTTGACCATATTACCAGCATCACGAGCTTTTATGCCGCCCCAGCCTTCCTTTTGCACAACATCATAAAATCCAAGTTCTTTTGCGATCTCTTCTTTTAAACGAGGTGACATGATACCTTTTCTAGGCATATAAACTCCTCCTTTAACAACTGACGAATTTAGTATGCCCGTGAAAACGCAAAACACTCATGTATTTTAAATATACATGAGTGTTTCTAAAATATAGAAATAAGTACTAGAAACTATTTTGCGACAGCAGCCTTTGCTTCGTCTAAAAATGTAATCTCTACTGCTTCAGTTAAAATATCTGTGTAGCTATACGATACGCGCTTGCACGTATTGTCTTCTTGATCGAGCTCTACTACAAAGATGGCGCGATATGTCTCACGTAGTATCCCTGCACACTCAACCGTTTTCTTGCGACCACCGTTTGCTTTTAATTGCAAACGTTTACCCAAATGACAATCCAACGACTTTTTAATGTCCGCTAAAGTTTTTGGCATTTTCGCTTACACCTCACTAATAACAAGTATAAGCTAATGGCCCAAAAATGTCAACAAAATATAATATTTTATCAGCCTCTTATAAATCTTGTCAACTTATTTTTTATAAAAAAATATATATTTTTTTACATATCCGAAAAATTGTTAACAAAAATTTTTACTTTACAAAAACAGGATGCAGTGCATCGGCTAATTTCCCAAACTCTTGAATTGAAAGTGTTTCTCCACGGCGAGTTGGCTCAATATTCGCTAGCTCTAATGCCTGTAAAATGTGATCCTTTTGTGCCTTTCCATTTGGTAAACCAGATTGCAGGTTATTATAGATTGTTTTTCTTCGCTGAACGAATGAGGCACGCGTTACAACAAATAAAAAATCCTCATCTATTACTTTTACCGGTGGTTCCTCATGCTTGATAAGGCGAATTACTGCAGAGTCGACGTTAGGTTGAGGCATGAAAACTGTTTTTGGCACTGTCATCGCAATATCTGCTTTCACGTAATATTGTATTGCAATTGATAATGAACCATATTCTTTCGTCCCTGGCTTAGCCGTTATACGGTCTGCTACCTCTTTCTGCATCATCACAACAAAACCACGGATCGGTAATCTGTCATTGAGTAATTTCAGTAAAATTGGAGTCGTTACATAATACGGTAAATTTGCTACAACCATAATATCATCAATACCTGGCATCTCATCTGCAATTACTTTCTCCACATCTGCCTTAAGTATGTCAGAATGAATAATAGACACGTTATTATATGGACTAAGCGTATCTTCTAGTACAGGTAATAAACGTTGGTCAATTTCAAAGGAAACTACCTTTTTAGCGCTTCTCGCCAAATGCTCAGTTAATGCCCCAATCCCAGGACCAACTTCAATTGCGCCACTATTCTCAGTTAAATTGGCGTGACTCACTATATTTCTCAAAATGTTCGGGTCAATTAAGAAGTTTTGACCTAAACTTTTTTTAAATGAAAACCCATACTTTTTTAAAATTTCTTGTGTTCGAATTGGTGTCGCAATATCCTTATGCATCATTTTCCTCCTGATCTAACTGTGCGATAGCCGCACCAAATTGCTCCTCTGTAATCTGAAACATTTTCAATCTTTTATGAAGTTGTTTACCGTTTGTAGCACCTATATTTAAGATTTCCCCTAGTCTATCACGACGCTGCTTTGCTTGTGGATGTCCAATTAAACGAGCAGTCATTAAATCTTCCAGTGTAATTACCTCTTTGTTTAGCACCTCATGTATAGGGGTATAGACATGTTGTAATGCCTCACGTATATCCTCATCAGCAGCATGCTCAATCCCTAACCCTTTACCGTTTTTAGCAATCGTTTTCGCTTTTGGTAAAAAGGCATGCTTCACCCCTTTTACACGCTCCTCGATAATGGCCCGTATTCGACGTCCTGGATAGTCTGGATCAGTAAATACAATAACTCCACGTTTTTCTTGGGCGTGCTGAATTCGCTTTAACGTTTCTTCAGAAATTGCAGATCCATTTGTTTCTATAGTATCTGCTTGTACAGCACGTTTAATAGCTGTCGTATCATCTTTTCCTTCAACAACAATAATTTCTTTAATTTGCAAAAAGGCTCCTCTTTTCTATCTACCTTATCTTCTGACCATTTTACAACTGCTCTATACGATTTGTACAGGAATACAAGGTCCAGATGAGCTTATCTTATTCAACTTACTCTCTACATACCTTACAGCATCATTTGCTAAAAAATAATAAAGAAGCCTTCCCGCCAGTCAAAACAGGAAAGCTCCATTTGTGAAAAACATTTTGATTAATTTTACAATTTTTTTAATTTAATACTTTAACGCGCACTTTCTTACGTCCCCAGTTACGTGCTTGAGCATCTGTTTGTACAAGTATGTCAATCTTATTACCCTTAATTGACCCACCAGTATCCCCAGCTATAGCAGTTCCATAGCCTTCTACCCAAACCTTTGATCCTAGCTTAATAACAGAAGGGTCAACTGCTATCACCTTCAAGCCAGAATTTGAACGTAGGTTTATACCAGTTGCTGATGTACCAGTACAACCGTTGCAATATGGTGTATATGCTGTTGCCGTTACGTAAAATTCTTTACCGTTAGCAGGCTCTGCAGAACCACGTGACACAGTTGCTGCACTTGCAACGATTGTTTTTGTGCCTACTGCAACCACTTGTTTCTTCGGCTCTTTTAATACTTTCTCAGATTGCAGGTTTTTTGCCACAACCTTACCGTTTTCTTTGACAACCTCATACGTACGAGAAACCGAACCCTTCTCGCCCGTTGCTACTACTTTTTGTTTCCCCTTTTGCAATGAAGCATCCTGCTTCTTTTCAACTGCGAAATCTAAAGAGTCTTCCACTACATCGATAACCTTTTCTACGCGAACTACTGTGATTTTACTCTCCGGAGTAATAACGTTCTCCAGGTTATTTTCGACACGATCGAATTCATTTAGCTGAATTCCTTGTTGTTTTAAAAAGTTAGCGACCGTAGTCGAAGTGGACCATACTTGTCTTTTATTTACGCCATCGACAAGCGCTACTTGAAACGCTTTTTGAATATCGATTTTGTTTTCTGCTCCTAGTTCAGTATCTAGACCTTGCGCTAAAGAGTCATGTTCAGATACTTTAATATTTGCTTCCTTCAAAATGTCCTTCACAAGTGTTTCAGTTGTCCAAACTTTTGACTGATTTCCATCAACTGAAATAGTTACTTCTTTTGCCTGTTCCCATGTAATTGCTAATCCATTAACAATTTTGGTGTTCAGAGAGGGTGAAATTTTGTCATGCTCTGCTATATCTATATTTTGATTTTGTAATAATTGTTCTACAGTTTTGGCATGTGTTGATACTTCGATTGTTTCTCCATTTGCTTCAAGCTTAACGGATTTTTTCGTACCCTGATAAAGCACGAAAGAGATTACAGACACAAACAGGACAAGTGAAATAATTCTTATCACTGTTTGCTTACTCCTCAATGATCCTAAGAACAAGTTTTTCATGGAATTATTTGACATGAAAAAACGCCTCCTTAATACAAGGTTGGATTATACGGACTAGTTTTGGCACTGTCAACCCGAAAGTATTTCTCTGAAAATTGACTTCTTGTTTTTTGCCAACCACAAACCCTGTATTGGAGGCATCTAAGCTAGTTAATTGTCAATCCCAAAAAAATTTTTCGCATTGGCTGTAGTTGCTTGTGCAATTTCCTCAATTGTCAACCCTTTCAAACGTGCGATTTCCTCAGCAACTAAAGGCACGAAAGCGGGTTCATTGCGCTTACCTCGATGTGGATGTGGAGCTAAATAAGGAGCGTCTGTTTCAATCATCAAGTGCTCAAGAGCTATTTCTGTCGCTACTTCCTTTGGTAGACGTGCATTTTTAAATGTCACTGGTCCCCCAAGACTAATCATAAAATTCATAGCTATACATTCACGCGCTGTTTCTACACTTCCACTAAAGCAGTGCATAACACCCCCTACGGATGCAGCATTTTCTTCACGTAAAATTTGTACAACATCACCTGTTGCATCCCTATTATGAATAACGATTGGTAAATTGATCTTTTGAGCTAATTGAATTTGCTTGCGAAAAAGTTCCTGTTGAACGTCTTTTGGAGACTTATCCCAATAGTAGTCCAATCCCGTTTCACCAATGCCAACTATTTTTGGATGTGAAGCTAATTGCTCAATCCACTCTAAATCTTGTTGAGTACAATCAATCGCGTCTACTGGATGCCAGCCAATGACACCGTAAACAAAATCATATTGCTCTATTAATTGCATTGTTCTCTCAATGGTTTTACGGTCGAAACCAATAACTACCATTCTTTCTACTTTAGCTTCAAGAGCTCTATCAATCACTTCTTGAAGATCTTCCTCATACTGATCTGCGTTTAAATGTACGTGTGTATCTATAAACATCTTCATTCTCCTAACATTGATTTTATTAAAATTTATTATTTCATATTTTTCGTGGTCATTACAATTTCATTACAAACTATTCGACATTGTGACATTCCACTTAATCGACATTACCTAAAGTAGTTCTTTAAACTCATAAAAGTATATTTTTCACGCACCATAAATTATTTCAAAATAATTTAATCCCATTTTCTCTAACAGATTTGAAAAGCCTGCTGAATAATTCATATTCAGCAGGCCTTCCTTAAGTTCATTACTTTACTTTTGCACCATTTTCGAGTTTAGGATCAACTGATGCTAATTTTAAAATTCCATCTTTCTCACCAGCTAAAATCATTCCTTGTGATATTTCACCACGTAATTTCACTGGTTTTAAATTTGCTACGACAATTACTTTTTGACCTATTAAATCATCTGGTGTATAGAATTTCGCAATACCTGAAACTACTTGACGTTGCTCATATCCTAGATCAACTTGAAGCTTTAATAATTTATCTGCTTTCGGAACAGTTTCACATGCAGTCACAGTAGCTACACGCAAGTCAACTTTCATAAAATCATCGATAGTAATTTCAGGAATTTCTGGATTTTCTTCAGTTTTTGCCGCCTTTTTAATTTCTTCATCCTGTGGTGTTTTCACAGAGCCACGCATTTCCTCACGAATATAAGTAATCTCAACCTCATTTTCTAAACGTGGGAAAATCGGTATCCCTTTTTCTACCACTTTAATGTTTGCTGGAATAGTATTGCCGAATGTTTCAATTGTATCCCATGCTAAGAATTTGTCATCTAATCCTAACTGATCGATCATACGTTTCGGAGTTGTTGTCATAAATGGTTGCAACATGACAGCGATTTGATGTAAGCTTTCTGCCAAATTTCGCATAACTGCACCTAATTTTGGCTTGTCTGACTCCTCTTTTGCTAACACCCATGGTTGTGTCTCATCTATATACTTATTTGTGCGGGAAACAAGCGTCCATAAGTCTGCAAGAACAACACTAAATTGCATTTTTTCCATACTTTCTTCATATTTAATACGTACCGACTCAGCTTGCTCTTTTAAAGCTGCATCAAATTCTGTCGGTTGAAGATTTTCTGTCGGAATAATACCATCAAAATATTTATTAATCATTGAAATTGTACGATTTAATAAGTTCCCTAAATCATTAGCCAGATCAAAGTTTGTACGTTCAATAAATGATTCTGGTGAAAATACCCCATCAGAGCCAAATGGTAATTCTCGTAATAGGAAATAACGTGTCGCATCTAGACCATAACGCTCGATTAACATTTCAGGATAAATTACATTACCTTTTGATTTAGACATTTTACCGTCTTTCATCATAATAAAACCGTGAGCAAATACCTTTTTCGGTAATGGCAAATCTAGTGCCATTAAGAAAATTGGCCAATAAATCGTATGGAAACGAACAATATCCTTCCCAACTACATGTACATCTGCTGGCCAATATTTATTGAATAATGATTCATCTTCTGATAGATATCCTAAGGCTGTAATATAATTCGTTAATGCGTCAACCCACACATAAATAACATGCTTTGGATCTCCTGGTACTTTAATTCCCCAGTCGAAGGATGTTCTTGATACTGATAAATCCTCTAGTCCTGGTTTAATGAAGTTGTTAATCATTTCATTTTTTCGTGATTCTGGCTCAATAAATTCAAGGTTCTCTTCATAATAAGCTAATAAACGATCTGCATATTTCTTCATATTAAAGAAGTACGATTCTTCTTTAACCTTATGCACCGGACGACCGCAATCAGGACAGTTCCCGTCAACTAGTTGAGTCTCAGTAAAGAATGATTCACACGGTGTACAGTACCAGCCTTCATACTCACCTTTATAAATATCACCATTATCTAAAAACTTTTGGAAAATCTTTTCGACAGCTTTCGTATGTCGATCCTGGGTTGTTTGAATAAAGTCATCATAAGAAATATCCATTAACCCCCAAAGTTTTTTCGCAGCATCTGCAATTTCATTTACATAATCTTGAGGATGTTTACCCGCTTCTGCTGCTTTTTCTTGAATTTTTTGGCCATGTTCGTCCATTCCTGTTAAAAAGCGTACATCATAACCTTTTAAACGTTTATAGCGTGCAATAGTATCAGATGCTACTGTTGTATATGCCGTACCAATATGAAATTTCCCACTTGGATAGTAAATGGGTGTTGTTATATAGAATGTTTTTTGTTGTTCACTCACTAGAACTGCCTCCATTGTTTTACAATATACTTTCTATTCTAACGAAGTACGAAATTCGTTTCAATGAAAGTTTATTAAACGCGAAAATTGTCGAATAATATATTTAATCCATTAAATGACTTAAATAAGAACCTTTTTTACTATTAACAAAAATATTTATTAAAAACCTTTTAAAAAAATTAAAATACCAGCATTCTTCTCAAAAATTTTTTTTAAAAACCATAATATTAGTGCATTAATTAATTGACGTTTATGGCATTACTTGGTATGATAACTATCAGACAAAGAAATAATGTCGAAATTTGACGAAATACCAATATAACTTTTATAAATTAGGAGGAAATCTATTATGAAATCAACAGGGATTGTTCGTAAAGTCGATGAGTTAGGTCGTGTAGTAATTCCTATCGAGTTACGCCGTACGCTAGGTATTGCTGAAAAGGACGCTTTAGAAATCTATGTGGATGATGATAAAATCATCTTAAAAAAATATATGCCTAATATGACATGTGCTGTTACTGGTGAAGTTTCAGATGATAACTTCCGTCTAGTTGGAGGCAAATTAATTTTAAGTCCAGAAGGCGCTGAAATGTTAGTTAAAGAAATTCAATCTAACTTAAAAAAATAATTAGTTACTCACCTAAATCAAAACAGTGATTTAGGTGTTTCTGTTTATTAATATAACCAATTTCTTAATCCCTTATAATGTCCATGTCAGACCTTTCTATTTTAGGTTACTATTATTTACAATTATTATCAATTTAAAATTGTGTCTCAAAATTATTACTTTTCAACTTTTAAGTTTCGAAGTCATTAACTAAATAAAAATAAAGAGCTACCCTATTAAGGTAACTCTTTACTATTAATCACTATGATATTCATTATAAACATCTCGCTTTGACACTTGCCTTAACTTAGCTACTTCTTTAATGGCTTCTTTTGAAGATACATTCGATTGATTGATAATGAAATCAACATGTTCAACAATGGACATGTTTTGCCAATAGGCTTCTTCATGATCTTCCTCTTCTACACAGCTATTACCTTCAAGAACAATACAAAACTCTCCTCGTATTTCCTCTGTTTGTGACCATTCTATAGCTTCAGACAAAGTACCTCTTAAAAACTCTTCAAACTTCTTTGTCAGCTCTCGAGCTAAAACAATACGACGTTCCCCCAGTATAGCTTCCATATCTTTTAATGTATCCTTTAAGCGATGTGGTGCCTCATATAGTAAAATCGTTTCTTGGCGTTTTTTTAATTGTTCTAATTGCTGGCGACGTTCCTTTTTTCCGCGATTCAAAAATCCATAAAAGAAAAATGGCTGTGGCGATAACCCGGATGCAATTAATGCTGAAATCGCTGCATTAGGCCCTGGCACTGGTACAACAGAAAAGTTTTGAGCAATTGCTTTTTCAACTATATCTGCACCTGGATCAGAAATACAAGGTAAACCTGCATCACTTACTAATGCAATTGTTTTTCCTTCCTGTAGTAATGTTAACAATTTTTCTCCACCTACGGCTAAATTATGTTCGTGGTAGCTGATTAGCGGTGTTTCAATCTCAAAGTAGTTACACAGCTTTTTGGTGTTTCTAGTATCTTCTGCCGCAATAATATCGGCTTCTTTTAAAATGCGAAGTGCACGCACACTCATATCTTCTAAATTACCAATAGGTGTTCCTACCAGATATAAACAACCTGTCTGTTCGTGTATTGTACTTTTTTGTGATTTCACGATTGGCCCCTCCTTATATAATTAATTTTCTGTGTTCTTGTTAATTGCTTAAAGGCATATTCAGCACGCATTGCTTCTTGCTTTGTCTCAAATATTTCTTTATAAATACATTTCACTGGACCTCTAGCTCTTGTATATTTTGCTCCTTTACCAGCGTTATGTACAGCAACACGTTTTTCTATATTATTTGTATACCCTGCATAAAGAGTTTGATCAGCACACTCTAACACATAAAAGTAGTGATTATTGCTCTTTTCCATAAAGAATTTCTCTCACTTCTGCCGTGTATTCATTATTAGCATCATAAACATACAACGGCGGCAGAATTTTTAAATCAGGCTTTCCATCTTTTATTCCTTCTATTAATAATGTATTCGCCTCTTTCCCTTCCTTCGGATAAATGAGCTGCATCCGTTTAGGCTCTAAGCGATTTGCTCGCATAGCTGTCACAATATCTAATAATCGCCCTGGTCGGTGGACAAATGCGGCCTTGCCCCCTTGCTTTAATAATTTACTTGCTGATTGAATTGCTTCTTCCAATGTTAAATACAATTCATGGCGTGCAATGGCATGATGCTCACTAAGGTTTTTATCACTTGCTTCATGTGCTAAAAAATAGGGTGGATTACAGGTAACCACATCATACTTTTCAATGCCAAGTTGTTTCGGTATTTCTTTAACATCTCCAAGAATCATTTGAATTTGCTGTTCTAGCTGATTGTAACGGATACTTCTCTCTGCCATCTCAAATAAACGTGGCTGAATTTCTACTCCCGTTATCTGTCCCTTTGTACGTGCACTTAAAAAAAGTGGTATCACACCATTTCCTGAACATAAATCAACCATTTTTCCTTTATGATAAGGAATACTGACAAACTTCGAAAGCAGTACTGCATCTAATGAGAACGAAAAGACAGAGGGACTTTGAATAATACGTAAATTCTCAGCCAACAAATAATCTAACCGCTCGTCACCTTTTAGCCATTTTTCCATGCTTACTCCTCCTACACTACAAAACAAAAGACTGACACCACCGTAGCGGGAATCAGCCTTTTATTACACATTTTGTTTATTTAAAAATGATAGACAAAACAGACAATCCTCACCCTTACGTGAACTTCCAAAATGAACATGGCAAACATGGAAGCCCTCTTGGTAGAGGCGAGCTAAGTTATCATATCCCTCACCAATATCTAGCGGACTCTCTTTCTTTACTTCAGCAGCTTGTACGGAGTTTGTATTAGAAAGTAGTTCTTCTAGACGTGTACGTAGGTGATGATTCTCTGTTTCAAGCGCCTTATGCTCTTCCATCATTAACGCTACAAATTGTTTCAATGCACCAAATTGCTCCTGCATTGCTTCGAGCTGTTGTTCGAACTCCATAACGGTATCTAAGAAATTACGGTCCTTCACCCAAGCCACCTCGTTAAATTCTCTATCTTAAATAAGATTTTTTTCGCATGCTAGCAGTTCTTCTAGTGTATACTCAACTGTGCGTTCCTGCTCATGTAAATATACTTGAATAAGTCTTTCCAGCACATTTAGCCCTACTACTTTCCCACGGCCATCTGGTGTCATTGTTATCTCACCAACATCTGGCATGCCCTCTTTTGCTTCTTCATATTCATCATTTTCATACTTTAAGCAACACATTAAACGTCCACAAAGGCCAGATATTTTTGAAGGATTTAATGATAAGTTTTGATCTTTAGCCATTTTAATAGAAACAGGCTCAAAATCACCCAAAAATGTGGAGCAGCAAAGCATTCTACCACATGGACCGATACCACCTAAAAGCTTTGCTTCATCACGCACACCGATTTGACGAAGTTCAATACGTGTTCTAAAAACCGAGGCTAAATCTTTTACTAGATCCCTAAAATCAACTCGTCCTTCAGCTGTAAAGTAAAAAATAATTTTATTACGATCAAATGTATATTCAACATCTACAAGTTTCATTTCTAAATTATGCTCTATAATTTTCGTACTAGCGAGCTCAAATGCACGCTTTGATTCCGCTGCATTTTCCTCTACTTGTATACGATCACGATCATCTGCTGGTCTAAGTACTTGTTTTAGTGGTAATACAACATCATTATCACCCACTACCTTTTGAGGGACAACTACTTTTCCATACTCTACACCGCGGGCTGTCTCTACAATAACATATTGACTATCTTCTAGTAGAAATGATGCCGGATCAAAATAATATATTTTACCCGCCTTTTTAAAGCGGACTCCTACTACATTATACAAATGTATATCCCTCCTGCAGATTTAGCATTAACTGCTCCATCAATAACGTCCTATTCATGTTACGCTGTAAAGAGGCGCGAGCTTGTAAAATAGATTCCATCTGATTTGATAATCTCTCATAAGGGGAATATAGCGCAACTTCTTTAAATAGTGGTAACATGTCTGGATAAGTACAAGCTGCCTCGGGATTAGCTTTTATTGACACTATATCACGGTAAGCAAATAGTAGTAAATCCAATGCTTGCTCCATCTCGCTTTTTTCTTTAAAGTGAGGCAACCACTCTTCATGCACAATAAGCAATGCTTCGTGTACATTTTGCCGAATGGCCTCTACTAATTTTAACACTGTTTTTCGAGCGAGTGCAAACTGCTCATCATTTGCTAAAAATATCGCTGTTTCTACCTCGTTTGTCATCATGCTTACTGTTGAGGCCATTGAATGAGAAATATTATTTTCCTGTAAATGCTTCAACAAAACATGACGTGGCATTTTTTGAAATTTGATATGTTGACAACGAGAACGGATAGTTGGAAGTATTGACTGCATTTGCTCTGTTAGTAATATGGCAGTTACTTCTCCTTCTGGCTCCTCTAAAAATTTAAGTATCATATTTGCAGAGGCTGTATTAAGACGGTCTGCATGATGAAGCACATAAATCTTACGTCCTTCTTCTACACCCACCATTTTCATTTCTCCGATGAGCTCTCGCATCTGATCAATTTTTATGAATTGACCATCTGGATAAATTTGATGAATATTTGGATGATTTCCCGAATCTACACGTTTGCAATTTCGACATGTTTCACATGGAACATTTCCATTTGGTTTCTCGCATAACATTAATTTGACAAAAAAGTGCATAATATCTGCCTTGCCTGTCCCTTTTTCGCCATCAAAAATATATGCATGTGCTAATCTATTCTTGTCAAATATTGTTTGAAGCTGCTTCATTACGACTGGTTGCAGTGTGAGTAGCTCTTCAACATTCTTGGCCATACATTTAAATTCCTTCCTGTCTCTACAACAAAAAGTGATACTTTCTTGCACTCTTGTAAAGAAATATTGCAGTTGTTTACTTTAATGACGAGTAGCCACATCAACATTTGAAAAAAGCCCGCGCCTAAATGAGAACGAGACACGGGTTTTACATATATAAATTAATTAGTAAGCCTTTAATTTCACCGATTTTATCAAGAAGATCTATTGCTTCTTTTTCTTCGTCTAAAAGATCCTGTGCAAGTTCGACAAGACGTGTATCAATGGTTTCAATGATTTTCAGACGTCTTCCTTCACCAAAACGATTCCAAGTATGTGATTGTTTTAATTCCATACCATGTTCTACTGTCTCTTGTAGAAATCGTTTAACAAGCATTTTAAACCTAGCAAGTTCTCGTAAATTACGTGATCTAGCTACTCGGTCCCCTGCAGTAGATATATCCCCTAACAAACGCGTGAGTTGTTCTGTTTGCAGCTTATTACCTTGCTTGACGACCATATCTCCAAATCGGTTATTTTGATTATTATTTTGTAGTGGCTCTTTGCGATTTGTATTTAACCCGACACGTATATCTTGATTAATCTTCAAGCTAGTTTCGCCCCCACAGTTTTATCTATTTCTCCTAGGCATAATCGTTTTTAAATAAAATGTTTAATAGTAACAAATAATTAATGATTTAGCTTCGGAGGCTACTTTTTAAAAATGATGGAATTGTTCAATCGGTAAAACAAATACGGTAGCTCCTCCCACCTCTACCTCCACAGGGTAAGGTATATAGGAATCAGCATTTCCTCCTAACGGAGAAACGGGTGCAACCATTTGCTCTCTTGCCCGACAATTATCCCGAATAATATCTAAAAGTTTGGGTATGAGAGAGTCTTCAGTTCCTATAAGAAATGTCGTATTTCCTGAACGTAAAAATCCTCCTGTGCTCGCTAATTTAGTTGCGCGAAACTGATTTTTCGTTAAAGCATTTGATAAGCGGCTGCTATCCTGATCTTGCACTACAGCTACGACTAACTTCATTCGCACTCACCCCTTTTATAAAATTCACTAGATAGATTTCAATTCTATTCTTAAGCCTTAACTTATAAATAATTATCTTAGTTCATCGGAAGTTTAAACTACTGTTGAACTAGAGGAACATCAGCATGTTGACATAAAAACTCTATAAGAAAGTTTTAAAAGAGACATCTACAAGGTTCCCTAAACACATAATGTATCTACACAAAGGTGTGTCAGACCTAATAGGTACTTCCACAAATGATGCCTTCTTAGTGAAGATAAATTAATGGATAGTATCATTATATCACATTGTTGTAGACAACTTCATGCATTTACTGCATTGCTTCCAATAATAATAACCATACATCTTCCACAACACTTTCAATATCTTGATCTGCGTTGACTACACGTATTCGCTCTGGATACTGCTCTACTAATTGTAAATATCCTTCACGTACCTTCTGATGAAACGGCAAGCTTTCAACGTCTAAGCGGTTTACTTCCCGATTGCCAGTTGCATGAATACGCGCTAAGCCAACCTCTGGAGCAAGATCAAATAGTATGGTCACGTCAGGTAATTTCTTCCCAATAGCAAATTCATTAATAGAAAGCACCTCATTGACACCTATACCTCTTGCATATCCTTGATAGGCTAAAGAGGAATCGATAAAACGGTCACATATCACTAACTTCCCTGCATCTAATGCAGGACGTACTTTTTCAAAATAATGCTGGCTTCTTGCTGCAGCATATAACAATGCCTCTGTTCGTTCATCCATAGCAGTATGTGCAGGATTCAAAATAATCGTTCTTATTTTTTCTGCAATCTCAATTCCACCTGGTTCTCTTGTTGCTAGAACTTCAATATTTTTTTCTTTTAATCGCTTTGCTATCATTTGAATGACCGTTGTTTTTCCTGCTCCCTCTGGTCCTTCAAATGTAATAAATAAATTGCTATTCATGCTGTGATTGCCTCCAACTATTTAATAACCTGAATCATTTTTTCTGCTAAACGATGATTCCCCTGAAATGTTGCACCTGCTGCTAGTAGCTCTTCCAATTGACTTAACTTAGCTACTGTTATTCTTTCTCCTGGTACTAATAATGGTATCCCAGGTGGATAAGGAATGATCATATTTGCTGAAATTCGCCCCATTGTACGCATATATGGTAACCATTCTTTCTTTAATGATGCAACCTCATTAAAGGTATATAGAGGCTCAGTAATCGGTACAAAATGATAGGCTGTTTGAGAAGCCGTTATGCTATCTGTTTTAGCTGTGTTTAATAGCGTTGATATAGCCTCTTTTATACGAACCCTGATTTCAGCAAATGGGTAGGTATGTCCTTGCTTCAGCAAAGGTAACACAAATAAAACCTGATTGGCATCTGCCAGTTCCCCATACACATGCTTTGCCTCTAATGCCTCCTGTAATTGAAAGCCACTATAACCATTAACACGTAACAATACTTTAAGTGGATCATCTACTTCAATTACTTCTAATGATCCAATTGCTCGTAATGCATCTACCCATTGATTCTTTTTTTCTATTATATATGCCCCATCACTCTCCATATATGTCTGTACATAATAGCGAGCATCATCTAATGATGCTAATAATAAGTAAGATGGACTACTAGATTGTAACATGCGTAAGTAGTGATGTATTTTGTCAGCCTCTATCAATTGCGACTTAACATGCATAAAAGAAGCCATCGTCATAGCAGGTAGAGTCTTATGGGCTGATTGAACAACAACGTCTGCTCCAAGTGTCAATGCAGATGGCTGAAATAGCGTACATGCATTAAAATGAGCGCCATGTGCTTCATCCACCAATACAGGTATTCCCTTCTCATGACAATAAGCAATTTGTTGCTGTATTTCATTCGAAGTCATCCCATAATAAGTAGGATATGTTAAAACTACTGCTTTCGCCTCTGAATAATTTTCTACGGCTTCTTTTAAATCTCTATAAGTTACATGTGTCGCCGACATTGTCCGTTCATCCCATAGCGGGGACACAAAAATTGGCTTAGCCCCAACAAGTTCAATAGCATGGAAAATTGATTTATGTGCATTACGCTGAACAATAATGGTATCACCTTTGTTACAAGTAGCATAAATCATTGCTAAATTGCCAACAGTAGACCCTCCTACTAAAAAGAAGCTCTTCGTTGCTCCATATGTATCTGCCAATAAATTTTCGGCTTCTAATATCATTTCCTCAGGGTAATGTAGATCATCTAATCCCGATAATTCAGTTACATCATAACGCATTACATCCTTAAATGCTTGAGGAAGATGGGACAGTTCGCCATGCTTATGACCTGGGACATGAAAAGAAATATTTTGTTGCTGTCGAAAACGTTCTAACCCTTCTATAATTGGTTTTTTCTTTTGCAAAACAAACACCCATTTTCGTTAGATTCTCGTTTAATTATACGAAATTATAAGGAGAGAAAAAAGCTATCCTTCCACAGGTAATCCACTTTATTTAGTAAACAACCTTTTCATCAAAATTAATCACAGCTTGATGTCATTATCGTTGACGCCTCACTCAAAAATAGAGTCATCTATACCTAAACCATCATTTTTGCAGCAGTAAGAGTTACTTATTAAAATAAAACCGATTATTGCTGTTATCTGTAATAATCGGTTCACCACTTATTTTCATATAACTAGTCTTGTAATGCTTGAATGGCCATTGCTTCCACTAGTTGCTCAATTAGTCGAGGTACAAATTTATCTAATACTGGATTCATCATTCCTGCTAAAAATCCACTTGCTTTCATTGTTAAATTACCAGTCAGTTGTGGTGACTCATTTTGATTTTGTACGATTTCAAAAGAACCATTACCATTTATAGGATCAGATAAACCCTCTAATTCAAACTGTATTTGATGAGCATCTGAATTGTTTACTTTAAGTTTTACTTTAACAGCTTTCTGAATTATGCCAAAGTCTCCTTGGAAGACCCAGATCATATCGACTTCATTTATTAATTCGTGATGTAAATAACCTGGTATTAAAACAGCCCATTGTTCTCTATTTTGAATAAAATTCTCTAATTTTTCTTTTTGTATATTGATTTCCTTACTGCATTGTCCTGTTGCCACTCTACTGCACCCCTTTGTTTATTTTTATCGCTCTATTAAACTTTAACATTTTATAGGTTTCTATATAAACAAAAAAACCACTGAGTTCTCAGTGGTTACTTATTTGCCTAGCGACGTCCTACTCTCACAGGGGGAAGCCCCCAACTACCATCGGCGCTAAAGAGCTTAACTTCCGTGTTCGGTATGGGAACGGGTGTGACCTCTTTGCCATCATCACTAGACTATGGTCGACCTTCCATACACGGCGTATTGCTGTGTCTAGAAGCTCTCTTTTTAGAAAGATTTGCTCTTTCAAAACTGGATAAACGGCACATTGAATGTTTCAAACTTTTTTGGTTAAGTCCTCGATCGATTAGTATTCGTCAGCTCCATGTGTCACCACACTTCCACCTCGAACCTATCTACCTCATCGTCTTTGAGGGATCTTACTTACTTGCGTAATGGGAAATCTCATCTTGAGGGGGGCTTCATGCTTAGATGCTTTCAGCACTTATCCCGTCCACACATAGCTACCCAGCGATGCCTTTGGCAAGACAACTGGTACACCAGCGGTGTGTCCATCCCGGTCCTCTCGTACTAAGGACAGCTCCTCTCAAATTTCCTACGCCCACGACGGATAGGGACCGAACTGTCTCACGACGTTCTGAACCCAGCTCGCGTACCGCTTTAATGGGCGAACAGCCCAACCCTTGGGACCGACTACAGCCCCAGGATGCGATGAGCCGACATCGAGGTGCCAAACCTCCCCGTCGATGTGGACTCTTGGGGGAGATAAGCCTGTTATCCCCGGGGTAGCTTTTATCCGTTGAGCGATGGCCCTTCCATGCGGAACCACCGGATCACTAAGCCCGTCTTTCGACCCTGCTCGACTTGTAGGTCTCGCAGTCAAGCTCCCTTGTGCCTTTACACTCTACGAATGATTTCCAACCATTCTGAGGGAACCTTTGGGCGCCTCCGTTACCTTTTAGGAGGCGACCGCCCCAGTCAAACTGTCCGCCTGACACTGTCTCCTGCCCCGCTAAGGGGCATGGGTTAGAATTTCAATACAACCAGGGTAGTATCCCACCGACGCCTCCTTCGAAGCTGGCGCTCCGAGATCTCTGGCTCCTACCTATCCTGTACAAGTTGTACCAAAATTCAATATCAGGCTACAGTAAAGCTCCACGGGGTCTTTCCGTCCTGTCGCGGGTAACCTGCATCTTCACAGGTACTATAATTTCACCGAGTCTCTCGTTGAGACAGTGCCCAGATCGTTACGCCTTTCGTGCGGGTCGGAACTTACCCGACAAGGAATTTCGCTACCTTAGGACCGTTATAGTTACGGCCGCCGTTTACTGGGGCTTCAATTCGCAGCTTCGCTTGCGCTAACCACTCCTCTTAACCTTCCAGCACCGGGCAGGCGTCAGCCCCTATACGTCACCTTACGGTTTTGCAGAGACCTGTGTTTTTGCTAAACAGTCGCCTGGGCCTATTCACTGCGGCTCTCATGCGCTTGCACGCTCAAGAGCACCCCTTCTCCCGAAGTTACGGGGTCATTTTGCCGAGTTCCTTAACGAGAGTTCTCTCGCACACCTTAGGATTCTCTCCTCGACTACCTGTGTCGGTTTGCGGTACGGGCACCTCTCACCTCGATAGAGGCTTTTCTTGGCAGTGTGAAATCAGGAACTTCGTCCATACGGACTCGCCATCACAGCTCAACGTTACAGTGTGCGGATTTGCCTACACACACGCCTTACTGCTTGGACGCGCACAACCAACGGCGCGCTTACCCTATCCTACTGCGTCCCCCCATTTCTCAAACGGTGAGGAGGTGGTACAGGAATATCAACCTGTTGTCCATCGCCTACGCCTATCGGCCTCGGCTTAGGTCCCGACTAACCCTGAGCGGACGAGCCTTCCTCAGGAAACCTTAGTCATACGGTGGACGGGATTCTCACCCGTCTTTCGCTACTCATACCGGCATTCTCACTTCTAAGCGCTCCACCAGTCCTTCCGGTCTGACTTCAACGCACTTAGAACGCTCTCCTACCACTGACATCGTAGATGTCAATCCACAGCTTCGGTGAATCGTTTAGCCCCGATACATTTTCGGCGCAGCGTCACTCGACCAGTGAGCTATTACGCACTCTTTAAATGATGGCTGCTTCTAAGCCAACATCCTGGTTGTCTGTGCAACGCCACATCCTTTTCCACTTAACGATTACTTTGGGACCTTAGCTGGTGGTCTGGGCTGTTTCCCTTTTGACTACGGATCTTATCACTCGCAGTCTGACTCCCGTGTATAAATATCTGGCATTCGGAGTTTGTCTGAATTCGGTAAACCGGGATGGCCCCCTAGTCCAAACAGTGCTCTACCTCCAGTATTCTCATCACGAGGCTAGCCCTAAAGCTATTTCGGAGAGAACCAGCTATCTCCAAGTTCGATTGGAATTTCTCCGCTACCCACACCTCATCCCCGCACTTTTCAACGTGCGTGGGTTCGGGCCTCCAGTAAGTGTTACCTCACCTTCACCCTGGACATGGGTAGATCACCTGGTTTCGGGTCTACGACCACGTACTATTTCGCCCTATTCAGACTCGCTTTCGCTGCGGCTCCGCCTTCTAAAGCTTAACCTCGCACGTAATCGTAACTCGCCGGTTCATTCTACAAAAGGCACGCTATCACCCATTAACGGGCTCTAACTACTTGTAGGCACACGGTTTCAGGATCTCTTTCACTCCCCTTCCGGGGTGCTTTTCACCTTTCCCTCACGGTACTGGTTCACTATCGGTCACTAGGTAGTATTTAGCCTTGGGAGATGGTCCTCCCGGATTCCGACGGAATTTCACGTGTTCCGCCGTACTCAGGATCCACTCAGGAGAGAACGAACTTTCGACTACAGGGCTTTTACCTGCTCTGGCGGACCTTTCCAAGTCGCTTCATCTAACTCGCTCTTTTGTAACTCCGTATTGAGTGTCCTACAACCCCAAGAGGCAAGCCTCTTGGTTTGGGCTCTTCCCGTTTCGCTCGCCGCTACTCAGGGAATCGATTTTTCTTTCTCTTCCTCCAGGTACTTAGATGTTTCAGTTCCCTGGGTCTGCCTTCAAGACGCTATGTATTCACGTCAAGATACTACGCGATTAAACGTAGTGGGTTCCCCCATTCGGAAATCTCCGGATCAAAGCTCACTTACAGCTCCCCGAAGCATATCGGTGTTAGTGCCGTCCTTCTTCGGCTCCTAGTGCCAAGGCATTCGCCGTGCGCCCTTAATAACTTAACCAAGTTATTAAGCCTATAAAAAACTTAAAAAATAAATGTGTTTGTTACAATTTCAATGTCGTTTTATCCAGTTTTCAAAGAACAAGTTTTGAAGTGTTTCATTCAGAAGAATGAACCTTCAAAACTGAACGCAAAACGTAATCTTACAAACCCAAGGTTTGTATTCCGAAAATATCCTTAGAAAGGAGGTGATCCAGCCGCACCTTCCGATACGGCTACCTTGTTACGACTTCACCCCAATCATCTATCCCACCTTCGGCGGCTGGCTCCAAAAGGTTACCTCACCGACTTCGGGTGTTACAAACTCTCGTGGTGTGACGGGCGGTGTGTACAAGGCCCGGGAACGTATTCACCGCGGCATGCTGATCCGCGATTACTAGCGATTCCGGCTTCATGTAGGCGAGTTGCAGCCTACAATCCGAACTGAGAACGACTTTATCGGATTAGCTCCCTCTCGCGAGTTGGCAACCGTTTGTATCGTCCATTGTAGCACGTGTGTAGCCCAGGTCATAAGGGGCATGATGATTTGACGTCATCCCCACCTTCCTCCGGTTTGTCACCGGCAGTCACCTTAGAGTGCCCAACTAAATGATGGCAACTAAGATCAAGGGTTGCGCTCGTTGCGGGACTTAACCCAACATCTCACGACACGAGCTGACGACAACCATGCACCACCTGTCACCGTTGCCCCCGAAGGGGAAACTATATCTCTACAGTGGTCAACGGGATGTCAAGACCTGGTAAGGTTCTTCGCGTTGCTTCGAATTAAACCACATGCTCCACCGCTTGTGCGGGCCCCCGTCAATTCCTTTGAGTTTCAGTCTTGCGACCGTACTCCCCAGGCGGAGTGCTTAATGCGTTAGCTGCAGCACTAAGGGGCGGAAACCCCCTAACACTTAGCACTCATCGTTTACGGCGTGGACTACCAGGGTATCTAATCCTGTTTGCTCCCCACGCTTTCGCGCCTCAGCGTCAGTTACAGACCAGAAAGTCGCCTTCGCCACTGGTGTTCCTCCAAATCTCTACGCATTTCACCGCTACACTTGGAATTCCACTTTCCTCTTCTGCACTCAAGTCCCCCAGTTTCCAATGACCCTCCACGGTTGAGCCGTGGGCTTTCACATCAGACTTAAAGGACCGCCTGCGCGCGCTTTACGCCCAATAATTCCGGACAACGCTTGCCACCTACGTATTACCGCGGCTGCTGGCACGTAGTTAGCCGTGGCTTTCTAATAAGGTACCGTCAAGGTACAGCCAGTTACTACTGTACTTGTTCTTCCCTTACAACAGAGTTTTACGATCCGAAAACCTTCTTCACTCACGCGGCGTTGCTCCATCAGGCTTTCGCCCATTGTGGAAGATTCCCTACTGCTGCCTCCCGTAGGAGTCTGGGCCGTGTCTCAGTCCCAGTGTGGCCGATCACCCTCTCAGGTCGGCTACGCATCGTCGCCTTGGTGAGCCGTTACCTCACCAACTAGCTAATGCGCCGCGGGCCCATCCTATAGCGACAGCCGAAACCGTCTTTCAGTCTTTCACCATGAAGTAAAAGAGATTATTCGGTATTAGCCCCGGTTTCCCGGAGTTATCCCAAACTATAGGGTAGGTTGCCCACGTGTTACTCACCCGTCCGCCGCTAACGTCAAAGGAGCAAGCTCCTTTTCTGTTCGCTCGACTTGCATGTATTAGGCACGCCGCCAGCGTTCGTCCTGAGCCAGGATCAAACTCTCCATAAAAGAAATTTGATTAGCTCAAATTGTTTTGCTGGCATCATGTTTGATGTCCAAAATTGTGTTTCGTTCACTAGCAAAGCTAGCTACTTAAAACTTTATTGATTACGTTTTGCTTGTTCAGTTTTCAAGGTTCATATTGTTCACTGCTGTTTCAGCAGCAACTCTTATATAATATCACGCGCTACACACCGTGTCAACAATAATTTTAAAATTATTTTTCGTTTCAATCAGTTGTATTAGCGACTTCTATAACTATACCATAATCTTTTTATATTGCAAGCCTTTTATAAAATAAATATTAAAGCTGTTATTCCTAAGACACCAGGAATACCTAAAACAGCGATTGTTAAGACCGAAAACAGATTGATTGGCACATTATATCCTATATAACCAATACCTAAATGGATTACGAATAATAGTAGAAAAGCAAATGCAAATCTAAACCAAAACACCGATAATCCTTCTAAGATTTTACCCATTTTAGCATGTCTTATTATTACATAAAGAAAAAGAAGCCCGACAGGAATACAAATACTCATAATTACTAACCCAGACATATAGTTGCCCCCTCAATTAAATAATTATGAAAGTTTATGTTTCCTGTTTTGCTTCTATGAATATTTTACAAAGAACTATTTTATTAATACCTTACGAATTCTAGCTTCCTTAAACAAATAGAAATGAATACTTTCTGCTGTTTTGCGTTGAGCAATTACACCTAGGTCATAATCATCCATTAATTCTTCTATTATCTTTGCCTGCTGTAAATCCTCTTTTGTTTCTTTAATCAGATTCACAAGCTTATCATCAAATTCCTTTTTTAATTTCCCTTTACTACGGAAGAACATACTAATCCCTCACTCATAACTCGCGTCGGCCTTCCATTGCTTTAGACAGCGTAACCTCATCTGCGTATTCTAGATCTCCACCTACTGGCAATCCATGAGCAATACGAGTTGTACGAATGCCTGACGGTTTGACAAGGCGAGAAATATACATAGCGGTTGCCTCACCCTCGATTGTTGAATTTGTAGCTAAAATAAGTTCTTGGACACTTTCATCTTGCAAGCGCACTAGCAAAGAAGCAACATTAATGTCTTCTGGACCAATACCATCCATTGGTGAAATAGCTCCTTGAAGTACATGGTACATACCGTTGTAGTCACGCATTTTTTCCATTGCAATCACATCTTTTGTATCTTGTACAACACAAATAATAGAATGATCTCGCTGCTTATCTGTACATATGTGACAAGGATCTACATCCGTTATATTGCCACAAATAGAACAGTAGCTTAGGTTTCGTTTAGCATCAATTAGTGCTTTAGAGAAAGATAATACATCGTCTTCCTTCATTGTTAACACAAAAAACGCCAGACGAGCCGCAGTTTTCGGCCCGATACCTGGCAATTTCATAAAACTATCGATCAATTTAGATATTGGTTCTGGGTAGTACATATGAATACCTCCTAGAATGGAAGGTTTAAGCCTTGCGTGAATTTACCCATTGTTGAGTTTGTTTTTTCTTCTACTTTTTTCAACGCTTCATTTGTTGCAATAACAATTAGGTCTTGTAGCATTTCGATATCTTCTGGGTCTACTACAGATTCATCTAGATTTACTGAAACTACTTCACGCTGACCAGAAACTGTTACTTTCACCATACCGCCGCCTGCAACACCTTCAAATTGCTCAGCATTTAGAGCTTCTTGAGCCTCCATCATTTCCTTTTGCATTTTTTGCATTTTTTTCATCATACCTTGCATATTTCCCATTCCACGCATAAATGTTTCCTCCTAAAAATTTAATCTTCAATAATTTCAACAAAATCTTTACCAAAGAGCTTTTCAGCCTCTGTTACAAGTGGGTCTTGTGAAGCAAGAGGTTGGGCATCATCGATAAATGGTTCTTCTGGCATTTCTGCCGGTGGTGGCTCTAATAATTCTTCTCCATGCTCTGATTCAGTCTGTGATTTCTTTTGCTGCAGACCATGATCACGAATAAACTCTTCACGCATTTTTAACCACGATTCTTCTGGTATACATAGCATCTCGTACATTGTACCAGTTTGCCCTGCAATTAATTGTGTAAAGTGAGCCTTTAAAGACTGGTTGTCGGCAACCATCTGACAATGAATATCATACTTGAATTTTAACACAAAAGCACTTGAAGATGCCGCAACAGGTTCGGCTTCTGCTAAAAGAGCCGATTGTGATTTTTGCATTTGACTTAAGGCTTGTGCCCAAATGGACTTAATACGTTGCACATCCTGCTTTGTTGCATCTTTCAGCACTTCCTGAATACGACCTGTAGGTGCTTTATAACCATTCGGGCTTTTAGCTCGAGGCCGTTGCTCTTTTTGTGCTGTCGTCGTTTGCATAGGTGTCCCCGTTTGCAGTTGTAAGGATAGTTGCTGAACCAGTTGTTCAAGAGCTACAATTTTTTGAGTGAGATCAGGGTTTTCTCCCATTTCATTTGTAGTCACCGTCTGATGGGCTATCCCTCCTGAAAACTGTACCATTTTAAGCAAAGCCGTCTCTAAATAAATTTTGGTATGGTGAGAGAAACGCATCTCTTGCTGTGTCTTTGCAAGTATATCAATATATCCATAAAGCATATTTGGTGCAAACTCGTGCGCTAAAGTGAATACACGTTCCTCAGGAGATACAAGCTCTAAAAGTTCAGCTAAATCATCACTTGTTTGAAGTAATAATAAATCGCGGAAAAATGTAATTAAATCCTCTGAGAGTCGCAAAGGGTCCTTACCGTCAGCTATAAGTTGCTCTAAAAGGGTAAGCATTTGCGCAACATCTTTTACTTTGAGTGCCTCCGCTAGATCATAAAAAACATCCTGACTAATAGAACCTGTAACTAACAACGTATCCTCAAGTTTTAATTTTTCGCCACTAAAAGACACAACTTGGTCCAATAAGCTTAAAGCATCACGCATTCCCCCTGCGGCTGATTGTGCAATCACCTTTAAACCTTGTTCTTCGTATGGTAAGTCAATATCTTCTAAAACAACTTTCATACGTTCAATAATATCATTAGTAGAAAGTCGTTTAAAATCAAAGCGCTGACAACGAGAAATGATCGTAGCAGGCAATTTATGAGGCTCTGTAGTTGCTAAAATAAACACGGCATGAGGAGGTGGTTCTTCCAACGTTTTTAAAAGAGCGTTAAAAGCACTTGTAGAAAGCATATGCACTTCGTCTATGATGTACACCTTATATCTACTGCTTGCAGGAGCAAAACGCACCTTTTCTATGATATCCCTTATCTCTTCAACACGTGAATTTGAGGCTGCATCAAATTCAATTACATCTGGATGAGAACCATCTGTAATACTTATGCATGTAGCACATTCATTACACGGCTCTTTCGATGGTGCATGTTCACAATTCAAGGCCTTCGCAAAGATTTTAGCAGTACTTGTTTTCCCTGTACCACGGGGCCCAGAAAACAAGTAAGCATGTGTTGTTTTATTTGCTAGGAGAGCATTTTGTAGCGTTCTTTTGACATGTGTTTGACCAGACATTTCTCGAAAAGATTGCGGTCTATACACACGGTAAAATGCTTGATACGTCACTGATTTCCTCTCTCCTTCTCCATTTAATTGAATAGTTTTATTATAGCATTTGCTGCATTATATAGAAAATGAAGTTGCTAAATTTAAAATAAAAAAGCATCCGCCTATAATAGACGGATGCTTTGAATTGGCAATTTAATGCCGTGCACCTTTCCTTGACAGCCGCACATAAGCGTTACTCTTGTCGTTAGCTCAGATTAGGCAACCCCGCGGCACATGAATAAGACCACTTAATGCTGCTTCCTTCCGGACCTGACATGGTTCATGGGTATCCATTGCGCAGGACCCAATCGTCAACACTACGTGCAAAAGGCAGACCAAACAATACGGACAGCCTCGAAAAAGGAATTCAGTCTCGCTAGAGCGGATTGCGAGTTACAGGACACCGCTACCTTCCCACCTAGCACGGCAATAACTAGTATACTGACTGTTTGTATAAAATGCAACTTAATGCACAAATTATTTATTTCTAAGTGACGATTTAAACATTATATATTTTTTCAAAAATTATCTTGACGTTCGTTTCTAGTTATGATAAATTTATTTTTGTCGATAAGACAGTAAAGCAATATAACATGGAGGTATACCCAAGTCTGGCTGAAGGGATCGGTCTTGAAAACCGACAGGCGGGTAACACCGCGCGGGGGTTCGAATCCCTCTACCTCCTCCAGTTTTAAATTTCCGACTACGAATGTAGCCGTTTTTTTTTTGCCTAAATTGTATGTATTACTTGTTAGATACCACTTCCGCCTCGGTTGTGGTATTTTTTATTATATCAATGATGGGAGGTTGTTGAATTGCAATCGAAATTACTTATGACGCGTGCTTCCCTTACTTGGATTTTCATTATTGCTGTTATGACCGCAATAGGTAGTGAAATTAAAATTATGCCTTTTGCTAATACAACTTTCCGTTTTGGTTTAGGAACAATTGTCTTCTTTTTATGCACATTAATTAAACCTACACCAATTATTTTAGCAGGTGTAGCTACCGGTATTGTGACAACTATTTTTCGGGTTATTAATTCGACATTACATGATGTTCTGATTGCCGAGAGTATATTTAACCATTTACCAGCCGGTTTATTTTATGTATTGTTTGCAGTATGCCTGCAAATTTTAGATATTCAACAATACAGAGAAAAGCCACTAAAACTTGGTTTACTCGTTGCTTTTAGTGAGGTCATCAGTAATTTAGCTGAACAAATTTTCCGATTTTTTGTCCAAACATATACTTTTTTATTTCTCCATGATCTCTTGATCCTATTAGCGGTAGCATTATTACGAAGCTTTTTTGTAGTAGGGATTTACAGCTCTATTTTGATAGCTGAACAAAAAAAGCGGGTACAAGAAATGCTGAATATTGGATCTGATCTCTATGTGGAGACACTATATTTAAAAAAGTCAATGAATCATATTGAAACAATTACAGGTAGTGGTTATGAATTATATCGTCAGTTAAAGACGCTAGGTTTTCGAGCGGAAAGTTTACAAGCACTTCATATTGCCCAGGAAATCCATGAAGTGAAAAAGGATTCTCAACGGATATATGCTGGTATTTCAAAGATTGTCGGGGAAAAGAGCTTTGGCCCTTTTGTATTATCTGAATTATTGCATTATATTGAAGAAGGTAATAGGAAATATGCAGAATTACTTGGTAAGGAAATACAATTTCATACATGTATAGACTTTGATTTTCAAACGAAAGATCATATTGCACTCCTTGCTCTATTAAATAATTTATCAGCCAATGCTGTTGAGGCTATTGAAAAGCAAGGGATCATTTCTATTGCTATTGAGCGCCAAGAGGATAATACTGTAATAACCGTATGTGATAATGGACAAGGGATTTCCCAAGCAGATATTTCTGTTATTTTTGAACCTGGATACACCACTAAATTCAATGTTGATGGTGTTGCAGCAACTGGCATTGGGCTTTCGCATGTTGCTGAACTAGTAGAAAAATTAAAAGGCTCAATAACCGTTGAATCAAACAATCAATACACAACGTTTAAAATCATAATTCCTACGCAAACTATTCAAACGGGAGAGACTTAAATGAGGTATTTTATTGTAGATGATGATCGTGCAAGTCGTGTTATGTTAAAGCAAATTATTGAAGATAGCGGGTTAGGAACAGTTATTGGTGAGGCTCGAAATGGTGAAGATGCCATTCCGCAAATTTTAATGACACAGCCAGAGTTTGTACTTATTGATTTACTGATGCCTAAGCTTGATGGTATAGCAACTGTGGAACAACTTATGCAAAATCGTTTCGAGGGACAATTTATTATGATTTCACAGGTAGTGAATAAGGAAATGGTTGGCGAAGCCTATGAGCAAGGAATTGATTTCTTCATTCATAAACCAATCAATCGTATTGAAGTTGAAAATGTTTTAAAAAAAACAACTGAACAATTTCGACTTAAAAATTCACTATTAGTGATACGTCAATCACTTACAAACATTGAGTTAAGTGAACAAAAGACTCATAAAGCTACATCACGAGACCATATTCAATCTATTTTGAATGATATGGGGATTGTCGGGGAAATTGGTAGTGAGGATATCATTGCCATTATAGAAACATTACTTGCTCACCAGCACAAGATTGCACCCCTTCCTCCATTAAAGGAGCTTTATGAAGAAATTGCAGCTGTGACCAAGGCTACGCCAGATGAAATTTTAAAAGAGAGTAAGGCCATCGAGCAGCGTGTGCGTCGTACAATATTAGCTGCCATGATTAATCTTGCTAATTTAGGGGTTGTTGATTACACAAACTCAGAATTCGAGTACTATGCCCCTCGCTATTTTGATTTTAAAGAAATTCGTCAGCTCATGACACAGATTGAAGATCACGATAATCGTAAAGCAAAGGTAAATATTAAGAAGTTTATTCAAGTGTTATATTCAGACATTTTAACAAAAGTAAATTAATTTTCTCGGATTTTGTCGGATTCCATAAGTCCTCCGTATTATTAAAGTAAGGCGTGTCCTAAAAATTTAATATTAGGGGAGGTACAAAGGATTTGAAAAAGAAATTTAAAGTCAGTTTAGCCGCTCAGATTTTAATCGGTTTGATTTTAGGGATCATTGTTGGTGGTATCTTTTACGGAAACCCCAAAATTGAGACATATCTACAACCATTAGGGGATATATTTTTACATCTTATTAAGATGATTGTTGTACCGATTATTATTTCGACATTAATCGTTGGTGTTGCTGGTACTGGAGATATGAAGCAACTTGGACGATTAGGCGGGAAATCAATAATTTACTTTGAGATTATTACTACAGTTGCAATCGTAGTTGGATTACTTTCTGCAAACATTTTCCAACCTGGTGCAGGTATTAACATGAATGAATTATCTCAAGGGGATATTTCGAAGTATGTATCAACAACTGAGGAAGTACAGCATGAAGGACCATTTGATATCATTGTAGGCATTGTCCCAACAAATATTATTCAGTCAATGGCTGAAGGTAATATGCTAGCAATTATCTTCTTCTCAGTTATTTTCGGTTTAGGGGTTGCTGCAGTAGGTGATCGAGGGAAACCAGTCTTAGACTTCTTCCAAGGGGTAGCAGATGCTATGTTCTGGGTAACAAACCTCGTAATGAAATTCGCTCCACTAGGGGTATTTGGTTTAATTGGTGTAACCGTTTCCAAATATGGGTTTGCTTCACTGGTTCCACTTGCCAAATTGGCAATTCTTGTTTATGCAACCATGCTATTCTTTATCTTTGTCGTTCTTGGACTTGTGGCAAAATTCGCAGGGATCAGCATCTTCTATTTAATTAAAGTATTAAAAGATGAGCTAATTTTAGCCTTCTCAACAGCAAGTTCTGAAGCTGTATTACCACGTGTTATGATGAAAATGGAGAAATTAGGGGCGCCAAAGGATATTGTATCTTTTGTTATACCGACCGGTTACTCTTTTAACTTAGATGGGTCAACACTATATCAAGCCATTGCAGCATTATTTATTGCTCAAATGTACGGTATTCACCTAAGCATTGGTGAACAAATTACGTTAATGCTTGTATTAATGGTTACATCTAAAGGTATTGCAGGTGTTCCAGGGGTATCATTCGTAGTACTTCTAGCAACTTTAGGTACTGTAGGTATTCCACTTGAGGGACTAGCCTTCATTGCTGGTATTGACCGTATTCTTGATATGGGACGTACAGTTGTTAACGTAATTGGTAACTCATTAGCGTCATTAGTAATGGCTAAGTGGGAAGGCCGTTTCGATCGAGAAAAGATGAAAAATTACTTTAATGAAAATGAAAACCTAGCGTAATTTTAAAAAAACCCTCACGATGTTGGATGGCATCGTGAGGGTTTTTTTATTTTGCTAACACTTTATCTAAATAAGCGATAATTGATTCTTTTCCATTGGCATGTGCTTCTTGAGCGCGTTTTTCATCTTTTTCAAGCTTAGCCTCTGCCGCTACAACGATTTTTTCAGCATCTTGCTGTGGCACAACAATTACACCATCCACATCCCCAATAATATAATCACCAGGATGAACCGTAACTCCTCCAATGGCGATCGGTACATTTACTTGACCACCGCCGTTTTTATTGCCTGCTGCTACAGTAGTGCCCAACGAAAATACAGGGAAATTTAATTCGCGAATTGCTGCAATATCACGGATTACACCATCCACAACAAAACCTTGTACACCTATCCCTTTTGCTAAGGAGATCACAAAATCTCCAGCAACAGCTCGGTTTGTATTTCCTTTTGCATCAATTACTAAAATATCCCCTTCATTTGCAGCCCTAATCGCTTCCAAAACTGCCCCATTTTCACCATCTGGTAAACGTACTGTTACAGCTCGCCCAGCAACTTTAAAATGGTCTGCTAACGGCTTAATATCACTTCGCACATTGGTATGCCCGCCTGTTGCATCTGAAATAGCTGTTGTTGGTAAATGCTGAAAGCTTACTTCCACTTTTGTCATACATAACACCCCTATTATGATTAATGACTTACACTAGTATTGTAAATAAAAAATATATCCTATTTCAATATATCTCGAAAATAGTAGTCATTATTAGAATTAAATAATTTCAATAAATTGCCTTGATTGCTCGTCTAAGGCTTCAGCAGCAGACGCTATTTCACTAAAGTCTTTTGCTGTGACAGTAATTTGTTCATTTGTTTTATCTATTTTTTCTGCTATTTTTTTAATACTATCAGTCACCTGACCAATTTCTCGCTCAATGCCCTCCACATTATCCTTCACTTCTGAAATAGATTGTTCAACTCTTACAGAAAGCTTACGTACCTCTTTCGCCACTACATCAAAACCTCTACCATATTCTCCAGCCCTAGCTGCTTCAATAGCTGCATTTAATGCCAATAAATTAGTTTGTGAGGCAATTTCTTGTATAGTTTTGACAATCCCTTTAATAGAATCTGCTTGTTTCTGAAGCTGCACAAGATTACTTACATTTTCATTTGATTCCTTTGAAACCACTTTAATGGTTTCTAGTAGATCTTGGCTATTTTGAATGCCCGCCTCTGAACGCTGGTAAAGCTTATTAGACATGCCCTTCAACTTGTCGGCAACACTAACTATCTCATCTTGTCGTTCAGTGATATTGGTAGCTATTTTGGATACACCTATTACTTTTCTTGTATTATTTGCGAAGACAGGCATATATGTTGCTTCCAGCCAAATTATATTACCTCTAGCATCAATTCTTTCTATTTTGTCCTGATAGCTGTTTCCTGCCGTTAGGTTGCGCCAAAATTTATCGTACTCCATACTATTAACGAAATCAGGCAAACAAAAGTCTTTATGATGTTTTCCTAGCATTTCCTGCACTGTATAGCCTAATGTTTGAGCAAATAGTTCATTGACATACGCCACTCTTCTATCCATATCGAAGCGGATAATGGCTATATTGCGTTCAATAGCCTGTACTACTAAATCATCGGTTACTTGAGCCTCTACACTATGCATAAAGAACACCCCATTCATTACTAATTTTTTACTTAAAATTTAATTATTTTACTTTTATATTACATTAATTATGCCTCAGTGTAATTGCAGCGGATGTTAGTGCACCTGCTGCATCAAGATAAAAAAACATGGAGAATGTTCATCCATGTTTTTTTAATAAACGTAAAATCCCTTCAGAGGTAGCCGCTACACGCAAGAACTTCTTTTGCTCTGCACGTATAAAGCCTTCCTCTAGCATTGTTTTAAAATGCTGTAGAAGTGCATCATAGAATCCATGGACATTATATAAAATAACAGGTTTTGTATGAAGTCCAATCTGAGCCCAAGTAAATACCTCAAAATATTCATCTAAAGTCCCTGCTCCACCTGGAAGAGCAATAAAAGCATCTGCTAACTCGGCCATTTTAGCTTTACGAATATGCATAGAGTCTACAATATGAATTTCTGTTAATGAGGCATGGGCCAATTCACGCTTTTGTAAATGTGTTGGCATCACACCAATCACTTCTCCTCCAGCTGCTAAAACAGCATCGGCTACCTTCCCCATTAGGCCTGTTTTAGAACCACCATAGACAACCCCGTGACCGTTTTTTGCCAGTGCTGTACCAAGCTCAGCCGCTTTCTCTGCATAAATAGGGCTTTTACCCAAACCGGATCCACAATACACTGCGATTCTTATAATAATCCCTCCTATTCAAAAAACGTGAAACAATCGGCTATATATTGTCTCACGTTTTTTGGTCATTTATTTTACTTTTATTTTCGTAAATGGCTTGTTTGTTTTAGCATATGACTGATACGGCTTACAATTGATTCAATGGCATCAGGATTTTTTAATAAATCATAATCATTAATATCTAAACGTAGAACTGGACAAGAATTAAAATTATTTATCCAATTTTCATAGCGTTCATGCATTTCTATCCAATAATCATTCGGAGTTTGTTGCTCCATTGTACGTCCACGCTCTTGAATACGCCCAATAACTGCATCAATAGGTCCTTCAAGATAAACAAGCAAATCTGGATGTGGGAAATAAGGTGTCATCACCATTGCATCAAACAAATTTGTATAAGTCTCATAATCTGTTGGGCTCATTGTTCCTTTATCATAATGCATCTTAGCAAAAATGCCAGTATCCTCATAAATAGAACGATCTTGTACAAATCCTCCACCATATTCAAAAATACGCTTCTGTTCTTTAAAACGCTCTGCTAAAAAGTAGACCTGTAAATGAAAGCTCCATTTTTCAAAGTCCTCATAAAATTTATCAAGGTATGGATTTGTGTCTACTTTCTCGAACGAGGTACGAAAGTTCAGTGCCTCTGCTAAAGCCTTTGTCATCGTCGATTTTCCTACCCCAACAGTACCAGCAATCGTAATAACCGTTTGTGGTGGAATATCGTACTTCTCTCTTAAATTCATTATTGCAAACTCCTTTGTTGTAACGTATCTTTAATTATTTTTAAAACATGATTTAAATCATTGGGGTTTTTTACAAAATCAAGCTGATCTCCATTAAATCGAATAACTGGAATTTCGGGATGCATGCTCTCAAAATGCTCGATAAAAGAATGATAGTCGGCCACAAGCTGCTCCATGTAATCACGTGAAATCATCTTTTCAAACTCTCGCCCTCGCATGGCGATACGCTTCATTAATGTCTCAACGCTGGCATGTAAATAAACCACTACATTTGGAACAGGCATGTCTTTCGTTAAAATTCTATAGATCTCCTCATACTTCTCGTATTCAGTTGATGCCAATGTACGCTTCGCAAATATTAAATTTTTAAAAATATGATAGTCTGCTACAACAGGTTTGGCATGTGCTAAACGAAATTTTTTAATATCGGTTAGTTGCTTATAGCGATTACAAAGGAAGAACATTTCCGTTTGGAAACTCCACTCCTCAATGTTTTCATAAAACTTATTTAAAAAAGGGTTTTCGTCTACAATTTCTTTTAATAGATGGTAATTAAATGTCGCTGCTATCTCTTTCGATAAAGAGGTTTTACCAACACCAATCGGACCTTCTACCGTAACAAATGGAACCGTCACCAGAAGCTCCTCCTTTTGTTCTATGGATTCGATCATTGTGTCCTACCTAAAATGAATCAGTACCTTTCATTTTATCATAGTAGGAAAATGAAAAACAGAATCAACCTATTGTTCTAGTAAATTTACTTGGGGTATTCTTCTCATGATGACATAGAAAAAAGACATCGAGAATCTACTTCCCGATGCCTTTATACCTATTTATAATTTCACTCGTTGTAAACGAAGTGCATTTAATACGACCGAAACTGAACTAAAGGCCATCGCTGCGCCTGCTACCCATGGAGCAAGAAGACCGAGTGCAGCAATTGGAATACCTAATGTATTATAAGCAAATGCCCAAAATAGATTTTGTTTAATATTACGCATTGTTTTTCTACTCATTAGAATGGCATCCGCGATACTATTTAAATCTCCACGAATAAGCGTAATATCTGCAGCTTCCATTGCCACATCTGTCCCTGTACCAATTGCCATCCCAATATTCGCTGTTGCTAAGGCAGGTGCGTCATTAATACCATCACCAACCATCGCTACTTTTTTCCCTTGGGCTTGAAGTTTTTTCACTTCATCAGCTTTACCTTCTGGTAAGACTTCTGCAATAACATGATTCACGCCTACCTCTGTTCCAATTGCTTGAGCAGTACGCTCGTTATCACCAGTCATCATGATGACCGTAATACCCATATCCTGTAAACGACGAATAGCTTCTTTTGATGTATCTTTCACGGTATCAGCCACAGCTACTAAACCTGCATATTGCCCATTGATGGCTGCCAACATGGCTGTCTTACCGTTTCGTTCTAGTTGCTCCATTGTTGGTAAAATATCATTAATACGAATACCATATTGTTGCATTAATTTACGTGTGCCAATGATAACACCTTGACCTGAGACAGTTGCCTGCACACCATAACCCGGTATTGCTTCAAAGAATTGAACGTCACCTAAAGCTATGCCGCGTTTTTCTATGCCTTGAACAATGGCTTCTGCTAGGGGATGCTCTGACTGCTTCTCTGCTGCCCCGATTAAGGATAAAAAGCGTGCTTCATCTTGCTCTGGCGCTAACAGTACATCTGTAAGCTCAGGTTTTCCATGTGTCACTGTTCCTGTTTTATCTACAACAACTGTATCTATGCCTTGTGTTTGCTCTAAATGTTCTCCACCTTTAAATAAAATACCAAACTCAGCTGCACGTCCAGAACCTGCCATTATTGAAGTTGGTGTTGCTAACCCAAGTGCACATGGACAAGCAATGACAAGAACTGCGATTAATACCTCTAAAGCAGGTGTAAATTCCCCTGGATGGACCCAAATAATCCAAATTAAAAAGGTTACAATGGCTATGCCAACAACAATAGGTACGAAAATCCCCGAAATCTGATCTGCTAAACGTTGAATAGGTGCTTTCGATCCTTGAGCATCTTCCACCACTTTAATAATTTGTGCTAATGCTGTATCACGTCCAACCTTTGTTGCAGTCATTTTAATAAAACCATTTTTGTTAATAGTTGAGCCAAATAATAGATCACCTTGCTTTTTATCAACTGGTAGACTTTCTCCTGTTAGCATCGATTCATCAACAGCTGTTGTCCCCTCTATTACCTCACCATCTACAGGAATTTTTTCACCTGGTTTCACTAAAATAACATCGCCAATGATAACTTCTTCTAATGGGACCTCCTTTTCTATACCGTCACGTACAACGATAGCTGTCTTTGCCTGAAGTCCCATTAGTTTTTTTATGGCTTCAGATGAACGTCCTTTTGCCTTTGCCTCAAATAATTTACCTAATAAAATAAGTGTAATTAATACAGCACTCGTTTCAAAATAAAGATGTGGTCCATGATGTGATCCTATCGTTACAATCGCTTGATAGACACTATAGAAATAGGCCGCTGATGTCCCCATAACAACAAGCACATCCATATTTGCACTACCATTGCGTAATGCTTTATATGCCCCTACATAAAATTGTTTACCAATAATAAATTGCACTGGCGTAGCCAATACCATTTGGACCCATGGATTCATTAGAAATTCTGGAACATATAAAAATGACGTAAAGGAAAAATGACCAACCATCGTCCAAAGCAGTGGTAAAGAAAGTATAGCTGATAAAATAAATTTATGTTGTTGCTGTTTGATAGCTTTTTCACGATGATCCACTGTTTCCTGCTCATCTGCCTTTTGATGTGCCCCATAGCCTAGCTTTTCAACTTTTGTAATGATATCTGCGATGGATACTTCCGAAGGATTAAACTCAATCATCGCTTTTTCCAGTGCTAAGTTGACATTAGCAGAGGAAATACCACTTAGTTTATTTAGCCCTTTTTCAATGCGAGTCGCACAGGCTGCACATGTCATACCTGTAATATCAAGTTCAGCTTTTTGTTTAACAACACCATAGCCAAGTGCTTCTATTTTCTTTTCAAAATCTGCTTCACTTAGTTTAGTTGGGTCATATTTAATAGATGATTTTTCTAGTGCTAAATTTACTGTTGCATGTTCTACACCATCCATTTTATTTAAACCTTTTTCTATACGAGTGGCACAGGCTGCACATGTCATACCCGTAATTTGCAAATTAGCTTCTTTACTAGCAGAACTCATTTACCATTCACCTCTCCTTATACCAACAGGGGGTATATAATTTTGAAAATAAGAGAGTGCTACTGGAGCACTCTACAAATTTTATTTTACTTCATAGCCTTGATCATCAATTGTCTCTTTAATTTGATCAAGTGACACTTGTGCATCGTCAAATGCAACATCAACTAAACCTTCTGCTAAATTTACTTTTACTTGTTCAACACCAGCTAAAGCACCAACGTTTTTTTCAACCGCGTTTACACAATGACCACATGACATTCCTTGTACGTTTAATGTTACGTTTTGCATAATAAAATCTCTCCTTTTGTATTTTTTTCAATCTATTTTTTCATTAACTTTTGAATCGTTATTACTAACTCATCTAATACTGCTTCATCGCCCTCTGATAGACGATCCACAACACAGCCCTTTAAATGACCTTCTAATAATATTTTTGCCACACTATTTAATGCAGATTGTGTAGCAGATAGTTGCGTAATAATATCATCACAGTAAACGTCTTTATCAATCATTCCCTTAATACCACGAATCTGACCTTCAATTCGATTTAAGCGAGTTGTTAAATCCTTTTTCACACGCTCAGGGTGATGACTTTTTCGGCAAGACGTAGCTTCCTCTGTATGACAAGCATCCTCTTTTACTGTCTCCTCCATTCACTACACCTCCTATTTGTAATTATCATACTATACCCAAGAAGGGTATGCAAGTCATAAAAAATTTTATTTTTCATCGTGATGATGTTCATGGTCATTTTCTAATTTACATAAAATAGAATTATCATGTCGATGTAAGGATGTTTCTAATTGAATTGTTACATGCTTAATGCCCTTATGTTGAAGATTGTGTTCAATTTTCCGCAAGATATGCTCACTCTCAGCTATTTTCAATTGATCATTTACAACCGCATGACAGGATAATGCATTCGTTCCACTAGTAATTGTCCAGATGTGTAAATCGTGGATACTTTCTATTCCATCAGTCTGCTCTATTAACTGAATAATCTCCTGAACATCTACATTTGAAGGTGTACCTTCCATTAAGACATGAATGGAGGCTTTTGTGACATGGTAGCCGCTTCGTACGACCAATAATGCAACAATAACGCTTGCAAGAGGATCTGCCCAGCCCCAGCCAAAAAACATAATTAATAGTGCCGCAACAATAGCGCCTACAGACCCTAGCATATCACTTAGTACATGTAAAAATGCTCCGCGCATATTTAAATTATCCTTTGTATCACTTCCACGCATCATAATCCAGGCAACTAAAATGTTAACGAACAAACCAATTGTACTAATTATAAGCATTCCAGTTGTAGCTACTTCTGGTGGGTTTGTAAATCGTTCAATTGCTTCATAGAAAATAAATAATGCAATTCCTATTAATGTAATGCCATTCAATACTGCAGCTAAAATCTCAAATCGTTTATAGCCGTATGTTTTACTATAGCTTGCAGCTTTTTCCCCAAACATAAAAGCTAACATTGCTATGCCTAAAGAGATAGAGTCACTTAACATATGCCCTGCATCTGATAAAAGAGCCAAACTATTTGTTAAAAAGCCACCAATGGCTTCCACTACCATATACCCTGTAATAATAATAAACGACAGTAATAATACCTTTTTATTTGCACCATGTGTATGATCATGGCCATGGTCATGTTGATGTCCCATTGTTATTCCCCCATTTCATTTTAGTTATGAGCCGCATGCTCAATAGCCTGCTTTAATAAATTCATAATGTGATCATCGTCCTTAGAATAATATATGGTTGTTCCTTCTCTCCTAAATTTCACCAATCTTAAATTTTTAAGAAAGCGTAATTGGTGGGAAACGGTTGATTGGCCTAAATCTAAAATTTCTGCAATATCATTAACAGAATGTTCATCTGAACAAAGTAAATTTAAAATACGAATTCGTGTTGGATCACTCAATGCTTTAAAAGTCTGAGATACTACAAATAATGTCTCTTCATCTAAATGCTGATCAATATTTTTTTGCATTTCTGAACTGTTTAATTTTTCATCCATAGAAGTTTACCCCATTCTTCAATATTTATATATGAGCATGTGTTCATATATAAATATATATGGATATATAAGGAATGTCAACAAGTATTTAAGATTCGACATATTACAGGTCAATCGCTTACGCATGACTGCGATGATTTTAGATGAATATAACATCCAAAAAGAAGTTAAAAGTAGCAATTACCAATTCTGCACGCTACACTACTGTTAAGGAGAGATATGAGTGGATATTTTTGACGTAGATCGTTTATTTATGAAACAAGCATTAGAGGAAGCTCAACAGGCTGCCTTACTTGGGGAAGTACCAATTGGTGCAGTACTTGTTTATGAAGGAAAAATCATTGCACGTGCGCATAATTTAAGAGAAACAACACAAAATGCAACAACACATGCGGAGCTGTTAGTGATTCAAGAAGCCTGCAAAAAAATAGGGAGTTGGCGACTGGAGGATACTACTCTTTATGTTACATTGGAGCCTTGTCCAATGTGTGCAGGAGCCATTCTCCAATCACGTGTACCCCGAGTTGTTTATGGGGCAAGAGATCAAAAAGCTGGCTGTGTAGATTCTCTTTACCATTTATTAAATGATGAACGCTTTAATCATGAATGTGATGTAACAGAAGGGATTTTAGCCGAGGAATGTGGTCAAATTTTAACAGACTTTTTTAAGGCATTACGAGACCGTAAAAAAGCTGAGAAAAAAGCACGATTAGCTTCCAACGATGTAAATGGTCATTAAAGAAGGTGCCTCCTAATGAGACACCTTCCTTTTATATTTAAGGGAATGGCGATATATATATGAAATGTGTCGTAGCAGCGACCATCTTCATAACTAATTTATTGAGCTTGAATAGTGGATTTTGTAAAAACACATTCTCCTTCGATAAATGTAGCGAATGGTTTTACATGCATAAGCTGGTTATGTGAAAGCGTCAGCAAATCGTCTGTTAGTACAACAAAATTAGCTTCATAGCCCTCTTTTAACTGACCAACGTTCTCCATACGAATCATCGTCTTGGCATCAACTGTGTATAGCTGTAATGCCTCCTCTACAGAGATTTTTTCTGCGGTACCTAAATCTGTTCCATCATAGGCTGTTCGTGTAACAGCTGTTTGTATCGTAACAAAGGGATTAGCCGCTTCTGCCCATGATGTAGCAGGCGCATCTGAAGAGAGCGCTGTCGCAATTCCTCTCTTGAGAAATGTTTGTACACCATATAATGTCTGTGTTTTTTCTAGCCCTAGATTCTCTAAATAACTCTCAATTTCACAAAATAAGAAGATGGGTTGTGGCACAAAGCCTATCCCCCATTCAGCAGCTTTTTGCAAGGCACTTTTAGATGGCATGGCTGCATGCTCAATACGAACAGACGGTGCATCTGTTAACCAAGCCTTTTCCTCATAAAATGTGTCGACAATTAGATCAATGGCTCTGTCCCCCATTGCATGAACCACTAATTGAATACCATATTCTTTTGCTACCGCAGCAGCAGCTAGCAGCTCCTCTTTCGAAGTCATCGCTATGCCTTTTTCATCACTTCCCAAAAATGGCTCAGAAACAAGTGCTGTACGGCCTGAAACACTACCATCCGAAAATAGCTTGATGCCTCCGATATAGGCTCCTGCAGAACGATCAATAGTATTTGCTGTCAACAGCTCAAATCGTTGAATATCCTCCCAGATATAATAAACTGCTACGCGTTGCTTAAAGCCTTTTTCTTGAGCTTTACGATACAGGCCTAAATAATCAATTGGTGCTACAGTTGCCATTAATTCTGTAATACTTGTTACACCATAGGATGCCAAAGTTTGTGATAGCTTTAGAAGCCTTTTGACAATCTCTTCTTCAGAGGGTGTAGGTAAATGCTGTAACACTAGATTCCGTGCATTTTCACGCAGTACGCCTGTAGGTTCTCCATTTTCATCCCGATCGATTTGTCCACCCTGTGGATCAAGCGTATCCTTCGTAATACCTGCGATTGCTAATGCTCTACTATTAACCGATACGATATGACCACATGTACGCATAACAATAACAGGTAACTCTGTAGAGGCACGGTCTAAGTCCTCTTTTAAAGGCGCTCTTCTTTCCTTTAGTTTCCCTTCATCATAGCCCCAGCCTAATAGCCATCCCCGCTGACTTGCATCATAATTTGCTAGTGCATTAATTATATCCTCAATAGAATAAATATATGGAGGTAAACAAGCCACTTGTTCCAAAACATCCGCTAACATAATCGGATGCATATGAGCGTCAATAATCCCAGGAATAATGACCTTTCCTTGTACATCTATTATTTCTCCCTGATAGGGGGGTAAATCTTCCTGTTGTCCAATCCAAAGTATCTCTCCTCCTTCAATTACCATAGCAGTTGCAGATGGCTGATTAGTATCTGCCGTATAAATCTTTGCGTTACAAATAATTTTCATCATTTTTCAACTCCTATTTCTTCCATACCAAAAGTAGATTTTTCAGGATCTTCTGCTTTCAGCACCTTATGCAAAATAGTACCGATAATAAAGCCAACAATAGATGGCATAATCCAAGCAAATCCACTAGACTGCAATGGTAAATGCATGACCAACTGTGTCACACCAGGTATCGTAATTTCATAGCTAGCAAATGTTTCAACGACGCTTACTAGAAATGCAAATAGTACAGTTCCTTTATAGGCTCCTGCATTTGGTACAAAACGATCAAAGGCTCCCAGTAGCACAAGTACAATAATGACTGGATAAATTACCAAGAAAATCGGCAATGTAATTTCGACGATGGCACCTACACCTAAGGAGCCAATAGTTGCGCCTACTACACACATAATAAAGACCCACGTTCTATAGCCAAGCTTCTCTTTTGTTAGTTCATTTAAAAACTGTGAAGATATGACCATGACGCCAATCGCTGATGTTAAGCAGGCAAAAACAACACATATAGCTAGTAACGCTTTACCCAAATTACCAATGACACTAAAGGCAATGCCCGCTAATAGTTCTGTATCACTGCCAGGATTTGTGATGATGCCACTACTTGTAGCCCCTAAATAAAGTAGGCCACCATATACTGCAATTAACCCTATTGCAGCAATAGCCATACCACCAAGCGCGACCTTTTTAGATTGTTTCCCTTTATAGCCGTAGCCAACGATTGCTGCTAAAAAGATTGGCGCACAAAGAATACCTGTTCCCACATCTCCTGTTTGATAGGCTGCTATTATGGAGTTGGCAAAAACACTTTCTGCACCGGTATTAATTGCCGCTCCTATTGGGTCTAATACCCCTTTACCAATGAGGATAATAAGTATAAGAACAAGAACAGGCGTCAACCATTTTCCAATCTTATCGATCACATTCGATTGGTCCATCGCAAAGTAAAAGCAAATCGCAAAAAATGCTAATACTGACACAATTAAAGGTACGTTCGGAATAATTTGTGATACCCCTAATTCATGAGTTGTCGCTGACATCCTCGGTATTGTGACAACCATCCCAATACAAACCATCATGACCGTATTAAAGGCTTTATAAAACCAATTTCCAATTGGTCTTGTGAGCGCTTCCACAGTTCCCCCAGTATTATAAATTGCATACACCGCAAGCACAGGTAAAATAACACCCGTTAAGCTAAAGCCCATCAGAGCGGAAATCCATGATTCCCCTGCACTATTTCCTATGGATGGCGGAAATATTAAATTCCCAGCACCAAAAAATATAGCAAATAAGGCTAGCCCCACGATTATCGTATGCTGCACAACTTTAGACATATCCTCAACCCCTTTATAATTGTTTACAGAAGATTTATCTAAATAATAAAAAATTTAATAACACGAAAAAAGGAGATAAATTTTTATCCCCTTTTTGTAAAATTTTTTTTACAACAATTCATATTTTAAACACTTATATTTTAGTAATTGACGAGAAATACCTAAACGTCTAGCTGTTTCCGCTAATCGTCCATCAGTTTCACGCAACTTTTCCGCTATAATTAGACGCTCGTAGGCTTCCGTTAAATCTCGTAAATGTCCAGATTGGTTGTTTTGCATGATCGAATGAGTTGAATGTTGAACATTTTTTTTAATCCTCTCTGGAACGTGTTCAACAAGTATTTCATCCCCAAGCAAATTATTATATGCCGATTCAAGGGCATTTTTTAGTTCACGCACATTCCCCGGCCAATGATAGGCATAAAATAACTGAATTACTTCATTACAATAGCTTACATTTTTCTGTAGTGTATGTTCATTGTAAAATTGTATATAAAAATCAAGGATAAGTGGAATATCTTCCTTCCTTAATCTTAGCGGTGGCAAATCAATTTGAAGAACATTTAAGCGATAAAATAAGTCCTCGCGTAGCCTTTTTTCAGCTAATAGTTTGTCCACATCTTCATTGACAGTAGTAATATACCGTATATCCAAGGGCTCACCATTTAACACTTTTATATCTACCGCATGTAAAAGTTTCGCCTGCAAAGATATATCCAATAAATTAAGGTGGTCAATGAGTAGCGTCCCTCCATTAGCCTCCTGTAACTTTCCACTTTTTGCTTCATTGTCCGAGCCGTATAGCTGAGTAAATATATTATCCTCTGTTAATGTTGAGCAGTTCAAAGTAATAAACGGCTTGGTATAGCGTTCACTTTCATTGTGTATGCCTTGTGCGATAATATCTTTCCCAGTTCCAGTTTCCCCAGTTAGTAAAACTGGTGCACTTTTTTGAGCACTACGACGTGCCTTTTCAAGTTGAGTTTTCATTTGGGCGTTTGTTGTAATGTAATCCTCTAAACGGTAGGTTGTATGATTATCTCGATATAATTTATGTCCCAGGAAATTATCTAAGTATTTAATTTGCTTAGTTTCATAAAAATGTTTTGAAAATTCAATGGCACCAATGGCTTTTCCATGCTCCATAATGGGATAGGTCGAACTCAGTGATAAATAACTAAAACCGTTCAATGTTGTAAGTTGTTGTTCATAGTATAAAACTGGCTGCCCTGTTTGTATGACTTGAAAGACAGTACTTGTCTCAGGTGATAAATTTTGATAATTATCAGTCACAGTGCTGTGAAAAAATTCATCTGGTGTTAAGCCGATTTCCAATAATATATTTAAATCTGCTAAATCATAAAAGATTGCACAGCCTTTATCATCTGTAATTAAAACATTATCAAATTCACTGAAAGCCTGTGCAAATTGTTGCAATTCCATGAATTTCTCCCCCTTGTCCCCATGAATATTACCCATTATAACGAATTTTCAAAAATTATGAGAGAATTCAATTTTTGAACACAAAAAGCTATTTTAGAACATCCATAAAGGAATTATCTAAAATAGCTTTATTTGTCGTTTATTTTGGTGCGATTATTTCTTTACCGCCCATATAAGGTCTTAAAACTTCAGGAATTACTACGCTGCCATCAGCTTGTTGGTAGTTTTCTAGAATAGCAGCAACTGTACGGCCAATGGCAAGACCTGAGCCGTTTAATGTATGCACATATTCTGGTTTTGCATTTGGCTCACGACGGAAGCGGATATTTGCTCGTCGTGCCTGGAAATCCTCAAAGTTAGAGCAAGAAGAAATTTCACGGTACATGTTTTGTGCAGGAATCCAAACTTCTAAATCATATTTTTTCGCTGCAGTAAAACCTAAGTCAGCTGTACACATTTTTAACTTACGATATGGTAAGCCTAATAATTGTAATACTTTTTCTGCATGACTTGTTAATAGCTCTAATTGTTCGTATGACTCCTCTGGTTTTACAAAGCGTACTAATTCTACTTTATTGAACTGGTGTTGACGAATTAAACCACGTGTATCACGACCTGCAGATCCCGCTTCTGAACGGAAGCACGCACTATACGCTGCAAAGCCTTGTGGTAAAGCCTCAGCCGGTAAAATCTCATCTCGATAGAAGTTCGTTACTGGTACTTCTGCAGTTGGAATCATGAAATAATCTGTTTCCTCTAATTTGAATACATCTTCCTCAAATTTCGGAAGTTGCCCTGTACCTGTTAGGCTATCTCGATTAACAATGACAGGTGGTAGCATTTCCTCGTAACCATGCTCCTCTGCATGTAAATCCATCATGAATGTCATTAATGCTCGTTCTAAACGAGCACCAAGACCACGATAGAATAAGAAACGGCTACCTGTTACTTTCGCGCCGCGTTCAAAGTCTACAATTTTTAAATCCGTAGCAAGGTCCCAGTGTGCTTTAATACCAAAATCAAATGTTGGAATTTCACCCCACGTATATTCTTCAACATTGTCGTCCTCTGTTGTGCCTACTGGTACAGATTCATGTGGGATGTTTGGTAAACGCATCATCATATCTTTAAAGCGTTCTTCAACATCATTTAATTGTACATCTAATTCTTTAATTTCATCGCCAACCTGACGCATACGAGCAATAACTTCATCAGCATTTTCTTTGTTGCGTTTCATAACTGAGATTTGTTCAGATACTTTATTGCGTTCTGCTTTTAATTCTTCTGTTTTGGCAATCAATTCACGACGTTTTGCATCTAAGTCTTCAAAGTCATCTAAGTTTCCTAAGTCCTCATTACGTGTTAATAACATCTCTTTAATTTCCGTGAAATTCTCACGTACGCGTTTAATATCTAACATCTTCATACCTCCAATAGTTTCTTGATGATGGAAAATCGTTGCAGCGAAATGAACACAAAAAAGCCCTCATCCCTATAAAGGGACGAGAGCTACCCGCGTTGCCACCCTAATTGACTAGACATATTTCTGCCTAATCCACTTATTTCATAACGGCATTTCAGCCGGCTACAGCCTACTTCATTCACTTCGACTGTGCAACTCCAGGACGGATTCACAAGTGCTTTTATCAGCTTCCACCAACCGCTGACTCTCTAAAAAAAACGTGCTTGTTACTACTTCCCATCATCGTGTTCAGTTATTTAAAATTTAAACATACTGTACTATATGAAAACAAATTTTGCAAGTCATACCATAGAGGATACAAAATATTCAAGAATTCGTGTATCCTCTGTTAATTCGGGATGAAACGAACAACCCAATAAATGGCCATCTTGTGCCAAGATTATTTTCCCTTCATGTTGTGCAAGAATTTCAACACCTTTACCTACCGCTTCAATATGAGGTGCACGAATAAATACTGCTGGAATCCCTACACCTACTTTAGGAATATCTAGTTGTACTTGGAAGCTATCCACCTGACGTCCATATGAGTTTCTTGCTACAGTCACGTCCATCACAGCCAAATGTGGCTCATCTTCAATTAGATCCATGGCTAATAAAATTAATCCCGCACATGTACCAAGCATCGGTAATCCTTGCTGTGCAAGTCCACGAATTGGCTCCAGTAGATCAAATCGATCCAGCAATTTTCTCATTGTTGTGCTTTCTCCACCTGGTAACACAAGTCCATCTAGGTTTCCTAAATCCTTTCTTTGTTTTACTTGAATTGCTTCGCAACCAAGAGCCTCTAACATTTGTATATGCTCACGAACTGCTCCTTGTAATGCTAATACACCAATTCGCTTCATGCTACCAACCTCGCTCTTGCATACGCTCGTTGTGTCCAAGCTGTGCAATATCAATCCCCTTCATTGGCACGCCGAGCTCTTTTGATATTTCCGCAATAAGCTTATAGTCTTTATAATGAGTAGTCGCCTCTACAATGGCACGTGCAAATTTTTCTGGCTTCTCAGATTTAAAAATACCTGAACCAACGAAAACGCCATCAGCTCCAAGTTCCATCATTAAGGCTGCATCAGCAGGCGTCGCCACTCCTCCTGCTGCGAAGTTTACTACTGGTAAACGACCAAGACGTTTAATTTCTCTTAATAACTCGAAAGGAGCTCCTAGTAATTTCGCCTCTGTCATTAATTCATCCTCTGTCATTCCTACGACTTTACGAACCTGTGCATTTACTTTACGAATATGGCGAACTGCCTCCACAATATTCCCTGTTCCTGGTTCACCTTTTGTCCGTAACATCGAGGCACCTTCCCCGATACGACGGGTTGCCTCCCCTAAATCACGACAGCCACACACAAACGGTACTGTGTATTCACTTTTTAATAAATGGTATTCTTCATCTGCTGGTGTTAAAACTTCACTTTCATCAATATAATCAACACCCATTGCTTCTAAAACACGTGCTTCAACAATATGACCTATACGTGCTTTGGCCATGACAGGAATAGTTACAGCTCCCATTACTTCCTCAACAATCCGAGGATCGGCCATGCGTGCAACGCCACCTGCTTTCCGAATATCTGAAGGTACTCTTTCTAATGCCATAACTGCTACAGCACCTGCAGCTTCTGCAATTTTTGCTTGCTCTGCATTAATGACATCCATAATGACGCCGCCTTTTTGCATTTCTGCCATTCCACGTTTTACTAGCTCTGTACCTGTTCGTTTCATTTTCTAACCTCCACCTTTATGATGAAGTTTAGTATAATAGAAATTGACCATATCAAAATATCCAGTTTTTAAAATATTTATAGGGTCAGGAGGTTCCAGATCATGGATATGCTTTTATTCCAGCTTGAAAGGGATAGTGATAAACCGCTTTATGATCAGCTTTATAACGGTATTAAAGAAGCTATTATTTCTAAGAAAATAACTGTAGGAGAAAAACTGCCTTCAAAAAGAAAATTAGCTGATTTTTTAAACATTTCCCAAACAACAATTGAAATTGCCTATGCTCAGCTATTAGCTGAAGGCTATATTATGTCCAAATCACGTATTGGCTATTTTGTAGAAGAAATAGATGAACTGCCTTACATTCAACAAGATACTATGGCGTCCATTAATGAATATCCTAAGAAAAAGTCTTACAAAATCGATTTTAATCCTGGATCTATTGATATCGATGCTTTTCCATTTCAAACATGGAGAAAGTATGCAAAAGAGCTTTTTGACGATACCTCAAAGGAGCTATTATTAACAGGGGAACCACAAGGTGAACTGCCTTTACGCACAGAGATTGCTAATTATTTATATCAATCCCGTGGTGTTGTATGCCACCCTGAACAAATTGTTATTGGTTCAGGGACGGAGCAGCTCCTCCCTATGATTCTCCGTCTTTTTAGTGAGGACACCAGCTTTGCATTAGAAAACCCAGGATACCCTGCCGTCCATCGAATGTTTTCCCAGCATAAACGAAAAGTTTACCCAATTGCAGTTGATGAAGAGGGCATAATTATTCATGATCTTGAAAAAACAGATGCTAATGTTGTGTATATTACACCCTCACATCAGTTCCCAACTGGAGCTGTATTATCTGCTACAAGACGAGCACAGGCTTTAAATTGGGCGGCACAAAGCACATCTCGTTATATTATTGAGGATGATTATGATTCGGAATTTCGTTATGCTGGAAAACCAATTCCTGCCCTACACGCATTAGATCGAAACGATAAAGTTATTTACATGAGTACTTTTACCAAATCTTTAATGCCATCCTTGCGAGTAGCTTATTTTGTACTTCCACCTAAGCTACTTGCTACTTATAACGATGTCTTTAATTATTACTCATCAACTGTGCCTCGTTTTGATCAGCATATTGTGGCAAATTTTATGGGTGATGGGCATTTTGCAAAGCATCTCAATCGTATGCGTAAAATTTATCGTAAAAAACATGATAAACTAACTTCTATTTTAGAAAAATATTCATCATCCATTAACATTACTGGTGAACAAGCGGGTATGCATATTTTATTAGAGGTTGAACACACATTCTCAGAAAAACAATTACAACAGCTCGCCTCTCAAGCAGAGATCGGTATTTATCCATTATCAGCCTATAGACTAGATGATTATGAATCTTCACAAGCTCAATTTTTATTAGGTTTTGGAGGGATTCCTGTACAAGCAATCGAATCATCCATTGAGCAGTTGATGGATTGCTGGAGTATACAAAAAAACGCCCCATCTATGTAGATGGGGCGTTTCAGACTGTAGACAAAAGCCCTCGAGAAGTTCACTCTCGAGGGCTTTTATCATTTTTCTTCCTATGTCGTCTTGATATTTGGTAATATATTACCAAATCCAACATACTCTTCGAGCATAGTTGCTCTCTTAAGCTACTTGCCACGTCCAAGTAGCCAGTTTCTTTAAATTCATGGCAGCAAAAGTAAGCATCGCCTGCATGGACAATTTTTTTAGACCTCTTAAGGTTGTCCATCGCATACCATGCTTTTCCTTTGCATCGGCAAAGACACGCTCAATCGTTTCTTTGCGCTTTGCATAGATTTGTTTGATGTCATAGGAATGGCGTAAATGTTCTGCTTCCTCCACATACGATTCCCAAATATGACGTTGAATGAGTTTTTGATGATGCTTACTTTCTGTACATTGGGATAGGCTTGGACACTTCGCACAAATCAAAGGATTCGATTTATATTGACGATACCCTTCTTTAGTCGTTGTCGTATACTTCAATAGCTGTCCTTGTGGACAAAGATAACAATTATAGTGCTCATCATATATATACTCATGCTTTCGGAAGAATCCATCTCTCGTTTTAGGACGTGTATAAGGAAGAACAGGCAACATTTGATTCTCTAATAAAAAGTTTGTAATTGCGGGTGTTTTATAGGCTGCATCTGCCGCAACAGCTAATGGTTTTTGAACGTTTTCAATGACTCTTTCCACAAGTGGCTGTAATACATGACTATCGTGCACATTTCCCGGAGTCACAATGGCACCCAAGACAAAGCCCTTTTCATCTGTCGCTGCATGAAAAGAATAAGCAAACTGTTTTGTACGTTCATCCTTCACGTAATATCCACTTTCAGGATCTGTCGTGCTTTCCTTTATTTCTTTCCATTCTTCTTTTTCAAATTTCTCCGGGGAAAAGGGCTTTTTTCCGTGTTCCTCACGATCAATATTTAACTCTAATTGAAGTTTCTCTTCATAAGCCCGTGTTTCTTTTCGCAAAACTTTTTTATCATACTTTCGTTTATTCGCACTCGCTTTCACATGCGTAGAATCGATAAATAAATGGTCTGCATGGAGGAGTCCTTGATGCATAATCTCTTTTAATATACGATAAAATATCTGCTCAAATATATCGGTGTCTTGAAAGCGACGGACATAATTTTTACCAAAGGTAGAGAAATGCGGAACTTCTGTATGGAAGCCAAATCCTAAAAACCAACGATACGCCATATTGGTTTCAATTTCTTTGATGGTTTGACGCATGGACCGTATACCAAAAACGTACTGAATAAACGTCATTTTAAAGAGAACAACAGGATCAATACTAGGGCGTCCTTTAGCAGAGTAGAGGTTTTCTACTAAAGGATAGATAAATGAAAAATCAATAGCCGCCTCTAGTTTTCGTACTAAATGATCTTGGGGAACTAATTGATCAATCGTTAACATTTCTAATTGTTCACGTTCATTGATTTGATTTTTCGTCATCATGGTTAATCACCTCGAAAGTGTACTTTTTATCAATAGATGAATAAGGAATTCTTTATGTAGAAGTTGATTGGAACGAAGGGTGGCGACTCCTGCGGGAAAAGCGGGAAAGTCGAGATCCTGGACTGAGCGAAGCGAGGGAAGCAGCTCGACCCCGCCCGCGGAAAGCGTCCGCCCGTAGTGGAAATCAACGGCTTTACTTTATTTTATTGTAAAAGAAAAAAGACTGTAGGCAAACTCAAAATTCATTGAGTTTGTCTACAGTCTCAAACGCCCCATCTATGTAGATGGGGCGTTTCACGTTGTTGAAAAACAACCCTGTCAATGAAATCCCTGTGAATTTCCACAGGGATTTTTTGAATTATTCAAAAGAATCTTCTATAATTTTATATGTGAGATGGAGTCCAACTTGTTTTAGTGAACGGAGCTTGGTCCATTTCTTAAAGTTTTGAATGAGTGCGATCATCAAAACTTGTGTTTTTACTTTGGGTATACCACGGTATCTGGCATAACGGAGACCGTGGTATTCTTTGCTATGGGCAAAGCTTAGTTCAATCGTTTGTGGTCGGACAGTTTTTAAAATTTTCCCTTTCCATGATAATCTCATTTCTCTTAGACGATCATAGGTTTTTTGATGAATAGAAAGCCTTAAAATACGGTCTTTTTCGTTTAAAGCGTACGGGCAGTTTTTGCAGCTTCCTTTTGATGCTTTAAATTCGTGATAGCCTTTGCGCGTTGATGTTGTATAACGAAACGGTACGCCCATTGGACAAGCATACGTCGTTTCGTTTAACTTTTTGAATTGATGACGCCGACAGCTTGGATGTTCTTTTGTCTGGCTTCTTTTATAAGGTATGGAGACAAAAAAGCCTCGTTTAAAGAGCTCATTCGCACATTGTGCATTATAATAGCCAGCATCTAATGTAATTTCTTTCGCATACTGCTGAAATAGTTCATGCAATTGATTCAGCTGCTGAGGTAAAATTTGATGTCCAGGTCTATTTGCTGCTGTGATTTCAGAGGCAATAATAAATCCATGTAATGTATCGACAATACGATGTTCATAATACGCAAATTGCCCTCTCTCCACATGTTTAACGGATAGGCGCGCATCTTCATCGACAGGACTAAAATTCGTTGGATGAAATATCACTTTAGATAGGGCCGGCTTTAATGGTTTTTTTCCTTGTTTTTCGCGGAATTGATTGATTCGTTTTAAATCGTTCTCATTCTCTTCAACCATTTTTTTCACAAGGAGCCGTTGACGAAAACGTTTATTGGCATTGGCCTTTAACTCCGTTTCATCTGCAGCCCACGTTTTATTCGCAATAAATCCTTCCTGATGAATGGCCCACACTTGTTCATTAAACAACGCTAACCAAAATGGAGGTCCTTTCAGACGTTCCCATAAAAAACGAGAAATTGTACTATGATGAGGTACTTTTTCAAATAGATGAATCCCTAGAAACCAACGATACGTGGCATTTGATTGAACTTGTTTACACGTCAAACGGACAGATCGAAACCCTTCTAGACTTTGAATCAATAATATCTTCACCAAAATAATCGGATCTTTAGACGGACGCCCGGTAGGTGTATTTGAATAATAGCGCATCAACTTTTTTAAAATCGATTGCCAATCAATTAATTGATCCAATTGCACTAACAGGTGGCTCTTATCATACATAGCTAAATAAGCCTCCCGATTTTTTTCGATGGTCTGTCTTGAAGTAGTAAAGAACATAAAAATCCCTCCAATTCATTTCATAGAATTGAAAGGACTTTACCCGATTTTTCAAAAAAATTTCATTGACTAAATAGTTTATCAACAGAATGGGACATTTTTGTTACAGTTGTAACAAAAATGTCACACGTTGTTGAAAAACAACCCTGTCAATGAAATCCCTGTGAATTTCCACAGGGATTTTTTGAATTATTCAAAAGAATCTTCTATAATTTTATATGTGAGATGGAGTCCAACTTGTTTTAGTGAACGGAGCTTGGTCCATTTCTTAAAGTTTTGAATGAGTGCGATCATCAAAACTTGTGTTTTTACTTTGGGTATACCACGGTATCTGGCATAACGGAGACCGTGGTATTCTTTGCTATGGGCAAAGCTTAGTTCAATCGTTTGTGGTCGGACAGTTTTTAAAATTTTCCCTTTCCATGATAATCTCATTTCTCTTAGACGATCATAGGTTTTTTGATGAATAGAAAGCCTTAAAATACGGTCTTTTTCGTTTAAAGCGTACGGGCAGTTTTTGCAGCTTCCTTTTGATGCTTTAAATTCGTGATAGCCTTTGCGCGTTGATGTTGTATAACGAAACGGTACGCCCATTGGACAAGCATACGTCGTTTCGTTTAACTTTTTGAATTGATGACGCCGACAGCTTGGATGTTCTTTTGTCTGGCTTCTTTTATAAGGTATGGAGACAAAAAAGCCTCGTTTAAAGAGCTCATTCGCACATTGTGCATTATAATAGCCAGCATCTAATGTAATTTCTTTCGCATACTGCTGAAATAGTTCATGCAATTGATTCAGCTGCTGAGGTAAAATTTGATGTCCAGGTCTATTTGCTGCTGTGATTTCAGAGGCAATAATAAATCCATGTAATGTATCGACAATACGATGTTCATAATACGCAAATTGCCCTCTCTCCACATGTTTAACGGATAGGCGCGCATCTTCATCGACAGGACTAAAATTCGTTGGATGAAATATCACTTTAGATAGGGCCGGCTTTAATGGTTTTTTTCCTTGTTTTTCGCGGAATTGATTGATTCGTTTTAAATCGTTCTCATTCTCTTCAACCATTTTTTTCACAAGGAGCCGTTGACGAAAACGTTTATTGGCATTGGCCTTTAACTCCGTTTCATCTGCAGCCCACGTTTTATTCGCAATAAATCCTTCCTGATGAATGGCCCACACTTGTTCATTAAACAACGCTAACCAAAATGGAGGTCCTTTCAGACGTTCCCATAAAAAACGAGAAATTGTACTATGATGAGGTACTTTTTCAAATAGATGAATCCCTAGAAACCAACGATACGTGGCATTTGATTGAACTTGTTTACACGTCAAACGGACAGATCGAAACCCTTCTAGACTTTGAATCAATAATATCTTCACCAAAATAATCGGATCTTTAGACGGACGCCCGGTAGGTGTATTTGAATAATAGCGCATCAACTTTTTTAAAATCGATTGCCAATCAATTAATTGATCCAATTGCACTAACAGGTGGCTCTTATCATACATAGCTAAATAAGCCTCCCGATTTTTTTCGATGGTCTGTCTTGAAGTAGTAAAGAACATAAAAATCCCTCCAATTCATTTCATAGAATTGAAAGGACTTTACCCGATTTTTCAAAAAAATTTCATTGACTAAATAGTTTATCAACAGAATGAAACGCCCCATCTATGTAGATGGGGCGTTTTATATTAAGTCTCAATTAATTGAATTTGATAATGCTCAAACCAAGTATGAATTTGCCCTAGATAAGCTAAAAGCTGGGGACCTGCCATTAATTGCCCGTACCATGGAACCTTAAAAGAGCTACCTCCCGATTCAATTAACTCCGCAAGCTTTTGTCGTTCAAATAGTTCATGCAAGATTGAATTTTTATCATGCAGAATTTCCTTCAACCATTTTTGCACTCCTGCTGTATAGACAGGATGATATGTTTTGGGATAAGGATTTTTTTTACGATATAACACTTCATTCGGCAATAGATGTGCCATTGATTTTCGAAGTAATCCTTTTTCTATTCCATCCAAATTCTTCATTTCCCACGGAATATTCCAGGCATATTCTACAAGCCGATGATCTGCAAAAGGGACACGTACCTCTAAACTTGCCCCCATACTCATACGATCCTTCCGCTCTAATAATGTTTGCATAAACCATAGCATATTTAAGTAGGACATTTCGCGATGCTTTGCCTCTGCTAGACCTTCTCCATCTAACAAAGGAACTTCAGCTATTGTTTGTGTATATAGTTGTTGTGCATAGGCTTCAATTTTTAATTTTTTGTTCCACTTCTCTTGGAGTAATGCACTTCTTTCAGACAATGAACGGATCCAAGGGAAACCAGTAATCCTATCTTTAAACCATGGATAACCACCAAAAATTTCATCTGCACACTCTCCTGATAGCGCTACAGTAAATTCCCTTTTTATTTCACGACAAAACCATAATAACGAAGAATCTACATCTGCCATACCTGGAGAATCGCGAACGATGACCGATTCCACTAATAAATCAATTAACTGTTGCTGAGTGATCTCCTCTGCGTGATGAGCTGTCTTGAAAGTTTCTGTCATTTTTTGAATCCAGTACGTATCTGTGGAGGTCTGGAAAGAATGTGGGTTAAAGAATCGCTCATTATCTTCATAATCAATAGAATACGTATGCAACTGATGGCTTTGCTGTTGGAATCTATTTGCTGCAATGCCGGTGATAATACTGGAATCTAGTCCTCCTGAAAGAAACGTACAAATGGGTACATCTGAAACTAGCTGACGTTCTATAGCATCCGTTAACAAAAAACGAACATGTTCAATTGTTTCTCCTAATGTTTCTTCATGTCTACGACTTTGTAGCTGCCAATACGGCCACTTTCTTAAACCTTCTTCTCTAGAGAATCGCATAGCATAGCCAGGCCGTAATTCTTTAATATTTTGAAAAAGGGTTTTACCTGGCTCTCTAGAAGGCCCTACAGCCATCATACTTGCCAACCCTTCAACATTTACACATGCTTGAACCGTGGGGTGTGCTAGCAGAGCCTTCACCTCCGATGCAAAAAGTACACCTTCTTGTTGCTCTGTATAATACAAGGGCTTTACGCCTAGTCGGTCTCGACACAAAAATAAAGACTGTGTTTGCTCATCCCAAACACCGAAGGCAAAAATACCATTTAGAAATTCTACACACTGCTCTTTCCATTCAATATAGGCAGTTAATAGTACTTCAGTATCTGATTGTGTTGTAAAACTGTGCCCTCTTTTTTGAAGTTCCTTACGTAGCTCTTCTGTATTGTAAAGTTCGCCATTATATGTAATGACATAGTTCAAACCATCATGGATTTTTTTCATTGGTTGTTTACCACCGATTAAATCAATAACAGCTAACCGTCGATGGCCAAATGCAATATGCTCACTACACCAAATATTTTCATCATCTGGCCCTCTCTTATTTAATGTTTGCGTCATCGATTTTAATATTGTGTCACTTGTTCTTAAATCCTTTTGAAAACTAGCCCAGCCTGTAATGCCACACATTTAGCCACATCCTTTCGCCTATTAGCGTATGCTGTAGCGTGTAAAAATGTGAAAAAGCACATGAATGCTTAAGTACATTCATGTGCTCTTATTTAAATATTAAAACAATCCACCAACAAAGTCTGTAATGCCTCCCCATAAATTACCGAAGAAGTTACCTACACCTTGGAAGAACAATGAGATACCGCTAGCACGCTCTACAGCCTCTGTTGTGACAACATCGGATGAAATATCCTTGCCATCGATAAAGCCGTAATCTGTGCCTTCTGTGCGTTCAATAACGACCTTTCCTACAACAGTGTCTTTTTTAACATCTGCCTCTAAACTCTTTTTATCTAAAACCAATGTAGGTTTATATAAGTCTTTATCAGAAGACTTAATCATAAATGAAATTGGTTCTTTTACTGCAATCGATACTTTGTCTTCTTTACCTTTTGTTACTTTAACTGTTTTTTGATTTTTGAATGTATAGTTCCCTGGTAAAATTTCCTGCTTTGAGAATTGTGAAAAGCCGTAGTTAAATAATTTCGCTGTGGCATCAAAGCGAGCTTCATATGAACCTTGTCCATTTGCATCAACAGCCTTCATTACAACTGCAATCAAACGAGTACCATTGCGCTCTGCAGTACCTGTGAAGCAGTGACCTGCAAAGTTTGTTGTACCTGTCTTTAATCCATCTACACCTTGATATTCATACACTAATCCCGGTAACATAAAGTTCCAGTTAGACATTTTAATTGCATCTTCTGTCCCTTCACGGAATGTCTTTTTTGCAATTTTAGATGTCTCTAATACCTTTGGGTGATCCTTTAATAAATGATACGCTAATTTAGCTACAGATTTTGCAGGCATTACATTTTCATCTTCTGGGCCTGTGCCTGATGGATGCATACCAAATAAATCAGCATTATTAAGACCAGTAGCGTTGACAAATTTATAGCCCTCTATACCAAGTTCTTCTGCTTTTTTATTCATTAACTTTAAAAATTCAGTTTCAGAACCTGCGATCGTTTCAGCAATGGCTACGGTTGCTGCATTTGCTGAATAGATTGCCATTGCCTCGTATAGCTCACGAATCGTATAAGTGCCATCTCTACGTAAAGGTACATTACTTAATGCACGATTTTGAGACATACGATACGTATAATCTGTTACGTGATATTCTTGATCCCACTTAACTGTCCCTGCATCAATCGCGTCCAATAACAGGTATTCAGTCATCATCTTTGTCATACTTGCAATACCTAGTGAAGTATCTGCATTTTGTTCAAATAAAATTTTTCCTGAATCTGCATCAATTAAAATCGCAGCATCCACTGTTAATCCTAAATCTGTTTCCGCATTAGCCTTTGCAGGAATACCTGCAAAAATACTAAATAATAAAACAGGAATTAGGAGTAAGCGTAATACGGTGTTCATTTTCTTTTTCACCTTTAAAGCCCTCCAAAAAATAATCTTGTCCTCGACATTTTATCATAGATAACAACAAACGTGTTGACTCTCTACCATAAAAAAATGCTCTCGCGCCATCTTTGTAGACGATGCGAAAGCATAAAAGTTGCAAGTAATATATTACATGGAATAGTTTGGTGATTCTTTTGTAATCTGTACATCATGTGGATGTGATTCACGTAGACCAGCACCTGTCATTCTAACAAATTGTGCATTCTCGCGTAGGTGTTCAAGATGTGGAGCTCCACAATAACCCATACCAGCGCGAATACCACCAATCAGTTGGTAGATTGTATCAGCTAATGGTCCTTTATAAGGAAGGCGGCCTTCAATACCTTCAGGTACTAATTTTTTTGCATCCTCTTGGAAGTAACGATCTTTAGAACCTTTTTCCATTGCGCCGATAGAACCCATACCACGATAAACTTTAAAACGACGTCCTTGGAAGATTTCTGTTTCTCCCGGAGATTCAGATGTACCTGCTAGAAGGGAACCAAGCATTACAACGTTGCCTCCAGCTGCTAGTGCTTTTACGATATCACCAGAGTATTTAATACCACCATCTGCAATTATTGTTTTACCTAGCTCACGAGCTACTGTAGCACAATCATATACTGCTGTAATTTGTGGGACACCTACACCTGCTACAACACGTGTAGTACAAATAGAACCAGGACCGATACCTACTTTAACAACATCTGCTCCTGCTTCAAATAATGCACGTGCGCCTTCTCCTGTAGCAACATTACCAGCGATGATTTCTAGCTCAGGGTAAGTCTCACGGATTGAACGAATTGTTTGTAATACGCCTTCTGAATGACCGTGGGCTGTATCGATTACAACAATGTCAACTTGTGCTTCTACAAGCTTCTCAATACGTACCATCGTATCCTTTGATACACCAACAGCCGCGCCTACTAGTAAACGGCCATGTGTATCTTTCGCAGCATTCGGGAATTCAATCACTTTCTCGATATCCTTAATTGTAATAAGTCCAGTTAATCTACCTTCTTCATCTACAATTGGAAGCTTTTCGATTTTATATTGTTGAAGAATTTTTTCAGCATCCTCTAAAGTCGTTCCAACTGGTGCTGTAATCAAATCTTCTTTCGTCATTACATCTTCAATTTTTAAAGAGTAGTCAGAGATAAAACGTAAATCTCGGTTTGTAATAATCCCTACTAGCTTTTGATTTTCCATACTATCAACAATAGGAACACCAGAGATTCGGTATTTACCCATTAGATGCTCAGCATCGAAAACTTGATGTGTCGGAGTTAAGAAGAATGGGTTTGTAATAACACCATTTTCAGAACGTTTTACTTTTTCTACCTGTTCAGCTTGCTCATCAATTCCCATGTTTTTATGAATAATACCGATACCGCCTTGACGTGCCATAGCAATCGCCATTTTAGACTCTGTAACTGTATCCATACCTGCGCTGACCATTGGGATGTTTAATTTAATCTTTGGTGTTAATTGAACAGATAAATCAACATCTTTCGGTAGTACTTCGGAATGAGCTGGTACTAATAATACATCATCAAAAGTTAAACCTTCTTTGGCAAATTTAGTCTCCCACATTTTCGTAACTTCCTCCTATAGTTAAAAGAATATTAATTGTAAGATTAACAACGTGGACTGCTACTGTCAAGGAACTTATAAAAGAAAGACAATTCAGATTTTTAACAAATAACAATTAAGATAAACAATACAAATAATTAACTACTTTTTTGAGGCATTTATTTGCATTATTTAAATTCAAAAAACATATTTGATCAAACTCTTTGGTAAAGTTAAAAGTTATCAAGAGAAAGTAAAAAAACAGTCAGCGCACAGCTGACTGTTTTGTTGCCTAGCGACGTCCTACTCTCACAGGGGGAAGCCCCCAACTACCATCGGCGCTAAAGAGCTTAACTTCCGTGTTCGGTATGGGAACGGGTGTGACCTCTTTGCCATCATCACTAGACTTTGTATTTAATTGAAAGAATTGTTCTTTCAAAACTGGATAAACGGTGCATTGAATGTTTCAAACTTTTTTGGTTAAGTCCTCGATCGATTAGTATTCGTCAGCTCCATGTGTCACCACACTTCCACCTCGAACCTATCTACCTCATCGTCTTTGAGGGATCTTACTTACTTGCGTAATGGGAAATCTCATCTTGAGGGGGCTTCATGCTTAGATGCTTTCAGCACTTATCCCGTCCACACATAGCTACCCAGCGATGCCTTTGGCAAGACAACTGGTACACCAGCGGTGTGTCCATCCCGGTCCTCTCGTACTAAGGACAGCTCCTCTCAAATTTCCTACGCCCACGACGGATAGGGACCGAACTGTCTCACGACGTTCTGAACCCAGCTCGCGTACCGCTTTAATGGGCGAACAGCCCAACCCTTGGGACCGACTACAGCCCCAGGATGCGATGAGCCGACATCGAGGTGCCAAACCTCCCCGTCGATGTGGACTCTTGGGGGAGATAAGCCTGTTATCCCCGGGGTAGCTTTTATCCGTTGAGCGATGGCCCTTCCATGCGGAACCACCGGATCACTAAGCCCGTCTTTCGACCCTGCTCGACTTGTAGGTCTCGCAGTCAAGCTCCCTTGTGCCTTTACACTCTACGAATGATTTCCAACCATTCTGAGGGAACCTTTGGGCGCCTCCGTTACCTTTTAGGAGGCGACCGCCCCAGTCAAACTGTCCGCCTGACACTGTCTCCTGCCCCGCTAAGGGGCATGGGTTAGAATTTCAATACAACCAGGGTAGTATCCCACCGACGCCTCCTTCGAAGCTGGCGCTCCGAGATCTCTGGCTCCTACCTATCCTGTACAAGTTGTACCAAAATTCAATATCAGGCTACAGTAAAGCTCCACGGGGTCTTTCCGTCCTGTCGCGGGTAACCTGCATCTTCACAGGTACTATAATTTCACCGAGTCTCTCGTTGAGACAGTGCCCAGATCGTTACGCCTTTCGTGCGGGTCGGAACTTACCCGACAAGGAATTTCGCTACCTTAGGACCGTTATAGTTACGGCCGCCGTTTACTGGGGCTTCAATTCGCAGCTTCGCTTGCGCTAACCACTCCTCTTAACCTTCCAGCACCGGGCAGGCGTCAGCCCCTATACGTCACCTTACGGTTTTGCAGAGACCTGTGTTTTTGCTAAACAGTCGCCTGGGCCTATTCACTGCGGCTCTCATGCGCTTGCACGCTCAAGAGCACCCCTTCTCCCGAAGTTACGGGGTCATTTTGCCGAGTTCCTTAACGAGAGTTCTCTCGCACACCTTAGGATTCTCTCCTCGACTACCTGTGTCGGTTTGCGGTACGGGCACCTCTCACCTCGATAGAGGCTTTTCTTGGCAGTGTGAAATCAGGAACTTCGTCCATACGGACTCGCCATCACAGCTCAACGTTACAGTGTGCGGATTTGCCTACACACACGCCTTACTGCTTGGACGCGCACAACCAACGGCGCGCTTACCCTATCCTACTGCGTCCCCCCATTTCTCAAACGGTGAGGAGGTGGTACAGGAATATCAACCTGTTGTCCATCGCCTACGCCTATCGGCCTCGGCTTAGGTCCCGACTAACCCTGAGCGGACGAGCCTTCCTCAGGAAACCTTAGTCATACGGTGGACGGGATTCTCACCCGTCTTTCGCTACTCATACCGGCATTCTCACTTCTAAGCGCTCCACCAGTCCTTCCGGTCTGACTTCAACGCACTTAGAACGCTCTCCTACCACTGACATCGTAGATGTCAATCCACAGCTTCGGTGAATCGTTTAGCCCCGATACATTTTCGGCGCAGCGTCACTCGACCAGTGAGCTATTACGCACT